>JAFQSX010000005.1 GCA_017409345.1 Muribaculaceae bacterium | reverse complement strand
TGCCTCTTTGAATACCATATTTTATTGTGGATTTTGAGCCACAGAAAAAGCAGATTTTTTATTCATAAATTTTCAAATACCCAAAGTTAATCATTATCAGTAACTTATAAAGGTTTTACCAACTAAAATGACCATTAAGCCACAATGGGAATTCAGAAGGAATGGTTCTCGATAGCCGGGGACAATAGTGCAAATGAGTGCAATATATCAATCTTGATTGATTATTGACGAATGCAGCCTATTGAAAGCCAACGCTAATTGAGCCGATAGGCGAAATCTCCGGATACAGATTACAACAAAAAACGAACCTTATTAGGGTCGATGCTTGCAAACAAAAAAAGCACGGCTTGTTGAGCCGTGCTTTTATATCAGAGATTAATCATTCCTTATTTCTTTTGAAATTTTTGAGGAAGTGATCTTTCGAATTTTTTAATTTTTTGACCTGAAGTTTTCTTCTTGTTAACGTTTTGTTTGTTAACAACTGCTTTTACTGATTTGCTTGATTTAGCAGCAGAAGGAAGAACTAACTTGAATGAACCGCTACCTGGGATAGGTTGGTTATTTTCGTCGTATGCAACATTTGCATAATACCATCCATCATCAGATTCCATTGTAACCAACAAGCCTTGAGTTGGGAATGTGATCACGCCATCTTGCAATTTACCACAGTAACCAGCTGCCTTGATTGTTTCAAGATCGTAGTTAGCCATCAACATGTAAGCATAACTACTTGCTGAGAACATACCATAACCCCAGTCAAAACCAAGTTTTTGTGCTTCAATGTAAACTCCTTCAGGGTCTTCAGCGTTGATTTCGAGATAATAGTCTTTGCTTGTATCCCAGTCACCGGCTTGGTTATGAGGATAAGCTTCACCATAAGGATTTACCATACGATATAAACCTGGCTTGTCTTCGCATTCTTGTACTTCAACTGCATAAGAAACTGGTTGAACATTGAACCTGCAGCAAACGAATCCTTCAGTATATTGACCCATACCAAGTGAATTCCAAACAGGACCGCTACCACCTACATATTCAAATTCAGCTATTGCTGCTTCTTTTGCATTACCTTCAGCATCGAAAGAGATTGCAACAGCGATATATTCACCAGGAGTAGCCATAGGATAACGAACAGTACCTGCTTCAGTGATTTCAACTGCTTCAATTGAACCATTCAAGATACCTGCTACAACGGCATTAGGATCAGCAGAAATTGCCATACCTACTTTTACAGAAGCAACATCTTCACCCATTGCTACGTTAAAGTCTGCAAATGTTTCGTCGCTTGCATTTGTGAAACGGCCTGTATATTCAATACCTACAGAATAGTCTTTTACTACTACACCTGGGAACACGATTGTTACCACTCCTTCATTTTGAGTGTAATTGAAACCACCTACACCATCCATATAATACATAGGAGCGATTTGAACTACAGCAGGAAGGCCATTTTCTTGATAACTTAATACTTTGTTATATGTGAAATTTGATTCAGCAGCCAAAGAAGAGAAGTGTGCGGGGTGAATCAACTCCATATCAACGCCATATGATGGATGAGTAAATCCGGTCATGAATGGTTCGAAATAAATGAGGTCATTCATTGTGATGGGCACACCGGCCAATGAGCTACCTGGTTGCAAGAGTTGGAAATACAAATATTCGTCGGTATTTTCCCAAGGGCCACCAAAATAGCCATCATCATCAACTTCAAATGCTTCGTGGTAAGGATATACCAAACGGAAGTAAGTTGAGTCAAGCTCATTTTGTTGGATTTCTACCTTGTAAGAATCCAAGAAGAAATATGTGTCAGAGAATGTTGCCATACCAAGAGATTTCCAAGGTTCAGGAACAGAAACTGTAAATGCATAGCTTGAAAGACCTACAGTTGAAGCAACAGCAGGGTCAATAGAAACTTGAACAGCAAATTCAGTACCATAACCCATTTTTTCGAAGTCATAGTTGATAGTAAGATTTGCTGAAGATTGACCAGCAGCGAAAGTTACTGAATCAGGGATTTGCAATGCTCCAATAGTGTCATTAGTTTCAACTGTCAACTGAACAGTTTGTTCAGCGGCAGTGTCAGTACGGCAAATTTGCACATCGTAAGTGTTAGCATCAGACTTTAGAGCAACAGATGCTTGAGATGTGCTGGGGAAATATACGCCATTTGCGCCCTCAAGCGTAGCAGGAGTATATTCTACCTCTTCGGTACAAGCTGAGAATGCAAACAAGCAAACCAACGCACCTAATATAAGATTAATTTTTTTCATAATTTTTCTCTTTTTTCAATTTAAGCAATTTACTCAAACATTATTGGCCCACCCATGGAGTATATTTACTACTTGGGTCAGGATTTTCCCAACCTTTAAGGGCGCTATTGTTGTTTTCTTCAGTAACAACGATGCTAAAGCTCATCCAAGCAGGACGACCGTTAGTATTGAAACGACTTGCGTCTTGGTGGTTAGTACCTGCGTAACCGCGAGTAACCGACATGTTAAGACGTTTGAAATCGAAGAACGAATGACCTTCACCCCAAAGTTCTACACGTTTTTGGAATACGATTTCATCAATGATGTCATCGTAATCAGTCGCACGACATACATATTCAGGGTCACGATATTGAGTCATAAAGTCAACAAGAAGAGCAGTACCTTCGCCAAGACGAGCAGCAGCTTCAGCTTCGATGAAATACATTTCTTCAACACGCATCAAAGGATAAGCCGATACAGCACCTTCGTTAGGAGTTTGGTAAGCACCATTAGCAGGACGGAATTTCAACGAACCATATACAGGAGTACTTTCTGCATAATCAGGTTTCAACCATTGAGATTTGCCATCAAGAGCAGTACCTGCAGGAGCTTTCCACATAAGTTTACGGAAGTCAGTATCGCTCATACGGTTATACATGCTTGCGTCGATCATATTGTAAGCACCGGCAGAAGCATAACCGAAGTCAGTTTCGTTTGACATCCAAGAAGTCCAGTTGATGATACCGGTTTTCACACAATCATCTTCAGCCACAATTTGAGAACCCCACATCCAAGCAGAGAGAGTGTTGAAGCCAGCTGTAGTGCTAAGACATTGATCTTTTGTCATAGGAGCACCTGCAAGGTTAATTGCCAAACGAGCGTTTTCTTTAGCCTTTTGCAAGTAAGGAACAGGACTTTCTTCGCCTGTGCCATCACCGGCAAGCCACATATAGAGGCGAGCTTTAAGACCATATACACAAGCAAGGTTAGGAAGAGCCTTGTTTCCACTGAATGGAGAATTAGCGATATATTGTTCTGCTTTGTTCAAGTCATCAATAATGAACATAGCCATTGAATCACGAGTCACACGAGGGTTTTTACGAGCATCTGCTTCAGTCATACCTTCGCGGACGATGGGCACAGTGTAGTTTGTTACATCGTGACCCGAGCCATTCACACCTGAAGGGAAAATATCGCTTGGCAAGAATTCAAACATTTGAGCCATATCAAGATAATACATAGCACGGAATGCAAGACCATTACCGAGCATACCTAATTGAGCATTAGTTGCATTATCCTCATCGATAGCAGCAATAAGGTTGTTTGTTGTTTGGATACTTTTCCAATAGAAGTTCCAAATGTATTGAGGATAGATATTGTTGTTGCTTTGACCTTCGTTCAAAGCCCAAGAAGAGAACCAGTCGTAACCAGAAGCAACTACAGCAAAGTCAGTAGTCATCACGTCACGAATGTGCATCATCGCACCATAACCCCACTCATAGTGGTTTTCAGCATGCGAAAGTGGAGTGTTGAGATAAGCAGGCATAGCCCACACCAAAGCCTCAGTAGCCTTAGCCGAAGAACCAAGCTGATCTTCAGTAGCTCCGCTGGTAGGGAAAGTTTCTTCGATACAACCGGTAGTCAACAAAGACGAAGCGGCAAGACCGAACCCTACAAATAATGTTGATATTTTAGTTTTCATATTATGCATTTTTATTTTCAACTGTTAAGTTTAGAAAGTCAATGTCAAACCACCAGAGATTGTACGGATAGGAGCATAGTAAGCGCTTGTAGCACCACCGGTGATAGATTGGCGAGGGTCAAGACCTTGACGTTGTGACCATACCCAAATATTATCGGCAGATAGATAGAAACGAACTTTGTCCATACCGACTTTACGAGTCAATGCCAAAGGCAAAGTGTAACCAAAGTTGATGTTGTTCAAGCTGAGGTAAGAAGCATCAGTCAAGAAACGATCAGAAGAAGATGCTGTGTATTCATCACCAAATTGGAAACGAGGAATATTTGAACCTTTGTTGTCAGCAGCCCATGCGTTCAATAAGTCAGCGTGGAAATTGTTACCTTTGCTACGTGCTGTTGGAGATGACATGAATGAAGCATAGTCACTATCATAAACTTGGCCACCGATTTGGAAACCAAAGTCAACAGAAAGATCAAATCCTTTGTAAGTAAGAGAAGTACCGAAGCCACCATATACATCAGGAAGTGCAGTACCACAAAGATAGTAATCAGCATCTGAGTATTCTGTTGTTTTTTCTTTACCTACTACATCCATAATTGGAGAACCATTCTTGTCAAGAACAGCATTACCAGCAGCATCTACGCGAGGCCTTTCGATATTTTTCCACCATTGAGGATTACCTTCTTCGTCAACACCTGCATATTTGCGCATACGGAATGTGTAAAGAGAAATACCTTCACCATAGTAGTAATTACCACTTGAGTAACCTTCTACGCCATCACATGTCATAGTGCGACGTTCTTCAGGAAGAGAAGTGATTTTGTTCTTATAATAAGTCAAGTTCAAACGAAGATTCCAAGAAAAATCACGAGTTACGATAGGAGTTCCTTGAAGTTCAAGTTCCACACCTTGGTTACGCATATCACCGATGTTAGCATAGTAAGAGCTATAACCAAATGATGGTGGCAATGGGAATGAGAACAACATATCAGTTGTTTTGCGATAGAAGTACTCAACAGTACCACTGAAGCGACCGTTCCACATACCGAAGTCAACACCGGTATTAAAGTTTCCTTGAGTTTCCCAAGTGATTTCTTTATTACCCATCATTGCAGGAACAGCAGCAGGGTTACCATTAGAGTTTACGATATCAAATGTATTTACATAAAGGTAGTTTCCGATATTATCGTTACCTTGTGAACCATAAGATGCTTTTAATTTCAAAAGGTCAATCCATTCTGCAGTGAAGAAGTTTTCTTTTGCAATGTTCCAAGCGATACCTGCTGACCAGAAGTTACCCCAACGGTTATCTGGGTGGAAACGAGAAGAAGCATCACGACGATAAGAAGCAGAAGCGAAGTATTTACCATCGAAGTCATATTGAGCACGACCGAAATAACCTTCTGTATTATATTTAGTAGTGTATGAGTTAGAACCATTTTCAGAGATACCACCTGCCAATTCTTGGTTGTTAGGATCTAAGAAGTTAGTTTTAGAAGCATACAAGTAGTAGTAATCACGCAAGTAGTATTCGTGACCGAGCATTACGTCAACATTGTGTTTGCCAAATTGACGACCCCAAGTCAACAATTGTTGATGGTTTTGAGCAACTGAACGAGTATGATATTTATATGACATACCGTTTGAAGAAGCATATTGACCATAGTAAGGGTTAGTAAACGCGTTAGTACGAGTTTCGTCAACTGTTACACCACTGTTCCAAGTAAATTTGAAATCTTTGAGGAATTTGATTTCAGCGAAACCTTGAGCAGTGAAAGCGTTACCTTCGTAGTTGTCAGTGTTAAGTTGATTTTCAGCATAAGGGTTAGCACCTGAAAGCATCATACGTTGGCTACCACCATTATCACCTTCACCGAAGTCATACATTGGGAATCCCATATCATCTTTGCGAATGTTACCTTGAGCATCGCGGATATAAAGGGGATAGATAGGAGCTACGCGAGTAGCGTATGCGAAGATGTTACCAGAAGAGTTTGAAGCACCGTCTTCACCAAGTGAATTAGCGTCGAAGTGAGTGTAAGACATGTTAGCACCAACTTTCAACCAGTTTTTAACTTGGTAATCAGCTTTCAAACGACCGGTGAAACGTTCGTAGTCAGAGTTAGCTGTGATACCTTCGTTGTCAAGGTAGCTCAAAGAAGCATAGAATGAAGAACGATCAGTACCACCGTTGATAGCCAAGTTGTATTCTTGACGGAGGCTTGATTTATATGCTTCGTCCAACCAGTTATCAGGAGTCAAATAATAGTCAGTACCTTTATAATTTACCAAGTTACCAAGAGATGCATTTGGGTTAAGTTTACCATCTGTGCCGATAAGGAATTGACCATCGGGTACATTGTAAACATTGTAACCAAGACCGTAAGAACCATTACCTGTCATAGCAGCATTAGCTTGGGCATGAGCAGCAGCTTCGCCATAGCCAAGGGTATTCATCATATAACCCTTCAATGCGCCATAATACATTTCGTAGTATTGAGCTGGATCTTGGATAGTGTTGTAATCTTGAGTAGCGCGAGTGTTAGCACCCCATTTAGCATCAAGAGTTACTTTGGCATCACCTTGTTTACCTTTTTTAGTAGTGATTACGATAACACCGTTAGCACCACGAGCACCATAAAGAGCATTTGAAGCAGCGTCTTTCAACACTGTCATAGACTCGATATCTTGAGTAGAGATATTGTTGATATCTCCATCATAAGGTGCACCATCGACGATATACAATGGTTGTGAACCGGCGTTGATTGAAGAAATACCACGAATAAGGATTGTGGGATTGTTAGAACCTGGTTGACCTGTAGCGTTGTTCAATTGAACACCCGATACTTTACCATTCAATGCGTTAACAGCATTTGAAGTTTGTACCTTGTTGATGTCGTCAGCTTTTACTACTGCAGCCGAACCTGTATAGGTTGACTTTTTAGCAGTACCATAAGCAACAACCATCACTTCGTCGAGGTTGTTTTCAGAGTTTGTCAACTCGATACGCATTTCGCCTGAAGTGATTGTAACTTGCTTGGTAACCATACCAACGTAAGATACATTCAATTTTGTTACTTTAGCGGGCACTTCGAGAGTAAATTTACCATCGAGGTCGGTTGCTACACCATTACCGCCGCCAACCGGAAGAATAGTAGCGCCAGGAAGTGGCTCTTGGTCTCCGGCATACACGACAACTCCCTTCACCGTACGATTCTGAGCAGAAGCGCATAGGCTAATCGAAAGGACTGTCAAAAGTAATAGAAACAGCTTTTTCATAAATTAATAATTAATTAAACATAGAATAATTGTTATTTATTTTTATTATTTATTTTTATCATTTCTCTTATATTCATTTCGGTACATTACGTCATAATACACCTAATAATTTGCAAAGATATATAAAAATATCTATTCTTAAACAAATATTGGCACTTTTTCTTCGGTTTTAACATTTAACACTTTAGTCTTTTTCTTCAATTTTATGTGCAAATTGCACACTTCTCACATTTTAAATTACATTAAGTTAGCAAAATCGCCGATTTGTTATCATATTGATTTTACCGATAAACAATACCGACTTTTTAATAATGTTAAAGGGAGATGTGTCATTAATTGGATATTGACACATCTCCCTCAAAAAAGACTGTTTCTATATAATATATAATAATGTGTATTTAGTTTTTACATTACACAACTTATAACTTACGGCCTATGATGTCGTCGTTAGAGATCGATTTCGCGGTCTTTTTCACTTGAGCATTGACCGAGCCGAAACGATAGGCTACACGAAGCATCGCCATTTTACCAACGTTTAGCATTCGCGTGTCGGAATATCCGGTATAATCGCCATTGACATAATATTGATAGGTGCTGTTAACTTTTGAACCAAATGGATTTAATACATACACGCTCACCGACAAGCGGTCTTCTTTCAAGAACGAGCGTTGAAGTGAAAGGTAATAGTTCCAGCCCGAATTTGTTTTTGGTTCGGTGTAGCTATACACATCATTTACATACACTTGATTTTTGCCTCCGGCAAGTTCGGCACGTAATTTCCATGGCAATTGATGACTTAATCGGGCAAATCCTCCCCAGCCCCAACGAGCGAGGCTCAGGCCTTGACGATCGACTTTATATTGAGTCCATGAAGCCATACCATTAAGCACGAATTGAGTTTTGGGAGTGAGTGACCATTGCATATTGGCATTGACAAAGAAGTGACGACGGTCGCCCACATTGCCATAGGTTGAGAATATGTGATCCACTCCATCGATTGACTCAACGGTTTTATATGCGGCAATCATATCGTTAGAGAATTCATAATTGGCCGAGAGGTTGAGGTTGAACAATGGTTTGATATACATATATGTCAACTTTAGTGAGTTGTGGCGTGCGCTTGCCAAGTCGGGATTCCCTTGACTTGTGGAATTAGGGCCCTCTTCAATAGCCGGATTAAGATAACTAATACCCGGACGATTGATGCGTGTAGCATAGTTGAATGTAAAGCTATTGGCATCGTTGGCTTGCCATGATATCGCAGCCGATGGCACCCAATCGCTGAGGTTTTGGCTAAATCCCGGTTGCGTTCCGTCCTCAAAATCGGCTTTGAGATAAGAATACTCATATCTGATACCGGCCTTTGCGCTCCAACGACCTAATCTCAATCTATATTCGCCATATCCTGCCAACACTTGGGTGATGTGAGAGAAGTCACTGAACGTTTCACCCACTCCGATATATTCGTTTGTAGTGGTACTGTGATTGTCGCGATAGATATATTTTGCACCCACGTCGAGTGTATGGATTTTGCCAAATGGACGAGTCCAGTCGGCTTGGAATGTATGTTCGATAAATTTGAGGTCAAACACCGAGTGTGTGCCGGTATAATTCACGGGCATATTCACCATGTCGAAGTATTCTTGCGATTGGTCACGGTCTTGGTCGGTTGTTGACACAAGATAAGAGAGGTTGAATGTTTCACCCTTTCGATGTGTGGAACGTTGATAGCTGATATTTCCGGTAAAGTCGAGATAACTTTGAGGATAAGAATATTTTGATTTATAAGAATAGATTGTCGAGCCATCGGCAGCTGACATAATTGTTGATGTTGAGCCGGGCACATCAAGGTCGTGCCAATAGCCGTTGAATGAAAGGTTAAAGAGGTTAAGCGTGTCGGGTTCCCAACTTGCATCGGCACCAAACCATGTGCCACTACCTTTATAATATCCTTTTGACACATAATCCATTGAAGAACCACTATCTTTATAATCATAGTGAGTAAATGTTTCACTTTTACTAATCCCCTTATTCATATAATGAGTTCCAGCATAAGCCGACACCGTCACTTTATCGATTTGAGACGACAACCATAGCGAGCCTTGAGGAGTCCCCAAACTATTAATCTGAGCCGACACATTTCCCATTACACCTTTAATCGAAGTATTTTCAAGTGTTACAATATTAAGGATAGCCCCTACTCCTTCAGCATCGTATTTCGCACCCGGTTCGGTAATAACCTCGATGCGTTTTATCATTGATGCAGGGATTGCCGACAACACTTCTTTGGGATTGTTTGTAAATGAATTGTTGGGACGTCCATTTTTATATACCTTGAAACTTGTTGAGCCTTTAACGGTGATATTGTTTTGTGCATCAACATTCACCATAGGCACCTTGCGAAGCATTTCAATAATAGATGAAGTTTTAGAACTCTCATCGGCTTGCACATCATATCCTATACGGTCGATATCTTTGGTCACGAGGGGGCGTTGCGCCATTACGGTCACTTCGCCAAGCACTTCAGCATTATCTTGCATTACCAATGTACCCAAATCGGCAATAGGTGTTGCATCATCTACCGAAAACGGATTCACCAATTCATTTTTACCGGTAGATTGTATTTTCAATTGATAACGCCCTGCCTTATTAATCTTATAGTCAAACAATCCGTTTTCATCAGTAACTCCCACATAAATAGGTTTTATTGTATCGAGGTCGTTGAATAGTCGCACAGTCGCAAACATTTCACTTTCACCAAGCGAATCTACCACCATAACCTTTACGCCATAATCAGTGGCATGTGCAGTGGTGTATGAGATTATCAATCCCAACACTACTAAAAATATTTTTGTTCTTCTCATTTTACTCATTAATACTTAATTTGTCTATTATTCATTTGTTTTTATCGCGATTCAATCATTAGACGCACATACTATCCATTTTGTTGCAAAAGATTTTTAAATTTATTATTATTTTACCTTAAAAATATTCTCGGCACAAAGATATAATCAATAATCCAACTATTTACCCCCCCCATTTTTAACATTCCTTAACCACAAATACACCACATATACATTTTTATCGTACTTATTTTGGCAATAAATACTCCGAATAATATTGGCAGTTACTATTCGAATTATAGTCATAATGATTCACTTAATTAAAATTTATCCTATTTTATTTGCATTTTGTTGTTAAAAAGCATAATTTTGCAACCAATTCAACAAAAATGTTAGATGAATCGTCAATATTTGCAATCAGTATTCACAATGACTCAACTGCACCTATCAGTGGTCGTCGTCAACGTCCTTTAATCAAGGGAGGGAAAAATGATTGTATATATTACACATTAAATAAAACAATAAACATATAACACGAAGCCTCCCCACCATGCATTAAACGCACTCGGGAGGCTTTGCAGTTAAAAAAACGGAGGACAAAATTATGAGTAAACCACTCAGAAGTGCCGCAAGCACACAAGGAAGAAGAATGGCAGGGGCTCGAGCCCTATGGCGTGCCAATGGAATGAAAGAAGAACAAATAGGCAAGCCTATCATTGCTGTCGTCAATTCATTCACACAATTTGTGCCCGGACACACTCATCTCCACGAAATAGGGCAAATAGTAAAAGCCGAAATAGAAAAACTTGGTTGCTTTGCTGCCGAATTTAACACCATCGCTATTGATGATGGTATCGCAATGGGACACGACGGCATGTTATATTCTCTACCCTCACGCGATCTTATCGCTGACTCGGTTGAGTATATGGTAAATGCACACAAGGCCGACGCTATGGTGTGTATCTCTAACTGCGATAAAGTAACTCCCGGTATGCTTATGGCTGCCATGCGACTAAACATCCCTGCAATATTCGTATCAGGAGGCCCTATGGAAGCCGGTCGTCTTGGAGATCGTCCTCTTGACCTAATCGACATCATGATTGATGCTGCCGATGAAAGTGTTGATGATGAAACAGTGACCAAACTTGAACAATGTGGTTGCCCCACTTGTGGCTCTTGTTCAGGCATGTTTACCGCCAACTCTATGAACTCTCTTAACGAAGCAATCGGATTGGCTCTTCCCGGAAACGGAACTATTGTAGCAACTCATGCCAATCGCACAGAGTTATTCAAAAAAGCGGCTCAACAAATCGTTAAAAACACCTATGCATATTACAATGATGACGATGATAGCGTGTTACCCCGTAGCATCGCCACTCGTCAAGCCATGCTCAATGCCATGACTCTTGATATTGCCATGGGTGGTTCTACAAATACAGTTCTTCACCTTCTTGCTATTGCTCATGAGGCTGAAGCCAACTTCACAATGGCCGATATTGATGCTCTTTCACGCAAAACTCCTGTATTGTGCAAAGTGGCACCTAACTCAAAATATCACATTCAAGATGTGAACCGTGCCGGTGGTATCATCTCAATTATGAAAGTTCTTGCCGAACAAGGTATAGTTGACACTTCGGTCAAACGAGTTGATGGATTAACTCTCGGTGATGCTATTGAAAAATATGCTATCGGTGGCAAAAATTTTGATGCAGAAGCCGAAGCAATGTGGAAAAGTGCTCCCGGAGAAAAGAAAAATATCGTTCTCGGCTCTCAGAACTGCACTTACGACACTCTTGACACCGACCGTGAGAAAGGTTGCATTCGTGACTTTGAACATGCCTATGTAAAAGATGGAGGCCTTGCTGTGTTGCGTGGCAACATCGCTCTTGATGGTTGCGTTGTAAAAACAGCAGGTGTTGATGAAAGCATCTTCCACTTCCGTGGTCCGGCAAAAGTATTCGAATCACAAGAAGATGCCGTTGAAGGAATCCTTCGTGACAAAGTTGTATCAGGCGATATTGTTGTTATCACTCATGAAGGTCCCAAAGGTGGTCCCGGTATGCAAGAAATGCTATACCCAACAAGTTATATCAAAAGCAAACATTTGGGTAAAGAGTGCGCATTGATTACCGATGGTCGTTTCTCAGGCGGAACATCAGGATTGTCTATTGGTCACATTTCTCCCGAAGCAGCAGCAGGTGGCAATATCGGACTTGTTCGCGATGGCGACATCATTGATATCAACATTCCTCAACGCACTATCAGTGTAGAAATCAGTGATGAAGAGATGGCCAATCGTCGCAAAGAAGAAGAGGCTCGCGGTAAAGAAGCATTCACTCCTCGCAATCGTGACCGTGTGATTTCAAAAGCCTTGCGCGCTTATGCGTCAATGGTTACATCGGCCGACAAAGGCGGAGTGAGAGAATAATTAATAATGCATAATTCATAATGCGTAATTCATAATGCGTAATTCATAAATTTAAAATTAAAAATTCACAATTATATGAATGAGAGAATAACTGGCGCCGAGGCTTTAATTAAGTCATTGATTGCAGAGGGAGTAAATCTCGTATTCGGTTATCCCGGTGGAGCAATCATTCCGGTATATGATAAACTATATGATTATACCGATCAATTAAAACATATACTCGTTCGCCATGAACAAGGTGCTACACATGCCGCACAAGGTTATGCTCGCGTAACCGGTCGTCCCGGTGTTGTTATCGTAACTTCGGGTCCGGCTGCAACAAATGTAATCACAGGATTAAGTGACGCATTGATGGATAGCACTCCATTGGTAGTAATAACCGGTCAAGTTGCCTCTTCATTCCTTGGTAGCGATGCATTCCAAGAAACCGACGTGGTGGGCATTACTCAACCAATCACAAAATGGGCCTATCAAATTCGTCGTGCCGAAGATATTCCTTGGGCTGTGGCTCGTGCATTCTATATAGCCAACACCGGTCGGCCCGGCCCGGTAGTGCTTGACATCGCCAAAGATGCTCAAAACGGGTTACTCGAATGGAGTCACCAAAAATGCACATATATACGTAGTTATATCCCCTACCCCAAAATCAACGATGAGGATTTAAAGGCCGCTGCCGATATTATCAATGCCGCAAAACGTCCTATGATCCTTTCGGGACATGGTGTGATGATTTCAGGGGCAGAAAAAGAGCTTGCCGCTTTTGCTGAAAAAGCCGACATTCCGGTAACAGCAACACTTCTCGGACTTTCAACCATGCCAAGCGACCACCGTCTATATAAAGGCATGCTCGGTATGCATGGCAATATAGGGCCTAACATAAACACCAACCGCAGTGACGTGATTATTGCGATAGGTATGCGTTTTGATGACCGTGTAACCGGTGACACTTCAAAATATGCTCCTCAAGCCAAAATAGTACATATTGACATCGACTCATCGGAATTTGATAAAAATATCAAAACCGATGCCACAATTCATGGCGATGCTCGCGAAGTGCTTGAGAAACTTCTGCCACTCATCAACCCTGCCGAACACAGCGAATGGCTCAAGACATTTGACGAATGTGCCAAAGTGGAACGCGAAAAAGTTATCGAACGCGAGGTATTCCGCACCGAAGGCACTATGACAATGGGCGAAGTGGCACATAAAGTATCAAAAGCCACCGGCGATAAAGCCGTATTAGTAACAGATGTGGGACAAAATCAAATGTTCTCGTCACGCTATTTCCGTTACACCGACCCTAAGAGCATTCTCACCTCAGGAGGACTCGGGACTATGGGATTTGGGCTACCTGCCTCTATAGGAGCAAAAATGGGAGCACCCGAGCGCACTGTATGCTTCTTCACCGGTGATGGTGGATTACAAATGACTATCCAAGAACTCGGAACCATCATGGAATATGGTACCGATGTAAAAATCATACTTCTCAATAATAATTTCCTTGGCAATGTGCGTCAATGGCAAGAACTTTTCTTTAATAGCCGTTTCTCACAAACTCCAATGGTAAACCCCGATTTCGTAGCAATTGCCAATGCTTATGGCATTGCTGCTGAAAATGTTGAGACTCGCGAACAACTTGATGATGCTATTGCACGTATGCTCAACCACAAAGGAGCATATATGCTCAACGTGAACATCGACCCCACCGACATGATATTCCCAATGACTCCTGCCGGAGCGGCCGTTGATGATATTATGCTCAACGCAAATGAGAAGTTTCAAATCAATTAATTCGCTGTAACCGATATGGAAAAACAATTATTTACAGTTACCGTATTCTCCGAAAATCAAGTTGGGTTGCTCAACCAGATTTCAATCATATATACTCGCCGTTGTCTCAACATCGAGAGTCTTTCGGTGAGCCCTTCTTCTATAGAAGGTATCCACAAATTTACAATCACAACTTGGAGTGATCGTGTGACAATGGAAAAAGTAGTAAAACAAATCGAGAAACGCATCGATGTGTTGAAATCATTCCTTTACACTGATGACGAGATTGTGTATCAAGAAATTGCACTATACAAAGTACCTACCGAGCAACTTCTCAACGAAAAGAACCTTGAAGGAATCATTCGTCGTCACAATGCACGAATTCTTGAAATCACCAAAGAATATACCGTAATTGAGAAATCGGGGCATAATGATGAAACTGAAGCACTATTTGAAGAGTTGAAAAACTATGACATTCGTCAATTTGTGCGTAGCGGTCGTGTTGCAATCACGAAATCAACTCAAGAATATGTAACAATGTTCCTTGAAGAGCAAGCCCGCCGCCGTGCCGAAGGGTTAATTTAAGATTTTTTATATGAGACCTAAAGAACACACTCATAAACATTTTCTCACCGCAGGCGAATGCAATGCTCAGCGCCAAATGCCTATCACTCTCATTGCTCAACGCGTGATAGAGATTGCTACCGAACATGCCAATATCCTAGGTGTTGGGTATAGCGACATGATTAAGTTCAACTCAGGTTGGGTATTGAGCCGCATGTCAATCGAAATGACTCGCTATCCCGGAGTAAACGAGGAATACAGCCTCACTACTTGGATTGAAGGTTTCAATCGCCTATATTCTGAACGAAATATGGAAATCCAAGACGGCAATGGCGAAACAATAGGATATGTGCGCACAATATGGGTAGCCATTGACATGGATACACGCCGTCCTTCTGACTTGTCAAGCATTTCATGGCTTGCCGAAACAATAAACGACCGCTCTTGCCCCATTGCAAAACAAAGTAGATTGATGGCAGTTAAAGATGAGGAAGCAACAATGACTACACAACATCAATTTAAAGTAAGCGACATTGATTTCAATCGCCATGTAAATAGTGTGAGATACATGGATGCAATTCTTGACCAATGGGATTTAGAGTATTTTGACAACAACGAAATCAGTCGTTTTGAAATTCAATATCTTCACGAGACACACTTTGGCGATAATGCCGTGATAAAAACTAAAATCACAGAAAATATTGCCGAAGCTGAGATTTGTGTTGGCGAAAATGCATCTTGTAGAGCAAAAATAGAGTTTAAAAATAAAAATTGACACAAAAATTAAATATTTAATTGCATTTTGTTGCTAATTCACAATAAAAGCAGTAAATTTGCAACAAAATTATAACTAACAATATTCAATTATGGCAAAAATGAATTTTGGCGGAGTTGAAGAAAATGTAATCCTCCGCGAAGAATTTCCTTTGGAAAAGGCTCGTGAAATCTTAAAAGATGAAACTATAGCAGTGATCGGTTATGGTGTTCAAGGCCCCGGTCAAAGTATGAACCTTCGTGACAATGGTTTCAATGTAATCGTTGGTCAACGTCAAGGTAAAACATTTGAAAAAGCAATCAACGACGGTTGGGTTCCCGGCGAAACACTTTTCAGCATCGAAGAAGCATGCGAAAAAGGTACTATCATCATGTGTCTTCTTTCTGACGCTGCAGTTATGTCGGTATGGCCTACTATCAAACAATATCTTACTCCAGGCAAAGCGCTTTACTTCTCTCATGGTTTCGCACTCACATGGAGCGACCGCACAGGCGTAGTTCCTCCTGCTGATGTTGACGTTATCCTCGTTGCTCCTAAAGGTTCAGGTACATCATTGCGTACTATGTTCCTCGAAGGTCGTGGTTTGAACTCTTCATACGCAGTATCTCAAGATGTTACAGGTCGTGCAACTGATCGTGCTCTTGCACTCGGTATCGGTATCGGTTCAGGTTACCTCTTCGAAACTACTATCGAACGTGAAGCAACTTCTGACCTCACTGGTGAACGTGGTTCATTGATGGGTGCTATCCAAGGTTTGTTGCTCGCTCAATACGAAGTACTCCGTGAAAACGGTCACACTCCTTCTGAAGCATTCAACGAAACAGTTGAAGAATTGACTCAATCATTGATGCCTCTCTTCGCTAAAAACGGTATGGACTGGATGTATGCTAACTGCTCTACTACCGCTCAACGTGGTGCTCTTGACTGGATGGGCCCATTCCACGATGCAATCAAGCCTGTTGTTGAAAAACTTTATGCAAGTGTAAAATCAGGTAACGAAGCTCAAATCTCAATCGACAGCAACTCTCAACCCGACTATCGCGAAAAACTCGAAGAAGAACTCAAGGCTCTTCGTGAAAGCGAAATGTGGCAAGCAGCAGTTACTGTTCGCAAACTTCGTCCCGAAAACAACTAATCTACAATCTCTCAGAGATATAAATAACGCAAAGTGCGATACTCAACGTTGAGTGTCGCACTTTTTCTTTAAGAAAACACACTAATTATTTGGTTAATTAATTTATAACATCTACCTTTGTCAATGTAATGGTGTGGATACCCAACCGGGTCACTCCACTTAATAGGGAATCAGGTGTAAATCCTGGACAGTCCCCGCTGCTGTGAGTTTCATTATCACTCACCGACATTCAAAACCTGCCACTGAGGCGAAAGTCCTTGGGAAGGCGTCGGGATGAGGAAACGAGTCAGAAGACCTGCCACTACATTTATTTCAATAGCTTACGAGGTATGAGCTTTGAAAAGTTAAGACATGTAGTTAGCACTCGTCTTCTTTTTTCTTTGTTTCTGCCACCCTATACAAGATAGGAGTGCGCTCACATTTTCAGGCTTGACAAAGTGTCTCCTCAAAGCTATTTTGATTAATTACATAAATTATTAATTAACAAAATGGTAAGACGCATTTTTACAGGCTCATTCATTTTTCTTTTGCTAGCACATTCAGTTTCAGCCACATCACCTACAGATGATGAATATTCACCCCTCGACAGCACACTTCTCAATGAGGTCATAGTCACTGCACAATCCTACAAGGAGGTCATTCCAGCACAAACATTAGGTGGACAAGAATTAGAAGCATTGCGTTCTCATAGTGTAGCCGATGCTTTAAGGTATTTTTCGGGAGTACAACTCAAGGACTATGGAGGCGTTGGTGGCATTAAAACAGTCAATATACGTTCAATGGGTACAAACCATATGGGTGTATATTACAATGGCATCGAGTTAGGTAATGCACAAAATGGTCAAGTAGACCTTGGAAAATATTCACTTGAAAATATCGAATCAGTATCGCTATATAATGGTCAAAAGAGCGAAATTTTCCAATCAGCACGCGAATTTGGTTCAGCTGGGTCAATATACCTCAACACTCGATTTCCCAAATTTAAAGAGAGTGAAACGAGCCACTTACGAGTGGGATTGCGAGCTGGCTCATTCGACCTTTTCAACCCGTCACTTACTTTTGACCACAAACTCAATGAAACCATAAGCATGAGTTTTAACACCGAGTGGGTTAGTTCGTCGGGCAAATACAAATTTCGTTATCGTCGTGTAACTCCATCGGGCGAACTCGCCTACGACACTACAGCCGTTCGTGAGAATGGAGATATTGATGCTGTACGTCTTGAGGGTGGATTACATGGTTTTCTACCCAAAGGTCGATGGAAAGTATATCTATATCACTACAATTCTGAACGAGGAGTGCCTGGTGCTATCGTAAACAATGTATGGCGACGCGGTGAAAGGCTTTGGGACCGCAACTCCTTTGCTCAAGGAATGTTTGAATATAATTTTACTCATAAATTCAGTTCAAAAATAAACGCCAAATATGCTTTTGACTACACAAGATATGTAAATAACGATGACAAACTTATTCATGTCGACAACATATATAAGCAAAGAGAGGTGTATCTATCTTGGGCAAACAGATATAGGATTTTACCAAATTGGGATTTATCGTTAGCATATGATTTTCAATGGAATGGATTGTCGGAATATATGGATGTCGACCGCACTACCCATTGGGCATCATTGGCTACAGCACTATCATTGTGGGACTGTTTCAAATTGCAAGCATCGGGATTGATAACATATGTAAATGAAGAACAACGAGATCGCGATGAAGCTCCTGATAAATTCAAAATCACTCCAGGCATATTTGCTTCATACAAACCTTTTAAACGCCCTAACTTTGTCATAAGAGCATTTTACAAACACAGTTATCGCATGCCTACTTTTAACGACCTATATTATACCGATATGGGCAATGCTTATCTTAAGCCCGAAACTGCAATACAATATAATGTGGGAGTATTATATGATATAGTTAGAGAAAAAAGTTGGTTCAAATACTTCAAAGTTGGAACCGACATATACTATAACGACGTAAAAGACAAGATTGTAGCATATCCCAAAGGGCAACAATTCCGTTGGACAATGCTCAATCTCGGCAAAGTTGAGATTAAAGGTATTGACGCTCAAATAGGTGGCACTTTTGGGTTGCCTTGCGACATTGATTTCACTGCAAAATTCCAATATACTTATCAAGAAGCTATTGATGTGACAAACCCTGCCGATAACTATTATCGACACCAAATACCCTATATCCCTTGGCATAGTGGTTCGGCTATTCTCATGCTCGATTGGAAAGGTTGGCACTTGAATTATAGTTTCATTTACACCGGTGAACGCTATAACCAACAAGAAAACATTCGTTACAATCACACCCAACCTTGGTACACAAGCGACATTTCTCTAATGAAATCATTTAAAATAGGCAAAGTAGATTTCAAAGCAACTGCAGAGGTAAACAACCTATTTTCACAAGATTATGATGTGATTTTGAACTACCCTATGCCAAAACGCAATTACCGATTCGGCCTTGTTGTTGAACTTTAACATTTGAATTAATGAAAAATCATTCTCTATTCATACTCTTTTCATTATTACTCTGTTGTGCCACCGGTTGTCGAGAAGATGAGTTGGTGGTACCTACAGAGTATGACATTCTCCCATTTGAACCCAGTACCGAGGTCAATCCCATTGGCATGTACCTACTTAACGAGGGCAATATGGGTAGCAACAAAGCCTCAATCGACTTTGTAGATTTCAAAAATGCCTACTATGTGCGAAACATGTATCCTGAGCGCAACCCTACCATCATCAAAGAATTAGGCGACGTGGGCAACGATATTCAAATATATGGCGACAAAATATATGCCGTTATAAACTGCTCACACAAAGTCGAGGTAATGGATGCACACTCATTAGTTCGCATAGGACAAATAGACATACCTAACTGCCGATACATTAAATTTGATAAAGGCAATGCCTATGTATCAGCCTATGTAGGGCCCGTTGCAATTGACCCTGATGCACAATTAGGAGCAGTATATCGCATCGACACCACTTCACTTGCGATTACAGGCAAATGTACCGTAGGATACCAACCCGACGAATTGGAAATCGTAGGAGAATATATCTATGTCGCAAATTCAGGCGGATATCGCGTACCTAAATATGACTACACCATTTCGGTTGTAGAAAAATTTAGCATGACACAAGTTGAAAAAATTCCCGTGGGCATCAACCTTCATCGCATCGAAGCCGACAAGTATGGCAAACTTTGGGTTACATCTCGTGGCAATTATGGGTCGGTTCGCTCTAAAATATTTGTACTCGAAAAAGAGAGCCGATTCTCTCGCAAAATGGTAGTTACTGACACGCTCGAGATTCCTTGCTCCGAAATGCATATTCAAGGCGATTCACTCTATTTCTATAGCGTGGAGTGGAGCAATCAAGAAGAAAAAAACCATATTGCCTACGGCATTATTGATGTGCGAACAAAAGAACTCGTTACCGACCATTTCATCACTGATGGTACTGAAAAAGAAATTGAGATCCCCTACGGCATAAACGTGCACCCCATTACTGGTGACATATATGTAACCGACGCAAAAAATTATGTTTCAAGTGGTGCTTTGCACTGCTATAGTCGCGAAGGGAAAAAAAAGTGGAGTGTACGCACTGGCGATATTCCCGCCCACATGGTATTCCTATATAAATAATAACTCACAATGAAAAACTTATACAAAATATTAACTGCTGCAATTCTATCCACCACACTTTCGGCATGTGAACCCGAGATAGAGATGGTGAGCCTTGGCATTGATGAAGAATATGCCATTGAGCGAATGAGAATTTTGCATCTTCACCCCGAATTTCTTGGCGAAGCATATCGTTGGTCGATAATTGATAGCCTTGGCAATGATTCAGTTATCTCAACCGAACGAGATTTATATTTCGCACGAAAAGAACCCGGCATATATAATCTTCGACTAAATATCATCGACGATACCGACCCCGTTGAGCACTATATAAAAGTCGTTGTATGGAGCGAGCAAGTTGCATATAGCAAATACATTACTAATGTTTATGAATATCGTCCTGCGCCTGGACAGTTTGTCAACGAACTACCAAAATACAAAGAGGGCGACACCGAGGAGTCTATGCTAAAAAAAGTATTGGAATGCATTTCCGACAAAAATGATGTTCTCATATCGCTCGGTGGATATGGTGGTTATGTAACATTTGGCTTTGACCATGCAGTAGTGAATGTGCCTGGAGAAATGGACTTCAAAATTCTCGGTAATTCATTCTATGCCGAAGCTAATCCTAACCCCAATGCACCCGAATCAGGAGGGAGTGCCGAACCTGGTATCGTAATGGTTTCAATCGACCGAAATGGTAATGGCAAACCCGATGATGAATGGTATGAACTTGCAGGTAGCGAATACTATAAACCTACAACTACTCACAACTATTCAGTAACATATTATCGCACTCCTGCCGACCATGTTGCAACACCTATTAAACAAACTCCAATTACCGACTCCACCTATATTCAATGGATTGCCAACAATGGTACAACAGGTTATATTGAAAAGAACTCATATCACCGTCAAGACTACTTTCCTAAATGGATTGAGGCCGATGAGATGACATTTACCGGGACTCTATTGCCATCGAATGGCATCGATGAAAGTGGTACTGGTAGTTACTATGTTCTCTATGCCTATGATTGGGGATATGCCGACAATCACCCTAATGAAGTTGAAGATAAAAGTTGCTTCAACATCGATTGGGCTGTTGACCAGAATGGCAACCATGTTCATCTCGATGCAGTGGATTTTATTCGTGTTTTCACAGGCGTAAACCAAGCATGTGGTTGGCTTGGCGAAACCTCAACTGAAATATGTCGTGCCGAAGACCTTCATATAGACAACTCATATCTTCCTAATCCTTAATTGATTATTACAAATTAAAACTCAATATATGAAAACGATTTACTCTTTAATCACATGTGCATTGATTGCCGGCTGTTCATTGCAATCTATTGCACAAAATTACACAAATGGTGTTTATGTCCTCAACGAAGACTGGTATGGACATAACAATAGTACTTTAAACTTCTGGAATCCTGAAACAGAGACTATCGACTATCTCATCATGCAAATGGCCAACAATTATGAGTATTCACTCGGTTGTACATCACAATATGGCCAACTTTATGGCGATTTTATCGTAATTACAGGCAAACAAGACAAAGACCCAGGCGAACCAGGCGATATGAAGTCGGGACGCGTTGCAATTTTGCATAAGAACACCCTTAAACCTGTTGGCGATGAAGTTCACCCACTAATTTCAGTTAATGAAAGAGATAAATCTGACGCTGATGGTCGTGGAGTGTGCTTCGTTGACAACGAAAAGTTTTATGTAGGCACCTCTAACGGCATATATGTATTCAAATGGAACGAACAAGGCAAAATCTTTACTTGGGATTCTGAAAAAATTATTCCAGGCACTGGAAATCCCCTAATCACTGGCGACGAAGTAAGCAATGCCGATGGACTTGGTCCACTATACCAAAACCAAATAGGAATGATGCTACGCACCCAAGATTATGTTTTTGCAATCAAACAAGATTTGGGTGTACTCATTATTGACCCCAAAACCGATGAAATAATAAAAATTATTGAAGGTTGTTTTTCAACCATGGCGCAAAGCAAAGATGGAGATATATGGGTAGGCGTAAACTATCAAGAAGAAGGGAATGAAGAAAATCTTAATTATCCCTACGGCTGGAATGGTGATGCGTGGAATGGCTCACAACTCATGTGTATTGACCAATATACTCTCGAAACAAAAAAAGTGCGCATCGATACAGGAGGTATCCCCCAATCATGGTATGCTTGGACAGCCGGTTCGTTGACTGCTAGTGAGACCGAAAATGCGATTTACTTCGTGTATACCGACCCAAGCCTTGGTCAAATCAACTGGTTTAGAAACTGTGTGTTATATCGATTTAATATCGATGCAGTAGATTGGGATAATATAGATCTTTCAAACCCCGATGAAGCATATGCCGAAGGTGCTTGCGAAGAAATATATGACAGTTCATTTGACGATTTATATTTTTATGGTGGTGCACTCCAATGCAATCCTAAAGATGGTAATCTTTATGCATCATTTTATGTAGGCGAAAATATTGCTACACAAGAATGGATTTATGCCATTTTAAATCCTGAAGGGGAAATGATTCAATATCAAGAACCTATTAAACGCTATTGGTACCCAGCAATGTTTATTTTCCCCGACAATGAGGCCCCGATAGTTGAAAACTTTGACGATGTAACTATCGAGGATAAAAATCCAGTAGAAATCACACTTGCCGACAAAGTAACCGACAGTGATTCACGCAATGCTGCTATCGTGAAAAGCATAAGCAATATTGCTGATGAATCAATCGTAAAAGCCGAAATCATTAAAGGAAATTTGGTGCTAACTCCATTGAAAAAAGGTAATACAACCGTAGAAATTGCCTTTAACTCTAATGGCAAAGTAGTTACTGGAAATGTAAACGTATCAGTTACTGCCGATATTAGTTCGATTGACGTTATTGACATTGAACGAGCAAATGTTTTTGCTGTATCAGGCAACATTATGGTTACTGGCATCGACACACCTCAACAAGTAGAAATTTTCAATGCTCAAGGTGCGCTCGTTAAATCAGCCATCGTTAACAATGGCGAACAAATCACCAGTCTTGCCAAGGGCAACCTATATATCGTAAAAATTTCAAATCAATCTTATAAAATAGTTTTATAATATGAAAAAGTTTTGTTTTACAATGCTGTTTATGTTATTGGCAACAGCATTTACCATTCATGCAGGGTCTCAATTTGTCCCTAAAGAGTATTCTTATGAGGAAGTCGGCTCTGATGCAAGTAAGAGTTCCTATATCTATTTCTACGACCTATTTACCTATCCCGATGAGATTTCGACTAAAACCGATATATCAAAAATGGAAGGTATTACAATCACCACATCTTCGGGCGATAACTCAATCATAAAATTGAGCACCATAAACGCTCACATGAACCAAACAAGAATGCAACTCACACGTTTGGGTGGAGTAAAAGGCGAAACGACATTCACTGTTTCTATTACTTATAACGGAGAGACTATTACTAACACTTTTCCTGTAAAAATACTGGGATTGACAACTTCTTCAATTAAGTCTTATATAGATCCCGAAATCGTTGAGCCACAAACATATGATGTCATTGCCAATACAAGTTTCTATAAAACTGACGAGAAAACAACTTGTACTTTAACACTTGACAATGCCGATGAGTTAAAACATGGCACTGCCGAATTGGTTGACGGAGAAAACGGATATAAAGTCATCAAATATACCCTCAATGGCACTCCTCAACAAATCGTTTCAGATGCAATCAAATATACCATCACTTTATCTGACGGCACAGAATCCTCATCAAATAAAGTTATCACTTACGCAACTCGCAATTGCTATGCTACAAAAATATTGGAATACCAACCTGCAGCTGGGCAATTCCGTAGCGAAGTGGCGTGGGATAATCCTGTGGAGTTTTTTGAGAATAGAGAAAGAGGGTTAAGCCTCGGTGCATTAGGTGGATATGTAGTGCTTGGTTTTGACCAACCTATCTATAACAACCCACAAAACCCTTATGGTGTGGATTTCACTGTCGAAGGGAACTCATTTGTTGCTGCCGAAAAAGGGGTATGGACCGAACCTGGTGCCGTGCAAGTAATGGAAGACAAAAACGGCAACGGACTTCCCGATGATGGTGAATGGTATGAACTTGCCGGTAGCGACTATTGGTTAAGCACAACCAAACGCAATGTAGAGCTCACCTACTACAATCCACACTACAACGATCGCTACACTGTGCCCTGGGCTATGAAATGGGAAGAAAATGGCGAAACTAAATATGAATATGGCGCTGTGGTAACAAACAATTTCCACAAACACACATTCTACCCCGATTATTACTATAATCAAGACAACCCCGACGAATCAAAGCGATGGTATAACCCAAGTGTATCACGCGACTCAATAACATTCACCGGCATGACCAACATTCGCGGTTGCATTGATATGCGCTCTCCAAGTTATATCGAATTTTATTCTTATTCAGGATTTGGATATTGCGACAATAAAGGTTTCGTGAAAGATGATGCTCGTATCGCACAAAATCCATATGGCCGTCCAACTCTTGGCGAAACAGCGGGTGATGGTATGGATATCAGTTGGGCTGTTGACAAAGATGGCAATTATGTTGACCTTGAAAAGATTGATTTCGTAAAAGTATATACTGCCGGACAAGTTATCGCTGGTTGGCTTGGCGAATGGTCAACCGAAGTATTGGATTGTGCTATTACTCTCCCCGACCCCGAATATGTGCCACAAGATTATTACTACAATTATGTGGGTATTACTCAATTACAAGTTCCACTTGGCCACACTTGCCAATATGAAGGTTTCTTATTCAAAAATGGTCGCCCCGTAAAAGATGCAAATCAACGTTGGTGGCTTACAATGGATAAAGAGGGGCTTATAACCGATGGTGTTGATGCTATTGCCGAAATCGATAACACTGGTTTCCTTACATCTAAAGGAAAAGGAACAGTGTGGGTACACTTCTCGGCAATGGACGGCATTCCTGAAGAGGCATTTGAAGTATCAGTATGCAATCTCACTGCAGTAGTAATCAGTCTTGAAGGGAATACTGGTGCCGAAAGTGATGCTTTGTCGTGTGTAGTGGGCGAACGTGTTTATATCAATGTTGAAAGTGAAGACGAAAACGCCGAAAACGTAAACGAAACAAAATCTAATCGCTTTATCTACGACAATTACACTTGGTTAAACAGCAATCCCGATGTAGGGACAATAGATAATGGGAACTTTATCGCATTGAAACCTGGAACTACCACTCTCACTGCAGTGTCGGGAATTAACCCATCATTAAGCGACAAAATTGCAATAACAGTTATTGATATTCCCGAAATTACAGTAACTCCTATACAAATTGCATCAACTAGCCCCACTGGAGAGTTGCTCAATAGCGACATCTTCTCAACTGGCAATGGAGCGACAGTGTATATGGATAAAGTAACTGCAAAGAAAGGATTGGCAAACGTTTCGCTTTACAACAACCACCTTTCATATCAATTTACCGAAGGGGAATATCTTACCGACGTTCTCGTGTTTGAAGTAACTTGCTATGGCCAACAAAAAACTATTGAAGTGCCTATCACATACGGCCCTTACAACTTGGCTTCTCGCAAAAAATTGTTGATGATTAATGGCACCGATGAAAATGGTAGCGAATTAGGCATTACTCAACTTCAAGGTATTGATGCCGAAACATTTGAAAGCAAAACATACGTTGAAGAGCTTGCCAATGAGCCAACCACTAACGAATTCCCAACCGACAACATTCTTCCTGATGGTGCTTATGCATACCTCACTCAAGGCGCTACCCTCACTCGTTATGATGTTGAATGGGGAAAAACTATTGCAAACGCCACATTGACCTCAACCTACAAGCATCAACTTGCCTCTTATAAAGACAAAATCCTTGTTAGCGACGGAGATTCACTCAAAGTATTCTATCGCACCGACCTTGAAGCGTTCAAGGCTATCAAATTGAACGGCACAATCAAGCAATTAGTTCTTGATGATGATGTTGCATACATCTTATGTGCAAAAGAAGACAACGCTATGATGAACAAGATTAATCTTGCAACTTGGGCATTAACCGAAACCAATTTAGAAATTGACGGTGGCAACAATGCATCGGGAATGTATCTCTACAATGACAAACTATATATTGCTACTGGCGAAGTAAATGGCGAAGCTGCTTCGATGGTTGTGTTTAATCCAACGGACAACACAAGCACTATAGCGTCGGCAGTATTTGAGGGTAATGTGATTGTTCCTCATAGTGTTTCAGCTCTTGCAGGCAACAATATTATAGTATCTCGTGGCTGTGGATTTATAGTCTATAACCTTGAAACAGAATCATTCGGTGACGAAACTATGATGATTTTCAACGAAATGATGATTCCTACTGTTGCCGTTGGCGAAACCACCAATTCTTACGAACGCTTCTATGTAGGTTACTCTCAAGGTATGGCCATGTTTGAATCATCTGATTTGACTCAACCTGTGATAACATTCAATGCGATTCCGTCGGCAATGAGCATGATGGCTGCAACTTCTCAAAACGAAGCCCCAACTGTTAAGAAAGCATATAGTTATACATCAGCTATCTACGAACGCGCAACATCGGTAAAAAGCTGTACTGCAGCCAAACTCACGACATGCTTTAACGACGCACAAGGCACAGGCACCGATAACATCGCAATGTATATTCGCGAAGATGTTGAATGGCTTGATTTGACTTATGCTACAAACGGCAATATCACACCAAAAGTGAAATACACTGGCGATGTTGATGCTAAAACTGAGTTTATTTTCACATTGGAATGTATCGACAAAAATGGAGCTTCAGCTAAAACAACAGCTTCTTTGTCAATCACTCCTCGCATCTATAAACCTGCGATTACCGAGCCAGAAATTACAATTATCACCGATTCTGTTCTCGTTGGGACTATCCCTGTTACCGATATCTTCAACTACACTGCGTCTAAAACCAATTTGACATTCACTACCGAAGTAAAAAACATCAATGACAACAATCTCATTGACAATGCCGTTATTGACGCTGATGGTAATCTCGTTATCACTGCAGTGGAAAATGCCAAAGGATGTACTGAAATTGAAGTTGCCCAAACCATTTCTCACAAAACCTACGGAACAAAAACATTCTCCGCTATGATTCCTGTGATTTTGGAAAGCAAATTACCTTCGAGCATTGAAAATATCAACTCTGATAACCGCAACATCTACTACTTTGATGGCGCTCTATTCATCAATAATTGTGGTGGAGCAACTGCAAGCATCTACGATGTAGCTGGAAATCTCATCAACAGTTTCTATGTAAATAGCGATAATTACTCAACTAATTTACATCTCAACCACGGTATTTACATTGTTACAACAAACAATATGAAGGCAAAAATTTCAGTAAAGTAAATTTACCGGCACTTCATTTGTTGAAATAACGCAAAGTGCGATACTCGGTTGTGAGTATCGCACTTTTTTATAACCTCACTGCTCTATTTCACTATTAATCGCTAAATTTGCAGTAATATTAATCAAATCACATCAAACATGTCAAAGTCGCCAACTTCTAAAAAGAAGTATCTCAGCCCAATTCTTAACACCATAGTTTCGATACTATGTATTATTATCATTTATGATTCAATATTTATAGAAAAACAATATTGGAGAGTAGCGATTTTTAGTTTGCTTTTAATATTTAACATTGCAGATATCATTAAATTTTGGAAAAATAAATCAAAATCGGATATTTAATGTATTTTTTGCCACAAAACGGCTATATATCGTGATAATTTGCTAAATTTGCAAAAGAATAAATTTACAATCATTATGGCACAAGAATTAGATTGGGGCAACCTATCATTTGGATATATCCCCACCGACTACAACGTACGTTGTTACTACAAAGATGGGAAATGGGGCGAAATCGAAGAATCAACCTCTGAGTCAATCAACATACACATGGCATCTACATGCCTCCACTATGGCCAAGAAATCTTTGAAGGGTTGAAGGCATTCCGTGGCAAAGATGGCAAAGTGCGCATCTTCCGTCTTGAAGAAAATGCCAAACGCATCATCTCTTCGGCCGAAGGTATTAAAATGCAACCTATCCCTGTTGAATTATTCTGCGACATGGTGAAACGTGTTGTTAAACTTAACGAGCGTTTCGTTCCTCCCTATGGTAGCGGCGCATCACTCTATATTCGTCCACTTGAAATAGGGATTTCTGCCCAAGTAGGCGTAAAACCTTCAAGCGAATATCTATTCCTCGTTCTTGTTACTCCCGTAGGTCCATACTTCAAAGGTGGATTTAAAAATACCAACATCTGCATCATGCGCGAATTTGACCGTGTGGCCCCTAAAGGCACAGGCCGTTGGAAAGTGGGTGGGAACTATGCTGCAAGTCTTGAAGCCGGCGAAAAGGCTCACGAACTTGGATATTCAGCAGTGCTTTACCTTGACCCTAAAGAAAAGAAATATATCGACGAATGTGGTCCTGCCAACTTCTTGGCGATTAAAGATGGTAAATATATCACTCCCGCTTCTGAATCAATTCTCCCCTCTATCACCAACATGAGCCTTCAACAAATCGCTAAAGATATGGGCATTGAGGTGGAATGTCGTCAAATACCTCTTGAAGAACTTGATTCAATTCAAGAAGCCGCTGCTTGTGGTACTGCCGCAGTAGCATCGCCTATCGGTGAAATTCACGACCTTGACCTCAACAAGAAATATATTGTTTCAAAAAACGGCGAACCCGGTCCTGTGGTAACAGCTCTTTACAACAAACTTCGTGGCATTCAACTCGGCGAAGAAGAGGATATTCATGGTTGGAACACAATCGTAGAGTAATCTTTTCAATTCATAATGCATAGTTCATAATGCATAATTAAAAATGATGGATTATCAAGCTATTATTGATAAATATTATCCCGCCGGCACTAAGTGCCGCGGGATTTTTATTCTACATAGTCGCCAAGTGGCAGATAAAGCTCTTGAGACAGCTCGTAGATGCAACCTCGACATTCCTCTTGACATAGTAGAAGCGGCCGCTATGCTCCACGATATAGGCATATTCCTCACCAACGCTCCCGATATCGAGTGTCATGGCTCGGAACATTACATCTGTCACGGCATATTAGGTGCCGACTTGCTACGCCAAGAAGGAGTAGATGAAGCAATAGCACGAGTTGCCGAAAGGCACACCGGTGCCGGGCTTACAATAGATGACATAGATCGTCAACAACTGCCATTACCCCGGAAAGACTACCTCCCTGAAACAATGCTTGAAAAACTCATCTGCTATGCCGATAAATTCTACTCCAAAAGTGGCACAATGCAAGAAAAGCCTCTTGACAAAATAAGAGCATCAATGGCCCGTCACTCCACCGAAAGTCTCTCCCGCTTCAACGAATTACATAAACTGTTTAAATAATCCGTATTATTTACGAGCTTTAGGGATTACAATATTTGCAATTTTTGTAACAAATATTGCAAATATTAAACTCAATACTACAACTACCGTGTAAATAATTATTGGATATTTAAATCCATATATAAAATCTTTAAACAGGTAATAGCAAATACAAGTATGAATAAACCACATATTCATCGAATATGTCCCCAAAAATGACAAGCTTTTGTCTATAAAGCTCCATCGAGATATTGATAGGAATAACGCAATAAATGTAACAACGTAGAAGATATGAACTGCACTTGTATCAAATATGCATCGAACTGCAATCAATAAAATAAGTGCAATTAGTATGTATATATCTTTTGTTAAGTATTTCTGTATTTTTGTCTTCGACTTGCCAAAGAAATCCATTTTCAACAACATTGCTCCGATAACAAATTCCCACAATAAATGAAAATACAAAAACAAATTATACCTTAACTTATGTGAATACAAATAATCCGCGCCAAAACGGCTTATGACAAATGATGTGGCAAACAAACCAAGCAAACAACATAGTACAACCAATAATGGATTATATTTATCCACAATCTGAAACACCCAATATGACGATAACACCAACAATGAATATGGCAACAAGAACCACCATTCTCCATTATAAGTTGTATTGAATCCAGTAGCATTATTTATAAATAATCCAAATGAACCAGGATATGCATTAGGGTGAATAAAATATCCAATTAAAACAAATAGTAATAATACTATCCAAAAATTAATATATAAATTACGAATTCGAGGCAACTGATTCTTTACCCCCCTATTCTTATATATATAATACATACCATATCCTCCCAATAAAAGATAGAAAGCGACTGGACCTGTTGCTCTTGTCATTATATTTTCAATAGAAAGTCCATTCAAACAAAACAATGGGATATACATTTCATTTGCCAACTCAGGATAAAGGAATAAGTGACCAAATATCATAAATAAGATCGCCACACCTTTCAACATTGTTGATTCTTGCTTTGTCATATTCTTTTTACTTATTAATACCAATTCACGCCGTTTGACATTGATGAGCGTTTTTGATATTTGAGATCGGATAGCATTGATGATTTAACTGCGATATGGAAGTTATAAGATTTGTAAGGTCCTACCGGCACAAAACTAGCACGCATTGAGAAGCAGTGAAGGTCGCGCGAGATATTACAATTCATATATGCGATTTTGCCTGTATCAAAGTTATAACTTGCAGAGAATCCAAAGTTCCAATTCTTTGTAGGCCTAATATTCCCCGAAAAACTTAAATTTTGAGTAATCTTCCCTTTATATTCAAGTTTTTCTTTGTCAAATGCTCCATATCCGTAACTTACCGAATAGTTAACGGTCAAGTTCCAAGGCACAGTCCACTTCATATAACCATCGGCATCAGTTGCTACCTCTCCTTTTTTCTTTGAGAATGGAGAACGACTTTCATTCTCAGTTGCAGAGGCATCGGCATCGGTCGATGTATTATTTTCGTCCTCAGCAGGAGATGATCCTTCTTTTTTCTTTCGTTTAAATGTATCGTTGTTAAATGTATATGAGAACGAAGTTCCGGTACTTGATAATCGTCCTAATCCTTTCCCAACTTCCCAACGAGGGATATTCACTCTCACCGGATTTCCATATTCATTTAGTTGATATGTATAGACATCCCACACTGCCGATAGGTTGAGATTAAAATTCTTTATTAATCGAAGATTTAACGATGTATTGATGTTACTCCAATTCAACGAGTCGGCAGCAAAGTTATAACTTTGTGAGACAGTGAAGTTCTCAATAAGAGAAATCTTTTTCTCCCCTATACTATCATTATCATCACGCACTTTCATCTCTACATTATTTGCCAATGACACTGTTACCGCACCGGTTTTACCTTGACCCGGCACACCAAACATACTATTTGGGAAAAGAGAATATTTACGAGTCTGTTCCTTACCGTTAACATCAACATATTGATATGTACCATAATACCCAAAGAAACTTGAAGAGAAATCGGGTGAGGCCGAGAATGAAATTGTAGGCGTTAACACATGGCGTATCATCTTCACTTTATTACCAAGGAATGGCAACGGTTGATAGAAACCATATATTTTTGTATCAAGAGACATCGATGCAGAGAAGTCCCACACGTTATAGAAATTATATGTTGTGTCACACACTTCGGCAGCGGCATTTGGATCCCATTGACGACGCACCTTATTGGTGTACATACGGTCGGTAAATGAGATTTGTGGAGTAAAGTTTATGTATTTAAACAAGTTGAATGTAGCAGAAATAGGGATTGAATGTTTCATTCCATTTCGCCAATCTTTTATAATATTCTTCTTGAAAAATTCATCTTGTTTTGCTGTCAATGAATTTTGGAATTGACCCGAATATGACATGCGTATTTTCTCATACCATTTCTCATCTCCCACAGCCTTCTTTCGCTTAAATGGATATATTTGCGACATTGTCAATGTAAAGTTAGGGAACGACACGCTCAATGTAGAGTCTTGTGTGCGTTGCGACACATTTAATGTCGTTGACAATGACCATTTTGATTGGGGGAAGCGATATGTTAAGTTGACCGAACTACTCTTGGTATTTTCGGTAAAAGCACTGCTATAATAACTATTCAAGTCATTACGCGAATAACCACTTGTTGTGAAGTTTACACTTGCCGAGAAATTTAGATTAGGATTAGCCTTGGCATCTTGAGTATGACTCCATAGGATTTGGAAGTTGGTTTGTTTTGAATAGTCAGGCATCCCCTTATCTCCGTATATCGATTTCAAGTAACTGATATCAAAATTACCTGAGAACTTATAACGCTTCACATAATTGGAACGTGCCTTTACCCCCCATGAGCCTTTGGTGTAGATTTCGCCTGTCAAAGCCAAATCAATATTATCATTAATTGCAAAATAATATCCCCCATCGCTCAGATAGAAACCACGCTGATAATCGTCTCCAAAAGTAGGCACAATTATACCCGATGAATACTTCTTTGAAAATGGGAAATAGCCAAATGGGACAGCCAATGGCAAAGGCAATCCCGATAAGACCATATAAGCCGGTCCTGTAACAATATCTTTATTAGGACGCACCTTTGCTTTTGTTAATTGGAAATAAAAGTGAGGGCAATCATGTTGATCACATGTAGTGTAACGACCATTTTTCAAGTAATAGGTATCATCCTCCATTTTCTTTGTTTCTCCACCGGTGAGATACCCTTCGCCTTGTTCAGTAATTACATTTGTGATATAACCCCTCTTTGTTTTGAAATTATATTTCATCGTTTCGGTCTCATAAGTGGCACCTCCTTCATCAAACACAGGCTTGCCCACCCATTCCCCTAACGAATCTTTACGACCAACAGCATAGACCAAACTGTTTTTCATATCCATATCAATTTGGTCGGCATCAAGTTTCAGTTTTCCATACGTAACAGCCCCTTTACCATACATATATACCCGATTATCACCTGTCATCACAATCGAATCTTGTGATGAAAACACGACTTGATTATCCAAATCAACTTTAACTCGGCGAATACGTGATTGTTGAGTTGTATCTTTTGTGACTGAAGGATTCTTTTTTATAATTGAATCAACATCTATAGTATCAATAATAGTTATTGAATCAACATCGGCACTACCAACCTCATTTACATGAACTTGCGCGCCAACATTGAATGCAAATAACATCAAAAATATTAATATATAGAATTGAGAGCGTCTCAAATGATTTATTCACTTTATTTCCAAAGTGCAAAGATAGTAAATCGTAAGGGATTACGCACTCTTTAATCTCATTTTAACCACTAAAATTAGTTTTTTTAATACAATCAAACTAAAAAGGATATCCTATTGCCAAGTGAAAAGCCAAAGAATCTTTAAATGATCGCATATTAAAGTATCCTCGTTTACCTGTATCGTATGGAGCATGAAGCCCTATCCCCAAGTCGGCACGCACTACCAGCATTTCAATATCTAAACGCAATCCTAATCCTGTGCCAAGTGCAAGATCTCGTAAAAATCGCGACCCTTTAAGCGTCCCTCCGGGGCGTTGTGGATCCTCTTCAAGCAACCATACATTTCCTGCATCAACAAAAAATGCACCTTTAAACATCCCGTATATTGGGAAACGATATTCAGCATTCGCTTCAAACTTAAATGTACCGGTTTGGTCAAAATAATTATTGGCCGAAGCCCCCGGCACTCGATAGGAACCCGGGCCAATACTACGCACAGCAAATGCTCTCACCGAGTTTGCCCCACCCACATAGAACTGCTCGCTATAAGGCACTTGCGAAGAGTTGCCATAGGCATGTGCTGCGCCCACTACCGCTCTTGTATAGAACCAATGATTTCCCCCAAGACGACAATTAAACACTAATTGAGTCGTACCTTTGATAAACTGAGAAAATGGTGTATTAAATAGTTGTTTTTCTCCTTTACTGCCGGCTAATTCCCATATAGCCCAACATAGATTTCCGGCTTCTTGCACAGTAAATTGCCAATTTATCGCATTATTTCTATCTATTTTGCGATCATAGGTATAGGTATATGCAATTTGAGGCACAAATTGATCTCTAAAACTTTGAGCAACGGCCAAATTCTCATTCATAATTGAATCAAACTCAACTGTTGTATTAATCAATTTTGTATAAGTTACCTTTCCAATAGTAAGAGTATTTGTTGAATATCTTGTTGCTTGCCAATCATAACTCATTGCAGCATCAAATTGAGCCATTTTGAAATAATGGGGACGATTGAGTATTTCTGCATCAAGAGATAATCGGGTCCAGTTTAATGCACGACGACTTCGTGGTATAAACCGTGGCGCAAGCAAACGTGGAAACGAAAGAGATGTATTAATACCAAATTCATAGGAATTGAAAATTGAGTTACGATTTCGTCCGGTCTGCCACTCATACGCTCCAATTAAGCTTATATTAAATTGCTCTCCTCCCCCAAATAAATTCTTATTTGTCACACCGATAGACAATCCCGGGCCCAAATAACTATTTGACTTTGATGTCGCATTTACCTCAATACTTGCCTCAAGTGGAGAATCTTGAGTACAATCAATCACTACATCCAGCCTATTTCCCGAATTGAGAGAGTCGGGACTTACATTTATACTTATATCTTTAAATATACCCAATCGTGATAGATAGGTTTGCGTACGATTCATGTCTCGCACGGAGAATGTTCGCCCCTCTCTAAATGTTACACATTCAGGAATTATTTGATGTCTAAATTTTGATGGTTGCATCTGCACAATCGTTGCCCGTCGAGTCATAATTGTATCAGGCGTACCTCCACCCTCATTACGATGTACATTTACCAACACTCGCCCCGTAACATATCGTTTAAGTGCGTCGGCAGGAATATCATCGGCATACACCAGTCTCAAGGCAATATGTCTTGGGGTTATCGTACTATCGGCTAAATACTTAATATAATCGGGACGAAAGAAATAATATCCTCGATTTCTAACCTGATTGGCTATTACGGTACGTAATTCCACAAGCGAATCTGTGCAATAACGCGACCCTTTAACAAGCATTTTTGACTTTATGGTTATTGAGTCAATAATATGATTTAAATGATTGGTATCGGGCAATAACTCAATTGAATCAATTAGATAAGCCGGACCGGTTTTCACATCATAAGCCACTCTCACCTTTTTAGGATTTTTTCCTTGAATCAATTCATATTTCACATCCGAACTGAAATATCCATTATTTTCCAATATTTCATCAATCATTTTCACCCTTAATTCGGGACGCACATCGGATAGCAACACCGGTTGCTCAACTAATTTTTCATAAAGCCACCCCTTTACTCCGGTTGCCTCGCTATCCCAATTATTAAATACCCACAAACCAATCGGGAACGGATGGCGTATTGTTGGAGATATTAAACTATTATTAGGCGCTACGTTTACTGCCTCTTTTACTTGAGATTTCACCTCTGATGGCAACTTCTCATTTTCGGCAGCCTCAATTGTAATCCGTTTTACACCTGTATAAAGAGGATCATCGGCACTCAATCGCTTTGTTGTTGAGCACGCTCCAACAATTATTGCCAACGACACTACAATAATTGTTCGATATATAGATATTTTTATTTGCCTCGCCATCTTTATCTAAACAAATCTCGAAGTGATCTAATCTTTCGTTTATAAACAAAACCCACACCTGTTTGTGTCACTTCCCCTTCCAGAATACTTTCAAAGCCTATCTGACGGAATAGTTTAACATACATTGTTCCACTACGATTGAGCATATATTCAAACGAAATATCGTTAATCAGATTTTGAGAGAAATTCTCGTCGGCATCGGCATCGGTTGAATAGTTTCCACCCACTACGATTTTAAATCTTTCATTAAACAATGTTTTTGACACTTTGTAACTATAACTTGTGGTCTTTGATTTATTCCCATCAATCGTTTTATCGTATTGATCAATTCCAAACGACACATCTACAAAGCCTATATTATTTGCTGCCCAAGTATTCAACTTTGACTCCACAAATGAATATAATGGATTTCCCGATAGATTTGAATTGCCTTTTGAGCCGGATCCGGTATAAACATTATACAGTAACATATTCATTGCCTGATTGGCTCTTTGTTCGGCACTCATTGAAGATAATTCGTTGGCAATTGTCAAATCATCGGGAGATGATAAATCAAATGCCACATTCATATTATTTAAACTATTCGTTACCGAAAGTTTAACTTCAAAGTCAACTAATCGTGAATCTTGTCCCTCTCTGGTTACATTGGCTTTTAATTTATCTATTGCCGACAAACTCAATACCGGGTTTAGCATGTCACCATTAAATGCCACATAACTACCATCAACAAAATTAAACAGTTTTTCCGACATCAATGGTGGTGTATACCGCACGAATCCTTTATTAATCGTATAACGTCCGGTTATATGACTATCTTCCATTTTATCAAGGGAATAGTTGAGTGTTCCACTTCCTTGCAGTTGCACTTTATTTTTCCCATCAGCTGATAAATCCACATTGATTGTAGTACCTTCCGATACTATCAACGCCACATCTAGATTCATCTTCATTGCAGCCACGACTTGTTCTTCAGTCATTACCGAAGTGGTGTCTGAAAATTTCACAAAACTAACAAGATCTTCTGTGCTATAGGAAGTAATCGCCGATGATGATGCCGGCATTATATATGTAACATTTGATCCCGACAATAGATCAATCGTTGCATCTACATTTAGATTTGACATGTTACCATACACATCGGCATCAAAATCAATAAAACCTTTGCCATAAACATCGGCTCGTCGTGACTTATTACTACCCACAATCTGCATATTACGAGCCTTTAATGTCAAATCAATTTTAGGCGTTGACATATCTGTCAAATCAACATTTCCATTCACTTTCAATGGGTTATTATTTACACCGGTAATAGCAAAATCGTTAAATTTCACAACATTATCAACGACAAGGATTTCAATCTCTGAAAATTTCAATGGTGTGGCAGTCATTCCCACCAATACTGCAGTTGAATCAAAGTCAATTTTTCCATTTATAATCGGAGCATCACTCTCGCCCGAAATTTTCATTGCGCCATTAAGAGTTCCACTTAATGTTGCGATATTATTGGGGAGCATTGGATTGAGAACTTTCAATGGGAAATGAATCATTGAGAAATCAAGCATCAATGGAGACAGGCTGGTACTATCATTTAGATTGCCTGATATTGACATCGTTTTTACACCATCAACCATTAATGCAGCATTTGCTTTTATCTGTCCTGAAGCATTGGTAGAAACTCCCAAATCAGCGACAAAAGAGCCCACTCGCTCCTTCCCTACAACGAACTCATCAAGCGAGACTATGCCGCTTCCATTTAGCCGGCCTCCACCCCAATTTATTCTCATATCGGCCGACAAGTCACCTTTTATTGATGGCGCATACGGATTAAAGGCGATTATTTCTGCAAGTTTTAAATCTCTCACATTAACAATCACATCTTCTTGATGCCCTTCATGTGTTTCATCATGCTCGGTATATATTTTTATCGCACTTGTGGCATTTTGCATTTCAACATCAGCATCAACATGATGAGTAAATATATTATATTCAATATAATTCTCATCATTAATCTCCCACAATTTATAGGCCAACATGGGTTCTTCGGGGAATAATTCAAATCTCACTATTGAATCGCCCACTTGTGCTAGTGCTCCAATATTATACCCCTCTTCACCGGCAATATTTTGTTGTTGTAGATGAGCCGATACTAAATCATCGGCCAAATATCCATCCAATGTTACTCGTGCAAAATCATCAAGTGTTCCGGGACTATTACCTATTGAGGCATTATACATTAAAATCTTATCATATTGATTGGCCGACAGATTTATTGTATCTATTCGTGTGGTGCCCATCTTATATTCATTTACTTGAGCCGACAAGTTAATCAACGAATCGTTACTCATCTTTAATGATAAGCGATTAAACGATTGATCCATCGTTGACAAATATTGAGACAACAAATTTTTAGGTCCGGCTTTCATAATTAAATTAAAGCGTGGCATTGCTTGCTGTATCTGCACCACATCCACCTTTCGCGCATTTATTTGTTGAGACAATATTTCTGTAAGATTTCCCACTTTTATAGGTAATGAGTCAATCTTATCGGGAGTACTCATAAACGCATACATGTCATTATTGCGCAAAGCAACATTAATCACCGAATCCGATGCCATCAATTTGGTATTAATATCCTTTACTGCGAGATTTAACGAATCACTTCGCCAATCAACATCATCTATTTGTAACACTCCTCGCAGTTCACGTTTTTCAACATCAAGCACTCCATTACTATTAAACAATGCCTCTAATGATGCTTGTTGCTCCATTAACTTGAATGCATATAAATCAAATTTTCGGATATCGGCATTTACATCCCATTGGAGTGATGATTTATCAAATTTACAACAAGCCATTATATCAAAGTCGGCTCCTTTATTATCCGAACTCAGTGCAATTTCGGCATTATGGTTTTTCATTTTTGCATGAGTCGAAATATCATTATAAGTCACTCCATGATACACCACGTGCGTGATATCGGCTTCAGCATCAACTACCATATTCCGATTAAACGGATTTAGCAATCTACCATTTGCTTTCAATCGTCCCGATACATTTTCAATCCCCATACGAGGCAAAAATGCATCAATCGGGAATTCATCCAATGCCAAATCCACATCATACCCTTCGGATCTACTATTCCATTTTGCATTCAATGCCATATCGCCATCTCCTGTATGTGCATCAATATTTCCTGCAATTAATCCGGGGGACAGATCCACATCTCCCGACAGCGTCATCACCGGCAATACAATATCATCATTGGCATCGTCGGAGATTATGGCATTAACAAAATCTGCGTCAACAATTTCGCCACTTACCGACATTGTCCCTCGCACACGATTAAAGTCAGTAATATACGCAATATGTCCTTTTGCATCTGCCGTCACACGCCCACCTAAATCGGCGTGTAATTTATTTATCGCAAGATCATTTAACGATCCGGCTATATTTACATCAATTTGTAATTTATCATGCATCGGCACACCTTGCATCATAGGCTTATAAGCGGGAAACATCATTGCAATATCAGCCATTCCCACATCGCCATTCCCTATAAGCAACATTTGTGATTGTTGAATATGACTTGACATTCCCAATTTTCCATCGGCTTTAAGATGCGAGTTTTTAGTTTTAACATCAAACTGACGCAAATACATCGCATCGTTATCCATTGCAAATTCACCCTTGGCCATCAATTCAATACCACTTCGTTCTCGAGCCGTTAACCCCCTAATAGGGATTGATATCTCTGACGCTTTATTATAAAACGATGCAACTTTAAGTTCTAGACTATCAAACGATAGATAATTAAAATCCATTCCCGGCAAAGGATTAACATTAGGCATTGCATATAATGCTTTTGACTGGATAAAATCAATCGAGTCAATCATTATCGTCCATGGTTTTGACGGCTGTTCATCCTCTTTTTGAGGCGATGCCGGTGCGTCCGATGCAATAAATGCGGCATCAAGACCTTCTCCCTTTAATAATTCAACCGTGAGAGTTTGTGCTCCTAAATTAACTGCCACATTTGAAATCATGGCATCAATAAAATGCGTTGAAAGCGAATCTATTGACGACTCTATTGCCATGTGGTAAGTAAAATCGTTCAACAACACATCTTTAGCATTTATAGTCCATGGGGTAGATTGACTACTATCGGCAGGTGTAGATGTTGTATCATTTTTCAATAATAAATCTATTCGTCCTCCTTGAATCTCTGACTGATGTAAATCTATAGTGTTTGAGATAAGCGACACTTCAGCGTCCGTTATACTTAACGATGAGGCTACGATTTTCATAAACATTACCGAGTCGGCATTACCCATACGATAATGAGCATCTGACAGGATGGCATCATCAACAGCCACTACTCCTCGCAGCAATGGCAACACCCCAACATCGGCCATCACTTTTTTCGCAGCAATAAGAGTATCATTTTGTGGCTCAACAACCGAAAGCCCTGCCAACGAGACATTCAACGGAAAGTCAATCGATAATTCATCAAGAGTAAATTTTAATTCTCCGGAGGCATTTACTCGTGACACAAATTCGGTTCTCAATTTATCTTGAAACCAATCTGTATAAACGACTTGAATCATACCAAAGAGCAATAGTAGCAATGCCACTATCGTCCATGATAGTACTTTGAATATCTTAATGACGACGCGTTTCAAAATCAAGTCACTTATAATCAGACAAATTTAGTTCAAAAACATCGTTTTTGCAAATAATAAAGGTGCACAATAGTTCTTATATTATACTACTATGCACCTTATACTCTATGTATTTATACCTTTTTAGAAATAAAAGTTCATTGAGCGAGTGTAATGCAACATTCCACTGCCCACTTCTTGAGCCACACCTTCGCCCATTGAATTAGCCACAATAGCCAATGCAAAACGTAATGCGGTGGCTGGTCCGTTGGCCGTAATAATATTATCGAGAGCCACGACAGGAGTGTCGCGCATCACTGCTTTCACACATTCGCCTTCAAAACCGGGATAGCAAGTCGCTTCTTTTCCATCAAGAATACCGAGAGGATAAAGCACCACAGCAGGAGCTGCACATATTGCGGCAATTTTACCACCGGCTTGTGCATGAGCTTTGAGAGCTTTGCTGAGAGTTTCGCTATTGGCCAAATTGGTTGAGCCGGGCATGCCACCGGGAGCAATGAGCCATTCGGCATTAGCCAAATCAGCCTCAGCGATAAGCATATCGGCCAATACAGGAATACCATGAGCGCCAAGCACTTTATGGTCGTCAGTAATCGACACTGTCTTTAAATCCATACCGGCACGACGCATCACATCAACAACAGTCAACGCTTCTATTTCCTCAAATCCTTCGGCTAAAAATAAAAATGATCGCTTCATAAAATTTACATTAAGTTTGTAGGTTAATAATTGATTGTTTTTTCAACTTCGTAAAGTTATATAAAAAATAACACATCTCAAACCCTTTTTGTTTAATCCCCCTTAAGATATTTCTTAATAATTTTTAATCGACCTATGGTAAAACCTATACAATGATAAAATCTTTTTTGTTTCGGTTTAATTTATTACTTTTGAAGAAATTTATCACCCATGAAAATTACGACATATATATCGACTATATTAACCTCTATTTGTTGTTTATTAATATTTGCATCTTGCTCCGATAGCAATCAGCAATATAAGATAGAGGGGGTGGTGTGGAATACTCAATATCACATCACTTATATGGCGCCGAAAACGCTTGATGATTCCATTCAGCCGGTGTTGCGAGAGGTGGAATTGTCGTTGTCGCCTTTCTGCCCCAACTCCTTAATTACTCGCATCAACAATGGCGAAGATGCTGAAGTTGACTCAATGTTAGCAACAGTATTTGAAACGTCAAAGCAAGTCAACCGATGGAGTGGCGGAGCATTTGACCCTTCAGTTTCTCCACTTATCAACCTTTGGGGATTTGGCTACAAAAATTATGGTACTCCCCCTACCCAATCACAGATAGATAGCGCATTAATGTTTGTAGGAATCGACTCTTGCTTCATAGTTGATAATCGCATTAAGAAAAAACACCCTCGCACCGAGTTTAATTTCAGTGCCATCACCAAAGGCTATGGTTGCGACATGATAGCTTCGATGATGCGTCGCAATGGTTGTAATGATTTCATGATTGAGATTGGTGGTGATATGGTTATTGCCGGAAAGAATCCCCAAGGAAAGCCGTGGCGTGTGATGATAGATGCACCTATCGACAACGACACGTCTATAACCCACTCATCGGCTGCAATAATCGAGGTTAGCGATTGCGGCATAGCAACCTCGGGCAATTATCGCAACTTCCGAAAAGGCAAAAACGGCAAGAAAACCGGACATACTATCAATCCTAAAACCGGGCATCCGGTTATCACCTCCACATTAAGTGCTACCGTGATAGCGCCCAATGCCATGATGGCCGATGCTCTTGCCACTGCTTGCATGGCAATGCCTCACAGCGAAGCCTTAAAAATGATTGAAGCAATCCCCTCAACTTCAGCAACGCTCATAACTGCCGATTCCATCTCCGGGCAATGGAACATAGCAACCACTTCTCAATTTCCTCGAATCATAAAATAAAGCTCTTAACATCTTGTTCTTTTGCATTTTATCCTTATATTTGCAAAAAAGCAATACCATGAGAAAAATACTTATCTCCATACTTTTTGCGATTATAGCCTCCATGTTATGCCATGCACAAGATGATAGCATTTACTATCTTATGCCCAATGAAGAGCCTATTATCAAAAAGCATATTGACAGATTAGAGATATTAAATAACAGGCTCAATAAATTAGGCATTAATACCGAACAAAAAAACATTTATTTTCATATCACTCGCGATGCTAATTCGGAAAGCATCTACTTGCGAACAAGCAAATCTGATATTTTAGGGGACAAGAGCAACCGACGCTTAATAGTTGGAGATAATTCTTATCCCATAACATTTGATTTTGATTACCAATATGCCACATTCTCCCCTATTGATTCAATCGGAAGCTATGGACATCGCGATGACACATATCTACAAAAAAGACTCATTATTGAATATAGCCCTATTATATATAAACAACATAAGTTTACCGGCATTGCCAATATTATAATTTCGGGAGACAACGGATTGAATGCAATTGAGCCAAAATTTCCAGAAATAAAAGAATTGGATTCATTAAAATATTCCACAATCAGCGATACCATTTATGTAAAGATTGCACACCACGATATGCAAGCCATTTCAATTAAAGCATGGAGCAGTTGTGACAACATTCACATTTATGACGGATCAGTCCCACCCTATTTCGACCGAAATGAGACAATCCCATTGGAACAAAATCTATTTGACAATTGGAATAAGCCATCAATGCCGTCAATTTTTGAATCAGAAAAATATAAAAGATCAATACTACCAAAAAATCAAAACACTTACTACCAAATAATCATTCGAAACGGATCGGCCTCATTGAGCCATTTCAAATATTAATTTCTATCTCACAAATTAATCCCCATTATAACGTCCACAGGGTTGTCATCGCGACAACCCTGTGGGTGGTTTTAACCTTAAATCTAATACCATGAAAACACAGTGCAATATAGTAATTTGCCAACAAAACACCTAAATTCACCATTTGGTTTACTTCTTAACTAATTTTAACCCTAAATTAAATCTTTAGTTTGTAACTTTAACAACCAAACTAAAATACGAATAAACCATGAGAGTAAAAATACTTGTTGTTGATGACGAAGAGTCAATTTGCGAAATCCTAAAATACAATCTTGAAAAAGAAGGTTATGAAGTTGATTGTGCCTATAGTGCTGAAGAAGCATTAGCGCATGACCTTGCCGGATATTCTATTTTCATTCTTGACATAATGATGGATAGATTAAGTGGATTTGATTTTGCCAAACGTCTTAAGAACAACAATTCCACCGAAAATACACCTATCATTTTCTGCTCAGCTCTTGACGGCGAAGATGACACTGTGATGGGACTAAATATCGGAGGAGATGATTATATTACCAAACCGTTTGTAATTAGTGAAGTTCTCGCTCGTGTAAGAGCCGTGTTGCGCAGATCGCACATAACTCATCATCATGCATACAATATTTCCAAAAGCATATACGAGCCTGATATCACTTTCAAAAATCTTCGCGTAGATAGAAATGAGAAATTAGCCTATGTAAATGGCGAAGATATGCAACTGACCAAAACCGAATTCGACATTTTATTATTCTTCCTTACACACCGCAATCGCATTTACTCTCGCGAAGAAATCATTCGCCATGTATGGGGATGTGATGTTGTGGTTACTAATCGCACGATTGATACAAATATCACTCGCCTACGCAAAAAACTCGGCGAATATGGCAACAATATTATAACCCGATTGGGATTTGGATATGGGTTTAAAGAAACCAACTAGTTACCAATGGCGACTATTTTTCCCCCTTGTCGCATTGCTGTGGTTCACAATCGCAGCAATGGTGACTTTTCAACATAAACGAGAAAAAACATATCGTAGCGAAACAATAAAACAGCAACTTGAGTTTATTAATAGCCGGGTAGTATTTGCTTATGAGCATAATGCCGACATTACTCCTTTTAATCGCTTTATAAATGATTATTTCTCTCATTCGGTATATAAAGATGTGAGAGTATCGGTTTACAACACAAAAACCGACAATCTCTTATTCTCATTTGGAGATCCTATTAAGCACAAAAAAACCGAGGCAGATAAACGTCCAAATTTCTATTATTCAGAACAAGTCAGTCACGATGGCAATGTAATTGTCTATACTGCCATGCCCTACACGGTGAGTCTTGCCGAAGCACTTGCCCCCGATAGTACTATGTGGATTACCATTATAACTCTAGCTATAATCGTTACAATTATCGCATTTGGCTCAACATATTATATCGGGAAAACAGTAAAATTCCTACGCGATTTTGCAAAACAAGCCGCCACCGAAAAAGACTTGACTACGACGTATAAATTCCCCAAAGATGAATTGGGTGATGTGTCGCAACAGATAATTAATCTTTTTAATAGTAAAACAAAAGCAATTGAAGATAGCGAAAAAGAGCACAAAGTGGCATTAGCAGCCATAGAAGAAAAAAGTCGCATGAAACGTGAGCTTACAAACAATATCAGCCACGAAATCAAGACTCCTGTAGGCATCATAAAAGGATATATTGATACTATAGCCGATGATCCGAATATGTCTGACGACACTAAAAATCATTTTATAACCAAGACACAAGAACAAATAAATAGATTGTGCGATTTGCTCAACGACATTTCAACCATAACACGATTAAGCGAAACTACCCAAGCAATCCCTACCGAGAAACTCAATTTTCACGATATTGTTTACACGATTGCCAACGATGTGAAAGAATCGGGTATGTTAAAAGGGATGGAGTTTTCTTTTGACATTCCACTCAACTGCTACATTAATGGCAATAATGCACTTTTAAATAGTACGATTCTAAACCTCATAAAAAATTCAGTAGCATATTCTCGAGGCACACAGATTCGTCTGTTTACATTAAATGACTCGTTTGACTCTTACACTTTTAGATATTACGACAATGGCACTGGCGTAGAAGAGGAACACATCCCCTACCTCTTCGACCGTTTCTATCGCATTGACGCCGGTCGTTCACGCAAAGCCGGAGGCACCGGGTTAGGGCTACCCATCGTAAAGAACACAATACTCACTCACGGGGGAAAAATAACAGTAAGAAATCGTCCTCAAGGCGGCCTCGAATTCACTTTCACCCTACCCAAATTTTAATCAGCGAAATATATAACAAAAAAACGCAAGATTTATAACGAAATCTTGCGTTTTATTATAATTTCATTACGATTAATATGCCTCAATTGTTTGCCGAGCGACATTATCCCAATCATAACCCGACAAATCATATTCATATGCTTGCTCGTTGGAATAGGTTTTCTCTATTTTATCGGCTAAATCATTAGCGTCACACTTCTTAGCATAACATTCTTGAGACAATTCAATCAGATGCGTTGCCGGGATATCTGACACTACCATAGGCAAGCCATAATTCATCGCTTCAAGCATAACCAAGGGGAATCCTTCATTTTCAGAAGACAGCACAAACATGCGCGCATGGCTATATAACTGACGAAGATTTTCACCTCCTACAAAACCGGCAAAAATCACCTTTTTATTAACATCCAACTCCTTGAGTCGTTGCAAATATCCATCTCCATGATCGGCTGCTCCGGCAATTACCAATTGTTTCACACAATCAAGGTTATTCACAGCCTCAACAAGATATTCGAATCCCTTTTCCGGAGTAAGACGCCCCACTCCAAGAATATACTCTCCTTTTAACGCACCTATTTTTTTAAGATAGTTGGTCGCTTCGCTACGAGTGATTGGATCTATTCCATTGGGGATATACACTGATTTCTTTTGTATTGATGCAGGTGCCTTCTCCATCTGAAATTTGTTTACAAATATAATCTTATTCGCAAATCCAAATGACAAAGACTCACTCATACGAAGTATCATTTTGGCTACAGCACCCCATTTTTTGTGTTCATAATTGGGGCTATGATATGTTATCACCACTTTTAAGCCAAACAATCTCAATAGAGGAGTAAACATGCCCGGCCCAATATTATGAATATGCACTACATCAACACGATGAAATAACAAATGCATACAACATAAAAAAGTATGAAACACCGCCTCAAAACCTTTGATGCGAGTTGAAGGAATATCTACAAATGAGATTTTAGGATAATGAGCCGATTTGGACATCGAAGACAAATATGGACGACGACGATATACCCTAATCGCTTCAACAAAACCGCCAAAGCGTGGATACAAATATTCGCAGTGTCGCTCCACCCCCCCTTGAATATCCGGGAATCCCCTTGTGCCTATTACCGCTATTCTCATTTAATCCCAGCAAATATCTTTGCCGCGATAAATGCGCCATTTATTTTTCAACACCCATTTAATAGGAATCCATGGGCGACGCACCATATCATGACGCTCTGTTACAATGAACGCACAATTGCGATTACAATTATTCACTTTTTCCATTACAGCTTTAGCTTTATCCGAAGCCATAATATTTTCAAATGAATCTTCTTTAATATTTCCTACTACCCATTCTTCACCCGAGCCATTACATGGTGACACATTTCCCCATGGGTCAATAAAGAAGAAATCGGTCATAGCTCCACACGCGGGGCGATAACCAGGTTTATCTCCACGAAGGCGACGATGAATCGAACGATTGAAAAATGCACGACCATAGTCTTTCAAACGATTTTTAAAGCCTCGACGTTTTGATGTCAATAATGCTTTTACAAATAATTCATGTTGTTCTAAAGCGCCTTCACTTTCAATAATATTATCATCTTTATGGAAATACCATGAATTATGCACTGTTGAATTACCTAATTCTACATCCAATGCCACACATAATTCATATAAATGAACCAAATCCTTATAATTGTCGGGTGAGATTACTACTGAAAATCCAATATTTTTACACTTGGTTTTCTTTAACTCCAACATTGTGCGAAGCGCATGATCAAAACCATTTACCAATCCACGTTTAGAGTCATTTATTTTTGGCAACCCTTCTACACTTACACGAATAAGTATATTTGGATATTTATTTGCCAATTCTACAATTTTCTCTGTATTATAACCATTGGTACTAAGTTCCAACAATGATGCTTTTGGATAAAGTATCTCGAAAATCTTATCAATATCTTTTCTAATAGTAGCTTCGCCACCTGTAATATTTATACGCAACCCAGGAGGCAATTTCTCATAATATGATGCATCAATCTCTTCCTCTGGGCGAGTTTGATGTTGCCAAATATTACACATATTACACTTTGCGTTACATCGGAATGTAGTTATTAAGCTTCCTTGTACTATATTTTTCATTATAATATATTTTTATTTGCAAAGATAATAATTATGTCATTATTCTCAACCATAAATTTCAATTAATTTTTGATAATGAATTTCTGGCGAGAACTTTTCCAATGCATCTTGTTTTATTCTATCATATTGCCAATTTTTCGAAAGCATAATACGCAAAGATTGTCTTAACGACTCTTCTCCGCCAGGCTCAAAAACCGCCCCACAATTATCGTCAATCAACTCCGGGATACCGGCTATTTTAGAACCGACTACAGGAGTGCCGGCACATAAAGACTCTATTACACTTAATGGATTGTTTTCATAGCACACCGAAGGCACTACCGAACAACGTGCAGATGATAACAATTTTGCAACAGCCTCAGCATTTTGATGCCCCAAGAACTCTATTTGTGGATTATTTTCACAAATTTGCCTTAATTGATTCTCAAGTGGCCCTCCTCCAACGATTTTTAGATTAAAATCAATCTCCTTTGCAACATTTACCAATGTAGCGATACCTTTTTCCTCTGAGAGTCGGCCAACATACACATAATAATCCTGTCGATAATTTACATCTTGAGACTTAAACAATTCCAACTTAACAGGGTCTACAAAGTTACACACCACATTTAACTTTCCAAAATTTCCTAATTTCATGCGACTTTGCATAAAAGCACTTGGGCACACAAATGCATCTACATATTTTTCAAGCTTGGTTCGATTCCAATATTTAGCTTCTAAATAAGCAAGAGCACTCGCCACCAAACTTCCTTTCATACATCTGTTTTTCAACACCCATTTCTTATCATCATAACATAACTCACATGGTGCTCCATTATTTAGACAGGCATATGACGGACATAATAACTTATAATCATGCAATGTCCATACTACCTTTGCTCCATATTGTTTCGCCATCTTTGCCACAATAGGAGAAAGATATGAATGTATATTATGAAGATGCACGACATCGGGGTTGAACTCATTTAACATACGCGCAAATTCTTTTTTAATCGAACCTTTGCCAAATATTCGTTGTGCAGCATTTAATTTCGAGCCAATTCCTCCGGCAAAATCCACATTGGAGGCAAAATATTTAGAATATTCCGATTGTATATTTTCATCATATTTCATTGCAAACACTGCAACTTCATGACCCTTTTGACGCAACAATTTCTCCAAATTTATTGCACATATACAATCTCCACCTCGTGGATAATAAAATTTATTAACGATTAGGACCTTTTTCATAAAAATAAGAATATTAAAATATATATCTATATTTCTAACGAAAAAAGCACTCAAATATTTCTTCTTCTTATTATTTATGCATTCAACCCAAACAATCTTTTCAACTAATGCGAACCTCCTTTCAATGCCTAACAAAATCTATTTAACAATTGCAATAATTTATCTTTAATCACGCTCTCCCATAAATACTGCGACATTGACTGCTTTATCTTTTCTGAATCAAACGATATTTTATTCATTTTATAATATCGCACTAATGCCTCACTAAATGATTCGGGATTATCATCACATATCAATCCATTAATAGGCTCTATTAATATCCTATTTTCGTATGTATTAGTTGCGATACAATACATTCCCGACAAAACATATTCATAGATTTTGGTTGAAGGCTGACAATCATAGTACGGAGTCATTGGCACAAACGCAATACCTAAATTTGCCTTATCAAAAAATGATTTTAGATTTTCATAATTTACACGACCATGAAAAAACACTTTATTTGAAAGGTCATTATTCACAATCGTCTGGTTTATTAAGGCTTCTTCTTCTGGCAAACCAAAACCAATAATATCGTATTCTATATCGGCCTCTGGATATTTCTTGCAAAAATCAGCCAATCCCTCAACCGTTTTATGGATATCACGTTGTTGCAACGTACCCACATATAACATTTTTATTGCTTCATATTGTCGTGACGCATCACTTATCTCATCGGCTCCCAATGGGACTACATCATAAGAACCCTCCTTTAACTTAAGTAATTTTGCCAATGATCCACTTAAAATCATTATATGACTAAATAAAGACGCCTCAAACTTTATGATTCTATTATATAATTTGCGTTTTATCTCATTTTTTGACAAATCACCCGATCTAACATCAATCACTATTGGCAATCCCTTTGAAATAGTTTTCAATATACTACACCCCCTAAAATAGGAACATAACGCAATATCTATTGTTTCTTCCGCTTTGAGTTCTTTGATTTTTGAGAGGAATATCTTACGCCATTTTATGCTACTTGATTCTTTGACATAAATTACACGAATTCCATCAATATTCATTTTTGGCAAACCATGGTCATTACATAAATAAGTTATCTTATGCCCTTGCTTCACCAAATGTTTACAATAGTGGTAATAACCTGCCTTATATCCAAATTGGTCTTGATTTATCATCAATATATTCATATCTATCCTATTTTAGCAACGGCTCAACATTTATTGAATACAATCTGCGCTTGCCATCATGTCCCGATTCGAAATATACATGAGTGCCTTGCATATTCCATTTTGGGTGCAGGTCAATTCGCCCCGGTCCTTTATATTTCAAAGGTTGATAGAAACGACCAAGACAAATGAGTTTATCAGTTTTAATATTGTAAAGATACAATCGCGACATCGCATCATAACCTGGATAACTATCAGTTACCATCCACTCCCCTTGATTGATTGTTGATGGGTGACCATCGGTTACTGGGAGTTTTTTTGACAACAATTTGCGGTTATCGGTTTTATCCTCAAACATCACATAAGCATCTCCTGTTTCGGGAGTGTGGCAAAATGAGACTATCCGGTTATTATCAACCCAATATGAGTGAGAAGTCATTTTGTCGCCATTGAGGATATACATATCCGAGCCATCGGCATTAGCTGTTATCAAACGCATATAACGTCCCTTAGGGCCTACCCAACGATGTAGGAACATGAAGCGCTTGCCATCTGGAGAGATGTCTATATGATTAACCTTATGTCGAGCTCCCTCCATAGTTTCGACGGGCTTAAGATCGATTAATTGCTGCAAAGTGATTATCAATTTCACATCTTTTGTTGCCACATCAACATGCCATATACCATCGGCATCATTCATAGGCATCTCAAGATTTTTATGGCAGAAATACCCGTAATCGGGACGCATCACCGCCAATCGGTCAAAATTGAGCGACAACGCAAAATCTTCTTGCTTTGAGAGCGCATATATAGGCATGGGCAATGTGTCAATTTCTTTTTGAGCATCGACATCATAGACTACCCCTTCATATTTATCGGTAGATTGATTATATCTATTATAGTATGCGCGATTGGGATTGGTATAGCCCCATTGCGACATACAACCTTGTTGCAAGTTATATGCTTTAGTCTCCCCTATCTCATGTTCACCATTGGCGTCACGATAATAAAGCGCGATGCAATCCTTTCCCGTAGGCACACAATAAAGCACTTGCCCTTTATTGTTTTCGGGCGATACATTGTAATAGCCAAAATACGACATAGGGAAATCTGAGACAGCGTTCAAATTCAATTCTTGAGACACCACCTCAGTAGAAGTATAAAAACCTTGTTTTATGTATCTAAAATAAACATAACGCGCATAGGCGTAAGGGGGACGCAAAATCGCTTTTGCTATTTTTTTCATTTCTTCTTGAGTCTTGATTTTAATTCGACTGCAAGATACTCAAAAATTTCGACTTTGGCAACTTTCATAACGGCCAAATACACCCCAATGAAACATATTGCTTGAGCCACAAGCAATAACATGTAATGCATATTTACAAAAGATAGTGAATATGCCGCCACCGATGCAATCGCAGTAACAATCAAATTGGGCATTACATCTCGTGCTTGACTAATTATTCCATAACCGATATATTTCCCCGTAAAATATCCGTTCAAGAAAAATTCAACAAATGAGTTTATCGCCAAGGCCCACATTATGCTCATTGCTCCATAGCCAAGCAATATAAATCCAAAAATCATTCCTAAACCAAGCACCTTCTTTATTATCTCAAGATATAATACAATCTCACTTCTTCCTACCGCTTTTATTGCATTAATATTAGTATTATGGATTACCAATAATAATCCAAAGCCACCACACAACCATTGAAAATAAGGCACCGAAGACATCCATTGCTCTCCAAATAACAGTCTAAAGATTGGCTCAGCCATAATCACAAGACACATCATCAATGGAAAGTTCAAAAATGTCAATATTTTAAGGCTTCGTCTCAATCCTCTCACTAATTGTTCTTTATCATCTTGCAATTGAGAAAAAACCGGAAATGTCACTTGATTTACTACTGTCAAAATTGTTGTGACAGGCACATCTTGTAGATGTTTGGCTTGTGAATAATATCCCACTTCTGCTTTTGGAAAAAACTTGCCGATAATGAGTACTTGTAAATTACGATATGCCTCACTCAACACATTTGCCAACAACAACTTTGACCCATAGCCAAACAATGTCCTAAAAGATGCTTTACTAAACACCAATACCGGTCGCCATGAAGACAATATCCACAAAAGCGCACTTTTAACGACGCTATTAACAACATATTGAACAACCAACGACCACACCCCCACACCTACTATTGCTGCGACAATAGCTGCAATAGTAGAAATCAATGCAGCAACTACCTTTACTATTGTGATGCGTTTAAAGTCAATATTCTTCATCAACAGATTATTCTGCACTGCTCCAAATGCATCAATAATCACAACCACCCCCAACACTTTTATGAGTTGGGACAACAATATTTGATTATAAAATGAAGCTATCGCATCGGCTCCAAAATATAATGCGGCATAACACACCACCGCTACTGCCAAATTAGTGAAAAAGACGGTAGAGCAATCAACAGTAGTAATTTTTTGTCGCTGAATTAATGCATTACCTAGGCCTCCATCAATCAGTATTTGAGAAATCATCACAAATGCCATCAAAATACCCACAAGACCAAAATCATCGGGTGTGAGTATTCGTGCCAATACTATATTGGCTGTAAATAGAATCAACAATGAGCCAAAGCGTTCACAAAAACTCCAGAATATACCTTTGACGGCCTTTTGCTTTATATCCTCTTGCGACATTTCTGTTTCTTTCAATTATAATTTACCATCAGCCGCGCCATCAAGCATCCACTTCACATCGTAAACAACGCTATTCTCTTTCAACAACGATTTGACATCGAGCGACTTGAACTCATTATGCGCTACTGCCACGATAGCTGCGTCGTATTTTTCGCCGGCAGGCAATTCATTGTGAATTTCCACACCATATTCGCGTTGAGCGACAACAGTATTGGCCCATGGGTCATAGACCATTATTTCAATATTATACTCTTTTAGAGCGTTATAGATATCTATCACCTTAGTATTACGAACATCGGGGCAATTTTCTTTGAAAGTGAAGCCCAACAACGCTATACGACTACCATTAACTTGGAGCCCCTTCTTAATCATCAACTTCACCACTTGCGAGGCCACATATTCGCCCATACTATCATTCATGCGACGTCCGGCAAGAATAATTTCGGGGTTATAGCCATAACGTTGAGCACACATGGCCAAATAATATGGGTCGACACCGATACAGTGACCGCCAACCAATCCGGGACGGAATGGCAAGAAATTCCATTTTGTTCCGGCAGCCTCAAGCACAGCTTGTGTATCAATACCCATGAGATTGAAAATTTTCGCCAATTCATTTACGAAGGCTATATTTATATCACGTTGTGAATTTTCGATAACTTTAGCGGCTTCTGCCACTTTGATTGTGGGTGCAAGATGTGTGCCGGCTGTGATCACCGATGAATACACCTCATCGACAATCTTACCAATTTCGGGAGTTGAGCCCGATGTCACCTTTTTAATTTTTTCTACGGTGTGTAGCTTATCGCCCGGGTTAATGCGCTCGGGAGAATAACCGGCATAGAAATCAACATTATATTTCAACCCCGATACACGTTCCACCACAGGGATACATTCATCTTCAGTCACTCCGGGATATACAGTTGATTCATAAACCACGATATCATCTTTAGCAATAACTTTACCCACAGTTTCACTTGCTCCATAGAGAGGAGTCAAATCAGGATTATTATCACGGTCGACAGGAGTAGGCACTGCCACCACATAGAAATTGCAGTCGCGAATGTCTTCCACATCGGCAGTACATTTAAATCCGTTGGCTATTGCACTTTGCAACAAATCATCGGCCACTTCAAGTGTCGCATCATGACCTTGCATCAATGCATCAACACGAGCTTTGTTCATATCAAAGCCCACTGTTGTATATTTTGTAGAGAATAGGCGGGCCAATGGCAATCCCACATAACCAAGACCTATTACCGCAATCTTAATTTCTTTATTCATAACTATACTTTTATTTAAGGTTATTCCAATACCATCCACACGCTTCTTTCAATCCTTGTTTCATGCTGAATTTAGGATTGTAGCCCAATAATCGTTTTGCCTTATCCACACACGCAAGTGAATGAGGGATATCTCCCACTCGATTAGGACCATGTGTAGGTATAACGTTAGCAATTTCGGCATCGTATTGCGACAAGTATTCTTTTAAATATTCTACTAATTGATTCAATGTTGTGCGCTCACCATAAGCCGTGTTATAGATTTGGTTTACAGCATCGCTGCCTGCTTCGGCTTGAAGAGCGAGGTCATTCATTTGTATCACATTATCGATATAAGTGAAGTCACGGCTATACTCACCATCACCATTGATATTAGGAGCTTCGTGAGCCATAAATTTCTTCACAAACAAAGGAATTACCGCTGCATAAGCGCCATTGGGGTCTTGACGGCGTCCAAACACATTGAAATAGCGCAAGCCTATGAATTCGAGGCCATAAGTGCGAGCAAACACATCGGCATATAGTTCATTGACATATTTAGTAATTGCATAAGGCGAAAGCGGACGTCCGATAACATCTTCCACCTTTGGCAACGACTCACTATCGCCATAGGTTGACGAACTTGCAGCGAATACAAATCGTTTCACTCCGGCATCGCGCGATGCGACAAGCATATTCAAAAATCCGCCCACATTCACATCATTTGATGTGATTGGGTCCTTAACCGAACGAGGCACTGAACCTAAAGCCGCTTCGTGAAGCACATATTCCATTCCTTCAACAGACTTGCGACAATCTTCAAGATTGCGAATATCCCCTACGATTAATTTAAACGTATCGGGATATTGCTCAATAAGTGGCAACAAATTTTCGATATGTCCTGTTGCAAAATTATCAAGACACACCACATAATCACCTTTTGCCAAAAGGTATTCACATAAATTTGAACCAATAAATCCGGCTCCTCCGGTTACTAATATCTTGCGCATAATTATTATGTTGTTTCAATCGTTTTATTTTCTTCTGAATTCCATCGCAATGCTTGCGTAAATATATAGAAAAACGCAATACATAATATTCCGCACCTAAAGAAATCGTTATATAACATTATTATAAATGTAATTAATATTATATATATTATTATCTCCTTGTTTGCTTTGACATCTAATTTAAGACTAACAAACCTGAACCATAACCATATAAAATAAAATATTGAAAAAAAACCAAATTGAATATAAGCATGGTATCCATATGGGATTGACCCTCGAAGCAGCCACTCATTTTCAATATAAAATTTGGAATTTTCAATCATTGTCCCCCCTTTAAAGTGACCCAATCCATACCCCGTTATTGTATGTCCTGGATAATACTCATTTAATTCCGGAATCATAATGTATTTTGTAAAACGGGGGATATCCAAAGTACCATCTGCGACAAAATCTTCTCCTCTCTCTTGCAATACTGACACCCATTCTATAATATCGTCATCTTCTTCAGCATAAAAATATGCCTCTAAGAAATCCCGACTTGTTATATCAAATTGGCTATCGGTAGTCGTCATATATACATTAAAGACAAAGTACATTAACACACAAATTACCGGAAATAAAAATACCAGTTTCATTGTAGTTTTTTTCGTCAATGGCAACAATAACACGAAATAAAGTGCCAATAAAATAAAACTAATTTTTGTTTCATTTAAAAGTGTTGGATATAACAATATAATTAACCATTTATTGTTTAGTATTGTCTTCCAATAACTTTCAGGATTCATCTTTTTTTTCATTAAATAAAATGAAATTAGATAAATCAATATAGAAACTATACCAGAGAACCCATTACCCATTGAGCCTCCACCATGGTCATTTGCCCCATATTTGACAAATTGGAACGTAATACATATTGCTTGTACAATTAAGAATACAAACAAATGCTTGTCAAATCTTTTTACAAACTCATCACCATAATCACTATTGTAAATGAACCGCAACAATGGAACAAGCCACAATAGATAAATGAATTCTCGCAAACCATTGAGATAAAAGATTATGCTATAACCATTATAAATACATGTTACCCAAAAGCTCAATGCCAAAAATGATCCAATAAAAATTTTATCCCACTTATTCTTTAACACTAATACCCCTGTAACCATTAAAACCACATCCACCAAGAAAAAAATTCCTGATTTCAGGCTCAACAAGAAAGGTGCAATCTCTTCACTTATAAAACCAAAAGTGCACCACACCCAAAAGAGTGCGAGCACCACATTCATTACTATTTTTGCTTTACTTAATAGCATTATATATTAAATTGCATAGAGACAATCAAATCATGATTATCTCTATGCATTATATTCAAGCATTAATTATCCTCTTTTGAGCCATAGCCATAACCATAGCCATGAGAAAGTTTTGGATTTGTGTCGTTTACAACAACTGCAACATTTTTAAGTTGTCCTCTCTCAACTACAGAATTGAGATATTTTATGAAACTCTTTTTCGTATAATTAGCACGCGACACATAAAGTGTAACGTCACTAAATTTAGTCAATGAAAATGAATCAGAAACAAGTCCTATTGGAGCAGAGTCGATAATCACAAAATCATATCGCTGCTTCAACTCTTTTATAAGTAACTCGGTTCTATCTGACAATAGCAATTCAGATGGATTAGGTGGCACCGGTCCGGCAACGATTATATCACAATTACTATGATGATTTATTAATGAATCAACATCATCTATTGCTCCCGACAAATAATTTGTTACACCTGGCGAACTTGGCAAGCATAGATTTTGAGCCAACATAGGCAAGCGAATATCCAATCCCACCAATACGACCTTCTTATCCAACAACGCCAATGATTCTGCCACATTCATCGAAACAAATGTTTTACCCTCACCGCTACAACTTGAGGTAATCATTGCAACTTGTCCGTTTTCTACACCTTTTATAGGGAACATAAATTGCAAATTACTACGCAACAATCGGAACAACTCCGCAATAGGACGCGTTGATGTCTCACTCACTACGATAGGATTTTCTTTTGCTCTACGAGAATGACATATTTCACCGATAATAGGTAGAGTGGTGAGGCGAGTCAATGATTCAACTGAATCAAACTTGTTGCTCATCAGATTTTTTACATATAACCAAAGAGCAGGTATAATCAAGCCGAAGAACAATGCTACAACTATTATCATCATTTTTTTAGGTGCAACCGGCTCATTATAAGCAAAAGCCTTATCTATTATCTTACCTTTTGGTGTAGTTGCAGCAAGAACTAGTTGATTTTCTTCTCTTTTTTGCAACAAGAAACTATATAACTGATTTTTAATCGTTTGATCGCGCTGCAATTCAAGATATTCACGTTCTTGCGCCGGAATTGAGCTCAATTTATTTTCAGATGCACTTGACTCGGCTTTTAACTCTTTAAGGCGTACAGATGCGCTTGACACTGCGCGATTGATTGATTTCTTTACATTTTCGCGCATTGCATCAATCTGTTCATTAATTGCCAATAATGCCGGGTTGTCACCTTTTGCGTTTGTTTCTATCTCCATGCGTTTGGCAATCATCTCATTATACAAAGTAATCGCATCTTCAACTCCGGATAGTTCTGGTGCAAAAGGCATCATCGCGTAATTGTTCTTTGGATTACTAAAGAAATCATCAGCCATTTTCAACACTTCATATTGTGTTTCAGCCGACAACAATGCGTTTTCAAGCGTCCCTTTCTTCTGCATTAAATAACGAGCTTCGCTTGATACATCTACTATATTTTTATTTTGCTTATAATTTTGAATTTTTCGTTCAGCATCTGCAAGAGAAATATATAATGTATCAAGGCGTTCATCAATGAAACGACCTGTATTTACTGCCATTTCATCTTTTTCTTTTTGACCTCGACGATTATACAACTCTACCATTTTATTAAGCAAATCTTTACCCCTCTTTATATTTATATCTTCATAATATAATGAGATACCATTTGCTTTCTTCTCCGATTTTTGGACAGTCAAATCATTTGTTATGGCCTCGGCATATATTGAATTACCGGTAACATTTGCCACTACCTCAACTTCTTCTCCCGGAACATAAAATTTTGTCTTATCAATTGAATAGATTCCATAAGGAGTATTCACCACCATTGGCAATTTATCTCCAGTAACTTCGGCCAATGTTGTAAATCGGCCCTTCTTTACTTCTACTTCAATCTTGCTTAAATCTTTATTGGCTTTAATGTTAAATTTCATCCCCACTGAAAGTGTATCAAACACCTCTTCGGGGGCCGAAATTTCGATTGGGCTATTATTATAATAATATTTTTTCTTCAAAAAGCCATCAGGACTGTAATATGAGCGATTGAGTTTTAGTTCCTTTATTGCTTGTTCTTTTATAGAATGTGCTCCCATCACAAGCACCTCATCCTCAACATTACTTCCTCCTACTCCACCCAATGATAGGCTCTGCATGATTGATGATCCCATTGAACTAGTACCCTCATCATATGCCACCAGCACCTTTGCATGAACAACATATACCGAATGTTTCACATACAAATACGCAACGCCCAATGCGCCACATAAAACTACTGAAACAGCAAACATCCACCAATTGCGACGCAACACATCTACGATTTGCGCCAAATCTATTTGATCATTGGATTTTATTTTATTTTCCATTGCAAGAATTCAAAAAGTTATTTAACTGTCAAGGCGATTATAAGTGATGCGATTACCGAACATGCACTTACGATTGTTGACACTACTGAAATTTTATATGAGTTATTTTGATTATATTTTGCGTTTTCTCGACGGATTTCGTTTGGTTCCACATACACAACATCATTTTGTTGCAAGTAGAAATATGGAGAGGACAATACCTCTGAATTATTTAAATTCAATCGGTGATAAATCCGTTTTCCATCAACCTCACGAATCAACATCACATTACTTCGTTCACCATATTCGGTCAAATCGCCTGCGTCGGCAAGAGCATCAAGCAACGAATATCTTTCTTTTTTCACTGATATCGCTCCGGGATTCTTCACCTCGCCAAGCACATTTATTCTAAAATTAACCAATTGAACTCTCACAATCGGATCTTGAACATCTTTACTAATCCGATTTTCAAGTTCTTTTCTCAATTCTTGAGTTGACAATCCAGCCACATGTAATTTTCCCAATACCGGAAATTGAATATCCCCATTTGCATCTACGATATATGTTTGTTGTTGTGGTTGCGAAACTGACAAAAGTTCCTCTCTCATCGCAGGGTTACTCAATGAGAGATTATACATCGCTGTTGCAGATGGCACCATAGACGTTACAGTAATCAACAACTCATCATCGGGTATAATCTTTATTCCATAATCGCCTTGCGTAAATTCTCCCGATTGCGAATCACTAATATCACTAAAATAAGGCAATGAAGTATTATATGTCGTACACGAAGAAAATGCAATAGCCATAATAGCCACCACATATAGCAAACATTTTTTCATATTCACTTTTTCAAATTTATATTCATTATTATTTTTATAACGAGTATACTTGATTTATATTATATCCTCGTTAACATTTTTTCGGGTGCAAAGATAGGCATTTCCTTTGCAAAAAAAAACGTTTTCCACCTTAATATTAGTAAAAATCACATTCTCGACATTTTTCTATTTTGATTTTAAGGATATGTTTGTAACTTTGCAGTCCTAAAAAATCTCATCCGATAAAATGACCCAATTTTTCAATTTCGACATATCCTTAACTACGATTATATTGCTCTCAACTTTGGCAATATGCATTTTGTTCTTGCTGATTTTCTATCGCAAGAGCATTTCTTGCGTAGCCAAACACCAAAAGCAGTGCAATAATGCAGAAAATCTCCCAACCGGCTATTCGTCCGATGATTTTTATCATTCTGATAGCGGATTTGATCTTTCACCCTCAACACTTCCTTCAGCTTCCGTCATTGTATATTGCAACGATGACGCCACCAATCTCGCTCAATTACTCCCACAAATTCTTGAACAAGATTATCCCGCCCCATTTGAAGTTATCGTAGTTAATGATGGTTCAGTAGAGTCAACAAGCGATGTTGTCAATCAACTAGAAATGACTTATCACAACCTATATCTCACATACACCCCCGATCGCTCACGCAGCCTTTCACGCAAGAAACTTGCGCTCACACTAGGCATTAAAGCCGCACGACACGAAGTCATCGTTACAGTTAATGCCAATTCTCGCATCAATTCACCTCAATGGCTATCACTCATCACTCGCAACTTTGACGAGCAAACCGATGTTGTCATAGGATACGCAACCCCTAGCCCCGATTCTGACACCATCAAAGGATATCGTCGTCGCGCATTTGACCGCATTGCCGAAGCCACAGTTTACCTTTCTGCAGCAATCAACCACTCTCCCTATCGAGGGTTTAGTTACAACCTTGCTTATCGTCGCCAATGCTTCTTTGACAACAAAGGTTTTTCTCGATCACTAAATCTACATTTTGGCGAAGATGATGTATTTATTAATGAAATAACCACTCAAAAAAACACTAAAGTAGAACTCTCAAATGATTCAATCGTTGAATGTCATTTTTATGATCCGATTGAATCACATAAAATACTCAAACGCAGATATAGTTACACCTCAAAATACCTACGAAAAGGTTATCGCACATTATTTGCATTCTACTCTATTCTTCTTTGGATTTGGTTATTACTATCCATCTCTACAATCTTCATATCATTACCAAACCTATTTCCAGCAACCATTGTTGCCATTTTAGGACTTATTTTATGGCTTCCCATCATCTATACTTGGCGAGGAGCTGCACAAGCATTAAAATCGCGACTTTTACGACTCACTATCCCATGGTTTATAATGACTCGTCCATTCTACAACGCAATATATAAACTCAACAGCAAGCGCAACTATCGTCGCAACCACACTTGGATAAAAAAATAAAACCAACAATCTCATCAATGAATTGGATAATACTTTTTATTGCCGGATTATTTGAAGTTTCCATGACATTTTGTCTTGGCAAGACTAAAAATACTGAAGGAATAGAATTATACTTGTGGATAGTAGGTTTCATAATATCTACAATATTGAGCATGGGACTATTAGCCAAGGCCATCCAGACACTACCCATCGGCACAGCCTATGCCATTTGGACGGGCATTGGCGCACTCGGAACTGCCCTAATAGGCATCTTCGTTTTTAAAGAGCCCACAAACTTTCTTCGCTTATTTTTCATCTTCACACTCTTCGCTTCTATCATCGGGCTAAAAGTTGTGTCATAGTCGCACTTTGCCAACGCCATCTTTTCTGCCACCTTCTCGGCGTCCACCACACTCTCCTCACCGGTCAACGCGGTTAAACCCGAATAGTCTCGTTTTCGGTTCTCCTTCAACGCCTCATCGTATGCCTTTTGCCAATCCTCTCCCTTTTCCTTCGCTTCGTCAGCAGCCCTTTTGGCGTCTCGCTCAGCCATCACCACGTTGCGTTCAAGCCCATGCTTCGCTATCATATAGTTCACCAAGTCCTCATACTTCACCCCTTTCTTGATTAAGGCTTGCACCTCTTTCATCATCGGATTGTAGAAGTCACGCATATACACATCGCTTGCCGCCTTGTTGCGACTGCTCATTAAGTTCTCTTGCAGATAAGCATTCATCCACGATGGTATCTCCTGCAACCCATACTTCTTGGCGATAACTTCCTGCAACTCCTTCAACGATAGCATAGAGTCTTGATAAGCCTCCTTCATGCGCCATCCAAGGTTATCCCACTTACCTACACTGCCACTGCGATTAGGACGACGCACTCTCCTATCATACTCCTCTCTCGTCCCATCACTCTCCCCATCGCGGAACAAAATTCCCTCGTCGGTACTTTGTCCCTCGGTGGTTTTGACACTCTTGTACTCCGCAAACGCTTTGGTCTTGCGATGTGAGGAAGCTATCCACTTCCCGAACTCCTCTATGGCAACACCTGTAATGGCTCCAAGTCCCTGCCAACCCTCTTCATAGTTGCTCATATAGGCTGCCTCGGCATCGTTGATGTCATTGAAGCCAAGCATAACCTTATGTTCATCGAAGCTGCCGTCAGCATTACGTTGGTCCACTACGAACACTTTGTGCCCGTCCCAACCGTCAATATCATCAGACAGGAACACGTCTATATGGTCGCCATCGACACCCTCTGTGCCACGAATGTAGCCGTAGGTGTTCTGCATCTCGGTCTCCCACTTGTTGCCGTCTGCATCTACACCTCTGCGCACACTCCCTTTCGGCTGCTCTATCGTTATATTGAACGGCCCTACCTTAACGTGTCCTTTCTTGTAGTTGCCTGCCTCCTTTTGTTTATCTGTCGGGTTGGTGTTTACCTCCGACTCGGCTTCTGCAATTTTTTCGCCTAACTCATTGGTGTTTCGCATATACTTGCGTTCTCGCTCGGCAAACTTCGCCTGTTGCTTCTTGCTGCGTTGACTCTTGCCCATAATCTTTGCAATTGGGTCATTAGCCATACTCACCTCAGCATCATTCATCTCCCCATCACCCTCTCTAAACAACAAGCCATCGTCCTCCAAACTGCCCCCCGATTCCTCCCCTGTTTTAGGAGAGGTGCCGAAGGCGGAGGGGTTCGTGAGGGGTTGAGACTTCTTAGTTGACCCATTAGACCCATTCCCCTCATCATACTCCCTTACTCGCTCCATGAACTCACCCAAAGTCCCCGATTTACTCTTTGTAATAGGATTGATGTCAACCTTCACTCCATCTATCTCAAGTTGAGTTTCTGCATCATTAAGAGCATTAAATAAGTCATCTTCACGAGCATTGCCCGAGTATTCAACCACTATATCCAAATCCGAATCATCCCGGGCATCACCTCTGCGTCGAGATCCATAGATAGCCAAATCTACAACCTCTGCATCAAATCCATTCTCGGCAATCACATCTTCAATATAGCCCCGGGCAATTTCCTTTATTTCTTCGGCACTATAATCCTCTAACCCTTGCACATCTCCAATATTATCACTACCTTTGTCGGTAGAAGAGAGGCTACCACCTTTGATAGATTGCTCTGCGGACGAATTGGTAGATTGGTCGAGTGCAGTCGCTTTATAAAGCAATCTATCACTCTTCATTTTATTTCTCAACTGGTTCTCTCTTATAATATGAGAACTAATCGAAACTTCCAATCCATCTTGTTTGACCGTTACACTCTCAAAATGAACATATTTTGAGCCATCTTCTTTTTGGAATGTCTTAATGAAAAGATATACCGAATCCCTTTCATGCGTTGTATCTTCTTTGCTTTGTTCCTCTAATACAATATCGGGGTTACTTAATGTCTCAAGCAACATTCCGTATTGTTTTTCTCGTCCCTTGTTGAATAGTTTTGACTTTTGATGTTCCCCCATCTTAACCTCGCCAATGGGTGTTACAATCTTATCTACCCAATTCTCTTCGGAAATTTCAACAATAGGTTCAACTGAAGCATTTGCTTTCATTTGAGAAATCAAATCATTTATTTCGCCTTCAGCCATCGCACTCACGCCACTATTCTCCATCAAGAATATTTGGTCTTCTCGTGCCACGTCCTCTGTCTCACTCAACAGCGTCGCTCTGCGCTCGTCGGCACTCATGCCCATGCGTGCCGACGCATTTCGCGCCTCTACTTCACCTGCGGTACGGTGATATTGCTCAAAGGCTGACGGCATTTTTTCAAAATCATCAACAAGAGCATCTATATTGTCATAGCCATATTTGCGAGCTACTTTTTGCAAATTATCAATATAGCCCTCTTTAAGGGAAATATTTGTGTACGGAATTTTCTTATTCAATGCATCTCGCAGACTCTGAGAATTACTAATTGAATTACCTTTTAATAAATCTCCATTGGTCATAAAATCTATACTATCTATAACCGCACCCCTTACATCGGCAAACTCCTTTGGTGACGACCCTCGGGCAAAACCCTCAATGAACTGTATTGCATGCTGTATCTCGTGAGTTAAAATACTCGTTGCTATATCCTTATTTTTGCTCTTAAAGCGGTGATAATCAAGCAGTGCCTCGTTCATCATCTCAATATATGTCTTCAAGGCCTCTTGTTTATCGGCTTCATTAGTAAATTTTTCTTTTGTCGTTGGATCATATCCTTGTTTGATCCGAATTATTCCTACGTCAGCTTTACCATAACGTTCAAGAGCCGATTTCGCAAAATGACTTATTATAGCAGTTTCATTTAATACAATTTGTCTGTCATAAACTGCATCATACCATTGTAATTCTCCTTGACCTATTACACTGCTGTCTTTTTTTATGACGACTCGCATATTTCGCAATTCTGGATAAGCTGCAAACAAGCCTTGTGCATCTTCAAGTAAGTCTTTCAATATTATTGTCGCCGTATTTTTATAGTCTAATTGGTTTGTAATAAAGTCGATTTTTTCTTCTTTTATAGAATAATCCTCTATCTCATATCGCCACTTGCCGTCAGCGCCTCGCTCCCAACCGGTGGCCATACGGATAGCCTTCGCATCTTTACCATCGGCCTCCATTTCTCGTGCCACCCCAAGATTATCCATTCTATGAGTCGCCTCATCTGCTTTATCAAGAGCACTCGCTCCCCTCTCTCCGATAATCTGCTTTTCAATCCCCGGCAACTCCGAATTATGAATTATGAATTGTGAATTATGAATTAAATCATAGAGCACTCGGTCGGTCACCTCCTCGATACTGCCGAAGCTCTTGATGTCAAATAGGTTCTTCCCTACCCAATTCCAAAACTCTTGCAACGCCTTTTTCATGCGCTCCACAAGCGTCACGGCATCAGCCTTGGCAAACACTCCTTTTGCCTCATCAATCATCTTGCGAGCCTCTGCCTCCATGCGCTTGGCATTCTCCTTGCCACTCAAGCGAGCCAAACACTCACTCGCAACCGCATCTTCATCACCATGAATATCCGCATAGTTGGCATCGCTCATCACCTCATTCCATATAGGTGTGCCACGAAGCAAATCCTTAACGCTCTGCCAACCCTCGGCATTACCCTGCATCATCGCTCTCGCCCATAGGTGAGTATATTCATGGATAGGTGTCTCAGGATTCATACCCTCCTTAGTGAGATAAACCTTCTTCCCGTCAGTCCATCCATAAACCACTCCCTGCGGAGTCTTCAAAAATTCCACCCGGCTGGTAATCTTGGCATCAGCCTCATTGAAGATTACATAATTGCTCTTGCCATCGGTTCTGCCTCCGGTTGTATATTGTGCCGGGTATTTTATTCCCACAAAGCCCATTTCGTTAAAGAGCTGACTCGCTTGCTTATCACCACCAAGATAAGCCGATACATTGTTATACAACACATCTCCCTCTAATCCTGAAACAAACACTTCATCGAGTTCTTCGCGCAACTCTCGTTCTGCACCCTTGTATTGACCTTGTGAAAGTATATCATACAATCGTCGTTTCACGTCGGCAATGACATTATTTGCCATCACCTTATCATGATACAAATAATTGCTCCCATTATCCTCAGGGATTTCTACTGTGTAAAGCTGTGCCTTAATTTTTGTTTCGGGCAAGAATTTTCCTATTTCGATTATCTTTATTTGTGCTCTAACACGTTTTTTATCACTCCAGGATTCGTTAAGCAAACCTCGAAGATATTCAAGAATTTCTGCCTTATTGCCATTATTTGAAGCTAATACTTGCCGAGCAAGATTATTTATAATTGCATTTTCTCTGTGCTTATCCGTTATTGCTTTATCTCGCATTGTGTTTGCATACTGTTTACCTATACCTTCTACCTCGGTCACATAAGTTCCCCAGCCATAGGCTTGCGCTCCTTCGCCCTGGCCCATGTGGCTGTGGTCAAACGCATCAAACTTCGCACCACTGCCATGGTAAACTATTTGTGCCTCGATTTTGGGATTTTCAAAATTTTGTACTACCTTTGCAACGTGTCTGAATAAGTTTCTAACGTCAGCGGAATTGTACCGCTGTTTGGAAATCCATTCAGACATTCTTTTTTTATCGGCATACTCCATCAAGTCATCTTTTATCCAATTTGCTATGTGGGTATTTGAACTGCGATAGTGTATGCTACGAACACTATTAACCTCTAACCGTCCTTGCTTACGGTTAGCCTCAATGGCTACGACAAAGTTCTTCCCTTTATGCTCAATCTCGGTCAACACAACATAACTACCGATATGTGTTGCACTTCGGAACACCGCTAATGGGTTTTGTATAGCGTTAACAAGTCCCTCTATCTCGCTTAATTCAAATGGGTGATTCTCTTGCATACTCTTATCCGACAATCGGCTTGATGCAAGCTCTATTGGTAGATTGGGTAATCCTGCACTTCGCAATATCGCACTTGGATAACCTAAACTATAAACATGACCCTTGGGTAATGTCCCGTCTATTTGCTGCTGAAGTTCTGCATTAAATTTGTCATTGACGGCTTGAAGTTCAATCTCATGTGTAGAACCTCCCATTCCCATCACAGCCTCCGCCATAGCATCACTCGCTTCTACAACCTCAATGCCACTCGCCTCAAGAGAAGTTATCACCGCTTCAGTAGCCAATCGTTGTGCATCGGTCGCATTTTCCATTACGCCATCTCCCACTTGCATCTCAAGTGCTCCCCTAAGGGCAGGGGAGCTGTCGCCTTGCGACTGAGGGGTCGATGGTGAAGGATTTACCTCATAGACAATGCCGGTATCATTATATGCCAATCCCCCTTTCGATGCCAACATGGCAACACCATTCTTGGTCTTGGCTACAATAAATCCATTCCTTTCAGATACTCCGACATCACTTCCGGTTGCACCCAATCGCATAGCGCCATTGAGCCATGTTTCTAATGCATCAACAGGATAATAGACTATCGTTCCGCTTCCGGTCTTTATCATTACCACTGCCTTGCCATAGTCCTTTGGCTTGATGCCGTTCTCTTTCAGTTTAGCCTTTACTCCTCCGATAAAGCCCGACAAATCTTGCAAATCTATTGGCAACGCTTCCGTTTCTGCCGGTATCGCAAGTTTCCATTTTGGATAATTGCCCGGTATCTCCTTTCCATCTTTGCCGATTATCTTGCCCTTCTTGCGTCCGTTATACTCCCTTTTGTCTGCCACCAACACCTTCGCATCAGTAGCCACAGCATAACCATCTTCATCATGATACACTCCCGTCATCACCGGTCGTGTCACATCTTTGCTCAACGCATCTTCGAGTTTCCCTGTCCCCTTTCTCGCCTTACGCTCTATCGGATATTGTTTCGACAACAACTCGTCATATTGAGTACTCTTCCCTTTGTTTGCTTCTCGACGACTAATCTCATCGTCTATTTCCCTCACTTCTCCTTTGCCATAATGCGTTTGCAATGCCGCCAACTGCTCATCACTCAACCCCATCGCATAAGTCTCCAATGCGATAACGGCTTGTAAATTATCGGCAAACTTCGCTTTTCTATCAGATTCCTCCTCGGCTCGGAGATATGCCTCCATCGCTCGCCCTTTCTCAGCAAGCAACCTATCAGTCTCCCCGACAACTTCAGCTAAATCCTCGCTTAACCCTCCACTCGCTTGCGACTGAGCAGAATCCTGTAAGGGAGAGGTGGTCAGTTCCCCTGTCTCCTCTTGTGTTTGTTCCTCTACAATAGGAGTTTCCTCCTCAACTGTCCCTTCTGTGACACTGCCCTCCTCAGCGACATTAGTACCCTTATCGACCTTAGAGTCTCGTTCACTCACATCATCACCTTCAGCCTCAGCAGACATTTCTCCTATCTCTCCCATTTCTCCATTGGTGTCTAACTCTCCTCCCGGTTGCGCAGCAATAGGAGGAGTTATTGCCCCCCTGCTTTGATAGGGGGGCTGTCCGTAGGACTGAGGGGTTAAGGGGGAGGCGGTAGATTCCTTCGCTCGCGCCTCTTGCACTCCTTGCCAATATGCCAACGACGCTTGTTCTGCTTCCAACTGCTCACGCCATTTCGCTTTTGCCTCCTTGAAAGCAACCTTGCTCTCACCCATCTTCGGTTTTTTCTTCTCAAGTTGAGCAATGCGCTTTGTTGCCCCATCTATTTTAGCCTGCACAAAAGCATCAGCCTCCTCCTCATCGAGGTCAGGGTCATTATATATATCCGCAATAGTAGCCTCCACCGGTGCACTCTCATACATCGGCTCCCCTTTCGCATCTACCGGAATAGCCTGTGAATTGACACCACCCTCTTGCATATCCGATTTATTTTCACTATCTTCGCCTTGTGAAACGGGAGACTCGCCGTTGGGTTCTGTTGTTGAAATGCCTTCGTTACCAACTTCAGAAAGCGAAGAGTCTGGCGAAACGGCATTATTCGGTTGTTGGGGTTCGGTCTTGACAACCGTTTCCTTTTTATCAGAATATCCTTTTCGGAACACACCTCCACTATTCACATTCCAATAAGACCCATCTCTAGACAATTCAATAAACAAAGTGTTATCATACTTATCCTTTACTTGTATTAAATAAGTAATATTACCGTCTCCTCTTGGATTGCCTACCCTTATGTCGTTCCCATCATAATTCTCGGCAACAAATCTCACAAATTCTTCAACAGATTTAAATCCCGCACCCCTAATTTGCTTTCCGTAGTTCGCCTCAATATGTGCCAAGCCATAACCTTTGCCATTTTCATCTTGATAGCCCTCGCTTAACTTTATCGGAGCTGATGGCAATCCGGTATCTTCTGTAATCTCGCCAAAGGTAGTTGTCCCATTCGAAGAAACAATAAATGGACGACCATTATCATCAACCTCAGCAGACTCATTAGACCCATCCGACATAGTTGTCTCAGTTGTACCAGTGGTCTCAGTCGTCTCTCCAACAACTTCCACCTCACTTTCATCGTATGGAAGAATTTTCCCATCTTCGGTTTCAACTATCACCTTCCCATCTTCAGGGAATGACGTTGCAACACCGGCAACACCTCCCACACGCACTGCCACTCCCGGAGCAATCTCCATCGGTCGCTCGGTTGACTCCTCTGCCACCTCGGTCACTTGAGTGCTTGGCACTTGCTCAATCACTTGAGCACTTGCAGACTCTCTCGCCATCGCCTCTCGTCCCTCGCCTTTCCTATAACGTCTTACATATACAAAAATAGGCTCAACGAAATCGTTGAGCCTATTTAGCCAGTCGGGGTGAGAAGATTCGAACTTCCGACCACACGCCCCCCAGACGCGTACTCTAACCTGGCTGAGCTACACCCCGGTTTGCTTCAAAAGCGGTGCAAAGGTAGACACTATTTTTTAATCGTGCAATAGAGCCTTATGTTATTTTACATTTTTTCACTATTAAGTTATATTTTGCAATATCTAAAAAAGGAGTCCATTCTATGTGAAAAAAATTTTGTCAAAAAGCATTTTTTTAGTATCTTTGTTACCTGAAAAGTAGGAATTTCATCAGTCCTCACAACACAAGATTTAAAAGAAAAAACAATAAAATAATACTCCAAATTTATGGCAGAATTAGAAGAGGAATATAGCGCCAGTAATATCCAGGTCCTTGAAGGTTTGGAAGCAGTGCGCAAACGTCCTGCAATGTACATTGGCGACATTAGCGTCAAAGGGCTACACCACTTGGTATATGAAGTAGTCGATAACTCAATCGACGAAGCCCTTGCCGGTCACGCCAACAATATTGATGTCACAATCAATGAAAACAACTCAATTACAGTTATCGACAATGGTCGCGGTATTCCCGTCGACATGCACGAAAAAGAAAACAAAAGCGCGCTTGAAGTAGTATTGACAGTGCTTCACGCCGGAGGTAAATTCGACAAAGGCTCTTACAAAGTGTCGGGTGGTCTCCATGGTGTGGGTGTGTCGTGTGTAAATGCGCTTTCATCATACCTAAAAGCCGAAGTGCATCGAGGTGGCAAAATTCACGTTCAAGAATATGCCTATGGTAAACCCACAACCGAGCTTCGCGTTGTAGGCGACACCGACCACACAGGAACAAGTGTCACATTCTTGCCCGATAGCTCAATTTTCACCGAAACCGTCTATGACTACAACACCCTTGCAAATCGTCTTCGCGATTTAGCATTCCTTAACGCCGGCATAACTTTGAAATTGACCGACAAACGTGTAGTTGACGAAAACGGGGTAGCTAAAAACGAAACATTCTACTCTCAAGATGGCCTTCGCGAATTTGTTGAATATATTGATGGCAACAAAGAATCACTTATCGACGATGTAATCCACCTCAACACCGAGCGTCAAGGTATTCCTGTTGAAGTGGCATTGACCTACAACAACACCTTCAACGAAAATGTTTACTCTTATGTAAACAACATCAACACCATTGAAGGTGGTACTCACTTAACCGGTTTCCGTCGCGGTTTGACTGCAACATTGAAGAAATATGCCGAAGACAACAAAATGCTCGACAAAATCAAGATTGAGATTGCGAGCGACGACTTCCGTCAAGGCGTAACAGCCGTTATTTCGGTAAAAGTAATGGAACCTCAATTTGAAGGTCAAACAAAAACAAAACTTGGGAACAACGAAGTTATCGGAGCCGTACAACAAGCCGTGAGCGAAGCCCTTCGCAATTACCTTGAAGAGCATCCAAAGCAAGCGAAAACTATCGTTGAAAAAGTTATCGTTGCCGCACAAGCACGCCATGCAGCATATAATGCCCGCGCAAAAATCCTCCGCAAATCACCTCTTAGCGGCGGTGGTCTACCAGGCAAACTTGCCGACTGCTCATCACGCACCGCCGAAGATTGCGAATTATTCATTGTCGAAGGGGACTCTGCAGGCGGCACAGCAAAACAAGGTCGTGATCGCACATTCCAAGCTATCCTTCCATTGCGTGGTAAAATCCTCAATGTGGAAAAGGCTATGGAACACAAAATATTTGACAACGAAGAAATCGCCAACCTTTTCCGCGCTATGCGTGTAACGATTGGCACCGAAGAAGATAAAACTCAAGTAAATCTATCTCGCCTCGCTTATCATAAGATTATCATTATGACCGATGCCGATGTCGATGGTAGCCACATTGCAACATTGTTGATGACATTCTTCTTCCGTCGCATGCGTCCGATTATCGAAAACGGATACCTCTATCTAGCCACTCCCCCGTTGTATAAATGTAGCCGTGGCAAAGTTGAGGAATACTGCTGGACCGACCTCCAAGTGCAACAATTCATTGCTCGCCATGGCGACAAAACTAAGGTTCAACGCTATAAAGGTCTTGGTGAAATGAGCGCCGAAGAACTTCGCGACACCACCATGGACCCCGAACAGCGAATGTTGAAGCAAGTCAACATCAGTGACGCCGCCGAAGCCGACCGCATCTTCTCGATGCTTATGGGCGAAGATGTGGCTCCGCGACGCGACTTCATCGAAGCTAACGCTAATTACGCTAACATCGACGCGTAATTCACAATATAAAACGCGCCGCAACTTTACGGCGCGTTTTTTGTTAACCACTAAACAACAATTTGATTATGGCACGTTCATCAAAGAAAAACAGCGTAGTTAAATTAGCTCAACTCGTAAAAGAGTTCATTAATCAACAAAAAAATAATACTTTTAACTACAAACAAGTATCACATGCCATTGGCGCATCAACACCCAAACAGCAACGCAGCGTTGCACTTACTCTTGCCGAATTGGCCTTTGATGGTGATCTAATCGAAACTTCTCCGGGCAAATACAAAGCCCCCATGCGAACAAACTTCGCCATTGGCACATTTGTTCGCCGTAGCAACGGAAAAAACAGTGTCATTACCGACGATGACGGAGAAGCCATTTTTGTTGCAGAGCGCAACTCTATGCACGCTCTCAATGGTGATAAAGTAAAAGTTAATATTGCGGCACATCGTCGTGGGACTGAGCCAGAAGCCGAAGTTATTGAAATAATTGAGAAAAAAGAACAAATTTTCATTGGCCAACTAAAGGTTGAAAAGCATTATGGCTATCTGCTCACCGACTCTAAATTCCTTGCCGTTGATATATTCATTCCTAAAGCAAAACTCAAAAACGGCAAAACCGGAGACAAAGCAATTGCTCGAATCACCGAATGGCCAGAGGAAGACAAAAATCCAAAGGGCGAAATCATAGATATTCTTGGACGACATGGAGAGAACAACGCCGAAATCCATGCAATTCTTGCTGAATATGGTTTGCCTTACAAATACCCCGAAGCCGTAGAACGAGCAGCCGACAAAATTGATGCCGGCATAACGCCTGAAGTCATCGCTTCACGCCTTGATATGCGTGGTTCTACAACTTTCACAATCGACCCTCGCGATGCAAAAGACTTTGACGATGCTCTTTCTCTCACAAAATTACCCAATGGCAATTATGAAATAGGTGTACACATTGCCGATGTCACTCATTATGTTAAGCCCGGCTCCATCATTGATCGCGAAGCCGAATCACGTGCCACATCGGTATATCTTGTCGACAGAGTTGTCCCCATGCTCCCCGAACATCTTTGCAATGGCATCTGTTCACTTCGCCCCAATGAAGAAAAACTAGCATTTTCATGTATATTTGAAATGGATGAAAATGCACGTGTAATAAATCACAAAATCACTCGCACCGTAATCAAAAGCAATCGTCGTTTTACTTATGAAGAAGCACAAGAAATCATAGAATCAGGATATGGTGAATATTCACAAGAAATCCTCACTCTTGATCGACTTGCAAAAATTTTACGCAAAGAGCGTTATGAAAATGGATCAGTTGAATTCAATCGTTGCGAAGTGCGTTTCGATATTGATGAGACAGGACACCCTATAGGTGTATTCTTCAAAGAGTCAAAAGATGCCAACAAACTCATTGAAGAGTTCATGTTGCTTGCAAACAAGATAGTGGCTCGCGAGATAGGATGCGTCAGTGGCAAAAAGAAAGCGAAAGCTTTTGTGTATCGTGTTCACGACGAACCCGACCCCGAGAAGCTATCGGAACTCGCAAAACTTTCACGCACTTTTGGCTACAAAGTCAAAGACTCAGGCTCGGCGCGAGATATCAATCGCTCAATCAATCGCATGTTAAGCGAACTAAAGGGCAAAGGAGAAGAAAATTTCCTATCGACCATTGCCATTCGCTCTATGGCAAAAGCAATATACACCACAGTCAATGTAGGACACTATGGATTGGGATTTGAATATTACACCCACTTTACCTCTCCCATTCGTCGCTATCCCGACATGATGGTTCATAGACTACTTGACAAATACCTCAATGGAGGTCGCAGTGTGAATATCGACAAACTCGAAGACCAATGCAAGCACTCATCAAGCATGGAACAACTTGCAGCCAATGCCGAAAGAGCATCAATCAAATACAAACAAGTTGAATTTCTTGCCGACCACCTTGGCGAGGTGTATGATGGAGTCATTTCAGGCGTTACCGAATGGGGCCTATACGTAGAACTTGACAGCAACAAATGCGAAGGGATGGTTCCTATTCGAGATTTAACCGACGACTATTACGAATTCGACGAGAAGAATTATAGCATCGTAGGACGACACACCAATACCCGTTATCGCCTTGGCGATAAAATCACTATTCAAGTAGCACGAGCCAATCTCGACCGCAAACAGATTGATTTTGCCATTATTGATGATCGCCATCCTCGTCGCGACGAAGATATGTTGGGCAAAAATGTTTCTGTATCACAAGCCATCAATAAGCCAACGCCCAAAGGTAGAGGCAAAAAGAATAAAAGCAGATAATAAATCCTAAAATACGTCTATCATGTCAAAAGGAAGTATTGAAATAAATAAGTTAAAAGTATATGCCTATCATGGCGTCCTTGACCAAGAAAATCGCATTGGCAACGACTTCAATGTTAGCATAAAGTTATACTATCCCATCTCTCGTGCAATGATAAACGACAGCCTCTCCGGCACAATTAATTATGCCGAAGTTATTGACATTATAAAAAGCACAATGAAAACACCTTCTCATCTAATCGAGAATGTGATTGAGCGCATACGCATCGCTATACTTAATCGATTCCCACTCATTGAAGGTGGAGTCATTTCAATAGAAAAGCTATCGCCTCCTATCGCCAATTCCCAATTAGAATCAGTGGCAGTAACTTATGAATGGTAACCAAATTTAGGATATGGCAGTCAATGACTGCCATTCTTTTTCAAAAAGCAATCGCAATTCTTTAGGATTCTTTATTTTCTGCTGAAAATCTTTTAAACGTTGAGCATTTGACGATTGTGGAATCCATAATTTTAGATACCCACCTTCGGCATACTTTTCTTTCATATGCTCCATAAATCTACGATAATGCCCCTCTTTGTCAAGATGTGGATAATGAGCCAACCCATATTGAATCGTGCGTTGCACTATTACTTCTGAATCAATTATTCTATCGGCTTCAGCGACTATTTTTCCATATATAGTTCGTGGCTCTTGACTATTTGATGCTCGGTGATCAACCACTGCTTCTGCCATAATATCAATCTGTCGTTCATCAAACCAACTTCGCAAATGTACATCACCCGACAAAATCTCACCCGACACAACATGATGACGCTCTCGTCCGGCAATCAATCCGGTATCGTGATATGCCGCAATAGCATATACCATATTTATATCCACATCATAATATTGCGCAAGTTCCACACTTTGAGTTATCACTGTCATTACATGATCTCTACGATGCCCCGCATCAAAACCATCATAACGGGGAATTATCTCTCGTTCAACATACTCTCGCAATGTAGCACATACGCGATCCATGACTAAATCAGAACTCCACATGATACTCCCCTATCTCCGAATAAGAAAATACTTTAGTTAACGATTCCTTTATCCCCTCTAAACTAAATTTATCTTTAGGCAAAATAACTATATATGCACCACCATAAAAACCAGAAGCTTCTATAATCAAATTGTGTTTAACTTCTTCATCGGTGAAAATTAATTCTATATACAAATCTTTTGGCTGATTAAACAACTGCCATTGACAACAATCAATCAACAAAGATTGATATTTTTGCATATTCTTTTCACTATATTCCATTAACACTTCACGATTATCACTCAACTCACGAGGAGCCTCTATCGCCAGATTTATTGTAGCACGCCCCATTGTCATTGTATTTACAATAAAGTCACGACTCATTTGGGTCATTATTCCACAAGATGGCTTATAGGAATCTATTAGATATAGACTTTTAAGGTCTCTATCTAACATTTGAAGATGTTGCATTGAATCTGACAATTTACCCATTTCTTCGCTCTTCACTGTATTACAAAGAGCAACATAAAACATCTTCAACCTTTCACATGTAGTATTTTCAATTGGATTTTTCATCAATGCCTTTGTTTCTTTATCTTTATAGAAAGAATAGTTTACTTGTTCAGAATTAGAACAATCTAGCCCTTCCTTTTGAGGCATAGCAGTCTCCACCGAGGATGTTATTATTGAGTTAATCAACATAGCAACATTTTGCGGGATTACCAATTTACGCTGTACACATTTTTCTTTTTCAAACTCATTATATATCAGCACATACGAGTCATATTCATCTACTAAATATACAGCATCTCCACCATGACTACCTCCCCAGCACTCACATCCCACCACAAATCGGTCCGGTTGTAAGGCCTGCAAATTCTCATCATGCGAATTCCCATCAATCTCAATCATCAATTGCGACTGAGCCGATAAACATAGACTTATCACACTAAAACACACGTAAAACAAAATCTTTTTCATGAATTTCTTGATTAATGTTTTTCACAAAGATAACAATTCCACATTTTTAAACAAAACAACAATCTCAAATAATCTCTTTTCACTATCTTTGCAAAAACATCTAATAATGACACAAGAATACAACAAAATCAACTCTCACCTTCGCGACCAATTAATTCATTTTGACGAAGCAGAGCACAAATACACTGTAAATGGGAAAGAATTAATATCTGTTACCACCCTTATTGAAGGGTGTTTTCCTAAATTTGATGCCGACTATTGGGCTGTACGCAAAGCACCTCAACTCGGCATTACTCCCGAGCAACTTAAAGCCAAATGGGAAGCCAACGCTCAATGCGCCCGAGACCTTGGGACTGCCATGCATGATAAAATTGAGAAATATTATATGGGGATCTCAAGTGAACGCGATGACACATTTGATCTTTTTCTTCAATTTACGAAAGAGCACACACTTCACCCCTATCGTACCGAATGGCGCATATTTTATGAGGAATATGGCATAGCCGGAACATTGGATTTCCTTGAATACCAAAATGGGGTATTCACAATATATGATTGGAAACGCAGTGAAAAATTAATAAGAAATGGGATCGTAGAAAAAGAAAATCCTTGGCACAAAACTGCACTTGAACCGGTATCTCATCTTGCCGACACGACATATTATCACTATGCTCTACAAGTGAGCATGTATCGATTTATTCTTGAAAAAAAATATGACATTATTGTCAGCAACAACCGACTTGCCGTATTCCACCCAAACAACCATAGATATTACCTCATCGATCTACCATACTTAAAAAAAGAAGTTGAGGCTATACTAAATTATCATCTCAATTAATAACTCTTTATTATAGATATTTTGGGCAACATTAATTAATGTTGTCCTTTTTCTTTGCTAAATATAATTGGGATTCAATAATGAATGCATATAAAAAAAATTGTCCGGAAGCTCCCTTCTATCAGGGAGCTGCTGGACTAAAGCCAAAAGGCATGATTTGTGATTCTAAAGATAGCTGTCTTATAGCATTTTAAGTGTAGAGATTATATCATACTTACATTTGCTACACCTAAAATTCAAATTATCGCGTTTCACAACGCCTCTAATGAATCTGCCTTTTCCTAGTCCTTTTATGCGTAAAATAATTAATTAGTTCTAGGGTTATGCGATAGGTGTTTCTACTTTATGAGTACAAATGTAGGCTTTTATTTTTTAATACACAAGCATTTATTTACCTAATTTCACAAAAGAAAGTTTTAAAAGCCACAAATTACCACTTTTTAATAATCAAAAACACTTTTTAATCTATTTGCTACATATTTTCCCTACTTAATAATTAAATTCTCGAATACTCAAACTCTCTATAAATAAAAAGTCGTCCGATTAATCGGACGACTTTCTTCTATATTTATACAAATTACATTATTCCATCAACTTACGATAACGACGGCGTGTTGGTTCTTTTCCTCCATTATGAGCCTTTTTAAATTCTTCATAATCCGAATAAGATCCTTCATAATACACCACTTCCCCTTCTCCTTCAAACGAAAGAATGTGTGTACAAATTCTATCCAAGAACCAACGATCGTGACTAACGACAACTGCACATCCGGCAAAATCGTCAAGACCCTCTTCCAATGCACGTAGCGTATTAACATCAATATCATTGGTAGGTTCGTCAAGGAGCAATACATTTCCTTCCTCCTTCAATGCCATTGCCAAATGTAAACGATTGCGTTCTCCACCCGAAAGTACGCCTATTTTCTTTTCTTGATCGGCTCCCGAGAAGTTAAATTTAGAAAGATATGCACGAGCATTTACATCACGGCCTCCCATTCTGAAAGACTCTACCCCTTGAGAAATAACCTCATAAACAGTTTTTTCGGGCAATAGGTCATGGTGAGTTTGGTCCACATATGCGATTTTAACAGTTTCGCCCACATCAAAAGTTCCGGCATCGGGAGTTTCTTGCCCCATAATCAAACGGAAAAGAGTTGTTTTACCCGCACCATTAGGACCTATTACACCAACAATACCATTGGGAGGCAACGAGAAGTTCAAATCCTTAAACAATTGTTTTTTTCCAAATGATTTAGCCAACGAAGAAGCCTCTATTACCTTATTCCCAAGACGAGGTCCATTAGGGATAAATATTTCAAGACGTTCTTCACGTTCTTTTTGATCCTCATTCAATAAGCGGTCATAAGATGAAAGACGGGCTTTACCCTTTGCTTGACGAGCCTTCGGAGCCATGCGCACCCATTCCAATTCTCGTTCAAGAGTTTTGCGACGCTTGCTCGCTTGTTTTTCTTCTTGAGCCATACGTTTAGTTTTTTGCTCAAGCCATGATGAATAGTTCCCTTTCCAAGGAATACCCTCACCTCGGTCTAGCTCAAGAATCCAACCTGCCACATGGTCAAGAAAGTAACGGTCGTGAGTAATTGCGATTACCGTACCGGGATATTGTTGAAGGTGTTGTTCAAGCCAATCAATTGACTCTGCATCAAGGTGGTTGGTAGGTTCATCAAGAAGTAACACATCGGGTTGTTGTAACAACAATCGACATAGTGCAACACGACGACGTTCACCACCAGAGAGAGTTCCTATTGTTTGATCATCAGGAGGACATTGAAGAGCATCCATTGCACGCTCCAATTTGCTATCTATATTCCAAGCATCGGCAGCATCAAGTTTATCTTGCAACTCGGCTTGACGAGCAATCAAAGCATCCATTTTATCTGGATCATCAAGCACGTCAGGATCTCCAAATGCAGCATTTACCTCATCAAATTCGGCAAGAAGGTCCATAATCGGCTGCACACCTTCACGCACTACTTCAATTACGGTTTTATCGGCATCAAGTTGTGGTTCTTGTTCTAGATATCCTACTGAATATCCGGGTGAAAACACAACCTCGCCTTGATAACTTTTATCAATACCTGCAATAATTTTCAATAATGAAGATTTACCCGACCCGTTCAAACCGATGATACCAATCTTGGCACCATAGAAAAACGAGAGGTAAATATTTTTCAACACTTGTTTTTGGGGAGGATAAATTTTGTTCACTCCCACCATCGAGAATATTACTTTTTTGTCGTCGGCCATAATCGTTATGGTAGATGATATTTTTATTTATTGTTTATTATTTTCTTTTCTTTGGAGCATAACGCACTTGATAATCACAGCGAATCTTACCCTCTATTATATTATTGAGTTTTCCTCGTATAAGTTGCTTGCGAATCAATGACACATGGTCTATATATAATTTACCTTCAAGGTGATCACATTCATGTTGAACTATACGAGCAAGAAATCCACTCATTTCTTCCTCATGTGGTTCAAAATTTTCATCTACCCAACGGAGGCGGATATGTTCTACACGATTTACATTCTCGGACAACCCGGGCAAACTCAAACAACCTTCACCTCGAGTTATATACTCACCATCAAGCACTTCTACCTCAGGATTTATCAATGTAAGTTTTCGTCCTGCACACTCGGGAAAATTTTCAGCAACAGGATCGGCATCGATTACCACAATTCGGTCATTGCGACCTATTTGAGGTGCAGCCAGCCCTACCCCTTCCGAAGCATACATAGTTTCATACATATTATCAAGAAGAGTTTTCAAATCGGGATAATCGGGTGTTATATCTTCCGAAACTTTACGGAGCACAGGGTGTCCATATAAATATACTGGTAACTTCATGTATTATATGTTTTACTTTGCAAATAATCATTTAATATAATCGTGGCCGAAATTTCATCCACAACAGCCTTGTCGCGTCGTGCCATTTTCTTCATTCCCCCATCAATCATTGACCTATGCGCTATTACCGAGGTAAATCGTTCGTCCCAAAACTCAATTGAAATATTAGGCAATTCTTTACGCAATCGGTTAACTCCGGGAGTGATATATTTCATTGACTCAGACTCCTCGCCTCGCATAGTCGTGGGATGCCCTACTATAATTTTATCTACCGGTTCGGTAGCCACATATTTTTTTATAAAATCGACCAAAGTGTGAGTGGGGACTGTTGTCAAACCATTTGCCACAATACACAACGTATCGGTCACAGCAATGCCGCAACGTTTTCGTCCGTAGTCTATTGATAACAATCGTCCCACAATGCAAAGATAACTATTTCGCCGATGATAGACAATATTTTGATTATTTTACTTCAAGCGAAGAATAAAAATCATACAATGCCTTACGAACTATATGACAATCAAAACGCTCTGCCGCCATTGTGCGCGCCTTGCCAGCCATTTCAGTACGTATTTGTTCATCATCACACATCTTAACCATTGCATCATATAATGCTTCGGCATTTTTTGATGGGACTATTATACCATTCTCCCCATCAACAATAATCTCATTACATCCATTTATATCACTCACTATCGATGGCAAATCCATTGCACCTGCCTCAATAACAACATTAGGAAACCCTTCACGATAACTTGGAAACACGAGCACATCCGATGCGGCTAGCCATGGTCGCACATCTTTTTGAGAGCCAACGGCCTCAATAGACTTATGTACATCTATAATTTCTTGTGTCCGTGGCGACAATGGATCAAGTTGAGGCTCGGAGCGACCGACTAGAATCAATCGTGTATCAGGGCGCTGTTCATTCAACTTCACAAATGCATCAATTAGTTCATGAATACCTTTATCTCGTACTATTCGGCCGATAAATATAAATGTAGTCACATCTTTTTTCCTCAACTTTTCTGCCTCTATCTCCACTTCGGGCGTACGAGCATAATGTTCCAAATCAATCCCTCTCACATTCCCATTAGCCAAAATTCCCATAGGCTTACGAGTAATTTTCCCATTTATCAAGTCATTTTTTACCCCATTTCCTTCGGGAATAACATGAGTAGCACAAGCACACAATATGCGGTCGGTTGTTTTAAGTATCACACGCGACAATCCGGTTGAAGTGGGCCACACTAATCCGGTAAATGTATGAACACGCTTGGGCACCCGTGTAATCCACGCAGCCATCATACACAACAATCCTGCTTTTGGCGTCATGCTATGCACCATCCATGGGCGCTCTTTGCGAAACACTCCACATAGTTTTATCAATGCTTTTAAATCGGCCCAAAGTGAAATCTTGCGTTCCATCTTAACAGCAATAGTCCTCACTCCCTCACGTTGCTCCACTACTTTCAATTCAGGCAACGGAGATGACAATGCCACGACCTCATATCGTTCATTTAATTCACTCAACACTTTCTCACAAAATGTTTCAAGAGAAGTAGGCACAGTTGTGGCTCGGATTATTTTTTTCTTTTTTTGCATACTATCATATGGTTTAACCATGCAAAAATAATAAATATATCTCAATGATTTTTCGCAATCAACAAAATTACACTACCTTTGTAGGCGAAAAATGGGTATTTGATGAGATTATTCTCTTTTAGATTTTTTTTAATGTGCATTACTATAATTCTCTTTTGGAGTTGTAGTTCTACTAAACATGTACCCGAAGGGAAATATCTCGTGGACAAAGTATCAATAAAGATCGAAGACTCCAAAGACATTTCGTCGTCGGAATTACATAATTATCTACGACAAATCCCCAACCACAAAGTCCTTGGATTTTTCAAACTCCAACTTGCCACATACAACATATCAGGACGAGACACTTCAAAATGGCACAATCGTTGGTTCCAAAAACTCGGACAAGCACCAGTGATTTATGACCAACAACTCACTGACATTTCAACCAAGCAATTAACCCTTGCAATGGTCAATAAAGGTTATCTTGACGCAACAGTTTCGGTTGATACCGTAATGCGCCCTTCTAAAAAGAAAATCAATGTCAACTATATAATCCATGCCGGACAACCTCACAAAGTATCGTCAGTATCATATGACATTGCCGACTCTACAATTCGCAACATCGTGATGCGCGACACTGCCAATTTCGAAATAAAACCCGGCGACCTACTAAATCGCGACAATCTTGACGCAAATCGCACTCTAATATCTCAACGGTTGAGAAACAGAGGCTACTATGCCTTTTCTAAAGAATACATTACTTACGTAGCCGACACCATTTCCGGCTCAAAAAATGTGGATTTGACAATGACTATAAATCCACCAAAAACAAAACGCGACACATCTATCGTCATTGGTAAACATGAACAATATTTCATTCGCAACGTATATTTTATTACCGACTACGATGCGACTAATAATAACATTTCAAATGCGCATGGTGACACGATTAACTACAAAGGGATTAATATCATTTATGGTAACGATAGGTATCTCAAGCCCCAAGCACTTGAAGAAAAATGTTTCATAAAACCATTTCAGCCATATAATGCTCGCGCCGTTGACCGCACTTACGAATCACTCGCGCGATTGACTATACTCAAATTTGTCAATATCGAAATGCAACTCGTTGGTCAAATTGAAGACCAACAATGGGTTGATGCATACATATTGTTATCTCGCAACAAAAAACAAAGTTTAAGTCTTGAGGTTGAAGGGACTAACTCTGAAGGTGATTTAGGATTTGGTATTGGTGCGACATATCAGCACCACAACTTGGCGAAGGGCTCTGAAGTATTAACTACTAAATTCCGTATGGCCTACGAAAGTTTGTCGGGCGACCTTGATGGACTCATTAACGATAGATACACCGAATTCGCCGGAGAAGTAGGCATCCGATTTCCTAAATTCATGAGTCCATTCCTTTCTTCCGACTTCAAACAACGAGTGAAAGCATCTACCGAGTTCACTCTATCATTCAACTACCAAGAACGCCCCGAATACACTCGAATAATTGCCGGTGGTGCATGGAAATATAATTGGGTTAATAGAAGCAATACCGAGCGTAGCACATTTGACTTCATAGACATCAACTATGTATATCTACCAAAAAGCACATTGAGTTTTATTGAAGATATTGAAAACCCATTGTTACGATATAGTTATGAAGACCACTTCATCATGAGAACCGGCTATACCTATTATCGTACAAACAAGCGCACCCCTTCAGCCACAATGCAACGACAAGTATGGCAACCTTCAATTTATAGTTTCCGTGCTGCAGGCGAATTTGCCGGCAACCTATTATATGCGATTTCGTCTCTATCCAATCAGAAACGCGAAGATGGAGTATATAAACTCTTTGGCATACAATATTCACAATACTTCAAATGCGATTTTGACTACATGTATGCTCGCAACTTCAACCCCCGTCATTCACTCGCATTTCATATTGGTGCCGGAGTTGGGGTCCCTTATGGCAACTCCAAAGTTCTTCCATTTGAAAAACGATTCTATGCCGGTGGAGCCAATGGCGTGAGAGGTTGGGGAGTAAGAACACTCGGACCCGGTAGTTATGACTCGCGCAACACTGTAGATAACTTCATCAACCAATGTGGTGACATCCGTCTTGACATCAATCTTGAATATCGAGCCAAACTCTTTTGGCTCATTGAAGGTGGTCTATTTATTGATGCCGGAAACATCTGGACCATTCGTCATTATGAAAACCAACCGGGCGGAGCATTTAAGTTCAACGAATTTTACAAGCAGATTGCTATGGCCTATGGTGCCGGCATTCGTCTTGACTTTACATACTTCCTCCTTCGTTTCGACTTGGGGATGAAAGCCTATAATCCGGCTCAAAACCAACAAAAATGGCCTCTACTCCACCCCAATTGGAAACGCGACGCGTCATTCCATTTCTCTGTGGGATACCCATTCTAATTCATAATGCATAATTTCAACTTTTAATTTTCAACTCTACATGAAGTCATTGGTAATATTTGATCTTGACGGCACACTCCTCAACACTATCGACGACCTCGGGGAGGCTGCCAACTATGCACTTTCTCAATGTGGCTATCCTATACATAGCATTTCATCATACCCTCTTTATGTGGGCAATGGAGTGACCAAACTTCTCGAACGCGTACTTCCTAAAGAAGCACGAACATCTGAAAACATAGAATCCTTGCGAAAACACTTTATTGAATATTATAATCAACACGACTCCGTTAACACCACTCCCTATCAAGGGATTCCGGAAGTTCTCAATGTATTAAGTCAACGAGGCATAAAACTTGCCGTTGCATCTAACAAATATCACGAAGCCGTTGAACGACTAATCAAACATTATTTCCCTAATGAAAATTGGGTTGCTATTGAAGGGCACAAAAACGGTTATCCGGTTAAACCTGACCCATCGATCGTTTTTGACATACTGCTCAAATCACCAACTCCCAAAAGTGAGATTTTATATGTAGGAGATTCAGGAGTAGATATGGAAACCGCACGACGCGCTTGCATTGATTCAGTGGGAGTTACATGGGGATTCCGTTCGGTTGGCGAACTTCGTGCTCATTACGCCAATCACATCATAAACCACCCCGGCGAAATCTTAAACCTCATATAGCAATGAGACTTCGCATTTTATTCACTCTGCTCACAACATTACTCGTCGTCACCGCGATAGGACTTATTGTCATATCCTCTCAAATTAGCAATACCGCATTTTATATTGCTGAAGGATTTTTGACTTTATGCATAGTTTTTTCTTGTTACTTCTACTTCAAAATAATGAAGCCCCTTAACGCGCTCAACACAGGTCTTGAGTTACTTCGCACTCAGGATTTTAGCAATCGGCTATCTCTTACCGGGCAAAAAGATACTGATCATATTGTTGAAATATTCAATAAAATGATTAATCAATTAAAAAACGAGCGATTAAAAGTGCGAGAACAAAACCACTTTCTCGATTTAATAATCAGCAATTCTCCGATGGGAGTAATCATTCTTAATTTTGATAATGAAATTACATTGATTAATAAATCAGCAATAACACTTCTTGAGCTTAAATCCGATCAAGATGTTATCAATAAAAACATCAACACAATAAGCACTCCTCTTGCCAAACGCATTAATACATTATCTCAAGGCTCAACTGAAACAATCCGAATTGGCAATGCAAAAATATTTCGTTGTTCTCGGCTATCTTTCATTGATCAAGGATTTCTACGACCTTTTATTCTCATTGAAAGTCTCACCGAAGAGGTTATGACTGCCGAGAAAAAAGCCTACGAAAGAGTTATTAGAATGATTGCACATGAAGTAAACAATAGTGTTACCGGTGTTACATCTATTCTTGATTCAATTAATGAAATAAACTTAACCAATGATTCCTCGATTGATATATCTGAAGTTATGACTATATGTATCGAACGATGTTACGGATTAAGCAAATTTATTACTCGATTTGCTAATGTTGTAAAAATTCCGACACCCATAACTGAATATATCAACCTCAACGACTGTATAAGCAAGAGCAAGGCATTTATGGAAAGTATCTGTTTGAATCGAGATATAACTCTTTCGCTCAACCTCTGCAATGAGGATATAATGGTTAATATCGACACAACTCTTTTTGAACAAGTGCTTGTTAACATCATAAAAAATTCAGCCGAAAGCATTGTCAATGACGGAGAAATTTCAATTTCAACAAATTCAAATCCTCCTAGTCTAATTATCGCAGATAATGGCAAAGGGATTCCATCTGACACTGCCGACAAACTATTTACACCATTTTTCTCTACAAAACCAAATGGAGAGGGGCTTGGTCTTATTTTCATTCGAGAAGTATTACTAAAACACAACTGCAACTTCTCTCTCTACACCTACGATGATGGCATAACTCGCTTCACCATCTCGTTTTAGGATTATAATTCTATTTCGCTATCCCATACTTTTCCATACGTCGGTATAACGCTGCCCTACTAATACCCAATGCCGATGCGACATGCGTCATATTGCCACCATATTGAGAAATGGCTTGTATTATTGTTTGTCGTTCCATATCATCAAGCGTCAATCCCGACTGCAACTGTTGCGAATTTGACTTTGTAATCACATCTAAGCCATAATGTGTTCTAAAATCGTCAGCAGTAAGTTTTGGTTTATCACACACCAACAATGTACGTTCAACCAAATTTTTTAATTCACGAATATTTCCCGAATAGTGTAATCCTTTCAGATAATTTATCGCCGACTCATCAACCGACACCGATTTTAATCCATTTTGCGCACAAACACGCTGCACAAAATAGTTAACCAACAACGGAATATCTTCAGGACGTTCCCTTAATGGGGGCAAACGCAATGTAATTAGATTGATTCGATAAAACAAATCCTCTCGAAATGAGCCCTCATCAACCATTGATCGCAAATCTGCATTTGTCGCACTAATTACCCTTACATCACAACGACGACTGCGACTATCGCCCAACACCTCGTATGTATGATCTTGCAATACTCTCAACAATTTAACTTGACAACTTTTATCCAAGTCGCCTATTTCATCAAGAAAAATCGTTCCCTTATTGGCAATCTCAAATCGGCCTTGCCTATCTCCAACAGCCCCGGTAAATGCGCCTTTCCGATGACCAAACATCTCACTTTCGAATAGACTTTGAGATATTCCGCCTAAATTAACCTTTACAAACGCATTTTCACGGCGTTGACTATTGCGATGAATTGCCTCTGCAATTAATTCTTTTCCAGTACCACTCTCACCGGTTATCAGCACTGATGCATCGGTTGTTGATATACGCATTACCGTATTTAACACATCCGTTAGTTGTTGACTTTCTCCAATTATTCCACATCGGTCAAAAACGTTTGTTTCATTCGGCTGCGATGATTCTGTTAGTTTTATAGCAGTTTCAATTCGTTGCAACAACGAAAAATTATCCCAAGGTTTTGTTATAAAATCAAATGCTCCGGCTTTTATCCCTTCTACGGCGAGTTGAATACTCCCCCATGCTGTCATTAAAATAACAGGAACTTGAGGCTGAAATATCTTAACTTGTTTTAATAATGTCAAACCCTCTATGCCATCAGTCGATAATGAAAAGTTCATATCCATCAAAATGAGTTGTGGAGCCTCAACCCTAACAACCGACATTGCCTCCGTAGGTGATGCAACAGTTTTAACATCATAACCACTTCGTTTCAACACTAAAGTAAGCGAAGTGCGAATTCCTAAATCATCATCTATTACAAGTATCATCTCATTCTTTCTATATGATGACAAATTTAATAATTTTCTTGTGATTTAAATATCTATTATTTTATCAAAATCAGCATCGATACTGCAATTCCGCTCAAAATCCCATAATGTAATGCTCCTTAACTGATAATAGTAATTCCAATAATAGTACAATTCGTTTATACACTTTTGTCGTGCCTGGTCTTTACTTGATTGTGCATCATTCAAATCTAGGGTGCTTAACTTCCCTAACATAAAAGTTTCTACATTTGTATGATAACGACGTTGCGCTATTTCATCAGCCTCTTGTGCTATTTTCAATTGTTGCCGTTGATTATTAAACTGCTCTGTTAGGATAAACAAATTTTGATTAAAATCCATTTCTTCTTTCCGCAATTTATTCTCAACAACATCTTTATTACTTTGAGCGACCTTCACTTTTCCTTTGCGTTTTCCCCAATCCAGTATAGGAATTTTAACTCCTACCTCAACCACTTGATTGTCTTTTAGAGGGTCATAAACTCTGGAAAAAGTGTTTCCTGTACCAGTAAAGCCAACTTGTGCATACAATGATATTTCTCTCATATTACCTTTCGCCTTTGCCACCTCATAATCTGCTTCAAGACGACGGCGTGATATATTTAACGCAAACGGATTATTTGACAATGCCTTATCTAATATCTCTTGATATTGTAATTCAACATTTGGAACCGAATCCGGGACAATAGGAATAACCTCATCAACCCCATTCAAGTCAATAAATGAACACAACTTAAACATTGCACTTTTCATCGCGCTTTCATTATTTGTCAAATCGGCTTGTGCATTTAGCAAATTCAATTTAAGTTGCAATAAATCATTCTCACTGATTTTTCCCATTTCCCTCTTTGCTTTCGCAACCTCATATAGTCGCTCGGCATTATTAATATTTTGCTTCGAGATATTCACATTCTCCCGAGCGAGCAACAAATTAAAGAAGTAGTTAATCGCAACAATAGCAACATTTTCTGTCTCAGAAATAAATGAAGCTTTAGCCTCTTGATAACGCAACGGGTCGATTTTTCGGCTCCATTTTACATTATTCACTCCAAATATCGGTTGTGTTAAAGTCAATGCAATTGGCACACTCATAAACCGTTTTGTTTTATCACCATTTAATTGTTGCATATAATCAAGCGATGTCGATAATGAAATTTTACCACCGGTAAGCCATATATTTTGATCTATCGACACATTTCCCATCATGCACAAATTATTATTTCGCACAAATGTATAACTTCCATCTTCTTGTTGATACGCACTATAAGTTTTATTATAACTTGGCAATGTAGCATTAAAATTTATTTCAGGTAACAAATTGGCTTGATATGTGCGATATTCCCAATATGCCACACGCAATTCATTTAATGCCACAGCAGCCTCCACACTATGAGTCCGTGCTCGCAATATTGTTTCTTCCAATGTGAGGTTGCATGTCGTAGCAACACTCAACTGAAAACAAAATACCTGTAACAATAATACTGCTTTTCTCATTTTGTTCTTTTTATTGATTTATCAAACGACTTGACGTCCGTCAAAAAATCTTATTATACGATCGGTTTGTCGTGCTTGGTCCTCATTATGAGTAACCATAACAACCGTTTTACCATGTTCTCTATTCAATCGTTGTAACAAATCCATTATATCGGCACTCATTTTAGAATCAAGATTACCGCATGGTTCATCGGCAAGAATTATTTTAGGACTACCCACTATTGCTCGTGCAATTGCAACTCGTTGACATTGTCCTCCCGATAGTTGCGATGGTCGATGATTGATACGATGACTCAACCCCACTTTTTCCAATGCCTCTGCCACTAACCTATTGCGTTCTTTTCCGTTCATATTACGATAAAGCAATGGCAACATCACGTTATCGGTTACCGATAGTGAATTTATCAAATGAAAACTTTGAAACACAAAACCAAGTGTTGAATTTCGGAACGATGCGAGTGCTTTTTCATTCATATTATTTGCCACAACTCCGGCGATTTCAACTTGACCACTTGTAGGATTATCCAATAGTCCCATTATATTAAGCAATGTTGATTTTCCACAACCCGAAGGCCCCATTATACTCACAAAACTACCTTTTTCAATTTCAACATTAACATTATCCAATGCTTGTGTTTCTATTTCTTTTGTGCGATAAATTTTGTTTACTTCTGTTAGTTTTATTATTGTTTCCATAATTTTCTTCATATTTAATTTATAATGTTTCATATTTTATTCTTCACGCAATGCATCAATTGGATTAACGTTGCTTATTTTTCGAGCAGGGATATATATTCCTATTGACACAGTTAATACCACCACAACATAGCACAATAATGATATTATCATAAAATGCTCGCCAAAGTTTGTTACCCAATAATCTATAATATTAAAACCTTCATCATATCTTATTGCAAAAGCTTTACTCAAAAACGGGAATTCTAATGCGACATGGTAATAAATGAAACAACCTATTGCTACTGCTATCGTTGACAATACTACACCTTCTCCAAGTAACATTTTTCGTATATTCCATCGTGTAGCACCAAATGAACGCATAACTCCGGCATCGCGTGTACGATTGCGTGTTTGCAACCAAAATGTACCCATAATTCCTAGTCCAACATTAATCATAAAGAATATCATAAGAACAAACACCAAGCGGTTAAATATCTCATATTCTCCACCTACTTTACGAATTAAATCATTATACGAGCACACATCAAAGACATAATAATTTCCCGACGAGAAATCATCTTCGGAACTCTCAAGCATTTTCACAAACTCCTCAACATCGACATTGGGCAACAATCTCACAGTCATTGTAACTTCAGGTTCTTTTGAGTCATATTGAGGACGAAAAGCCAAGCTATTGACCGGACGGAATTGTTGATGTCGAACATCTTTAAGCACCCCTTTTATTGGGCTCCATATTGTATCATTGTTAGAATTAATAAAATACAACTTCTTTCCTACTGCATTTTCATCCCCAAAAAATCTACGGGCATAATCCTCTGTTACTATAATATCACTATAACCATAATCCATCTTTGATAATTCTTCAGCCGATGGGCTTCCTGCCACGCTCTCCATTCCATAAGTTTCAAAGAAATTATTACCAGGAATAAATCTAATCACATCAACTTGCTTTACAAGTGAATCAATCGACTGATTTCCCGATATATAATGATAAGTCATGTTTGATTCTGAATTAATGTAATTCCATGATGTAAACTGATATGTTACATTTTCCACTCCTTTTTGCGCTTTTAGTTTTCGCATAATTCTATCCACATGTTCCTTTCGTAAATCAAGGCTGTCATAATCAGAATTATACTTAACATCGGCAGGCATATATGATACTAAGTCTATTTTACAAAGTTGATTGTTATCATACCCCAACGACATTGTATCATTATATAAATACACTGCCGACACATCAAGTAGCACCCATAATATTATTGAAACTATAATTAATTCTATAAAAATCCATCCATTATCCTTGCGATGACTCCACAAGTTTTTTACTATCATTTTCAACATAAATCAATTATTTTTAGCGTTTAATGATTCTACAATAGGGCGTTTCAATGCATTGCGAGCCGGAATATAAGCACTCATCACATTCAAAACCACACAAGCGAGAAATGAAAAAAGAAAAACAATCGGAGAAAATATCATTTCAATTGTAAGTTTAACATTTGAGGTTCCCGACATCTCTCCCAATTCGGGTCTAATCACCATAAACAACCAGTCTTTACAACAATATATGAACACCCACGATAAGATAAAGCCAACAACACCTCCCATTAGCGTTAGAAACAAGTTTTCCCACATTACCTGCCTCAACAATTTACCTCGAGTTGCTCCAAATGATTTACGCACTCCAAGTTCGAGACTTCGCATACTCATACGCCCCGATATCATTCCACTTAAATTCAATGCAGGGACCAACAACAATATAAAAATCACAGCAAATAAAATTTTATAACCGGTTGAACTATAAAACGAGGACCAACCTTTAAAACCATTTGACTCTCTCACGACCGACACTAAATCAGTATATTCCAGACCTATTTCAAACTCCGTATTAACTGAATTATATTGACGCATAAGTTCTGCTATCTCACGTCTCAACGCATCTGCCTGAATCACACTTTCAACCAAGATTCGGAAACTATATCTGCCCAAATATTGATAAATAGCATCACATTCATTATATCCATCGGCTGTTGTATATGGCAATATCACTCCGGCAAATGATTCTGACATAATCATACTTGGTTCTTCATAAACGCCACAAACAATATACTCTTTATTTCTTACTGTAATTGGCTTCTCCATTGCACCATCTACTGAGCCAAATAGTGCTTTTGCTGCTTCATCTGAAATCACTGCTCGTTTCACTTTCCCCTCAAATTCAGATTGGGAGAAAGGTCGTCCCATGATAAAATTAAATTGATAAATACGAAAAAACGCAGGGTCGGTATATCTACCATATAACTCAGTCTTTGTTTTTGCCGTTTTCACAGGAGTAAGACCAATAAAACCATATTCGGCCGAAACTTCTTTCTTGTTTTTTAATTTATAAAACCATTCTTCAACAGCCTTGTAAGAATAGTTTGACACACTCATTCCTCTTTCATTAGTTCTTTTAACACACAAATGTTTTACATAATACACATTCTCTCGATTTACATCGGGATAAAGTGGTGCGATATCCAAATACGCCACCACTACCATGATTGTTGTCGAAGCAATCGCAAGTGCTGTTCCAAAGATATATATCCCCGAGAACAACTTGTGTTGCTTCAACAGCTCAATAGCCTGTTTAAAATAAATTTTAAGCATAACAAATTTTGTTTTATTATTTATTGATTTTTAGTTTAACATCATTATATCGGCTCATATCATTCACAACAACTTCATCGCCCAACTCCAATCCCCTTACTACTTCTATATAATCATAGTTACAAACACCAAGTTCCACGGCTTTCAAAATTAATTCGTCACCATTTCGCACATAAAGCATATATGTTCCAGGCTCCTTGTAGAATGAACCATTTTTTATTCTTTTTACATTTTCTTTCACTCCATCATAAATATACACATCGGTTTTCAATCCGGGACGAAATTGTGTCAATGAGTCATTATTAAGTTGTACCGAAAAACCACTAACACCATTTTTGGATGTTGGCTCAATATTACTAACCACCCCATCATAGTCCGTCCCATTTATTCGCGCCCTTACTTTATTACCCACTTTTACACGATTGGCATAAGTTTCTGCCACCTCACCATTTACCTTAAAGTGGTTCAAATCGGCAATTATCGCAACTTGGCTTCCCTGTTGCACCTGTGCTCCTATCTGATTATTTATATAAGTTATTGATGCTGCATGTGGTGATTTTATTTGAGCATCTTCAAGTGTTCGTTTCATCTCGGCCAATTCCTTCTTCAATATCGACAATTCTAATTCCTTTATTTTATATCCTGCATTTCGTTCTTTCCTCTCGTTTTCATATTGGACTCGCAATTGTTGTAATCCTAGTTCCTTAGATTTGCACATAAATTGCACTTCTTTTACTTTATCTGTTGTGCCACTACCTATACTATCTAAAAACTTTTCATTTCCGGTCTCTACCAACATGCGATTATATTCCATATCGGCGACTTTAATTTTTATTTTAAGATCCGACAAAAAAGTATTGTTACTTAATCTCAATTGTTCTAATTCATAACCTTTCATTTTTACCTTGTCAACCATATTATTATAATCGGTTTGTGCCGATTGCAAATCAAGCATCAATAATGGTGCGCCCTCCTTTATCAAATCTCCGGTTTTTGCATAGACCTCTATAATTTTAGTATTTATCGGAGCGGTTATTATCTGCTCATAAACCGGAGACAACTCTCCCGAGGCACTTATGCTAACATCAACATTTCCATTATCTACTGTACAAAATTCCAAACTATCGAGAGCAATGTCATCTTTCATCAATGAAATAACTACTATGATAAATATAGTTATACAAACAAGCACACTCGAATATGTCAATATATTCTTCCTTCTCTCTCGCAATCTTTCTTTCTTTGATATTACTCTGTCCATAATTATTACCAATAAAATTACACTACAATTATAATCAAAGCCTATGCCAAAAAGCCAACCCATTACATATCAAATATTTAATATTTTTACAACTGTTCGATTATGAACAGTTGTCCGTTTATAATCTTAAATAAACGGACATTTTTTTCAACCAACCTATCATTTGATAACTTTAGTAAAAATAAGGCAAGAATTTATCTCCTTTCTCAATAAAAAGCAGTAACTTTGTGGTGAAATTGTAACCGAGGTTACAATATTTTTATGACTACACTTTTTTACAACTATACCAATGGATTGGATTCAGAATTTGCTATTTCCAGGAAATGAAACATTACCAAGCACTATTGTGCTATACTCCTTTGTAATTGCATTGGGGGTTTACTTGGGTAAGCTTAAAATTTGTGGTGTTTCTCTCGGTGTGACATTCGTATTATTTGTCGGCATCATCATGGGACACTTCGGTTATATTGTTGATCACGAAGTGTTACATTTTATTCGCGAATTTGGTCTTATCCTTTTTATCTTCTCTATTGGTTTACAAGTTGGTCCCGGGTTCTTCTCTTCTTTTAAGAAAGGAGGGATGAAACTCAACGGTCTCGCCGTGTTAGGAATCATTCTCAATGTAGCAATAGTATTGGGCATATATTTCTTTGAAGATGGCAAAACGTCAATAGAAGCCCTCGTGGGAGTCATGTCGGGAGCCGTCACCAATACACCCGGGCTTGCCGCTGCCCAACAATCGGTTACCTCGGCTCAAGCCGACACTATGGCAATGGGATATGCTGCTGCCTACCCTCTCGGCGTGGTGGGTATCATCCTTGCCATGTTTATCATTAAAGCAATCTTCCGCATCAATGTAAAAGATGAAGTAAAAGAGATTGAGGATGAGCAAGAAAATAGCCAATTAAAGCCTCATATCCGAACTTTTGAGGTCGCAAACAGTCTAATTGACGGCAAAAATCTCGTTGAACTTCACGACATCATTCAATGCAATTTTGTCGTATCACGATTAATGCGTCCCGATGATACGGTTATTATCCCAAAGGCCACAACCGAAATACATACCGGCGACAAACTTTATATTGTTATGTCGGCTCAAGATGAAGACCGCATGAAAGCTGTTATAGGCCCCGAAGTGGAAATGGACTGGAATGCAACACCATCACAAGTTGTGTCACGTCGCATACTCATCACAAAAGGCAACTATAACGGAGTGGCTCTCGGGTCGCTTCGTCTTCGCATGGGATATAAACTCAATGCCACTCGCGTGAATCGTGCCGGTGTTGATCTTCTCGCAGCGCCCAACCTTCGCCTTCAAATAGGTGACCGTCTAACAGTAGTAGGGAACCTTGAAGATATCGAACGTCTTGCGAGCAAACTTGGCAACTCAATGAAACGCCTCAACGAGCCAAACCTCATCACAATATTCATCGGCATCATGTTTGGTATCATTCTTGGTTCTATTGATGTTGGTTGGGGCATGAAACTCGGCCTTGCAGGTGGGCCACTTGTAGTAGCAATCCTATTAAGCCAATTTGGATACAAGTTTAAACTCATTACCTACACATCATCATCGTCATCATTGTTAATGCGAGAACTTGGCATCTGCCTATTCTTGGCCTCGGTAGGGATTTCGTCAGGACAAGGGTTTGCCGAAACGGTATTCAACACTACCGGTATGTGGTGGGTAATATGGGGCTTTATGATTACACTCATACCATTGATTATCGTAGGCTCTATTGCTCGAGGTTATTATAAAATCAACTTCCTCACCATCATGGGACTTATGTCGGGTGGATGCACCGATCCCCCCGCCCTAGCCTATGCCAACAATTCAACCGGCAATGACGCTCCAGCCGTAGCCTACTCTACGGTCTATCCTCTAACAATGTTCTTGCGAGTAGTAGCAGCACAAGCACTCGTGCTATGCTTTATGTAGAATTGTGCTATCGCCATTCTACACCATTGAGCGCCACCATTAGGTCGGTATGTGATTGCAATCCACTACCTCGCCACATAACCTCTCCATTTTTAAAAATCATGATTGTGGGCACCGATTGTATACGATACTTGTCGGCCAATTCACGTTCTTGATCAATATCTACCTTTATAACATTTACTACATCGCCCATCTTTTCCTTAAAATTATCAATAATAGGAATTTGACGACGACATGGGCCACACCATGTAGCATAGAAATCCACTACAGTTGGGCGTGATTCACTGATTATTTCTTCAAAATTTTTCATACTTATTAAATATTTAGTCGGTTATCTCACAATATTAACAATATTCGTGCATTAGTAGTTCAAAATAAGTATTTTCATCATCACCTTTTGCCTTGATTATTTGTAGAGGTAACTTATTATGACTAACTTTGCAGTCTAAACACATAGTTTTTTATGGCGCGTATAAATCTAAAAGGCATGGGGGTAGCGCTAATAACCCCTTTTAAACAAGACAAATCAATCGACTTTGACGCCCTAGCGCGATTGCTCGAATATCAAATAAAAAACGGGGTTGATTACCTCGTGGTTCTCGGCACAACAGCCGAAACAGCAACACTTTCGGCCGACGAAAAACGCCAAGTGCGCGATTTCATTGTAGAACGTGTAGCCGAACGCGTTCCTCTCGTGATTGGTATCGGTGGAAACAACACGATGGCTCTCGTTGAAGAACTCAAAACTTCCGACCTCACTCCTTTCAGCGCAGTGCTCTCGGTAGTGCCCTACTACAACAAGCCTTCACAAGAAGGGATCTACCAACACTATAGCGCCATTGCTAAAGCATCACCAATCCCCGTTATACTCTACAATGTTCCCGGTCGCACAGGTGTTAACATGACAGCCGAAACAACCCTTCGTCTTGCTCGCGACCACGAAAACATCATCGGAGTGAAAGAAGCATCGGGCAACATCACTCAAATGGACGACATCATCAAAAACAAACACGAAGACTTTATGGTAATTTCGGGTGATGATGGCATCACATTCCCACTCATCACACTTGGTGCAGTTGGAGTTATTTCGGTTATCGGCAACGCATTCCCCAAAGAATTCTCAAAGATGGTGCGGCTTGCCCTCAATGGTGACTTCGAAAAAGCATTATTGATTCACCACCGATTCACCGAACTGTTCAGTTTGCTTTTCGTTGACGGAAACCCTGCCGGAGTGAAATGCTTGCTCAATGCAATGGGATTTATTGAAAACGAACTTCGATTACCATTAGTGCCTACACGCATCACCACATACGAAAAAATTCGTCAAGTGCTTGATAGTCTAAATTAAACTTGGCAGAATAAAAAGAAATCATTAACTTTGCACTCGCAAAACAATATTGCACGAGCCACAAAGGCTCAAAAAACGAGGTAGGTCCAGTAGCTCAGCTGGATAGAGCAACAGCCTTCTAAGCTGTGGGTCGTGGGTTCGAATCCCGCCTGGATCACAAAGGAGAGTCATTCGACTCTCCTTTTTTATTACATTTTTTATATATCTCACCCAACAAAAAAACACGAATCACTGACAACAACACATTTAGCCTCACCAACCCTAACAACAAATAATCTATAATAATCCCATATATTTTACGCTCTTACTCGACCCAATCTTCATCATCGAGATAGTCATCTCGGCCGTCTTCATAGCCGTCTTCGTAGCCTTCTTCATAGCCTTCTTGATAGTCGATTTCGTTATCGCCATCGTATTCGCTCATATCATCAAAACTTTTTCCGTGCTTTTTGCCGGTTGACCCATCTTCATATCCGTCATCATAACCATCATCATACCCTTTATCGTAGGCTTCTATAGGGTCTTCATTTTCTTGTTTTTTCCTATTGGGAGGATTTAATACTCCCATAGCATCATCGCTCATGATATTATCTTATTTATGTTTTACGATTCACAAATTTAGCAAATATTCTTTAATAAGAAATAATTCAACATCTATAAGTGGTTACTTAAATCCATCAATAGTTTTTTCTACCCTTTTAACCTATTTTGGAACAAAATGCTTTTATTCTTGAATAATATTTCTCGGTATCGTTTTTTGAGACGGCGAAGTGGGTAGAATCGTTAAGCCACAACACTTCAAGATATTCAGGCGAAATAGATTGTTCAAAAATCTTCACACTTTTAAGGCTAACAACCTCATCGCGACGGGCTTGAATCGCGAGAATCGGCACTGCTACTTGTCGAAGTTTACGCTTTGTTTCTCGCATCAAGTGATATAAATCAATCATTCGTGGCAACCATCGCATATATGTGAATATCGAACAATCATCTACCCCTTTTGATTGTAATAAAGCTTGTGCCGAATCATTTTCTGCCAACCTCAATTTCAATCCTATCTTCAAATAGTTTTTTATTGCTTGTAATTTCACCCTCACTCTCAACGGAGTATCAATGGCAATAATGCCCTCAATTTTATCAGCACAATTTGCATAGTTGAGTATCGACAACAACCCTCCCATCGAATGGCCTACTAATATTATTTTGCTGTATATTGACCTATATCTATCAACCTCATTCTTTACCCATTCCATCCATACACGTTTGTTACTTCGCGCAAAATCCTCTCCACTGCCACCATGACCGGGCAACAACAATGATGCCACTGCCACACCAAGACCTCTCACCTCATTCATCAATGGGAGAAACTGATTCGGGCTTTCCACGATGCCATGAATAAATATTGCTATCGTAGAAGATCCTTCAACCGGGTTATATATAGGACAATGGTTATTCATTATCCACAAAGATACAATAAAAACGCACCTAAATTTAGTTTTAGGTGCGTTTTTTTCGTATATATTATTTTTTGTTAGTCTCCCATCGTGAAGAGGAGTTCTTCGTTTGAGGATGTGCGTTCCATACGGTCTTTTATAAATTCCATTGCTTCTATTGAGTTATAATCCGATAGGTATCGACGAAGAATCCACATACGGTTACGCATTTCGGGATGAATCAAGAGGTCATCGCGACGAGTACTTGATGCCATAATATCAACTGCAGGGAAGATACGTTTGTTTGACAATTTGCGATCAAGTTGCAACTCCATATTACCTGTACCTTTGAATTCTTCAAAGATTACTTCGTCCATCTTTGAACTTGTTTCGGTCAACGCTGTTGCAATGATAGTGAGAGAGCCACCATTTTCAATATTACGAGCAGCACCGAAGAATCTCTTGGGTTTTTGAAGCGCATTGGCATCTACACCACCTGAAAGAATCTTACCCGATGCCGGAGAGACAGTATTATATGCTCTCGCAAGACGAGTTATTGAGTCGAGCAATATCACTACATCGTGACCACATTCGACCATGCGTTTAGCCTTTTCGAGCACGATGCTTGCGATTTTCACATGTCGGTCAGCTGGTTCGTCAAATGTTGAAGCAATAACCTCGGCATTTACACTGCGACTCATATCGGTAACCTCCTCAGGACGTTCATCTATAAGGAGAATCATGATATATGTTTCGGGATGATTTTCTGCAATGGCATTGGCTATATCCTTCAATAGGATTGTCTTACCGGTTTTAGGAGGAGCCACAATGAGTCCGCGTTGTCCTTTACCTATCGGCGAGAACATATCAACTACACGAGTTGAAAGATTACAAGTCTTACCACTTGTCAAATCAAATTTTTCATCGGGGAACAAAGGCGTCAAATGTTCAAATGCCACGCGATCGCGAATAAATCCGGGTTGACGACCATTGACACTTGTCACAGTACTCATAGGGAAATATTTTTCTCCTTCACGAGGCGGACGGATTGTACATTCCACTACATCACCGGTCTTAAGTGCATAATTTTTGATTTGTGATTGAGTTACATACACATCATCGGGCGATGAAAGGTAGTTATAATCGCTTGAACGAAGAAAACCATACCCATCGGGCATCACTTCTAGCACACCACAAGCATTTATAAATCCGTCAAAATTATATAATGGTTCGGCCGGTTGTTGTGGTTGTTGATATTGTTGTTGCTTATTATTGCGATTTTTTTGTTTCTTATTTTGTTTTCCTTGATGTTGCTGTTGAGGTTTTTCTTGTTGCTCGCGTCCGGGTTCACCAATGATAATCGGAGATGTGGCTGCGGCAATTGCAGCGGCTGTTGCAGCCTCCTCTTTTTCGCGTTGACTACGTGGCACAAATCGACGACCTTCTCCACGAGGGAAAAACGAACCAAATGAAGAATTTTCCTTGGGGCGGAAGTCCATTCGTGGTTTTTCCTCTTGCTGATTAGGCTCCACGACCTCACTTACCGGAGCGGCTCCCTCTTGTTGCTTTTCGGACGGGACTTCTACTTTCGCCATCATCGGCTCTTCATCTTTGGCCAATGGTGGAAGCATTGTCATTTCATCTTTTTCATCATAAGTGTCAAGGGGCAACGATTGTTGTTCCTCTTGTTTCTCTTCGATCTTTTCGGCAGGAGCATCTTTCTTTGCCGATGTTTTTTTAGTGCGACGAGCCGTTTTTTCCACCTTTGGTTCCTCTTTAATCGGTTCATCACTTGCAATAGACGCATCTATTGGTTGGTCATCAATACCCACTAACTCAATCTTAGAACCTGATGGTGTAGATTCGTCTTTTTTCTTGGTTTTGGTTTCTTTTTTATTTTCGGTCGATTTCTTTTCCTTCTTGGCTTTTGTTTCTTTTGTTGCACGAGTTTTCTTTTCGGCAGCAGTAGCCGTAGCCATAGAAATTGCCTGTTCGTCGAGAATGCGATAAATTAATTCATCTTTTTTTGAGGGATCTACTTTTTTCAATCCCATAGATTCCGCAATCGTTTTGAGTTCTTGATCACTCATTGCGTTTAGGTCGGAAATATTATACATAAATATTATAAGTGGATTATAACGATATAATCAATTTTAGAAAATTGTGACACACCAACAACTCTCTGTGTTCACATTGCTTTACTGAATTTTTATTACAAATAGGGATAAAATTGTTTTATCTATAAATTGTTGTCGATTACACAACTCAAAAACAATTTCGCATTGAAATCAGTACAAAGATAGATTGCATTTACCAAATAAACAAATTTTGAGTTAAAAATGTTCTCTCATTTCGACCAAATGGCGTTTATTTATGCCCTATCTAAGATTTTTTCATAAAAAAATGGGCATTGACAAGCCAATACCCATTCCCATATATAAGTTTTCGTTATCGCGAATTATATTTTGATTTCCAATAATCGCTTTTCACTGCCGAAAAATCATCACCCATATTAGTCCAGAAAATTGACAGTTCACGTTGTGCCGATTTATATCCTCCGGAAGCCGAGCGAACAAGCATTTCATAGGCCATGTGTTGATTGGCCTCTACACCGAAGCCATGTTCATAACACAAATGCAACATAAAGTAAGCCTCGGCATTACCGGTTGTCGCAGCCTGTCGATAAGCACCTATTTGTTTTTCATGAATGTGAGCATTGCTATATATTGACACTTCGGTACACAATTGGTCATATTGTTTGAATAAATCTACTGCTTTCCGATAATCTTTTTTCACACCCACCCCCATTGCATAACATTGCGCCATACGATATAACGCATCGCTATTTCCTTTTGAGGCCTTTTTGAGCAGATTAAATGCTTTCTTCTCATTTTTATCTACTCCTATTCCGTCAAAATAACATTCGGCAAGAATCATTGTTGCGCCAATGTCACCTCGTTTTGACTTTTGTTCCAATTCTTTAATCTTTGGAACATTTCTCAACAATCCTTGGTAATAGGAACCCTCAGGCAACCCACAATTTATTGCTTTCTTGAAACATTCAGAGGCTTTAGCATAATCTTTCATGTCACATATATACAATTTACCCAAATTCACCATTGCCTCGGCCTTGCCATTTTGATAAGCAAGGTTATAATATTTGATTGCCTTTTTCTTGTCTTCATCCACCTTCTTGCCTTGATCATAACTCACTCCAAGCAGAAATGAAGCATTGGCATTACCCAACTGTGATGCTTTTTTGAGACACAGCATCGCCTTTTCCATATTTTTCTCACGTATTGAACCGGTAAAATAATGCAATGCCGTATTATATATTGCATCGGCATGATTTTGCAATACAGCTTTATCATACCATTCGGTTGCTTTCTTATTATCTTTAGCAAAAGGTGTTGATTCAGCATACATCAATGCCATTTGATACTGAGCATTTTTGTTCCCACGCTTGGCCGAGCGTTCAAACATTTTTGTAGCCTCAGTGAAATTTTGTTTCACACCATATCCCATAAATAATTTTATTCCAAGTTCATACATTCCCATTGGGTCTTCCAATTCCGATGCCATTTTAAGATAATTCACGGCTTGTTCATTATCATACTCAACACCGACTCCATTACTATAACACCACCCCAATTCGGCCATTGCTCTTGCATTACCTTGCTCGGCGGCTTCCTTTATTGCCTCTATACGGCTTGCGTAACTTTGAAACTTTTTACATTCAGCCAATGCAGAAGCTACTCCGGGACAACCCAACTTCTCGGCTCTATGATAATACGATTTTGCTTTATCAAAGTCCTGTTCTACTCCTATTCCATTACAATAAAGCGTACCCATCATAAACACAGCACGCGCATAATCTTTAGATGCCAATGAGTCAATTACTGCCAAGGCTGCGTCATCGTTTGATTGATAAACATCATATAATACCCCAACAGCATCTTCATATTGCAAATCAAAACTACCTTTGGGATTAAAGACCATATCGGCTCGCAATATCGGGGCAAACATAAGCACCCATAACAATAATAAACCACCCTTTTTCATATCAATATCGCGTTTTAAGGTTAAGTTCTTTAATTTATTACAATTAATAGGCTTTAAATGTTTTCTACAAAATCATTTTATCCTCGTATTTATATGAGGATTAGCATCTATCGACTAATTGCAAATATAGGATATTAAATTTCGCTTTGCAAGTTTTTTATACACAAAATATGTGTAGTTTTTTCATTCACTTTGAAATGTCTTGATGCTCTGACTCCCACAACCCATAATATTATCCCATTTCGTTCCAAAATCCATGCTTGGGACTTCTCCACTAACGACATTTTAGCATCACTAAATATATCACTCAATTTTTTAGTGCCCGACATCCCATAGGGAGCCAATCTATCTCCTTCGCGCCATCTTCGCAACACAACACGAGGATTATTCTCCAATACCGCTATATCTAGATAAACCTCATTTTTATTTTTTTGTGGCGCAAAATCAGTTTTTTCTATGACAGAAACTTGCAAGGTCAAAGGGTATTCAACATTATGATTCAAATCTATTTCATATTCCTCATTAGAATGATTATATTTTTCTGCCTTGCATAGTTCAATATCTCCTCTATTTACTACTGCAACCCATTGTTGTGAATAAAACACTCTGCCCGATTCATTCACTGAATCAATCATCCATTGCACTTGATTGGCATTAAATCCCAATGGATTTAACATCTCAAAAAGCAAAGTTGATGGCGATACATAATTTTCAATAATCCCTGACAAACAAATTACATTTCCTTGTTTATATTTTTTTGTTGCATCAATAATCGCTTCTTGATATATCTCACGATTTTCTTTCATGTACTGCAACGATTTCATCAACATTTCATCGGAACCGGGAAATGCTGCTCGCAAAACAGGGAGTACCTCATTTCGCAATTTATTGCGTTTAAATTCATTTTCAAGATTTGTACTATCAACCACAAATGCGATTGATTTTTGCGCCAAATAGTCCTCAATATCAGTTCGCGACACATTCAACATAGGGCGCACAATATAACCATTTCGCCATCGCATGGCCGCAACACCTGCAATGCCACTTCCACGTAATAGATTCAAGAACATTGTTTCTATATCATCATCTCTATGATGCGCCACCGCAATAGCCTGAGCATTATACTTTTGTCGCAATTGTTCAAACCATTCATATCGCAACTCTCGGCAAGCCATTTCGGTTGATATGCCATGTTCTTTTTCATATGAAGTAACATCAAAATGAGCAACAACACACTCAACCCCTAATTGTCGGGCTATATTAGTTGCATGTTGTTCATCTCGATCCGACTCCTCTCCGCGCAAATGAAAATTGCAATGTGCCGCAAGGCAATGAAACCCGAATGTTTTCAACACTGCTAACAACGCAACCGAATCGGCACCTCCACTCAATGCGACTATGGCACAATGGTTTTTATCCAGCAATCCGTGTTGTGATATATTGTTTAGAACTTTTTCTTCCAATTGGCACATTTCAACCTATTTTAACAAAATAATTGGCCTACTACCTCTTTAAAAAATAGATATGTCATATATCCACACAACACACATTTAAATGCTGTGCCTAATAGAAATCCAATTACCGAACCGAGACCCGACTTCACGGCTTGCCCTGTATCACGCTTACCCATCTTTTCACCGACAAACGCTCCAAGGAATGGACCAATAATTAATCCCCATGGCAAGAAAAAGAGCCCCAATATAGTCCCAATCAAACTACCTCGTGTGCCCCGTTTACTTGCTCCCATATACTTACTACCCCACATGGGTATCAAATAATCAAGAACTGTCACCAACACGACCAAGCCGAGTAATATTAACAACATCGGAGTTGTAAATTCATATCTATCGGTAAAATGAATAACCAATAGTCCCACATACGACAATGGAGGACCGGGCAATGCCGGAATTATACACCCAAGCAAGCCCAAAATCATACATGTTATTCCTAATATTAATGCTATTATTGTCATAAATTCAATATTATTTTACAAAGATACAATGATTTAATTCCAAATATCAGTTATTACCCACTTTTTTTTGTAAATTTGCACAAAGAAAAATAACTAATCATTGCAATGTTAGAAAAAATAAATACACTTAAAGCCCAAATTGAAGGGCTTACAGCAAGCAATGCTGCCGATGTTGAAGCATTGCGCATCAAATATTTGAGTAAAAAAGGTGAAGTTTCTTTATTATTTAATGACTTCCGCAATGTCCCTGCCGATCAAAAGAAAGCGATGGGACAAGCACTCAATGAGTTAAAAAATCTTGCTAATGACAAAATCAACGCACTTCGCGATGCTGTTGAATCGGTTGAGACCATTGCCGATGGCATTGATCTTTCGCGCACTGCATCACCTATGAAACTCGGCACTCGCCACCCATTGTCTTTGGTAAGAAACGAAATCGTGTCTATTTTCTCGCGTCTCGGGTTCTCTATTGCCGATGGACCAGAAATTGAAGACGACTGGCACGTATTCTCTTCAATGAATTTCCCTGCCGACCATCCTGCTCGCGATATGCAAGATACGTTCTTCATTCAACGCAATCCGGCAGATGTTTTGTTGCGCACCCACACCTCTTCGGTCCAAAGTCGCGTTATGGAAAAGGCTCAACCACCTATTCGCATTATTTGTCCCGGACGAGTTTATCGAAACGAAGCGATCTCGGCTCGTGCTCACTGTTTCTTCCACCAAGTTGAGGCTTTATATGTTGACAAGAATGTTTCGTTTGTTGATTTAAAACAAACATTGCTCTACTTTGCTCAAGAAATGTTTGGTCCTGCAACTCAAATACGTTTACGCCCAAGTTATTTCCCATTCACCGAGCCATCGGCCGAAATGGACATTTCTTGTAACCTTTGCGGTGGTAAAGGATGCTCATTCTGTAAGCACACAGGCTGGGTGGAAATCCTTGGTTGTGGCATGGTTGACCCAAATGTACTTGAAGCATGTGGTATAGACAGCAAAGAATATAGTGGATATGCATTAGGCATGGGTATTGAACGAATTACCAATCTCAAATTCCAAGTCAAAGACCTTCGCATGTTCTCCGAAAACGATGTCCGTTTCCTCGAAGAATTCCAAAGTGCACACTAATCATTAGCACTCTCCACATAATAGACAATGACTACCAAGCAACGATATTCACAGGTTATTGAGTGGTTTAAGACTGCTATGCCTGTTGCCGAAACCGAGTTGCATTACGACTCTCCGTTTCATCTGTTGCTTGCTGTCATTTTGTCGGCTCAATGCACCGACAAACGTGTAAACCTTATTACTCCGGCATTATTTGACCGTTTCCCATCTCCCGAATCATTAGCCAACGCCTCGGTAGATGAAGTTTTTGAGTATATAAAATCATGTTCATATCCCAACAATAAAGCACGACACCTTGTTGGTGCCGCCAAAATGCTCGTTGAAGAGTTTAATGGTGAATTGCCATCTGACATTGACAATCTCACTAAACTTCCGGGAGTTGGACGCAAAACGGCAAATGTAATGCTTGCAGTAGTATTCAACAAAGCCGCTATGGCTGTTGACACACATGTGTTTCGTGTGAGCGAGCGCATAGGTCTAACAACCAACAGCAAATCGCCACTTGAAACAGAAAAAACATTGTGTAAAAACATACCCGACGAAATTATTCCGTTGGCTCATCATTGGCTCATACTTCATGGACGATATGTGTGCAAAGCACGTCGCCCCGATTGTCTTAATTGTGGGTTGACCAATGTGTGCCGTCTATTCCAACAAGAAAACAAATAACCGACTCTATAACCCCCCACAAAAAAACGCATTATATGGACAACATGTTTCTATTTATCATTGAAGTCATCGGAACTGTAGCATTTGCTATTAGTGGCATAAGAATGGCTGCAGCTAAACGATTTGATTGGTTTGGTGCATATGTTGTGGGATTGGTAACTGCGATAGGTGGTGGTACCCTTCGCGATGTATTACTTGATGCTCCTGTGTTTTGGATGCAGACATGGTGGTATCTTGCTGTCACAGGATTAGCATTGGCATTTGTCATCATCTTCCGCAAATCATTAATAAAACATCTTGGTGCTTTACTTCTTTTTGACACCATCGGATTGGCGCTATTTGTCGTTATCGGGATACAAAAATCTCTTGCATTTGATTTTCCTATGTGGGTAGCCATAGCAATGGGTATGATTACCGGTGCATTTGGTGGCGTAGTACGCGACATCCTCATTAATGAAGAGCCACTATTCTTCCGCAAAGATATATATGCCACCGCTTGTCTTGCCGGAGGAGGTGTATATTGGCTCACCCTGATATGTGGTGGTTCAGAAATTCTTCAGCAATCACTTTGCGCTACAACTGTAATTTTGCTCCGACTTTTTGCCGTGAAATTTTCTTGGCAACTCCCAACTCTAAAACATGACAATGACTAAACTCATTTGTTAATATGTCGGCTACTACACACAACACCTCTGTTCAATTTCTTAAATATATAATGGTAGGATGCCTTAATACGGGTATCACACTTGGTGTAATTCTTGTGTGTAAATCACTACTTGGCATAAACCCTTATATATCAAACGCTATAGGATATATCGCCGGACTGATTAACTCTTTCATTTGGAACAAAAACTGGGTTTTCAAATCTCAAAAAGGATATACTCGCGAAGCTTTAAAATTCGCTATCGGATTTGGTCTCTGCTATGGCCTTCAACTTCTTGTAGTATATCTCCTCAATTCGACTTCATTTGGAAACTACCAATGGGATTTGCTCGGGATATTTACCTTGTCGGGCTATGGCGTGGCAACTCTCTTTGGCAATATTGTTTACACCATTGCCAACTTCATTTATAATCGATTAATAACCTTTAATCATTAAGCCACAACCGTTCAGATGAGACACATTATTATATTTATTATACTCTCCATTATCGCATCTTCGTCATGCAAATGCTTCGGCCAATCGCAAAACGCAGCACAACTACATGCTTCGGCAATCGATTTAATCAACGATGATAATAAATCCAATGACGAAGAGGCTATTGACATGTTTAAAGAAGCATTAATTCTCAATCACACCCAGTCGGCTCGTTATTTGGGATTGATGTATTGGTTTGGGAAAGGAGTTGAGAAAGACCGACGCGAAGCACAAAAATATTTCTACATGGCCGATCGATTTGACATTGATCGCATAAATGCTCAACTACCCGATTCCGTTACCCCTAAAAAAGTCACAAATAAAGCATTTGCTTACTTTTTCATCAGAGTAACATCAGTCCTCAATGGTGGGAACTCAAAAGATGAATGTATCAACTATATTAACGACATAAATACCAAACATCCACATTTATGTGCTCGCCTCGAGCACGAACCTCCTTATTGGAGAATAAATGCCGGATATTTCCAAACTCGCGAAGAAGCACAACGGATGATCAATCGCATCAAAAAAACATTTCCACAACACAAAAGACCTACCATCTTCCGCTCCTCTACCAAATACAGAAAATAACTTTTGAATGCGATATTTCAAATATATTTTCTCTCATTACACCTCTTTTTACGCCTTTGTCTTCCATTTACCCCATAATTTTATTACTTTTGTAGTGTCTAATCAACCTACACATATATGGCTGGAATACAAAAAACAAATGTAGCACGCTTGCTCGATAAGGCTAAAATACCTTATGAGCTGGTCCCATATACCGTTGATGAAAACAACCTCGCTGCCGATCATGTAGCCGAGGAGTTGGGCGAAGATATTAATCAAGTATTCAAAACTCTCATCCTTCATGGTGATCGAAGTGGTCACTTTGTGTGTGTAGTGCCTGGCAACACCGAGGTCGATCTCAAAAAAGCGGCAAAGGCAGCCGGTGCAAAAAAGGCCGAAATGATTCCGATGAAAGAGTTATTACCTCTCACCGGATATATTCGTGGTGGGTGTTCCCCTATCGGCATGAAAAAGCCTTTTCCTACATTTTTTCATCAATCAGCACTTGACTTTGATGTGATATTTGTGAGTGCCGGTGTGCGTGGCTTGCAACTAAAAATCGCACCTCAAGATTTGATTGATTATGTAAATGCGTCTATAACCGACCTCATTCAAACCAAACAAAACGACAACGACGATGAATACAATTGGAAGAATTTTTAAAGTAACTACTTTTGGCGAATCTCATGGGGCTGCTGTGGGTGGTGTAATTGATGGTATGCCTGCCGGGATTGAGATAGATCTTGATAGGGTGCAACATGAACTAAATCGCCGTCGTCCGGGACAATCTGATATTGTTACTACTCGCGACGAGAAAGACCAGGTTAAAATTCTTTCAGGATTATTTGAAGGAAAAACCACAGGTACGCCTATTGGCTTCATTGTTGAAAATGCCAATCAACATTCATCTGACTACGAAAATATTCGTAACACTTTCCGTCCATCCCATGCCGACTATACCTATACTTCAAAATATGGAATTCGTGATCATCGGGGAGGTGGGCGTTCATCGGCTCGCGAAACAATTTCACGCGTGGTTGCCGGCGCTTTTGCTCGTCAAGCACTTGAACAAATAGGCGTAAAAATCTACGCCTACACTTCGCAAGTTGGAAACATTGCTCTAGACAATGACTACACCAAATATAATCCTTCATTGATAGAATCTAACGACGTGCGTTGTCCTGACCCCGAAATCGCCACAAAGATGCACAACCTCATCGCTGAGGTTAAAGCCGATGGCGATACCATAGGAGGTGTTATCACCGGAGTTATCAAAGGATCGCCCGTAGGATTGGGAGACCCTGCTTTTGGGAAACTTCATGCACGTTTGGGCGAAGCAATGTTGAGTATAAATGCCGCTAAAGGATTTGAATACGGAATGGGATTTGCAGGCGTTGGTTGTCGTGGCAGTGAAATGATTGACCTATTCGTTAATGATAACGGAACAATCCGAACTACGACAAACAATTCAGGTGGCATTCAAGGTGGCATCTCAAATGGCGAAGACATATATTTCCGTGTTGCATTCAAACCGATTGCAACACTCCTTAAAGAGGTAGAAACAATTGACATCAATGGCAATCCCACAATTCTCAAAGCCAAAGGTCGTCATGACCCTTGTGTGTTACCTCGTGCAGTCCCCATCGTTGAGGCAATGGCTGCCATCGTGATGTTTGATGCATATCTGCTCAATAAAACAACTCACATTTAATCGTCAACAATGGCTCAAGGCTACCGCGATTTTGCACAATTTTTATCCGAACACTTTGACTGTAAAATGCAGAAGATTGCAGTCAATGCCGGTTTTACTTGCCCCAATCGCGATGGTTCAAAAGGGCGTGGCGGTTGCACATATTGTAATAACCAGACATTTAATCCCGCATATTGTACTCCATCCCAATCCATAACTGACCAACTTGAGGAGGGCAAACGCTTCTTCGGAAAGAAATATCCCGACATGCGTTATCTTGCCTACTACCAAGCCTACACCAACACTCACGGCGATATTGACCGCATCATGGAAATGTATCGCGAAGCCCTCTCGGTTGACAAAGTAGATGGGATCATCATTGGCACTCGTCCCGATTGCATGCCCGATGAACTATTGACGCAACTTGCCGAACTTCATAAATCTCATTGGATAATGATTGAGTATGGAGCCGAAACGGCCCATAACAACACTCTTGACTTCATTAATCGTTGTCATTCTTGGGAAGACACTACCGATGCCGTGATGCGCACTCACAATGCCGGAATACCTTGTGGCCTACACCTCATTTTAGGGCTACCGGGTGAAGACGAATCAATGATTTTAGACACAATAAAACAGGTATCACGTCTGCCTCTTGACACAATAAAACTTCATCAACTACAACTTGTACGTGGCACTCGCATGGCAAAAGATATTGAAGATGGGCTTTACAATGTTACTCATTTCTCGGTTGAAGAATATATCTCTCTTTGTTGTAAAGTAATTCAACTCACCTCTCCCTCTATTGCTATTGAGCGATTTGTTTCTCAATCGCCCGATAATCTACTTATCTCTCCTCGTTGGGGACTCAAAAATTACGAATTCACTAATCTCCTAAACAATGCCATAAAAAAACTAGGAGTCAAGCAAGGTGAATTGCTCAACTCCTAATCATATACCTTTTTACTTTTCTTATTTTTTCAACAATGCTGCAGCGTCAGCAAATTCTATTTGTTTCATTGGCACTTGTACCAAAGTTGAATCAAGTTTACTTTCATCATATGCTTCTGCCGGTCTCACTCCTGCTGCTATTACATCTTCTTTAGGATTTACAAAATAAACAGCCTCGGCACCAAATTTACATATCATATTATAAGCCTCGATAGTTGGCTCATTGATAGTATAAATCACAGCATTTTCCAATGATGGCATGCGTGACATTGCGATTGCAGTCTCTACCGAAGTGGCTTTTTCGGTGGGTTCGCCAACACATTTTAATGCGCCATTTAACACAATGACAGTTCCACAAGGCACTCCTTCCGATTTTATTCCATCCTTTGCGACAGTTACTGCCATATCCATCCACAATTCATCATGTATTGTAACTTTATAATCTTTAGAAATGGGGACTCCGGCTTTCAACGCACCTATTGTTAATGCCACTATTAATGTAATTATAAACAATACTTTTTTCATAATCTTTTTATGCAATTATTTTATTAATATTCTACTTTATCTTCTTTTGCTTTCCACTTTTCAAATGCCTTTATTGTACGAGTCCCATCCATCTTTATGCACGGAATCATTCGTTCTTTTTGAGGTTTATCAATTTCACTATAAATAAATTTATCACTAAAATTGATTGAAGCGGCATCCTCTTGAGTATTTCCATAATATATCCTACTCACTCCTGCCCAATATAATGCACTCAAGCACATAGGACAAGGTTCACACGATGTATAAACAATGCAACCGGCAAGATTAAACGTATGCTCCTTACTACATGCACTACGTATTGCATTAACCTCGGCATGTGCCGTGGGGTCGTTATCGGCTGTGACTCTATTCACGCCTGTTGCCACTACCTCACCATTGCGCACAATCACCGCTCCAAATGGGCCTCCACCCTCATCAATATTCTTTTCAGCAAGCTCGGCTGCCATATTCATAAATCTTATGTCTTCTTCAGTAATTCTCATTTCATCCAACATTTGATTCACAAATTAAAATGTAAAATTATAAACTTATATATTAAAAACAAACGCTTTTACCAAAAAAGTTGTTAACGGCACAATTATAACTAAAATAAGTACCCCTCTGTTGCCAGTTATATATTGAAAGCCTCCCGCCATGGGAGGCTTTCAATAATTTTATATTTTCACCTCTTTATTTCTTTACAATGCGTTTAATAATCAATGAGCCATCGTGTGCAATTGCTTTTAACACATATACACCTGTTGAATAAGGGGCAACATTGATTGATGATACATTTTTACCTTGATAGACAAGTTGACCAGAAATTGACATAAGTGATACTTCTGAAACTTCTTCATTAAAATACAACATAGAAGATGTAGGGTTAGGATATACTTTCACATTGTTATTTATCTCCACCTCTTCAACTCCTGCCGATGATGCAAATAATAATTTAACATCAGGCACCATTGTCCCTGCGCTATAGCCAATCACGCCTTCTAAATCTATAACATCATCTTCAAAGTATTTAGTAGCATTGCGCGTACGTTTGTTTACATCTGAATAGTCTCCATATGTACCCTTAAATGTAACTCCCATAGAGTTTGTACCTACTCCACTTTTATAAACCATAATTACCAAATTCTTTCCGGTATATTTATATGGAATTGACAATGGAATGCTCCATTCAGAATCACCTGTTGATATAGGACAATTTCCTTCATATACTAATGTCATTTCCGATGCATAAAGATTGCGATCTTCCAACGATGTCTTGTCGGTTTCACTAACCCACACTTTAACCGGAACATTAGCATAATTACTTGTAACGTTATAATATGGGTATGAAATCATTTTTAACTCCATTTCTTTTACACCATCTCCTAATTCTTCGGCAAAATATATTGTTTGGCTCACTCCTTCATCACTCATAAATGAAGCAGGAACAACATACAATTCGTCTTCACTATTACCTACTTCAATAAACTTACTTCCTGCAGTGAGCACATTCAATGACAATGCTGTAGTCTTATTATTTGAAACATCTTCATCGGCAGAATATTCGATTTCAGCATATATAGTCAAAGCACCTACGGTTGTCGGTTCAAAACTCAATTTAATCTCACATTCTTGATTTGAGGCTACATCTACACCTGAACCTTCTGCAAGAACCACATTGTTTCCGTCGAGCAATTTCACCTTATAGCTAGTTCCTCCTACATTTTGCATACCTTTATTGCGGATTTTTAACACATATTCCGAAGTTTTCTTTTCTTCGGGATATAAATCTCCTTGCAATGCTACTGTGGCCAAATCATATTGTTTACTTTCTTTTGCTTCAATTGTAGCTTCCCATCCTTCATCTCGGCTCATTACATCAGAGAAGAATACAAATGTCAATGCTCCATCTTCACTTGTTGATTCCACTTCTACAAGGTCAGAAGGCACACTCGTTGCAGAATAGCGACCAACTAACTTACCACCTACTCCTATTCCGTTATATACAATCAATGAATCGGCATATGTATCCATTGAGAATTTTGTAAATTTAGCCACTACTTTTGACTTTGCATTTGTAGGACGAATTACAAGTGTATCATTTTGTGAATTGGGATAATATGAATTTGGCCCAGATACATCATAAAATTTATATTCAGTACCATTCTCTACAACAACCTCACCTGTCATCATCAAAATCCAGTCTGCTGGTTTTACAACAACTTCGCCATATGTTGTTTCTGCTCCTTTACCCATATTATTTACAGCAGTAACCGAATAAGTATATTTACCAAATCCGGGAGAATCTGTATATGTTGTTACTGCAGGATCTGATATTTCAATTTCTGTTGAAGAAGAACCTTTGGTACGTGTAATGATATATTTGGTTACACTATTAACATCATATTCTCCTCCATACAATCCCTCAGTAGGAGCTTCCCATGATAGTATTGCCGTATTATCTCCACTCAATACTTTTAAGTTATTTACTTGTCCGGGAGCATTTTTGCCAATATATATATCTACGTTTTCACTATCGACACCACCTTCTCCCTTTGAGTTTTCGGCTACAATTTTATAAGAATATTTACCATCGGCAAGTGCCACATCGGTATATGTTGATGTTTTGCCTATATTTTCAGAAGTCATTGAGAGTGTCTTTACTAACTCATCATTTCGATAAATTTTTACTCCTGTCAACTCTGTTAGTGCTACTCCTTGTGCATCTATAGAAGGATTCTTCCATGTAATAACTACATCTTTACCTTGTGCTTCTACTCGACGTTCTACAACTCTATCAGGGGCGCCTTTAGCGACATTAATAAATGGAATAATCATTGCACACACACTATCATCTCCATTTGCACCAATTATTCCTACTGCTGTAGCAACTCCTGTTTCAAGATTTATTGTATACAATGTATAATCGCCATTATTTGCCCAATATAGCACATGATTATTGTGGTCGAAGGTCATACTTTGCGTATATGCTGCATTCGTACCTGTACTACCGATTGCTGTACACACGGCATTTGTTTTATCAACCTTATAGAAAATATCATCCATACCCACTGCATACATTTGTCCATCTAGGTCGATTGCTAATGCCAAGATGTAAATATATGAGCCGGTAGTTGTTTTAAAATAACCTATACTTGAGGTTTCGCCGGTTTCAATATTAAGAGTCACAAGGTTTTCGGCTCCATTCTTGATTCCATACATTGTATTTGTTGAGTAGTCATAACACATCTCAACCAGATGAGATCCTGCTGTAGATATCAATGTTCGCGTTCCATCAACTAAGTCTATGGTATATAATCCTTCAAGAGTTGATTGTGTGCCCAATTGGGTCACTTGTGCATACCACTTGTAGTTATAGTACTCTCCAGCATATACCGACCCCATTTTTGTTTGATCAGCAATCAATTGTACGTTACTTGGGGCTGTTGCTAAAAACTTAACTGGCCCTTTTTTTACAGTTTGTGGATTACTTGCTTGAAAACTACGATAAGCATAAATGGTCGTTTGAGCCGATATTGCACAAACCGACATAATGCCACCTAAAATTGATAGTAAAATTTTTTTCATAAAATACACCTATTTAATTTAATGAGGCACAAATATAGCACAAATCTTTTAATTTCGTCATAAGAATGAGAAAAAAGATATTCTTCCCATTTGAAACAATCGACTATCCTTATTTCATTAATTGTATCTTGTCCTATTTATTGAAGAAATTAATGAAATAAAAGGGATTATTAAAGACTTTGTTGCGATTTACAATAAAAGCCATCCCCGCATTTAACACCTTAATACACATATCTACAATCAAAAAGAAAAATCATACCATATAAAAAAGTAACACACAATGGAACTAGCTCCATTGTGTGTTACTAAAAAGTTTTTCTTATTTAGAAATATTCAAATCGTTAGAGTGAAGTCAAATTTGATGAAATTGTAAACGATTTCACTTGTGTACCTCCAGAGAATGAACCACCTTTTGTCACTTCATTAAATACTGTTCCACCTGAGACAGATCCACCTGTATAAAGTTTATATGAACTACCTGATTTGAATTCGGGCAATGTGATGTAACAACCTTGACTCATTGCTTGAGGAGCCTTGAACGACAAGATGTGAGCGCCCGATGAATTTGTAATAGTAATCAATGTTCCGGCCGAAATTGAAGATGAATACTTAATTGTCGGCACTTTGCATTGTGTTGTTGTAAGGTTCAACATATTACCTTTTTGGTTGATTACAGTACCACCGGTGATTGACAATTTGCTTGCTTGATCCACATCGACACCTTCTTCAGGGTCACGAGACCCATTGGCCAACACAAGACCTCCGGTGATTGACATTGTGCCATTTGAGTCTATTGCATCGTTTCCGGTAGCAACACAACGAAGATTACCTCCATTGATTGTTAATGAACTTGCAGCATTGATACAGTCATCATAAGTTGTAAATGTAAAGTTACCTCCATTGATTGTGATTGTAGTTTTTGATTCTAACCCTTCACCACCTTCGTTTGATGATTTAATTGTAAAGCTGCCACTATAAACAGTCATTGCCGACATTGCCTTGATTACTTTTGGACTTGTTGAACCGTTTGTTGATGTTGAACTACCTGGCATTCCTGGACGATTTCCTCCGGGACCTCCGCCTGATGAAGAACTACCAAATTGAGCTCCGGTTGTTTGAGCTGTTACTATCAATGGTGCGATTTCTCCGGTTGGAGTATCCTCCTCGGTTGTACCACCTTCTTCAGTTGTCGCTTCAGCATATTTGTAACAAGCGACACCTTGGAATGGTACATTTACCCACACATAGTAGTAATCTGTCCCGGCTTCAACGCATACTGAATTGCGGAAACATGTGTTACGTGCGCTACCAAGACCATTTGATGGATACGTTCCCTCTACTGAACTTGTTGACATATTGACAACTGAAACTGCACCTTCTGAAATTGCAGTATTTGTAGTGTTTAGATAAGTTGATGCTGCTGCATATTTCACACCGTTATATGTGAAGAACTTAACATCTGTTCCTTGATTATTAACCAATCCGCTTGGCATTTCTTCGATATAAGCACCTGTTGAACTGAAATGTGTTGCAGCATAGTTTGCTAATGAACTTGACACCCAGAATGAGCCATCGCTTTCTACTGTAATATTTGAATAAGGAACCCCCGACGCTATTTCATAAGCCGAGCCATTCTTAGTCAAATTAATTGTAGTAGGAGTAGTTGATGTGATAGCCCCATTTGAAATTGTATAATAATATACTTGGCTACCATATGCAAACCATATACGTCCATTTGTCATTGTTCCACTAACCGACATTGCATCTCCGGCACGTGTACATGGAGGAGCCGCATTGAGCAACACTGTTGGTGTTGAACTATCGCTATCCCACTTATAGATTACTAAATTAGTTGATGTATTTGCCGCCAAGTTGCATGCAAGGATAGTGCTTCCAAGTGTTTCTACCGAACTTAAATTATATGTACCTGCTGTGCACGAAGTAGTGTTCAATGTTCCACTTTGTGAACCGGTGTAGGCGTTGATAATCTTGATTGTGTGATCTGTTGCGCTTGAACCACGACACACTGCATATAGTTTGCCATTAGCCAATGCTATATCTTCTACTCCTTGAGAACCTGTTGTAACCCAACTTGAGCTATTTCCTCCATTTTGCGAGAAGTTCCACTCTTGTGACATGTTACCTGAGCTTACAGATGGAGTGGTTATCTCGGGAGATTCGCCATTGATTGTACCCATAATGATTTGTTGGTCACTCTTGATACATTTACCACCGGCTCCGGTTGATTTAACATTAAATGTACCGCCAAGGAGATTTAAGTTACCATCTACCGAGATACATATTGGGCTATAAGTGTCTGTTCCTGTTGATGCTGTATATGTTGCTGCACTTCCGGTTGTAGTAATTGTAACATTTCCCGAATTGAACGTAGCAACACCATCAACCGAGATACCTTTACCACCTACTCCCGAATGAGTAGCATTGATTGTACCTCCATTTTGAGTGTAGTTTCCATCACACTTAATCAATGAACAATGTGATGGGTCATAATTCACAACGACACTGCTACCTGTCAATGTACCGGTGATTGTACCGCCTGAGATTGTAGTATTAACATCTGATTTGATACCTTTTGCCGAGTTTGCTTTAACATTGAGAGTGATATTTCCTCCACTTACATTTACATTATTATCGGCCGAAATACATGTAGGAGCATAGTTATCGGTTACTCCCGATGTATTAGTATATGTACCATTTCCACCGGTAACAGTCACTGAAAGTGTTCCCCCTTGGAGATTTACATTTCTATCTGCTGAAATACCTTTACCACCTGCACCTGAGTGAGTAATATTGATAGTACCGTTTGTTTGCACAAAATCAACATCGGTTTTGATTGCCGAACAATATGATGGATCGTTTGACACGATAGCCACATCTCCGGTCATATTTGCTGTGATTGTACCACCATTTACGGTCATTGTTTGTTTGGTTTTGAACCCTTTGCCTTGTGCTGCTGGCACTGTGAGGGTGATATTTCCGCCATTAACTGTGATAATACTATCACTCTTAATCGCTTTAGTGTCGGCAGTAGCAAGATTAATATCTATTGTACCATCATTGATTTCGATATAACCTACATCGCCATCAATACCATCGCCACCGGTTGACTTAGTAGTCAATTTACCACCATTCATCAAGAAATAGTCATTGGCATGAACACCATCATTAAATGCTGAAACGATGTTGACTGTACCCGATGTCATTTCGATATAATCATCGCTGACAACACCATGTTTGTAGTTTCCTATAACATTCAATACTCCGGTACCGCCAAATACGATTTGACCTTCACTGAAGAAACAGCCCTTTTGGTCTTCGCCTGTAACTGTTGTATATGAGGCTGCATCGGCAAGTGTTGAGGTGCCTACCAAATTAACCGTACATTTCTTACCTGTTTGAATATTGATTGCCGCACCATTATCATTTGTGATGCTCACATTATTAAGGTCAAGATTAAATTTAGTATCAGAATAAACCTTAAACGAACCGGTTGTAGTTGTACCGGTCAATTCATATGTAATCTCTGATAATGATGTAGAAGTCACTACCACATCTGCCCCGGTTTTGGTTACTGTTACTCCTTCAAAGGCAAATGGGTTGATAATTTCGGCATCTGTGCCATTATATTTTACCTCTACCACTGTTGTGGGGTCTCCAAGTGTAACTTTCGACACTTCTGTGTTTGGCATTGTTTTAACCTCGCCATTTGTTGCTGTAAACACAACATTATTTCCACTCAAAGACACACTATCAGCAATAGTAATAGGCAATCCAAGAGTTATATTGTCGGTTCTGTGAATCCACATTGTTTCAGCAGCCCATGCCAAAGAAAGTGCCGACAATGTCAATACTGCGCCTGTTAATACTTTCTTTTTCATCATTTCACAATTTTAGTGGTTAAACTACCCGATTTCACAATGTAAACTCCATTTGAAAGAGACGATACCTCAAGTATTGATTCCTCTGTAGCAAGGATCAAGCGTCCATCAGTTGAATAAACTGAAATTCCTTCTTGAGGTGCTTTCACAATCTCTCCATCATAAATAATTTCATCAAATCCTTCTTCTACACCTTCAATACCCACATTAATCTTTCCGTCAAAACGAAGAGATACAAAATTTGAAGATGAATAAGTTTTTGTTGAGCCATCTGTCATTGTAACAACTACAGATCCCGATGGGAAAGTAATTTCCTTAATACTGCTTATACTTAACTGTGTATCTCCACTATTTTGTCGCACATAAATAATATCCGCGGCAAATACCGGTAAAGCAAGTAACAGAATAAGGAAACAAGAAAATACCTTTTTCATGATAACTTAAATTTTGTTTTATATTAGTTGATTTAGATTTTTAAAATTGGTATTAAATTATTTTACAAAAATATACAAATATCATAACATGCTAATATCTTGGACATTGTTTAACACACGCATCTTGACATATAGCAACGTTTCATCTATTAAACGGCACCGCATTAACATTTTTACACACTTAAATCTCAAATTAGAGGGTATAAGTCTAACATAATAGTCCCAGAGGACATAGTGGAATAGTAGTCTTAGTGGTCCCAGTGGTCCTAGTTGTCCCAACCTTCCCCCGAAGTTGATTAAAACAAAAAGCCCCGGCTCATTTCTGAGTCGGGGCTCGGATAGGGGGCGGTGACCTACTCTCCCACTTTCGCAGTACCATCGGCGCGGTGAGGTTTAACTTCTCTGTTCGGAATGGGAAGA
>JAFQSX010000001.1 GCA_017409345.1 Muribaculaceae bacterium | reverse complement strand
GTAGTTCCATTGGGATCGTTGTAAGAACTTTTGGCACTAATAGTCATATCTACACCCTCTTCAGCAGTGGCAACTGCAGGGTCTTCAGGGGTTGTGCCACTTCCTGAGCCTTCACCGTTGTTACCACCTTCGCTATTATTGTTGGTGATGTCAAACTCAACTTCACCGGCATCACCTGCCGGAACAGGGTCTTCTGTTGGAGGTTCAGGCTCGTGAGTAACATTTTCTTCACTGCATGCATAAAATACGCAAAACATTGCTAAGACCATGCAAATTTGCATAGCACGCAAAAACATTTTTTCAACTTTCATAATTTTATTTTTTTGGAGCTTCTATAAATTCAAGAGAGGTTCTATAAATTCAATTTATCATTAGCGAATAATCTGAACCTCTTTAAGGCTACAAATTTATGCAAAAAGGTGCGTTTTACCCCCCCATTTAGTTAAATATTGTTAAATGTAATATTGTATAGCATCAAATAGTGTGTTAAGCAGTGTTTGATTGAGTATTTATTGGGTGAATTTGTAGCGATGGAATGAGATTATAAATAAAAGAAAGAAAACGCACCTTTTTCGAGGTAAAATTTATAGGAAAACGCACCATTTTGGGGATAATTATAGTAAAAAAGAGTGTTTAGTGTGATGTATAATGTTGTAAATAATATGCTTAGGCTTTATTTCGAGAAAAATAGGAAAACGCACCTTTTTCGAGGTAAAATTTATAGGAAAACGCACCTTTTTCAAAAATAAGTGTTATATTTGCATCAAAATAAGTGATAAGTTATGTTGTATAGAAAGATTGCAAAGCAAATTGAAGAACATTTGTCGTCAAATTCTGATAAAATGTTGCTCATAGATGGTGCGAGACAAATCGGGAAGTCATATATTGTGAGATGGGTTGGGCAGCGAATGTTCCCCAATTATATCGAGATAAATATGGAGGAGGATAAACTCGGCGATCGCATTTTTGCCGATGCAAAAACTACAAATGATTTCTATATGGCTCTCGGTGTATTTGCCGGGAAAAAAATGAAAGAACGAGAAAATACGCTTGTGTTTATTGATGAGATACAAGCCTATGATCATCTTCTTACACTTGTGAAATTTCTTATGCGCGAAGGTAGATATACATATATTGCAAGTGGTTCGCTATTAGGGGTAACCTTGAAAAATGTTCAGTCATTACCTATTGGCAGTTTAAGAATAGAACAAATGTATCCGATGGATTTTGAGGAATTTTTATACGCTAATGGTGTTAGCGAAAGTGTAATTGATGCAATGAGAAATTATTTCGAACAAAAAGAATCGTTACCACTTTCATTGCACGAAAAAATGTTGGATTTCTTCAAAAAATATTTGTTGGTAGGAGGTTTGCCTCAAGCTGTGGAAAAATTTGTTGAAACTCGAAATATTGTGGAGTTCAGGACTATACAGCAAGAGGTGCATATGATGTATGGAGTAGATGCGTTGAAGTATGAGAAAGAGAATAATAAAAAATTGAAGATACGGCGCATATTTGATTTGATACCTTCTAATCTTGAAAATAAGAAGAAAAGAGTGGTAATAAAAGAAATAGAGGATAAGAAATGGAAGAGGACTGACGATTATTTAGATGAATTTGAATATCTTATTTCGTCGGGCATAACTCTTGAGGTAAAAGCGGTTAGTAAGCCATCTTATCCATTGGTTGAAAATAGTGGGAAAAATCTCATGAAATTATACCTTAATGATGTTGGAATCTTGACGAATATCTTTTATCGAAATAATATAAAGGCAGTAATGTCTGATGTAAAGAGCATAAATCTTGGGTCGGTATATGAAACTGTAGTAGCCCAAGAGTTACGGGCTCATGGATATAATCTATATTATTATGATAATAAGAAAAATGGTGAGGTAGATTTTTTGATTGATGATGTAGATAATTTATCAAATATTCCTATTGAGGTGAAATCCGGGAAAGATTATACAACGCATAGTGCCTTGAATAAATTTTTGTCAATAGAAGAATATAATATAAATCGGGCGTATGTATTGTCTAATGAACAAAAAGTTTATACTCGAGATGGCATAACATATATCCCTATATATTATGTTATGTTTTTTCAAAATATGTCGAATGGGGAGTCTTTTATTTAATGCAGAATCTATTTAATGCGAAGTGCGGAATTGTGTTTGTTTTTTTCATTATTCGTTTCTATTTCCCTTTTCGCAGAATGAAAAAAGAGGAAAAAGAATGGCATTTCTCTTTCCTCTTTCCTATTATCCTTTTTTTTCTTTTACTTAGCCCACACTTGGTATTCGCCGGGTTTGAGTTTTGAAGGGAGTTTCTTTGCTTTTGCGTCGAAGATGTTGGTCATACCTTCGATTGATGGAGTCTCTCCTGTGAATTTCACTTTTTGAGCTTTTGCGCCAAGGTTAACCATTACCAACACAGCGTCATCGCCCACTGTGCGTGAGAATACATAGATATTGTTGTCGGTTGTTGGGTAACGCACCATTTTGCCGCCTTGTTCACCTGCAAGAAGTGCACGGTTGTTGTGCTTGAGGTTGTTGAGAGTTTGATAGAAAGTGAAATATTCGTTGCGTGGTTCCCATTGGGGTGCATTGTCTTTCTTGAAGAATTCAAATGCACGGTTCATGCCTGTTTCTTGACCGGTGTAAATCAATGGCATGCCGGGGAGAGTATATGAAAGCACTGCAAATGCTTTGTTGAGGTTGCCAAGACGGTCAAACTCAGTACCTTCCCATGAGTTGAGGTCGTGGTTGGTAATCATATTCATCAAGTAAGAGTCAATGGGATATGATGCTGCTTGGTCGGCAAGGAGTGAGTCGATAGCCACAGCGGTTTTTGTGGCGAAAGTTTTCATTGGTTCGCCCTCTTTTTGGAATGTATATTGCCCTGATGTTGCAGCAATTTCGCTGAAAAGATCTTTCATTGGCCAGTTGTAACCCATATCAAACCCATGGAGTTGTAAAGCAGGCACACTTGCTTCGGCAAGCATAAAGAGGTCGGGTTTCACGGCTTGAAGTTGAGGACGAGTGTCGTCCCAGAAGTCGGTAGGCACTTCCATTGCCACATCGCAACGATAACCATCAATGCCAACTTCAGTGAGCCAGAATTTTAATGCATCAACCATTGCTTTACGCATATAATAGTTGTCGTAGTTGAGTTCATACACATCGGTCCAGTCAAACGGGCCATACATGTTTCCATCTTTGTCGCGTGAATACCATTCGGGGTGTTCTGTTACCCATGCGTTGTCGCAACCGGTGTGGTTGGGAACCCAATCGATAACCACTTTCATCCCCAATTTGTGGGCTTCGGCTACGGCACGTTTGAAATCATCAAGAGTGCCAAATTCGGGATTAACGGCCTTATAATCTTTCACTGCATAGTAACTGCCGAGTTCTCCTTTGCGATTTAGTTCAGAAATGGGGTGTATGGGCATAAACCAAAGAATATCCACTCCAAGTTCTTTGAGGCGTGGAAGTTCTTTGATGAAAGCGTTGATTGTGCCTTCGGGGGTGAACTGACGGAGATTTACTTCATAAATTACTGCATTACGACTCCACTCGGGGTGAGTCACTGAAGTGCGAGCAGGTGCTTGAGCCACTGCATCTACGCTACCGGTCAACCCCATAAGGGCAGCAACACCGGCAACGATTGATTTTAAAATGTTTTTACGCATAAAATATTGAGAGTTAATTAATAAATTTACATATCATCTAAACACAAACAAATTTGTTCAATATCATATTTAGGAAGAACTTTGTTTTTTAGGTGTTGCACCTTCTTGTCAAAATATTCAGGTTTGAATTCTTTGCGTTGTCGTTTTACCTCAATTGCTACCGCTTTGTTCTTTTCAATTTTCAGCGCAACAATATCAATTTCATTTTGTTCTGAACCTTTTTTAGCTTCCCAATATGAGCCTATGTTTATAAATTGTTTACTTTCTATGAGTTGTTGTTTGAAGTATTCTTCAAGAATTTTACCCGAATAAGTGGTGTAATCCTCTAAAATAATTTGTTCAACCAACTCAAATTGGTTCATTTCTATTAGAGTGCGATTTCCTTCGAAGTATCTGAACCAAAAACGTAAAAATATGTCGGAGATTTCATATCTAACAGTTTGGGAACCCTTTTTTGACAAAATAGGGCGCATTTTTTTTATGACCTCATAAGTATCTACCAACTTATTTAGTTGTCCTCCAATGCTTTTATCGCCTAAAGAAGCTGCAATTTCGGGTTGCGTATTTCGTCCATTGGAAATAGCATCAAGTATAGAAAAATATGTGCCATAGTGTTTGCCAAACTCATCGATTAACAAGTGTTTACCTTCATCTTTAAATGGTGAATCGGAGTCGCATATGGCATGAATGATTTTCTTTACGGTTAACGCTTTTGCATCGACGAGTAACTCAATATATTTAGGAATACCACCAGTAAAGGCATATAAAGCTAAAAGGTCGTCATTAGTGTACTTGGGATGATAATCTCCCATAATTTGTTTTAGAACTGAAATTGAAAATGGATTTAATTTCAAAAGCATATCAGCTCTACCAAATAGTGGTTCATGGTAATTTTGGAAAATTTTTACCATTAATGAATATATCGAACCACTTACGATAAAATTAATATTAGTTTTCTTTCGATATTGGTCCCAATAATTTTGAATATCGCTATATATTGATGGATTAATATTAAAGAACTCTTGAAACTCATCGATTACTAACGTGAATTTTTTAGTCTCGCCCTGTTGTAGGAGGAATAAAAACAACTCTTGAAAAGAGTTTATAGATGGCATAAAAACATTTAGTTTTGAAGATATTTCTTTGCAAAAACTTGTGCATAATGATGCCTCATTTTTACGACCAACAAATAGGTAAACAAATGGGTCATCGCCCATTGAATTTATAATTAGTGACGTTTTTCCAATTCTACGACGTCCGGTTACAACGGTTAGGCGAGAATGGTCAGAGTAGGACAATTCTCGCATATTACGTAGTTTTTCAAGTTCTAATTCTCTGTTATAAAACTTCATAATTCTTTTGTTTTGTTACGGTGGTAAAATTTACGGAGGTAACAAAGTTAGAAATAATTTTGCAATAAAACAATAGAATGTAATATTTTTAACATCAAAAATGAAATATGCTCATTAAAAGAGTGGCAATAGATTATTGAGACGTTGCTCCATGCCGATTACACGCAAGAGCGAAATTAGATTATTTGGTGTCAAATTTTGGTTTACACCTAGTGATTTTCTTGAGATATACGTTTGCATTGTCTTAGTATGCCTATTTATTATTTTTTGTACCTTTGTTGTAAATTGCTTTTTATATGAAACACAAAAGATTTGCGTTTGGAATGTTTTTAATCATTGCATTTTCAAAATTGCTTGTAAATGCACAAGTTACTAGTGAGAATACTATCTCATTTGTTGATAGTATTAATACCTTATGGGCAGGAAGAACCTTTTGGTTTAATAATAAAATACTTCCTTCTAAATATTCAAGTGAAGATAACGCACCCACTTATCATTATAATGTAACTGATAATGTTACTAAATTTGAATATAAAATATTATATGGAGGAGGGTGCAATAATGCTCCGGCTCCATCCAAATATGCTTGGCCTAATTGTTGCACATCTTTTTCAGAAGGTCAAATCGGTGGTAATACATGGTGTTTTTTTAAAGCCAAATTCGTTGATATAAAATATTTGCCCATTATCTTAGGCGATGACTACAATGCCTTTCATAGACGCAACGCAATATCAAAGTATGGGAACTTATTGCCATACATCAGATTGGTTCCAGATTCTACAACAATATATAAATCCACTTTAACTTATGGAGCAGAATTTTATGGTTATGAAATTATTGATACGTTGTTTATTCCATATTCTGAAAAGTTGCTTAATTATTTTATGTCTGAGCAACAATTAGCAGATTTTACCACTGATTTTTACGCCAATGAGCAAACTAAATGGAATAAACATATGGCAAAGTATGGAAATAGAAATAAGGCTTTAGTAAAACTTTATGGAAAAGAAATTGGTGATATAATATCAAGTGGAGAAGTCAGATTTGGCTTCACCAAGGAAATGTGTAGTCTTGCTTATGGAGAAGAGCCTTATAAACCTTTATATAATATTAAAACTCCTCTAGGTTTCGCTGATTGCAGAAATTTTTATACAAAAGGAATAAAACTTTATTTTATAGATAATTCACTTATTGGTATTGAGTGGAAAAATGGCAAAATAAAGTTCAAATAACAAAGGAGGGAATCACCCTCCTTTGTTCATCTTCGGGATTTTTGAAATATGCCCTTGATTAAATAGATGCTCTTTAAAATGTAGTACGTCATACATATAATCTCAATCAAATCCATTATATATTTTATTAGATTTATATTGTAGATGTAATTCTTCAATTTGTTATAGAATAGTACTTAGTTTTACTAAAAGTTTATTTTGGGACAGTATGTATGGATTAAAATTAAGGTAATGTCACATTCGTTGGAGTTATGTCTATTGGAATTTTTAACTTAATCAGGCCATTTATAGAGCCGTTGACGTATTAATCACAAAAGAATGAAGAACTTCATTTTTTAATTGTACCTATTTCAAAAAGAGGAACTGTTAATGAATGGCACTCTTGCCCATTCATTGTCAGTTTGGATTTATAATATTAAATTGTTATTTTGTTCGTTTTCTCGTTGATTCTATAATTGATTTCGTCTGAAATCTTATTTGTCCATTCGTTTAGGGATATACTTATTTATCTGCTTCAAAGTCATAGGTGGCATTGGTAGTTCAGGCAATAGATTATTGAGGCGTTGCTCCATGCCGATTACACGCAAGAGCGAAATTAGATTATTTAGTGTCAGATTTTGATTTACACCCTGCTCGAAATGACTAATTGTAGCCAATCCAACTCCCGATTTTTCAGCCATCTCTTTTTGACTGATTCGTGCTGCAAGGCGATATTCCTTAATGCGTTTGCTGAGCATTAAGATGATATCTTGATTTGTTGTAAATTTGCCATTCATATAGTCGTATATTACTATTATGGTGCAAGATATAACAAATAATATCCATATATTACTACTTATTGATATAAAAACAGCATAATTAATCCATAATGGTTATCGTTTTTGGGATAAATATTGTTATATGTATGAGGTGATGAAAAAATTATGTATTTGTTTAATATGTTGCAATTAAATGAAAAGTGTTGTATTTTTGAGGAAAATAAAAGATGAAGTATATGGAATCGATAAGAGAGATTTATAAGATAGGTATTGGTCCGTCGAGTAGTCATACGATGGGACCTAAGCGTGCGGCTGAGAGATTTTTGGCTCGCACCGGTGGCGCAACAAGTTATTGCGTAACTCTATATGGTTCGCTTGCTGCAACTGGAAAAGGTCACTTGACCGACAAGGCGATACTTGATGTGCTCACTCCTGTGGCGCCCACTGAGATTGTGTGGAAGCCCGACGTTTTTCTTCCATTCCACCCCAATGCGATGAAGTTTGAAGCGCTTGATGGCATGGGTAAGGTTATAGATGAATGGGTGGTGTATTCCATAGGCGGCGGTGATATAGCCGAGGAAGGGCAATCGCGAGTGCATAACCATGTGTATGAGATGACGCGTATTGCCGATATACAAGCATGGTGCGAAAAGACCGGACATAACTATTGGGAATATGTGGAGCAATGCGAAGGGCCGGAGATATGGGACTATCTTCGCGAGGTGTGGCATGTGATGAAAGCCGCGGTGGAGCGTGGCATCGAGGCTGAAGGGGTATTGCCTGGTGGACTTGGAGTGCGTCGCAAGGCTGTGACTTATTATGTGCATGCACAAGGTTACACAGGTAGTCTTAAAAGCCGAGGATTGACCTATGCTTATGCTCTTGCCGTGAGCGAGGAGAATGCTGCCGGTGGACAAATCGTTACGGCTCCCACTTGTGGGTCGTGTGGCATCGTTCCTTCTGTGTTATATCATCTTCACACTTCAAAAGGGTTCTCTGAAGATCGCATTCTACGTTCGCTTGCCACTGCCGGGATATTTGGCAATGTGGTGAAAACAAATGCGTCGGTATCGGGAGCCGAGGTGGGGTGTCAAGGCGAAGTAGGGGTGGCGTGTGCTATGGCAGCCGCTGCATCATGCCAACTATTTGGTGGTACTCCTGCACAAATCGAATATAGTGCCGAAATGGGGCTTGAACATCACCTTGGATTGACTTGCGACCCGGTGTGTGGATTGGTTCAGATTCCGTGTATCGAACGCAATGCCATGGCAGCGGCGCGTGCGCTTGATGCAAATCTTTATTCGCAAATCTCCGACGGCAAACACACCGTCACATTTGACCGCATCGTTGAGGTGATGAAGCAAACAGGTCACGACCTACCGAGTCTATATAAAGAGACTGCCCAAGGAGGCCTCGCCGCTATTCACGAGTAGGCTAAATGAAATAAGCAGTTAAAGTCTTTAAGATTCTTAGGGTCTAAGGACTTTAATTGTTATAATATATTATTTTCAATGATTTCCTTCAGTACGAGGGGTGTTTCAGGTCCCATGTTGAAGATGAGGTCGAGGATTGTGAGGTTGGGGATAAACCCTTGTTGCTCGGCTCTCACTTGGTAGTATTCCACAGGAGTGGCGAGATTGAAGTCGTCGTTTCGGTGGTCTTTTATTGATGTTGGGGTTTGGTTATTGGAATACCCCTCAGTCGCAAGCGACAGCTCCCCTAATAAAGGGGAGCACTGCTTTTGTTGCAGTGTTTCATTAGAACAGTCCTCACCTGTTTTAGGGGAGGTGGCTTGAGAAGCCGGAGGGGTTTGTATATCAGCTTTTTTGAGTTGTTCTTTTTCTTCAGGGGTGAGTTCGTAACGGACGTTGCTCTCGATGCCGGCAATGCGACGAATAACTGCATCGATGCTTATGTTGAGGTCCATCAATGATTCGGGCTGAATGCCATCGCGAGGTTGCAGATAGGGCATCAATTCGTCTATATAGTATTCAAAGAAAGGAGTGCGACCATAGGCCGACCATAGCGCCACTTTGTGGATATTCCACCACGCTCCGTGGGCTGAAACTCCTGCTTCATTCCATGTGGCACCGGTGCCAAAGTGTGGTTTTACAATAGGTATGGTCAGAGTTAATCGGCCATTTACATCGGCAATATCGTAACGGTGCATGAGTTTGCGACGCTTGTCATATCGACAATATCTATCAATAACCACATCACGATGACTTGCCATTAATGCATAATAACCAATGCTGCCACACAGGGCGGGTGGCAGCACTAGGGTTTTATCATATTTGATGAGATGTGATGACATTTATTTATCAGGGTTGGCACCTTTGAATATGCGATTCCAACGGATGCCTCCATTAAATAAGTTTTTGTCTTTATCAAATGAAATGAGAATAAACATTGGAGTACCGATGATGTGATCTTCGGGAACAAATCCCCAGAAACGAGAGTCGAGCGAATTGTCGCGATTATCTCCCATCATAAAGTAATAATCCATTTTGAATGTATATTTGTCGGTGGGTTTACCGCCGATATATACCTTTCCATCTTTAAGATATGCATCGTAGTTGTGTTCGTAGTTGCGAATACAACGATTATAGCGGTGCCAGTTGTCTTCGGTGAGGTCGATAGTCATACCTTTTTTAGGGATAACCAATCCTTCTTCACCTCCATAGTTATAACTTGTCCAGCCATTAGAAACCACATCGGGGAAGAGGTATTCAACCCTTCCAAGAGCCGAATCTCCTAATTTTACGATTTTCTCAATATTGCTATTGTTTTTTATCTTTTCGACCATTGTAGAAGTCAACGGAGGCATGTAGATATATTTGTTTACATCAAATCCCGTTGCAAAAATCCCATTTCTAACATCGGGATTGCTTAAATCGGCAATAACACGATCTTCAACTGCCACTCCGAGGTCTTCCCATTCGGCATCGGTAAATGGAGTTTTGGCTTGTAGAATATAGTTAAATTGCACATCTTTGGGTTGTTTTTGTGCTTTACCATCAATGTAGATAACACCTTCTTTGATTTGGAACTTTTGTCCGGGAAGTCCCACGCAGCGTTTTACATAATTTTCGCGACGGTCAACAGGACGATAGACGATTTCTCCAAATTCATCGGTGTTATATTTGATAGTATTGCGTCCCACCATTTTTACTAAAGTATAATAGTCGGGATTTTGCACATTTAATGGCACGGTGTCACCTGCAGGGAAGTTAAACACCACGATGTCACCAAGTTCTACATTGCGAAGCCCTTTCAATCGGCGATATTCAAGAGATGGGCTTTCAAGATAACTTTTGGTGTTGACAATGGGAAGTGTATTGTGTACCAATGGAAAATGAACAGGTGTCATAGGCACACGAGGGCCATATACCATCTTATTTACCCATAGATAATCACCGGTCAAGAGTGTCTTCTCAAGAGAAGAAGAGGGTATTTGATAGTTTTGTCCTATGAAGTTAAACACGAAATAAACGAGAATAAGTGCATAAACGATTGCATCGACCCAACTCATTATCGTTCTGACAACTTTATTTTTGCTCTTTTTCCACCAATCAAAGGGGATGAAACCGGTAATATAGATGTCAAATAACAAGAAGATGAAGATTGACAACCACCAATCACCCATCCATGCTACCCACGCAAAGAATAGAAGGGCAACGAGGCCAAATCTTATCCAACGAGTTACTTTGGTTTCTTTAACTCGTTTTTTTATATGTTCAAGAATTGCTTTGCTGTCCATATTATTTAATATCAAGAAGATGTGAGTTTTTAATTAATCCGTGCATAAGTTGGTCCATTGTGAGGAATCCTTTGCGTCCGTTTACCCATTCGGCTGCAACAACGGCACCGAGGGCAAATCCCTCACGGCTTTTTGCTTTGTGTTCGATAGTGATAGTGTCAACTTCAGAATCCCATGCGATGATGTGAGTGCCGGGCACCTCGCCTTCGCGTTCATGGTAGATGGGGAGCGATGTGGCGGGAGCATTTTCATCTTCGGTCCAAGCATCTATGCGTGCCACCTTCTCAATCAACCCTTCAGCAAGAGTGATAGCAGTACCACTTGGGTGGTCAAGTTTATGAATATGGTGAATTTCCTTCATTGAAGGAGTGTAGTTGTTGAAATTATCCATCAACTGACCGAGGTATTTGTTGAGCGCAAAGAATAGATTCACACCGAGACTATAGTTTGAAGTCCAAAAGAAAGTGGCCTTACCTTCGTCGCACAACGCCTTGATTTCGGGCATACGAGCAGTCCACCCGGTGCTGCCGCTCACCACCGGGACACCTTGGGCAAACGCCTTGTAGTAATTATCCACAGCAGTGGCAGGAGTGGTGAATTCGATAGCCACATCGGCACTGCGAAAGGCATCGCTGTCAAAGTCTTGTGGATTATCTATATCAATGGTGCACACTATTTCGTGTCCACGATTGAGGGCAATGCGTTCAATCGTCTTACCCATTTTGCCATATCCTATGAGAGCTATTTTCATTGATTATATAACATATTTCAACCACATAGTGATTGCAATTAACAAAAAATTTCCACAAATTTACGGAAACAAAACGAATATCAAGCATAAAAGCCACTAAAACACCCCATTTTTGCGATTTTTTAAGCGAAAAATAATGCCAAAAGACAAAGTTTTTATCAAAAACATCGTTAGAGTGTGGTGTGATTGCTCTCAAATATCAATGGTTTTTACGTATAACTATCGTTGTTTATAAAATCGCGAAGTTGTCTAAATAGATATAAATAAGTATATTTGTGGTGAATTTAATGTATATATAATATGAGCAAGAAACTTTTGGTGGTGGGAGCCGGTGGGTTTATCGGTGGGTTTATAGCCGAGGAGGGTTTGCGTCGCGGTTTTGACACTTATGTGGCTGTGCGTGAATCAACATCTCGCCGTTATCTCACTGATGAGCGACTTCATTTTGTGGTGCTCGACTATGGAGATGAGGAGTCGATGGCGCAATCACTTAAAGAGGCTTTGCCCGAGGGGGAAAAGTGGGATTTCATTATTTATAACCTTGGAGCAACGAAGTGTGCCAATTATTTTGATTTTAATCGCATAAACTATAACTATCTTCGCTCGTTTGTTGAGGTGTTGCGTGATATTGACAAGGTCCCTCATAGGTTTTTGTTTATGAGTAGTCTAAGCGCATTGGGTATGGGTGATGAGAAAAATTATACTCCAATCACATCACAAACTATTCCAAATCCAAATACACGATATGGACTGTCGAAGATTAAGGCTGAGACATATCTTGAAACAGTTCCAGATTTCCCTTATATTATTTTCCGTCCAACCGGGGTGTATGGTCCTCATGAAAAGGATTATCTCATGATGATAAAAAGCATAGACTCGCATTGGGATTTTGGTGTCGGGTATCGCAAGCAGTTGCTTACATTTATATATGTAGAGGATTTAGTAAATGCCATGTTTGATGCCTACGATGCCGGTGTGGTAAAGAAGAAATATATCATTTCGGAAGATCGAAGTTATACACAAAAAGAGTTTCGCGATATCGTGGCACGAGAATTGGGTGGCAAATGGGTAATCCCTGTGAAGTTGCCGATGTGGATAGTGTATATTGCGTCTTATTTTGCCGAAAAATGGGCTGCTGCTCAAATGCAAGCAAGTACACTCAATCGCGACAAGTTTAAAATAATGAAACAACGCAATTGGTCGTGTGATGTGAGTGATGCTAAGCGAGATTTTAATTTTAATCCCCAATTCTCGCTTGAAAAAGGTATTAAGGCTACCGTTGCAGCCTATCTTTCCGATAAGCAACGAGAAAAAGAGGAAAAGAAAGCGAAATGAACGATAGCATAGTAAAAAAGAAGTTTCCACTATGGGTGAAATTGGTAATAGTTTTATCTGCGTTGCCGGTTGCAGTGTTACCCATTATTGTAACTGATTGTAGTGCTTCGCAATATGAGGAAATCAGATTATTTATAATGATATACCCCTTGTATGTTGTTGCTTCGGCAGTGATGGCTTGGGTGTGTTATCGACAACGTCCCGAACTCTCAATAATTCTAGTTGTATTGATGATATTAACTCATATTGCCATGTGGATGCTACCCGGAGTCGCATAAGAAATTTATTATAATGTAAAAATGGTGTGTCACAATAGATGACACACCATTTTGTATTTGAGAGAATCGACGGAATGTTAACCGAGTGCATCAATAATCGTTGCAATGCGATTCCATATAAAATAACCTAATGCGGCTATGATTGCCAAGCCAATTAAAGTCGTGAAAAACACCAGTGAGAAATCTTTAATCTTTGACGGAGATTTTGGACTGCTCTCTTCGGCAATGGCTGATTTGATGCGCTTAACCATTGTTTGAGCAAGAGTGAGGTCTATCCCATGAATGGTCATAAGGTAATTAACGATATCATTTTCGCTATGACCTTCATTTAACATTGATTTTATTTCGCGATTGATGGTGTCAGTCATATCATTTGTTGAATATTATTTCTTTGTCTCAAATTTTAATTGACGAGCCTTTTCTTTAAAGATTGTTTTATCGCAAGCAAATAATTGCGGGGCTTTGTGAGATGTTCCTTCTACTTTTTTCCCAAGAGGGATAAGGATTCCGCTTGATTGAATTTTTCGAGCAAAATTGCGTCGGTCGTAGGTTACGCCTTGAATTGTTTCGTATAATGTTTGCACTTGCGGTATAGTGAACTCTTCGCCAAGAAGATCATATCCAATGGGGTCAAAATGTATTTGTTGCTTGATTGCGTTGCGAGCCTTGTTGAGAATTTGTGCGTGATCAAAAGCCAATTGGGGAACATTGTCAATGTCAAACCATTGTGCTTGCGCAGCATCATCGCCACCTTTAACATCGCTTGGCTTGACAAGTGCATAAAAAGCAAGAGAAATGACTCGATTGCGAGGGTCGCGTTTTTCTTCAGAGAATATGCCCAATTGCCACAATCGGTCGGGGGTAATTTCCAAGTTAGTCTCTTCTTTCAGTTCGCGAAGAGCGCAATCTTCGGCAGTCTTGTCGCTTTCACGAAGAAATCCACCCGGTAGAGCCCAATAGCCTTTGAATGGTTCTAAATTGCGTTCAATGAGAAGAATTTTTAATTTTTTGCCATCAAAACCAAAAATCACGCAGTCGGTAGCCACTGATGGACGCCAATATTCATAACAATATTGTTTCTTTTCGTTAGTCATATCTATCTATATATTAGAAATACCCTAAAAGTATAGGTGTTCAATAAAAGAGTTGATACTCGTTAAACTGACACAAAGATAGTGTTTTTTGTTTGAATCATAAAAGGATTAAAGAAAAAAGTGTGTATTTGGTTAATTTATTTAACTTTTTAGAATAATGGAGGTAAAAAATGTTAATAAAATGAATTATGTGATAGAAAAGTATGTTTTATAACATAAAAAGTTATACCTTTGCATCGTGTTTTTCATGGTATTAGATTTAAGGTTAAGAAGATTGGTTGTCGGGATGACAATCAATTTTTTTTGTGCCTACTCCTAAGGGTTTATACAATGCCCTCAATTCCAGATTATTGCATACGCTTCGTTTTCCAGAGCTTTGCATATTAATGTGTTATTTTAGTCAGAAATAGACGCCTCTTTAGAGGAACCCAAGAGCGATAGATTATATTTCTACAATAACTTCAACCTCTTCGGGGATTGCATCTTCGTCAATTATTACATCGGGATTCTGAATTATAATCGATTTCAAGCTAGAGCAACCATAGAACGCCCTTTTGCCAATTTCAGTCACCGAATTGGGGATTGTGATTGATGTCAAGCCGATGCAGTCGCTGAACGCATCTTCGCCAATCTTTGTTACTGAATTAGGGATTATGGTGTTTTTACATCCGGTAATCAGATGATTTGTTTCAGTCTCGATTATTGCATTGCAATTATCTCTTGAGTCATAT
>JAFQSX010000038.1 GCA_017409345.1 Muribaculaceae bacterium | reverse complement strand
TGCCCTCATTGGCACCATTGTTCCTCCTAAAAATTGCTTTGTAATTTTCAAGAGGAGAGTTATTGCCCTCATTGGCACCATTGTTCCTCCTAAAAATTGCTTTGTAATTTTCAAGAGGAGAGTTATTGCCCTCATTGGCACCATTGTTCCTCCTAAAAATTGCTTAGCAATTTTCAAGAGGAGAGTTGCTGCGCTCATTGGTGCCATTGTTCCTCCTATTTTTCTTCGAAAAACAAGAGGCTGTGTCAAAAAAAACTTAACACAGCCTCTTAATTATGAATTATGCATTATGAATTATGCATTATTTCACGAGAACTTTTGATGCTTTGCTACCTTGTACTTTGATGAAGATGCCGTTTGAAGGATTGGCAACTTTCACACCTTGAAGGTTGTAGTATTCGATAGGAGCGTTTTCGTTTTCGATTTGTTCGATACATTCGATGCTTGAAGTTCCGGGAACAGCGAAAGTGAATTTTTCGGCAACAGTACCGGCCACGAAGTGGTAGATGTAAACCGATGTGCTTGTATAAGGAACAGCGATGAAGCTACCCATACCTTGTCCGATGCCTGTTTTGTTGTTTTCAGTGTGGTAAGCAACGATTTCACCATCTTGATCGAAGATTGCGAAAGCAATACCACGAGTGTTGGTTGTGCCATCGGTAGTCAAAGGCAAGATGTAGTAAGATGTGTTGCCAATCTTGAACCAGTCAAAACCTTCAACCGATGCATTTCTTGTAGTGTAACCTTCGGTAGTTTTGTTAGTGAATGTAGTGGCTTCCATTGCAGAGTTGTCGGCATTCCAGAAGTAAATGTTTTCGGGATAGCTGCGGTTACGCATGATAAATGCATTTGAGAGGTCGCCGTTTTCTTCGATAAGAGCATCGATTTCGGCAACAGTTTCAAAGGCAGGTTGAGCCATACAAGAAGTGGTTAGTGCGATACCACCATTGTTTGCCACTTGAGAGTATTCAGCGTCAACTTCACCATTCACAATCTTAGTAACAAGAGCGTTGTTGATTGTGTTAGGAGTGAGGATAATATATCCACCTTCGTCGCTGAGCATGTTACCACGAATGCGCCCGATTTGGTCAACACGATATGGGGTATAACCTTCGATGCCTGAGAGGTCGAGTTTATAAGTATTTTTCAAGTCGGCCGAAATGATAACGAAGTTGCTACCTGATACGGCAGCTGACCAACCTGTTTGAATGAGGATATTGCCGGCATCGTCGCAAGCGATAGCAGGACCCATTGCCGCACCACCCCAATGAGTAGCAAGATCTGATGTGCAGTCGTAGTAATCAGAATATCCTGTCTCGGTCAATTCAATAATTTTACCATTTGCTTTGTCAACAGCGATTAGGTGACCGTTAGAAACTGCCGCAAAACGAACATCTCCACCACCGGGAGTGCCAGGCACATTTGAAGTATTTTGCCAGATGCGAGTGAGACCAACAGCAATTTGTGGCTCTGATGGTTTTTCGGTAGCAGTACCGGTCAATGCGATAGTTTTAGAAGTTGCACCTGTAGCCGAAACTGTGATAGTAGCAGAGTGGTTGCCTACGGCAGTAGGTGCATATGTAACAGTGATTTCGCCTGAGCCTGAAACTGAAGAGCTTGAAACAGAGAACATATTAGCGTTAGTGCCTGAAACAGCGATTGAGATGTTGCCGGTGAGGTTTACGCCCGATACGTTGAATTTGTTAGTAGCAGTTTCGCCTGTGTAGGCTTCAAATGAAAGAGAAGCGGGGCTTACGCTCAAAGTAGGTTCGGTAGTGTGAACTTTTGCAGCTCCATAGCGATAGTGGGCGATACCTTGCATGCAGCAGTTAACCCACATTTCAATGCCTTCGGTGCCGTTTACGTCAACTTCGATGCCTGTGCTGAGTGTAGTGTTGCGAGTAGTGCCAAGACCATTGGTAGGATATTCGCCTACGTTGATAGCGTTGTTCCAACCATTAGAAGCGTCGATGAGGACGGCGCGGCAAGCTGTCAATGTAGAAGAACCTGTTGCATAGGTTGTAGCGAAAGCATATTGTTTACCTTTGAATTTGAAAGGATAAAAGTCGTTGCCGTCGATAATGCCGTTGAGCACGTCAGAGTCGAGGGTGACTTCAACGCTACCGCTTGAAGAAACCAAAGTAGGATAGATTCCACGGCCAATGAGCCAATATTTACCGTCGCCATTAGGAACAATGCGAGGAGAAGTAGTGGCGTCAACTCCGCTAACAGTGATAGTGGTAGGAGTGCTTGCAGCAACACCATTAGTTACTTTATATTTAAGGATTGTGCCGCCTGAGAGGAACAAGATATATCCGTCGTTGAGAGAGCCTTCGAAAGTCATACAGTCGCCCACGCGAGTGCAACCACCGAGGTCGGTAGTGTTGAGGATTTCACGAGGAGCAGAGTTGTCGGTATCCCACACATACGCTTTGGCGTTTAGAGCCGAAGCGGTAGAAAGGTTTGTAGCAACCAATTTGCCATCAACAACTTGAGCGTCCATTACGGCGAATGTGCCACCACTGATGCCAGAAGTGTTGAGGTCTTTGATTTTTGCTCCTGTTTGAGCATTGATAACTGTGATAGTTCCTGCTGATGCGTTGATAGTATAAAGTTTGCCATTGCCATAAGCGATGTTACGGATAGCAGTGTAGTCGCTTGCCCAGTTTGTTCCTGAAGGAGTGTTGCCTGAGTTTTCGCTATAGTTCCACACTTCGTTGAATTTGAGGCTACATTTACCTGTAACGGCAACAGTAGTTGTAACTTCTTTGCCGGCTTTGGTAGTGCCTTTAAGAGTGATAGTGCCAGTAGAAACACCTTCGGCAGTGGGTTTGAATGTTACGCGCACTTTACCGCTGAGAGTGCCTGATGATACTGTAGTGTTGTTTTTAACGGTGAAAACAGAGTTGCTTGAAGAAACGCTGATAGCACCACTCATGTTAGAACCTGAAACAGTGATGTCGGCATAAACTGATTCGCCAACGCCTGCAGTTAAAGAAACCTCATTTTTGTCGGTTTTTATATTGCCAAGCATTGTAGTTGGAGTTGACAGTGTTGGTAGGTCGGCAGGGTCAAGGTAGTCGGTAGTGATGAAGTCACAGCCATAGTTGCCATAAGTTTTATAGCTGGAGCTAGTGTTACATGACCAAGCGTTAACCAAAAGTCCTGCATCGTGATATGCTTGTACACCGGCTTTGGTGATGCCATCACCTACGCCCGGACCAATGTGGCAGTTGTTGGTTTTACACCAGCTTAAACTGCTATCGAAGCTTGTATCGTAAACGAGAAGCATGATTTCCACATCGGGATAGTTTTTCTTCACGTAAGTGAGACAGTTTTTCATTGAAGTGAAGATGTAGCAGTTGTTACGGAACCCTTTTTCTTCAACGATTTTCATGAGGGCCGGAATGTTTGATTGGTCATTAGAGTTGATACCTGTAGCCCATTTAAATTCAATCACAGGAGCTACACCATATTGCTTACAAATATCGAGATATTCTTCAAATGTACAGATATAACCGGTATAAGTTACGCCACCACGTGTTTGAGTAAGTTTTTGTGATTTGAGATAAGAAAGCGTGTTAGAAGCAATAGCCGGTTCTCCTGACGCTTTAGTGAGGTTGTCGTCGTGCCAACAAACAAATTTACCGTCTTTAGTTACTTTGATGTCGGTTTCAAGATAGTCATAGCCTTTCTTTGCACCATTGATAAATGCTTCGGAGGTGTTTTCAACACCCCAATAGCTACCACGGTGACCTACAAGATAAGGTTGCGCTGTTGCAGCAATGACTGCTGAAATAGCGAGCAAAAGAGTGTAGATTCTTTTCATGAGAAATTGGTTTAGATTGTTAGTTGATTTAATGATTGAAGTAACAAATTTAGACAACGAGGTTCAAAAATGCAAAAAAATAATCAAAAAAAAGGGGATTTGCTTGAATTTTAGTGTTTTTTGGGGTTTTTGGCTATTAAAATGTTTAATTTGTAGATGTATTTTGGATAATACTTATTCTTTTTTTTCTAATTGGGATAGGACGGTTTTTAGTGATGGAGATTCAAGCAACTCTCGTATTGTTTTTGTGGCTTGTGAGAGGTCTCCTTTTTCTTCTGATTTTTCGCAGATGCTTTTGATTTCAATGATGGTTAGAACAATTGCTCCGAGCAAGGAGAAGATGGGTACGACGGGAAGGACGGCAATTCCCGATGATTGCAAGTATATTACTCCGGCAATAATCATTGCGTCGAGAATGGTGAGTGCGAGCAATGTGTTGAAGTATCGAGCGATTTTGTCAACAGTGCGACGCAAGGCGCGCGAGGTGCGAGGAATGTTATTTATTCGTGCCTTGTGTAGCCCACTGCAAAGGTCGGCAATGATGGCAAATAATACTCCTGAATATTCAAAGATGATTAATAGAAGAACTGTGGCTGACATAGTGTGTTAAGTTTTTGTAAAGTTATGGGATTAAAATGTAAAGAAAATGTAAAGTCAAAAGTTTGGTTATATGAGGAATCTGATGCAAAGTTAAGGTTGCTTTAATCGAAAAATATGCGATAATGAAAATAAAAAAACCTGTCGCGTTTCGCAACGCAACAGGCATGAAACCTTAATCTTAATTTAATACTATGAAAAACACAGTACAAAGATAGTTTTGGGATTTTATTTTCCCAATAAAATTACGAAAAAAATATTGGGTTTAGTGTTTTTTAACAAGACAGGGGAGGGATAAGAGAATCCTTTGTTAATGCGTGTTTCGTTTGGTTGCGCATGAGTGTATTAATATATGTATATGGTAGTATGGTTGTAGAAAAATGCTTATTTAAAAAAAGAGGAATGTGTTTTGTGTAATAAACAAGGGACTGTGATTTCACAGTCCCTTGTGGCATTTATCAGTGTAGCGTTTAACGCTGATACATATTAGTCAATTTCTTGATCTGCTTCGTAGCCACCCATTTCACGGATTGCGTTTTTAAGGATAGCATATTGTTGGAAGAGGTGGTTAACAGGAACTTCACCCTTAGTGTAGTCGTGCATTGGGCTCTTGAGGAAGAAACTGAGGAAGCGTTGAGTACCCCAACGTCCAGCGCGAGCAGCCAAGTCGCTTAACAATACGAGGTCAAGACACAAAGGAGCAGCGAGGATAGAGTCGCGGCAAAGGAAGTCAATTTTGATTTGCATTGGGTAACCCATCCAACCGAAGATATCAATGTTATCCCAGCCTTCTTTGTTGTCGTTGCGAGGTGGATAGTAGTTGATACGAACTTTGTGGTAGTAGTCAGTATATAGATCGGGTTGTTCTTCTGGAACAAGGATTGATTCGAGTGTAGAAAGTTTAGAAACTTCTTTTGTACGGAAGTTAGCAGGTTCGTCAAGAACGAGACCGTCACGGTTACCGAGGATGTTAGTTGAGAACCAACCGGCAAGACCTAGGCAACGAGTGCCGATGATAGGAGCGAAACCTGATTTAACGAGAGTTTGACCTGTTTTGAAGTCTTTACCTGCGATAGGTAATTTAGTTTTTTCAGCCATTTCCCACATAGCAGGGATGTCAACAGTGGTGTTAGGAGCACCCATGATGAAAGGAGCGCCTTCAGCCAATGCAGCATAAGCATAACACATAGAAGGAGCGATGTTTTCTACATCGTTAGCCTTCATTGCTGCTTCAAGGTCAGCAAGTGTATAGTGGATTTTTTCGTTAACTGGAACGTAAACTTCAGTAGAAGCCGCCCAAAGAACTACGATGCGATCTACGCCGTTTTCTTTTTTGAAGTTACGGATATCTTCGCGAAGTTGTTCGGTCATGTCCCAACGGTCTTTGCAATCTTTTACGTTGTTGCCTTCAAGACGTTTTGCGAAGTTCTTGTCGAAAGCAGCCTTCATAGGAACGATTTTTTCAAGTTCGTCCTTAACAGGAAGGATGTCTTTTTCTTTAAGAACTTGGCAGTTCATTGCTGATTCGAAAGCGTTTTCAGGATATACATCCCAAGCACCAAACACGATGTCGTCAAGTTTTGCCATAGGCACGATTTCATCATATTTGAGGTATTTTTTGTCGGCACCTTTGCCAACACGTACTTTGTCATATTGAGTCATTGCTCCAACAGGTTTAGCAAGACCTTTGCGAGCCATCAAAACACCGGTCATGAATGTGGTAGTAACCGCACCAAGACCTACAACCAATACACCGAGTTTACCTTCGGCATTTTTTACATTACTTTTCATTGCTTTTATAAAAATAGGTTATTATTATTCAATTTAAATGTTTTCATAGGGATTGCCCCATGAAAACAGCGTGTAAAATTACATATACTTTTTGATATGCAAAATTATTTCTAATATAAACTTCCCTTATTTTTGTGAACCAATGTTAATTTGCTAAAGGTTTAGCAAAAAAAGACAAAGAATAAGGCCAAAAAGGCAAGTTTTTTGTTAATGAATTAAAATGAGGCAAGAGGGGCGCTAATTTATAATGCATAATTCATAATGCATAATTAACTCGGTTGAGCCTCGTTGAACCCATCACCCTTTCGGGTTCTCAACTCTCAATTTGTTTCAGCACATCGCTAAGTTGCGAAATGATGCAAGGATGTGTTACGGCATCTTCATCGGCAGTCCAGCCTTTCCCTTTAATCCACGCAACTTTACACCCGATTGTTTCGGCAGGCACAATATCTTTTTTATAACTATCGCCAATAACAATTACTTCTTCGGGGTTAAGTCCTAATGCTTCAACTCCAAGAGAGAAGATGCGAGGGTCGGGCTTGCGTACACCCACAACGGCCGATTCTACTATTTCTTTAAAATAGTGGCGAAGATTGAAGTCAGCGAGCACGCTTTCTACATTGCCATAGAAGTTTGAAACTAATACCAATGGGTATTTAGCATAAAGAGCCTCAATGGTTGGTCGAGCCTCTTCAACGCATTGGCGTGCTGAATCATAGCAATACTTGGCAACGATGAGAGCTTTCTCTTCAACGATTGAAGTGTCTATGAGGCCATTCTCGGCAAGGTAGCCGAGTTCGATGCGCATTTTTATGAGTAATAAATCATAGAAGTTGTGATGAGGAAGAATGTGTAGAGTGCGAGCTAATTCACGTTCGGCAAACACATAACATTCGCGAAATTGTTCTTTTGTGACATCAATTTGGGCTACTTGGTATCCATCCCAAATGATTTCGCTCCAGTGCACACCACGACTGTCGATAGTGCCACCATAATCAAAAATTACACCTTTAATATTTTCCATCTTCAATTTCTTTAGTAAAACGACGGCAGAATCGTTCATGGCAACATAACATATATATGAGCATGATGTTAAGTACTGTCAATTCAAATGCGAAATATAGCCAAGGCATTTGCACGAATATTGCAGCAAATAGTGCAAAGGTGCGAGTATTGAATGAAAGCATGTTGGTATATTTCATCATAGGAAGAGACTTTGCACGGAAGGCATCACGAAACTCTTGAGAAGGAACATTGCCATTCCATTTTTGAGCCATTGCTTTGCGAAGGCGTTGCATCCATGGAGTGAGCCGTTCTTGTCCTATGGTATAATTAGTATAGAATGTGAGGGTGAGTTTTTGGAAAAAATTTTTACCCCACGATAATTGAGCCAATTTTTCTTTGAGTTGAGCCGAACAGTCAAGTTCGCTTCCTTCTTCTCCTTTGAGAAAATAAAGGTGGAAGTTACGATAATAGTCGGCCATAGCGGCTTGTTGCGCGTGGCAGATACCTGCAATGATAGCGATTGCCCAAATGAGCCAAGGCATAGGGCCGAAGAATTCGGAAGTGGCATTAGTGCGGAAACAAATAGCGAAATATATTGAGAAAAACCATAAGTCGCCACTCACACCATCAAGAATTCTCCCAATGCGAGAATATTGTTTAGTCATGCGAGCGAGTTGTCCGTCGGCACTATCAAAAGAGTTGGCCCATACAAGCAAAAATATACCGATAGCATTGAGCCAAATGTCGTTGAAGTAGAACATTATGCCGGCTCCCACGCCAAGAAATATTGATGCAATAGTTATGGCGTTGGGGGTTACTCCAAGTTTTTTTGCTAAACAAGCCCAAGCGTATCCGATGGGACGATAGAATATGAGGTCGAAAGTCTCTTCGGTGTCCATCGATTTGAGAGTGTCGTGATAACTCACTTTTTGTGTATTTTTTTCGGCCATAGTTATTTTCTTTCTTTAATGGTGTTTAAAATGCATTTTGCGATGTGAGGAGCAGCCTCAATACGACATGGAGCAAAACTTGGCCAGTCGTTAAAATCAATGATACGAATATCTCCTTCGGGTGACACGATACAGTCACCACCATAGATTTTTACATCGAGTACTTCTGATGCATTTTGGCAAATCTGACGCATATTTTCCACATCAAATTCGATGCCTTGAGATTTACCATTTATGGCTTCGTGTCCATATTTACTATGTCCAAGGTCGAAAGGGTAGAACCAGAAGAAAAATGGGGTGCCTTGTACACCATAGAATTTCACTAAGTCGCCCACGAGGTGTTTATTAATAACAGCACGAGGAATGCCACGAAGGAAGTATTCTTGAAGTAATTCTTGTGCTTCTTCGGGGTGACGAACGAAACTTACATCTTCTTTGTGCATTGCATGAAAATCGCCACGCTTTATCCAGCATTGTGTGAAGCCGGCTTTTTCAAGCGCATCTTTGATGCCCTCATTAGTGTTAACCATAAGGCTTTCGGGGTAGGGGATGTTGCTCCCAATTAGGATGCGAGTCATGCGTTCGCGAGTGCAGTTTTCTATGCCATAACCCGAGTTTATTACAATCTTACCTTCATCTTCCAACTGTTGTAGCAAGGCAATTGATTTTTGCTCGCGACACATATTGACGATGATATTTTCGGTTACTTTCCCGGCAATGAGTTGCTCCTCGCTATATACATTTACGATGCAACCACGCTTGCGAAGGTGTTCGGCCACGACATTGAAAATAGCTGCGTCGTTGCCTATATGGTTGGGCGAATATGCTCCGGCTCTCATTACGCCGGCAATAGTTATTTCAGCCATCGCTTTAGTTTTAATTTATATGATTTGAATAAATTGTTTCAATATTAAGGACGCAAAGCAGCAAAAGCCGCTGCGGTTTCGATGTCACCGGCGTGATCAACATCAACGATTTTCTCAAAAGGAAATGCTTTGAGTTTGAGTCCGGCATCTACAAGTGCACGTTGGTAGTTGCGCATACGAGCCACTCCATTTTCCATGCAATTTTCAAGTACACGAAGTGCAGGAGGCGTTAGGCCATATATTCCACCTGAAATAAATCTTACCCCATCCCATGCCGCATCTTTAAATGCTGTAATGTTGAGTTCGCTATCGGTGTCAATATATAGCGGCTTTTCGTCGTCAATGAATGATGTTACTGCCATGTATCCATCGGCTCCGGTGGTGTCGTTTTCAAAAGCCTCAATGTATTTTTTGAATTCTTCTTCGTGGAAAATTGTGTCAACGGTGGTGAGGCAAAATTTCCCATCTTCAAAGTGACGACTCACTTCATAAAAACTATGCATTGAACTTGGGGTTGATTTAACGACCAAACGGAATGGTACCGGAATCTCAAGGCTTTCAAGATATTCACGCACTTGATGCATTTCTTCATTGACGATGATGCTCAATGATGTGGCATTGCATCGCAAGAAAATATCAATTAGGCGTTTAATCATTGGAGTGCCGTTGAGGTTTACCAATGGTTTGGGAAGTTTTACACCCTCTTGAACCAAACGAGAGCCTTCACCGGCTGCAATAATAGCGTAGTTCATATATAATTATATTATTTGTTGTTTTTTGTCGATTTTTTATGATGGAAAAAGAATCCTTTGATGTCAAGGTCTTGAAACACAAAATAGCGTTGTAATAGGATGTTCCAAAATACCGATACCAAGAATGATACAATCAACTGTGCTGTCATGAAGAACCCGGCGTCTTTAAATCCCATATCAATGAGCCATTGCCAATTGGCAAGCAGATAATAAACGAAGTCGGTACCATAGGAATTTAGTAGCAAACTGCCTACCCACACAAGTGCATACTTAATGGCAACCATGCGTTTACTCACATCGTTATTGCGGAATGTCCACTTGTAATTGAGAAAGCAATTAACTACGCCACCGGTTGTGGCACCTATCGCTTTAGAATATAATGGGTTGAGGTTGATGAATTCAAAGAGGATGAGACTCACAATAAAGTCGGTCCACGATGACACTTGTGATGTCGCTGTCGCTTTAAGTAGAATCTTAAATTCTTTTTTTGACCTAAATTGAGCCGGTATAAGTTTCTTTAAATTCATAAGTAAGATGTATTGTCGTTGGGAAAGGTTAATCTTCGTGTTCGTCCTTTGTGAGGTCAAGTACTACATTGTCTTTTCCCTTGTCAAAGTATTGTTTGCGCAATGGGTTGCGATGGATATATGCTTCGTTACGACGGCAACGCACAACATCAATAGCATGGTAGATTGCTTGGCGTAAAGAACTTTCTGAAGCCAATCCTTTGCCTGCAATGTCATAACCTGTGCCATGGTCGGGTGAAGTGCGCACGAATTGCAGCCCGGCGGTGAAGTTTACGCCACTCTCCATTGCAAGAGTTTTGAAAGGTGCAAGACCTTGGTCGTGATACATTGCCAAAATACCATCAAATTTTGAATAAAGTCCACTGCCAAATAACCCATCGGCAGCATAAGGTCCATAGCATTGAATGTTTTTATCGCGACCTTCAACGAGAGCCGGAGAGATAATCTCTTGTTCTTCTTTGCCGAGAAGCCCGTTTTCGCCTGCATGAGGGTTGAGTGATAATACTGCAATGCGAGGGTAATTGATGCCAAAATCGTTCTTAAGAGAGTTGTTAAATATCTCAAGTTTTTCAACTATTGCTTCTTTAGTGATAGCCGAAGGAATTTGAGCAATGGGTAGATGTGTTGTGACCAATGCAACTCTAACATTTTCATTGCAAAGGATCATCAATGCTTTGTCGCCATCTCCGAGTGATGCTTCAAGATATTCGGTGTGACCGGGGAAGTTGAAAGTGTCACTTTGTATGGTGTCTTTATTGATAGGTGCAGTCACAAGGGCGTCGATATATCCGTTGCGTAGGTCGGCAACTGCTTGTTCAAGAGCAATGAATGCTGCTTTTCCGGCTGTTGCAGTCGCTTTTCCCGGCTCAATGAGAGTGTCTTCACCTACTACATTTATAATGCTACAAGCGCCGTCGCGTGCTTCCGATGCTTTAGCCACTTGATTTATTGCAAATTGAGGTAATTCAAGTTGTTTGCGATAGTAGTTGGCGATTTTAGCCGAACCATAGATGATGGGGGTGCATAACTCAAGCATACGCGAATCCTCAAGCGCTTTGAGAATAACTTCGTATCCAATCCCATTAATGTCACCGTGGGTGATTCCCACTCTTATTTTTTTATTATCTTTCATTGATTTAAATATGTGATTGTCAGATGAAAAACTGTCAAAGGAATTGATATTCCCTTGATAAAATTTCATTCTACGCCATTTTACAATCGGTAAAGTTACTCATAATTATTCAAATATGAGTTATTAAAGAGGCAAAAAAGGATAAAATGCTAAATATTTAGACCAATCAATTTGGTAAAAATAAGAGGAGTGATTAATTTTACACTCACAAAAAAATAGAAAAACAATGAATAAACGAGTTATAACAATTTTAGGGTTATTATTATCAATAATAATAGTTTCTGCACAAGTGCCATCAAATTATTATAGCACATGCGAAGGCAAAAAAGGTCAAGCATTGCTGGTGGAATTGTTTAATGTAATTGGCAATCATGAGGTGGTGAGTTACAAGGGTTTGTGGGATGTGTATAAAACATCCGATGTGCGAAGTGATGGTACGATATGGGATATGTATTCTACAAAGCATTGGAGTGCAGGGTCGGAGCAGTGTGGTAATTATTCTTCAGTAGGAGATTGTTATAATCGAGAGCACTCGTTTCCTAAAAGTTGGTTTAATGATGCCTCGCCTATGTATAGCGATGCATTTCATGTTTATCCCACCGATGGGAAAGTAAATGGTCAACGGAGTAATTATCCTTATGGTGAATGTGAAGGAGGAACTACATTGAGCGCATCGGGAGGAGTAAAAGCATTAGGACGTTTGGGAACTTCAACTTTCGCCGGATATAGTGGAACGGTGTTTGAACCCGATGATGAATATAAAGGAGATTTTGCGCGTAGTTATTTCTATATGGCGGCATGTTATAATGATCGTATAGCATCGTGGGATAGTCCGATGTTGTCGGGTAATAGTTATCCGGCATATACACAATGGGCTGTGAACCTTTTGCTCAAGTGGCATCGTCAAGACCCCGTGAGTCAAAAGGAATTAGATAGAAATGAGGTGATATATAGTTATCAAAATAATCGTAACCCGTTTATTGATTATCCTGATTTGGCTGAACATATATGGGGTGATAAAACATCGCAAGAGTGGTATTCGACCGATGAAGTTACGCCGATGATAACATTTCCGGTTGATGGTTCGGTGCTAAATATGGGTGTTACAGCAACAAATGTCGCACTTGAAAAAGAACTTATTGTGAAAGGTGTTGCCTTGAACGAAAATGTGAGTGTGACAGTGTCGGGTGCCGGTTTTTCTGCTTCAACAACTTCGCTTGGATATGCTCAAGTAAATGCCGAAGGTGGTGCATCGGTAATGGTAAAATATTATTCAAGCATAGATGCTGAATCAGAGGGAAAACTAACACTAACATCGGGCGATGTTGTATCAGTAGTAAATCTCAAAGCACGTGCTCTATCAAGTCTTTATGCTTTGAATCCTACAGAGGTTGATGAAACATCATTTGTGGCTCATTGGATAAATGTAAATAGTGATGATTTATCAGCAGTATACCAGTTTTGCGTATATAATGATGGGACTATCATAGATGGCTATCCGATTGAGGTTAAGGCTTCAGATGAAAAGTATAAGGTTGAAAATCTTGAACCTTCTACTACATACACATATAAAATTGCATATGGGGAATTGACATCAAATGAGGTGTCGGTAACGACATCGGCTCCCATTCCATTTATCCAATTTATAAATGATGGTGCAATAGACTTTAATGCTACGGTAGGCGAGGTATCGCAAGATGTAGAGGTAGGGATTGATACATGGTATGTTGATGGAGATATAACTGTTTCGGTTGGTTCGCCATTTGAGATAAGTGTTGATAGGAATAACTGGAGTACAATTATAACACTTTCGAGCGAGGAAAGTCATTTCTATATACGTTTGCGAGGTGAAGCGGTGGGCGAATATGCATCGGTAATCACAGCAACGAGCGCAGTGTGTGATGCCGAGCCTCTTGATGTAACAGGAGTGGTGTCTCATTCATCAATGTTCTATGAGGATTTTGAGATGGAAGGCGATGACACATATTCGGCTCATGATTACATAGGCGATGCAGCACAATGGCGATTCTCCGATGCAGGAATATGGAGCAGTGATGCCGCTTATAGTGGAGAACAGGCTGTGAGATTTGGTAAGACTTCAAGTAGTTATATCGCTATGAGCGAGGATAAAAACGATGGTATGGGTGTGGTAAGTTTCTATGCTAAGCAATGGAGTACATCAGATGGTGCAGCAGTAGTAAATGTTGAGTATTCAACCGATGGCGGTTCGTCGTGGGTGGTAGCCGGAGAGGTGACAATTGATCAATCATCATATACTCAATATAGTGTCAATGTAAATAAAACCGGTTCGGTGCGATTGAGATTGAGTCAAAAATCAGGAAAACGATTTATGTTAGATGCTCTTGAAGTGGGTAATTATGGGACAATGGTAGAACATTTGAATAGTGGTGATTGGACCGCGTATTGCTATGATGGATGTATGATAATTGAGAGTGAAAAAAATTATGACATTGTGAAGGTTTATGATATGAAAGGAGATGTAACATATAGTTCATCAATAAAAGAAGGTGTAACTCAATTGAAATTACCTCAAGGATTGTATGTTGTAGTTGTAGGAGAGAGCACTCGAAAAGTATTGATTAAATAGGTGATTATGGGCGACTTTAGTATTTGGATTAGGGATATATTTATGTCTATGGGTCTCGGTGTCGAGGCTACCCGTTGGGCAGTATTGGGGGCTATGATATTTATTATGATCTTGGTGGCAATAGTGTCTTATATCATAGTGCATAAAGTTTTGGCCGTGGGTGTGCGTAAATTTGTACAGCGCACATCGGTAACATGGGATGACGCCTTGTTTAATGACAAATTGTTGTCGAGTGTGTCTCATCTTGTGCCGCCTCTACTTGTCTATATATTGATGCCGTGGTTGTTGCATGGTTATGAACTGTTGCATAATGTATGCAATCAAGTTATGCTTGTATATATAGTTATAGTATCGGTGCGAGTTGTGAATGTATTGCTATCTTCAATATATCTTGCGATAAGTCATACGAAGAATTTTGAGGGACATTCGCTCAAAGGATTGATGCAGATGCTTAAGATTTTGGTAATATGTGTGGGATTGATAATTATAATATCTCTATTAATTAATAAAAATCCACTGATAATATTATCGGGACTTGGGGCATCGGCAGCGATATTGATGTTGGTATTTAAAGATTCTATTGTAGGTCTTGTGGCCGGGATACAACTTTCGGCAAATGATATGTTGAAACCCGGTGACTGGATTGAAGTCCCTAAACATGGGGTGAATGGAGTGGTGGAAGATGTATCGCTTACGACAGTTAAAGTGCGAAATTGGGATATGACAATTGTAACCGTACCACCATATTCGCTTGTAAGCGAATCTTTTCAAAACTGGCGTGGAATGCAGATGAGTGGCGGACGAAGAGTGAAACGTTCAATAAATATAGACGTTAACTCGGTGCGTTTTATAAGTGAATCCGACTTGTCCACATTTGCTCAACAAGAGTGGTATAAAGGCTATTCCAGCCCATCGCAAAAAGTGGTAAATCTTCATTTGTTTCGTTATTATATTGAGCAATATTTAGTCAATCATGCGAAAGTAAATAAAGAGATGCTTATGATGGTGCGTCAATTACAACCAACTAATTACGGAGTGCCTATTGAACTATATTTCTTTACTGCCACAACGCAATGGGTTGAGTATGAAAATATACAAGCCGAAGTCTTTGACCATTTATTTGCAGTGGCTCATGACTTTGGGTTGCGAATATTCCAAAGCCCATCGGGACTTGACTTTAAAAGTGTGGAAATCGAGAATAAGTAATGGGATTTAGCCTATTTAGGGTTTTGTCGCACGAAGGATTTCGCGTTTTCCTCCTGGAGGACCGGGAAGGCGTTCAATGATAAATCCCACTTGTTGAAGTCGTCGTCTGATTTCTCCTTTCGCGCAATAGGTTGTGAGGATGCCTCCAGAAGACATCGCGTTAAAAATGCGCATAAAAAGTTCTTCGCTCCACATCTCGGGTTGTTTCTCGGGAGCGAAAGCATCAAAATATACAATATCAATTTGTCCCGGCAATTCACACCGGGTAAAATCACATTGTAGTTTCTCAAGAGTAAAATGTTGCGAAATTTTGTGAGGAGTGCCCCATGGTGCCTGATGAAGCGACAAAAGTAACTTGTTGTCAATTATATCGCCATAATTGAGACGCTTGATCATATCTTCCTCTACCGGGAACAATTCAAGTGAAATATAATGAGCGCTGCGCTCATTGCGTGTTGCCATTGCTGTAACAACAGCATTAAGCCCTGTGCCAAATCCTATTTCTAATATGCGAAGAGGTGCATTATCTTGTTTGATGGGGTGGTGAAGAAACGCACAATCACGAAATATATGTAACGACTCGGTCAATGCTCCTTTTACCGAGTGGTAATGCTCGTCAAGATGAGGTACATATATGGTGGCTGAACCATCGGCCGTTATTTCTATTTCATTCATATTTACATAATGGATTATGTATTAAGCATTCCCATTTTCTTTCCCTTTGCCGGCAAGCATGCCACATGCAGCCATGATATCTTCGCCTCGGGATGCTCTAATAGTGGCAGTGATGCCTAGACCGTTGAGGTGATTGCGAAATGCTGTCATTGCTGCCTCGTTGGTAGTTTTGAGATCTACGCCCGGGATGGCATGGAAACGAATGAGATTTACTCTTGAATTTGTGCCACGAAGCAATCGGGCAAGAGCATCGGCATGGCGTAAGTCATCGTTAAGACCTTTCCACATGATATATTCCACCGAGAGTCGGCGTTGGTGAGCAAAATCATAACCTTTGAGCAATTCCATTACTTCGACAATGGGGTAGGCCCGTTCAACTGGCATGAGTTGTGCTCGTTCAGAGGGATAGGGTGAGTGAACACTGATAGCGATATGTACCTTCGTTAAGTCAAGCAAAGTGCGAAGTTCTTTGGTCTTGCCGATTGATGACACTGTGATGCGTTTAGGGCTCCATGCCAATCCCCATGATGATGTAAGAATCTCTATAGCATCAAGCACCGGTTGAAGGTTATCCATCGGTTCGCCCATTCCCATAAATACAATATTGGTGAGTGTTTCGCTTTCGGGAATTGAAAGCACTTGGTTGATAATGCCTTGAGCCGATAGGTTGCCATGGAATCCTTGTTTGCCGGTCATACAGAAGTGGCAATTCATTTTGCATCCGGCTTGAGAAGAAACGCATATTGTCGCGCGATCACGGTCGGGGATATAAACGGCTTCTACATCGCGTCCTCCGACACCTTTAAATAGATACTTGGCGGTGCCATCGACCGACCGAGCCTCGGCAATTGGTGCCTCGCGACCTATCTCGTATTCTTGAGATAATCTTTCGCGTGCTTTTAATGATAGGTTGGTCATTTGATCTATTGATGTTGCTCGTTTTTCATAGAGCCATTGAGCCATCTGCTTTGCTGCAAATGAAGGCATACCACATTTCGCAGCCACATCGCGTAGCCCCTCAAGAGTCAATCCTATTAATGGCGATTTCGACATAATGCATATTCTTTTTATTCACTATGCAAAGATACAATATTGAATTGAGAATGTAAAATACCACATAAAGGAATAGCCGAAACAAAAAAGAATCTTGTCATCTCGACAAGATTCTTTTCTACTTATTGTAAAGTGTATACAGGGATGTGATTATATTGTGTTTATTGAAAAAGTAGCATATTGCTACATTTTCAATGCAAAAATAGTGTATATATGAACAAAAACAAAGTTTATTTAGTTAAAATAATGTTAATAAGTGAACGGGTCATCGTCCGGTGGGGACCCAACGGTATAGTCGATCACTAGGTCTTACCTTTTCGGGCACCTTGATTGAGAATCGTTCACCTTTGATTGTTTTGTCCACCGGTTTTAAATCAACTCTGATTTCTTCAACAGTTGTGATAATGGCTCCGGTAGTTGGACCGGTAATGATGATTTCATCGCCAACATTCAATTCGCCACTCTCCATTTGGAATTCGGCAACACCGAGTTTTGAAAAATATCTTATTCCCTTGGCGACATATTGTTTCACGCGAGTAGCCGATGAACCATATTTAGAAGACCATTCGCCGAGTCGTTGTCCCAAGTAATATCCATTCCAGAACCCACGGTTAAATATTTTAGACAATCGGTTATCCCAGTCGGCAATCATATCTTCATTATATGTGCCATTACAACATGCTTCGATGGCTTCATTATAACATTCAACCGCGATTTTTACATATTCGGGACCACGGGCACGCCCTTCAATTTTCAATACTCTCACTCCGGCATCAATCACTTTATTGAGGAAGTGGATGGTTTTGAGATCTTTGGGCGACATGATATATTGGTTCTCAATATCAAGTTGTGCTCCTGATTCGCGATCGGTAACGGTGTATCCACGACGGCATATTTGGGCGCATGAGCCACGATTGGCGCTATAGTTCATCTCATGAAGGCTCAAATAGCATTTGCCCGATACGGCCATGCACAATGCTCCATGACAAAACATTTCAATACGAACAAGTTTCCCATGAGGGCCACGAATATCTTGTTCGCGAATAGCATCGTATATTGCTCGCACCTGTTCCATATTGGTCTCGCGAGCCAGCACCACTACATCGGCAAATTGGGCATAGAATTTTACTGCCTCAATATTAGTAATATTTACTTGAGTCGAAATGTGCACTTCTACACCTATGCTGCGGGCATAAGTAATGGCAGCGATGTCCGATGCGATTATTGCCGAAATACCGGCTTCTTTTACTGCATCAATAATCGAATGACAAGTAGCGATATCTCCATCAAATATAATTGTATTGACGGTGAGATAACTTTTTACCCCATTTTCATGGCATATTGATGCAATGTTATGAAGATCATCGAGGGTAAAATTTACCGATGAACGAGCACGCATATTTAACCCCTCGACACCAAAATAGATGGCATCGGCACCGGCACTGATGGCAGCGTGGAGAGATTCATAACTCCCCACCGGAGCCATTATTTCAAAATCTTTACGATTCATCGTAGCGTTATTACTGCGAGATATTTTTATTAATGATTAATGGCAACCACAGCCACAGCCGTGATCATCGCCACATCCGCCACAGTCATCTCCACAACCATGGTCGCCACAGCCACAACCGCAACCACATGAAGGATTCAACTCTTCGGCAGTAGCATCGCGCACAGTAATGATTTTGCCGTCAAAACGCACATCATCGTTGGCTAATGGGTGATTGAAGTCCATTTTTACGATATCTTTAGTTACCTCTACAACAAGGCCATTGATGCGGAAACCATCGGCAGTCATCATAGGCACAGAGGCACCTTTTTTGATATATTCGCTATCAAACTTGCCGTCAACCAAGAAAAGGTCGCGACTGAGATCGATTATTTGATTAGGATCGTGTGGCCCGAATGCTTCTTCTGCTTTAACGATAATATCAAATTTTTCACCTGCGGCAAGTGAGAAAATTGCTTTTTCCAAGGGGACAACCATACCGGGAGTTACTCCATATACAAATCGTTCGGGATCACTTTCTTCGCTTTGGTGAACAAGAGTTTGGCTACCATCGGCATTTACTTTATAGAGGTCATAGACCATTTCTACATATTTTCCTTGTTGAATCTTTTCCATAATCTTTATTTGTTTCTAATTAATGATTGATTCGATCTCTCGTTTCAATCAATGTTATTTATTTCATTACTGATAAATTCCTTGCTATCTCGTGACATGAGTCAGCAATAGACAATGGTTCAATCTTGCGATATTCGTCCATCAACACCACAAGAGTGTCGTAGTAGTTGACACTTGATGTGTCGTTGTGGAGGGGTAACAATATATTCTCTTCAAAAGCGACACTCAAATGTCTATAACGATTATTTCTCAACATAAAAGTATCAAGACGTGCGATAGTCGTACTATCAACGCTATTTTTAATTGACAAAGCCCGTTGTTCAAACGAAATGCTATCGGCCTTTAACTCTTTGGCGATTGATGTAACGAGGGCATTGGCCTGTCTTTTCACAAGAACCACATCGAGAGCCACTTGTTCTTGGTCGGCAACATCTTCCGTTACATGATACATTTCTTTAAAAAACCATATCGCGCCTCCTATCACTAAAATAAGTATCACGGTCGATAGTCGTGGTAAAAACTTTTTTCTGCGTCTAGAATGTTTATGATGTGAGCCCATAATAAGTCAAGTTAAGATTATATTGTTTAATGCAAAGATAATGCAAATAATTTAAAAGTGTGACATTTATTTTAAATTGCGCTGATTTTAGTGTGAAATATCATTTCTTATCTCTATTTATTGAGAAATAAATCAACAAAAAAAGCCTATGAGATACTTTTGTGCAATATCGCAGTTTTTGGGTTGTGTGACATCGTAACTTTGCATTGTGATTGCAATCAACCAATAATTATCTTATTTAAAATTTTAGTTTACGATGAAAAACAAATTCTAATCAACAATTGATGCCGTAGTTGACAAGGCTCGTACGATTGCCGACAGAGTAGGTGATGTAGTCGATTCGGCAGCTGAAACAGTAGCGACAACAGCTCAAAACGTTACCGAGACAATTGATGCAGTAGAAGAGACTTCTGATGCAGTAGCCGAGGCCGTCGAAACTGCTCCAAAGCTCGACGACTTAATGCAAGCAATGGTCAAGGATGTTCGTGTGGGACATTTTATTGTCGATATCCTTTCGGGGATGAATGTCAATGAAGCCTCTTCATTGCATTTTCCATCAAAGACCGATAAAGACGATGCAACAGCCACTGATATTGAGTCTCTACTTAACGAAGCCGAACAACGAGGATATCTGCGTGGTCGCAATGAGCAGATTGAGGTAAAGATGCGTGAACTTGACCAATGGCAACACTCTCCCTCATCTCGACAACCGGTCATCGAAACCACTATACTCAACCATCCACGTCGCAGCGTGTGGGAAAACTAATTTATATTTTATTATTTAACTATCAATTTTCAATTTTTATTACTATGAATCAACTCAAACAACAACTCATTTCTCTTTTTGGCAAGGCCGTTGAATGGCTTGCAACCCGATATGGTATTTATACATTTATTGCTATGGCGGCAATCGTGTTGTGGTGGATAATTGCCGGCGACGGTGATGTGACGATGGCTTCGGCTGCGTTAATCGCCGGGACAAATGGAGGTAAACATGTAGTGGGTGGACCTCTCACCACTACACTTGCCAATGCCGCTTCTCCCGAACTATTGCGCAATGAAATAGATGAACGAATAGTAAAAATTCGCCCCATGTCAACCCCCATTGACCAATTATCTCGTTTTGGAGGATGTCGCAAGAGTGGCAGCATGGTTGTGGATTATTATTCGGTTGACACAAAGCCCACCGAAACGACTCTAAACGAAGACTATGATGAAGAATCATCTGAGGGAAAAAGTGGGGACTTCCATATCGCCACAATCTATACCGATCGTGATGATATTTTCGAACCATCCGAAACAATACTTGTCCCCGATGTGCAAGGTTATGATGCCGAAGGGGTCAATTTTGAAGGATCGTTGGTGCTATATGTTTTAGCCAAAGACAGTCTTGGTGGAGTAAAAGTCATTGCCGTAAACGGCAAGGCAATTTCAGGCAATCGCAACTACGTGCCGACAATCCCTCGTGGCGCACGATTGATACGCATGGGACGTGCTGCAAGCGAACTTGATGTGCAGACTGCTCAATTTGAAGCATTGCCCGTAAAGAAGCAAAACAATTGTCAGATTTTTAAAACTCAAGTAGAGCAAAGCACTTTTCAGAAGATTGCCAATAAAGAAGTCGGTTGGAACTTTTCCGACCAAGAAGAAGTCGCGATTATTGATATGCGATTGGGCATGGAAAAGAGTTTCCTTTTTGGCTCCCGTGCTCGCATATTTGACTCTACCAAAAAAGAGGAAATCCTTCTCACCGGAGGCATTTGGCACCAAGCAGCCAAAGAGTTTAAATATGATAAATCATCTTTTAACTCCGACACGATTATCGACATTTGTCGCGATGCATTCACTGCCAATGCCGGCTCCAATCGCAAAATCCTTATCGGGGGTACAGGCTTGATTGAACGCATCAATAAACTTGACTACAACAAAGTAATCACTGCAGGTGACACTATTACCAAATGGGGTATTGACTTTTCCGAATTGCGCTCAAAGTTTGGCACATTATATGTCCTACATTCCGAAGTGTTTGACCAGTGCGGACACTATAACGACGGCTTTGTTGTGGATCCCGAATATATAACCAAGTATTGCCATGTGCCTTTCCGTGCCGAAAAACTTGATTTGCGAAAGAGTGGCATTCGCAACACCGATGCCATTGTTGTAACCGAAGCAAGTTGCTTGGTATTGCGATATCCACAAGCCCACATGCGTGTAATCGAATCCTCTCAAGCATGAAAATAAGACTATCTTCTTCCGAAATGCTGGCGCAGTGGAAACTGCGCCGGGGTTTTGAACCCCTTCGAGCCGACTGTGTGATATCACGTGCCGATGGCATTGATCTTGATGCCCTTCATCGACTGGAAATGCGTGATTGGTATCTCAACCTTCTCAACACGGCACCGGTTGAAATGCTCGTATTAACCGATATTGCTTCCGATATTACAGTTATTCCAACCGAAGATGGAGTTGGGACTGTATTGTTACCCGAATCATGTCATAGATTAGTTGAATTTCAACTCAACGGATGGAGCCGTCCGGCAACGATAATAGAAACCCCTGATTGCTATGAGGCACAAATGCAAATCAATCCATATAGTAGAGGAGGGGTCGCTCAACCGGTTGTGGTGAAGCGAGCGAACCGATTACACCTCTATTCATTGCCTCCAGGCACACCTTCAATACTTCGAGCAATGGCCGTTGTCGAACCAGCCGACGGCACATTTGAAATGGACGAATCAGCACTTGCAACAATTAATTCATAATTCATAATTTCCACGCGTCAGCCTCGTTGATCCCTTCGGAGTTCTTAATTCACAATAGCACTTAAGTTCATTAAATTTATATAATAATTTGCATTATGAATTATGGACTATGCATTATGCATTAATGGAGGCGTCAGCCCTTATGTTCTTCTGTCTAAAATATTCAATTTCCTCAATTCTCAACTCTTATGTTTTTACCCAAAAATGAACAATTACTTGCCATCGCCCACAAAGCATGGCAAAATGGAGCCACAATGCGAGCCAATCGTAGCAGATATAAGCAATACACCTATGGACAACAATGGAATGACCCCGTTGTTGATGAAAATGGGGTGACTATTACCGAAGGTGAACTTGCTATGCGCAATGGCAAACGACCCATGTCAAACAATCTCATACGTCAATTGGTTAAATGTGTTGTAGGACGTTTCCGTAACTCTTTGACTCTCGCTCAACCTATTAATCAGTTAGCCGACTTCTATGAATATAATAACCTTGACGAACTTGATAGCCGGCTACTTGAGGAATTTCTTATTTCGGGGTGTGCCATTCAACGTCTATCACACTATGAAAATTCTAAAGGCCCACAGGTTATTGTCGAAAATATTAATCCCGACCGATTTTTTGTCAACGATTTTCGCGACCCGCGAGGATGGGACATCGAAATGCTGGGGATGCTTCATGATATGAGCATTGACGAACTGATTATGCGATTTGAGCATGGCGACCGTCGGCGCGCACAAATGTTGCGCCAACTTTATTCGGCCGATAACATTTTAATGGGAGGCAAGTTCCTTAATGCACCCACCGGCCGATGCCGAGTCGTGGAAGTGTGGACTTTGCAAAGCGATGAGTCGCTATTATGCCATGACCCGCTTGAAGCACAAGTTTTCACTACCTCGTTAGACAACTCAATGGCTCTTGAAACCGAAAATGCCTTGCGACGCAAAGAGAATAGACCCACAATATCATCGCGTTGGCACATCAACACCCATTGGCATTGTCATTACCTTGCGCCCGACGGTTCGGTATTGCAGTCTTTTCGTTCTCCCTATCATCATGCATCCCATCCATTTGTCATCAAGTTTTATCCACTCATCGACGGCGAAGTTCACTCGTTTGTTGAAGATGTTATCGACCAACAACGATATATCAACCGGCTCATCGTGATGATTGATCACATCATGAGTACTTCGGCCAAAGGCGCATTGCTGTTTCCTGCCAATCAACGCCATGAATCAATGTCATGGGAACAGATTGCATCTCAATGGGCCAAAAGTGACAGTGTAATCCCTTACAATCCATCAAATGGAAATCCTCCACCACAGCAGATTGCTGCCAATAATACCAATATCGGAGCATTTGAGTTGCTGTCGCTCGAAATGAAACTATTTGAAGAAGTGTCGGGGGTCAGTGGGGCACTGATGGGAAAAGAAACATCCCCATCTACAGGATCAGCCTTATATGAATCGCAAATCAAAAATGCCACTATTGCCCTTGCCGACATCTTTGAGACCTTCAACCACTTTCGAGCCACCCGCGACCATAAAGCCCATTCCCCACTTGGCTTAGGCGACACTCACAATGCAGAACCTATTTAATATGGAACTTCTTTAATGTGGAATGTGGAGTGCAGAATGCGGAATTGAGAGTTTTGACAGAATGTCAGAATGACAAAAATTTCTTTCCTTTTCCCACGCGTCAGCCTTAACTCTCCTCTTGAAAATTGCTAAGCAATTTTTAGGAGGAACAATGGTGCCAATGAGGGCAATATATCAAGTTTACTTGATTATTGCCGAATGCAGCCCATTGAAGACATAGTCAATACGGCAAAGCCGGGAGGTGGTTAGATTTAATTATGCACTATGCATTATGAATTATGAATTAACTCTTGTGAGCCACATTTTTGCCCCACCTCTTCGCTATCTTTGTATAGTCCAATCGACAACCCGAATATCCATAAACTCGTTTTTGTATTAAACCTTAATTAAACCTTTATACCTATATGTTAGAAGAATCAGTATTACGCTGTAGTGACTTACGCAAATGTTACGATAAAATAGTGAAACGATATAGACGATATGGAACCATTCCCTCGACAACTACACTCATTAACGAGACCGTTGTGAGTCGAGCCCCCGGATATTATCTCACCTACGACTATGCACGTCGATTATTGAGCGATTTTCGTCACCGACGATTACGTCGCAAGTATAACCCTTTGCGACGTGATATGATTAGAGAGATAGCCCGAAAGATTGACCGCATGAAACGCCGACACCCCGACATGTCCGAAGGCGAAGCCTTGACAATGGTACTCACATCGGGCAGCGCCTCGCGATTCTTTATATCACCCGCTTCGGCTCGACGAATCATAAACCATAAAAAACACTACAAACGATAACAAAAATATCAGGTTCTAGCAATTTTGACAAAACGAGCATAATAGCCCATTTCTGTCATTATGAATTAAGAACTATGCATTATAAATTATAAATTCGCTATGACTATATCAATAAACCTTTCCACCTCTGCTATAATGCAAGAGATATACGCCACCTCGGCATTACGTTGTCTTAACGAAGGCGCGCAATCTCGTCCGGCAATACTATCACGCGATCGTCAGTCGGCCCTGGCAATACTCATTAAAGACGCATTTGCCTTTATTGTATTGAAAATCATACCTCATGTTGAGCAATGTAACCTGTTTGATCAATCTTCTTGCGAGGACCAATCATTGTGTGAAATCTTAACCGTTGACTTGCGACTGCCTCAAGGCGTCTCCTCGTCGGTAACCTCAGCCATACGTGAGACACTACATCATGCTATTGCCAACTATTCCCTTCACATTTGCTACAACCAACACGACAGCGATGACTCGTCTCATTATCTCAGTATCGCAAACACCCAAGTTGAAAACCTTTGCCAACTCCTATCCTCGCGCATATATTCACCGGTAACAATTACACCTCACTATTTATGAAAATTGAGAGGTTAGATTAATTCATAATTTCCACGCGTCAGCCCTAACTCTCCTCTTGAAAATTGCTAAGCAATTTTTAGGAGGAGTACCCCGAAGGGGGGAGGTGGTTAAATTAATGCATAATTGCCTCGGTTGAGCCTCAGCGAGCCCTTCGGGGTTCATAATGCATAATCCCCACGCGCAAGCCCTAACTCTCCTCTTGAAAATTGCTAAGCAATTTTCAAGAGGAGTACGGCGAAGCCGGGAGGTGGTCTGAACTTGATTATTGCCGAGTGCAGCCCATTGAAAACATAGTCAGTACGGCGAAGCCAGGAGGTGGTTAGATTTAATTATGAATTATGGACTATGCATTATGCATTAATGGAGGCGCCAGCCCTTATGTTCTTCTGTCTAATAAACTAGATGCCAAGAGGCCACACTAACTCCCAATAGAAACGGCTCGCAACAATGCGAGCCGTTTCCTAACTATAACAACTAACTATTCTTAATTGAATTACATTTTTATCATCATTTTTGCCACGCCAAGAGTGTTTACGATATAAACACCTTGAGGCAATTCGTCAACATTGATTTTGACAGTAGTATCTTTTACATCCTTCACCACCTTAACCAATTGACCATCCATTGAGAAGATTTGCACATCACCAATAATCATAGGTGCATGCAATGTAAATGCACTGCCCACAGGGTTAGGATAAAGTTGCCATCCACCACAAGCATTGGTGATAATACCTTCTACTCCG
>JAFQSX010000037.1 GCA_017409345.1 Muribaculaceae bacterium | reverse complement strand
TGCCTCTTTGAATACCATATTTTATTGTGGATTTTGAGCCACAGAAAAAGCAGATTTTTTATTCATAAATTTTCAAATACCCAAAGTTAATCATTATCAGTAACTTATAAAGGTTTTACCAACTAAAATGACCATTAAGCCTATTTTGCTAAAAAAGCAGATACCGGGTTTGATTCCATTATATCCCCTACACCAATCGATACTATCCGCAATATTGCCGAACAAAAACAATTACCCGACACAATTATAACCGACTCTACTATCAATAATAAACAGAATATTCTTCCTCCATTTCAACCTAAACGCGATGAGCATATTACAGACAAAGGCAATGACTCTCACGATGATTTCATTCTTCCAATAAGCAAAAAATACAATGGTTCTAAATGGGGATTAAATCTTGCTTATACAGGCGATTTTGGTCATAACGCCAACAACATTTCGCCTTATGCAATCCCTATTACTCCTCCTGCTCATGCCGGCTGGCCTCCTCCCGATTCCGACATCACTAACGATATTTTTCTTTGTGACACATGGGGCGAATTATGGTCAAATTTGGATTATTGGAAAAGTATATATGAATTTGGCCATGTAGATTATTACGAGCAAGAAGGTCCCGACTTAACCAAAGAGGAACTTGATGCCCTATATTTGATTGCCGAAGCAAATGTAATGGCTGACAATGGCGATGGCGAAATAAAACGCGAATCTCACCACGAATTGCCGGTCTCATTCTCGCTATCACTTCAACATCGTCTCACTCCTCATTGGAGTATAGAGACCGGACTTTCATACTCTCGTTTGTCTTCTCAATTCACTATTGGCGAGCCTCAAGCAGGAATAATAGACTATCAAAAGATCCATTATGTGGGTCTTCCATTGAAAGTGTCTTACAATTGGCTCAACAGCAACCAATGGAGTCTTTATACTTCACTTGGCGTAACATTGGAATACCCTATCTACTCCTCATTCTCTACCGATTTTATGCTAAACGGCAAATCAATTCTTCACCAATCTAATTCTATTGAGATGCCACTACAATGGTCAACAGGATTAGGTATTGGGCTCCAATACAACGTAACACCTCACTTTGGCATCTTTGCCGAACCAAACTTCTATTACTATATCCCCGACGGAAGTGGTATCGAGACATTCCGCACCCAACACCCATTCTCAATCTCACTCCCCATAGGCTTCCGCTTCACTTGGTAAAAAAAGCATACATTTTTAATTGAGCACTATGCATTATAATTATCCGTGCAGTGATTTTTGTTTTTGTGGACTCTTTTTAATTAGAGTACTAATAAACAACTATCACGATGCAACAACGACACTCCGACCGACGGACATATTTCAATGAGTTGGCTCGCACTGCTCAAGACTATTATATCGATTATTTACAACAATACATCTCAATCACACCCAACACTCGAATTTTGGAGATTGGGTGCGGTGAAGGTGGAAATCTATTACCATTTGCCCAAATGGATTGTTCAGTAAAAGGTATCGACATTAGCAAAACTCGCATCAGTCAAGCCAGGCAATTTTTCAATGAAGAAAAGATGCAAGCACAATTCATCTGCATGGATTTCAACACTGCCGACAAGCCGCAATGCGACAATGAGCGATATGACATAATACTCGTTCACGACGTAATCGAACATATCGAGCCCAACAATAAGACTGATTTTATCAACAATATCAAACTCTTTTTAAAACATGACGGAATTGTGTTTTTCGGCTTTCCTGCATGGCAAAATCCTTTTGGCGGGCACCAACAAATCACTCATGGATTTGCCTCAAAACTGCCTTTTATTCATCTCTTGCCAAATCCCATTTATCAAGGATTACTCCGATTGAGCGGAGCCTCACAAGCCACAATCGACGAGTTAATGAGCATAAAACGCTCACGCATGCCAATAGAACGATTTGAACGATTGGCATCACATTGTGGTTTTGCCATCATAAACCGCTCTTTATGGTTTATCAACCCTCATTATAAGCAAAAATTCGGGTTAAAGCCTCGTCGAGTATGGAAATGGGCATCTCATATTCCCCTCTTACGCAATTTTTACACAACTTCAGCATTTTATCTGCTTAAAACAAATAACGGATTAAACTAATCACTATCTTTGTATTAACCTTAAAACGAAACTATTATGAACAAAAAACTACTCCTCAGCCTTTCATTAGCGTTACTGTCAACCTATCCTATTGTTGCTCAATCATCAGATAACGATTACATTCCTCTTGTGCAAGAAGGCGTGAGATGGGAAGGAGAGGTCTTTGTTGAAGGTTGGCTATACGAACATATGGAATTTCACCCCTATTCTATTATCATAGAAGGCGATACAACCATCAATGATATTGAATACAAAAAATGCCACTATCTATTTCCTGAATTAACCCCTACTCCAAACAAAAACACTATCGTAGCATATCTGCGCGAAGATATTGATGAACAAAAAGTATATGCACTTTATGAAGAATCATACATGTCGCCTATCAACACCATGTGGGACGGCGACTTATATATCAAGAGCCGTGATAATGGGTTTAAAGAGGTTTTATTGTACGACTTTAAAAGCCCTGAAAACCCCGACCTTTACACCTATATGAGTGATTGGGTTACTATTGACAAAACATCTATCATTACAACTAATGACGGCATTTCGCGCAGATGCCATCACATCGATGATGACGAATGTTTTATCGAAGGGATTGGCTATGTTCCCGATCTTTACGGCGATTTATTATTTAGATTCCAACCAATGGCAGCTTGTCATTGCAACACCACCATAAATTTCAAGCGGTTCTATGGCCAAAACAACACTTTGGTATATAGCAGCCCGCTTGACCGCGAACACTCTTTCCATGAATCAATCACTCGTGAGAATGTTAGGTGGGAATACGTTTTTATGGACACCGGTTTTATCGACAATATCACCACCGAAACTACATTCTGGATTGAGATGAAAGAAAAGGTCGTAATCGACGACATCAATTACAAAAGATGTGTTGCTTGGAGCAACGACAACGACACTATCACATTGAGATATGTGCGCGACGACGAAGCAACCCGACGCGTATATTGTCGTTACGAGTATGACCCCGACAACGAAATATTGCTTTATGACTACAACGATATTACCCAAGCGACACCACTACAACAACTCAACACAACTTTCGATAACATCACAAAAGAAAACTTCCGTTACTCCTATCGCAATCACGATAAATTCACTATCAAAGATGATGCAGGCAACACTCAGTTTCAAATCATCGAAGGAATAGGATTTATCAGCGACGGTAGCACTATTAATAATGGTCATCTACTTAACTACCCATATATTGAACAACCCGATAGCCGTGAATATCAAATCACATTCAGCCGGCTTATCAACACTAAAAATGGCAGCACAATATATGAGATTCCTGCCGGAGTAGATAAAATCACGATTGATAACAACTCAATAATAACCTATCGCAACGGTATGATTTCAACCAACGAAAAAGCTATTATTGAAATATTCAACATCAACGGTCGCAAAGTAGCATCAACTCATGGGATGTCATTATCTATTCCTAATCTTTACAATGGGATGTATATCGTGCGAATCACAACACCCTATCAATCTTCAACGACTAAAATTTTAATCAAATAAAAACACCCACAAGAATATCAACCTAAGCCAATCTCTTTTATTTGGGATTGGCTTTTTTATTCTTATATCTCTATTTAATTACAAAATTCTTTTTTCTCGTCAAGAATTACCCAATTTATTATTGATAAACAAATAAATTGCTTAATTTTGTGATATTAAAAATGTTTTCAATAAAGCAAAGTGAGAAAATTCAAGCCATTTTCATTAAACCTTAAAGGGGAATTAGTAGAGATTACTCGTCCACAAGTGATGGGGATACTCAACATCACGCCCGATTCGTTTTATGGCTGTTCACGTTCTTTTGACACCAATGCAATAAGCCGTCGCATTGATGAAATGATTACCGAAGGTGTTGACATTATTGACATCGGAGGTTACTCCTCTCGACCGGGAGCCGATGATATTTCTTCTCAAGAAGAGATACAACGATTGGAAATGGCGATGAATATCATTCATCAAAAAAACATCAATACACCGATATCCGTAGATACGTTTCGTGCCGATGTGGCAAAACATGCCATTGCTACTCTCGGAGCCCACATCATCAATGATATATCGGCCGGATTGCTTGACAAAGCGATGATTGAAACCGTAGCCCAACTCAAAGTGCCATATATTGCTATGCACATGCGTGGCACTCCGGCCACAATGAATAATTGCACAAATTATAATAACATTACCGCCGATGTGATCTATGAACTATCGGAGCGCATCAATCGGCTCACTCTTGCCGGCGTAAACGACATTATAATTGACCCTGGATTCGGGTTTGCTAAAACGCTTGAACAAAATTACGAATTACTCCACAATCTTGAGCATTTACACGAATTAGGCTATCCTTTGCTTGTTGGAGTATCACGAAAATCAATGATATATAAAGCACTCAATACTATTCCCGATGATGCATTAAATGGCACAACAATAGTAAATACGATTGCTCTACAAGCCGGGGCTGCGATTTTAAGAGTGCATGATATAAAAGAGGCTCACGAAGCAATTAAACTGACTCAACTAACCAATAACCAAATATAACAATATGGATTTTTTCAGCATAAAAGATGCTTTTGACATATTAATCGTTGCATTATTGCTATTCTACCTATATCGCTTGATGAAAGAATCGGGTGCAATCAACATTTTCTATGGAGTAATGGCATTTATTGCGGTATGGGCAGTGGCATCCCCAATGCTTGAGATGCGCCTCACCGGCACAATCCTTGACAAATTTATGAATATCGGTTTATTGGTACTTGTAATCCTATTCCAAGACCAATTAAAGCGTTTTCTTGTTGACTTGGGGTCTCACAAGCGTTGGCGTTTTCTTCGCAGATTATTCTCTCATAAAAATGAGGTGATTGACAATGATACCCACCAATGGATTATGGCTATTGTACGCGCATGCATGAGTCTATCTAAAAGCAAGACCGGTGCGCTTATTGTAATACAACAAGATCTTCCACTTGAAAATTATGAAAATACAGGCGACAAAATTGATTCGGCAATAAATTCTCGATTGATTGAGAATATTTTCTTTAAAAACTCACCACTACACGATGGAGCTTTGATTATCGCTAATAGCCGCATCAAAGCCGCAGGTTGTATTCTACCGGTAAGTCATGACACATCAATTCCTCGTTCACTTGGACTTCGCCATCGCTCAGCATTAGGCATATCTCAAGCCACCGATGCGATTGCTGTCGTGGTATCGGAAGAAACCGGAACCATTTCAATTGCTCACAAAGGCGATTTAAGAATGCGTCTCTCTACCACCGACCTTGAACAACGACTCAATGCCATCATTTCTCACAACGCATAAATTCCACTGAAAATTTCAACAATAAAAGAATAATTCTATACGATTTAAAAATGAGGCTGTATCAAAATCTTGACACAGCCTCTATTATCGTTTATAGATGTATTTAGTGATAATTACACTTTATTCGCGCGTTTACGCTCGATTTCATCAAGTATTATTTTGCGTAAGCGAATGTGGTGAGGTGTTACCTCTACATATTCATCTTCCTTGATATATTCGAGTGCTTCTTCAAGACTGAACACTACCGGAGGAATGATACGCGCCTTATCATCGGCTCCCGATGCTCGCATATTGGTCAACTTCTTCGACTTGGTCACGTTCACCACTATATCATTATCCTTGGCGTTCTCTCCTACCACTTGTCCGGCATAAACCTCCTCTTGTGGGAAGATGAAGAAACGGCCGCGATCTTGCAACTTATCGATAGCGTAGGCATATGCTGTGCCGGCTTCCATAGCGATGAGCGAACCATTTGTACGACGCTCAATATCACCTTTCCATGGTTGATATTCGTGGAAACGGTGTGCCATAATAGCCTCACCGGCCGAGGCGGTCAAGACATTGTTACGCAAACCGATGATACCACGCGATGGGATGTGGAATTCCATGTGTACACGGTCGTTTTGTGCAGTCATAGTCACCATTTCGCCCTTGCGACGAGTCACCATATCGATGATTTTGCTTGAGTACTCCTCTGTGACGTTGATTGTGAGCAATTCAACAGGCTCACACTTCATGCCGTCAATCTCTTTGATGATTACTTGTGGTTGTCCCACTTGCAATTCATAACCCTCGCGACGCATTGTCTCAATCAACACCGAGAGGTGAAGCACACCACGACCAAACACGGTCCACACATCTTCGTGGTCGGCTTTTGACACACGCAATGCGAGGTTACGATCGAGCTCTTTTTCCAAACGGTCGGCAATGTGGCGTGAAGTTACAAATTTACCATCTTTACCAAAGAATGGACTATCGTTGATTGTGAAAGTCATTGACATCGTAGGCTCATCGATTGCAATGCGTGGAAGTGGTTCGGGATTGTTAAAGTCGGCCACAGTGTCGCCAATTTCAAATCCTTCAATACCCACAAGCGCACAAATATCGCCACTCTTCACACTCTCCACCTTCTTGCGAGCCATGCCCTCGAATGTGTGAAGCTCTTTGATGCGTTGACGCACCACCGTGCCATCTTTCTTGCAGAGAGCAATATCCATATTCTCACGCAATTCGCCACGATGCACACGACCTATGGCAATACGTCCCACATAGTTAGAGAAATCGAGCGAAGTGATAAGCATTTGTGCATCACCCTCAATCACCTCCGGTTCGGGAATGTGTTCAATGATAGCATCAAGCAACGGAAGAATGTTTTCGGTAGGCTTGTTCCAATCGGTGCTCATCCAACCTTGCTTTGCTGAACCGTAGATTGTTGGGAAATCGAGTTGTTCCTCAGTCGCATCAAGATTAAACATGAGGTCAAACACCATCTCTTGCACTTCATCGGGGCGGCAGTTAGGCTTGTCAACCTTATTGATAACCACCACAGGCTTCAACCCCATTTGGATAGCCTTTTGAAGCACAAAACGTGTTTGAGGCATTGGCCCCTCAAAAGCGTCAACCAATAGCAGACAGCCATCGGCCATATTCAATACACGTTCCACCTCGCCACCAAAGTCGGCGTGTCCCGGAGTATCAATAATATTTATCTTATAACCCTTGTAGTCGATCGACACGTTTTTAGACAGGATAGTAATCCCACGTTCACGCTCAAGGTCATTATTATCAAGAATCAATTCACCTGCATTTTGATTTTCGCGGAACAGGTTACCCGCAAGCAACATCTTATCAACCACAGTAGTTTTCCCGTGGTCAACATGCGCAATAATAGCAATATTTCTAATCTTCTGCATAAACCGGCAGTTAAAATTCATTTCAATCTGCAAAGTTACACAAATCTACCCACAACTCCCCCATTTAACGCAAAGAAAGTGCAAATAATATTTTCTCCTCACATCAAAAACACAGATTCCTACCTAAAAAACTCTATGAACAGAAAAATTAAACAAATCGAATAATTTTAAACATTTCAAAATTTCAACACATTATAATTTGGAATCATAGAGTTTAATGTCTAATTTTGCATTAACAATATTAATACTAAAATAATATCGGCAATGAGTAAATTATTTAACTATGACAAAGCTATAAATTCTCTTTTATATTCTTTGTCGCAATTAGGCGGTAAGACCGATATGCATAAGTTGTGCAAGATTCTTTATTTTGCCGACCAAAAACATCTCTCTCAATATGGGCGAAGCATTACCGGAGACACGTATATTGCGATGCAATATGGTCCGGTTCCTTCGTGTGTAGATGATATTCTCAAAGCTTTGAGAGGGGATAGTTTTTTCTCTTCAAATGAAGAAATTACAAAGCTAAAAAATTACATAATTTTTGAAAATAGATTCATAGTGCGAGGCGTTAAAGAACCCGACATGGACGAATTGTCAGGCTCTGATATTGAATGTCTCGATTACGCCGTTAATCTTTGCCGAAACAAAAATTTCGATGAATTGACTGCATATTCACATGGTATGGCGTGGAACAACACACGTCCTGATAGAGAAATGTCGGTAAAAGATATTTTGCGTGAGGCTGGCGATGATGAGGCTTATGTGGAATATATTGCTGATTCCCTAAAACTTAAAGCAGCATTTCTATAATGGACTTACCCTTACAGCTACTGCAAAAAGGCATAAAACGAGGTTCAATATTACTATCTAATAGTTTTGAAGATATTGACCATTCTAAATTCTTTGCCATAATAGGTGTGTACCAAGATAAAATTGCAGGTTTTTTCTTCATTAACTCACGTATTCACCCTATAATCGAATCTAAGTCTGAACTATTTGCAATGCAATATCAGCTACGTAAATGCGATTATGATTTTCTTCGTTACGATTCATTCTTGGGTGCAAATGAGCTTCAAACACGCAAAGTTGATGCATTAGTAAAATCCATGCAAGATGGTCAAACCTCAATCGTTGGAGAATTAACTGAGAATGACTTGGTTGCCGTATTAGAAGTCTGCCGTAATAGTAATCTATTTACAGCAAAAGAAAAACGACAATTCTTTTACTAACACAACAAAGAATACTATTTAATAAGAAATTATATATTTTCTACAACCGATTAAATCATGAACGACACTAAAAAATCAAACTTGTCGGTGTTTCTTTCCCATTCTCACAAAGATGTTGAAAAAATTAGAAAGATTAGAGATGTTTTAGAAGTAATAAATTGCAACCCTATTATGTTTTATTTAAAATGTCTTGATGATGATAATGAAGTTTTAGAAGAATTTATCAAGAAAGAGATTGAAGCCAGAAATATATTTATTTATTGTAAGTCTAAAAATTCAGAAGAAAGTATTTGGGTAAAAAAAGAGTTAGAATATATTCGACAATTAGATAAGAATCGTCTATATGAGATTGACATTGAAGAAGGGTTCACTCATTCTTTGCCAAATATTTTAATGGAAATATCAAAATTACTCAGACGAAATACAATAATATTATGTAATTTTAACCACTATGAAGACAAAACTATTGCAAATAATATAACCCAGAAATTATCAGAAAAAGGATATCACATAGAAAACGTAAGTATTGAAGCAAATTACGCCCCTACCATAAAGAATTTACCCACTTGGGAATTTCAAAAATATAAGACTGCATTAGAAGTTTATTTAGAAAACAATATCTACCCAATAATTCAAACTGCCACTACTAAAGGCATATTTGTGCCTATTATTTCCCCTCACTTATTTAATTGCGATAATCAATGGGCATCAATGATTATCAGTAAAATAGCTCACTTCTGTGAAACACGCAACTGCCTATATGTCCCAATTCAAATTAATTCAAACATTTCTGAAGAATTTTTAGCCGATATCTTAGACAAAATATATCTAAAATCTATTGAATAGCTTAAAATCCAATACAGCTTTTTTATTTAATAGGGAAATGTTGCTTATATTTTCTCTATCTTAAAGCCTAATTTTATTATGAGTTTAAGGGTTCCGACTGCTGTTTTTCGATCATACTCTTTTTCACCCTCTGGTAGTTCTTCATACGGAACTAAACATGGGTGCAATTTGTTTTTATCATCTCTTTGTTTGCCATATTTCCAACCATCAGATATGCGACCTTGAGCCCACACATCATGAACATTCTTTGCGATAGATTCTACTAATGCGTCCAATTCTTTTGGTAAAACTACATCTGATATATCTACTGGATTGGGGAAATAATTATTATTCATTTTTTTCATCTTCTATATTTTGAGTATTAGATATTTCAGTAATAATATTTGTTATAATTTTAATAAATCCCTTATCATATTTTGTTACTATTTTATCAATCTCAGATAATTTGTCAGTTGAACAAATATCCAAATGAGCCATTTTTTCGCCCTTTAGTTTATCTTTATCTAAATCTCCGCTAACTACTTGTTTTTGCTCTTCTTTTGTCAATGCCCTAAATCTCATCAACAACTGCTCCACAACCCATCTGTTATGTTCAGTTCTTGCTAATTTATCGATATCATTCTCGCTGATTGTTCCATCTTGACTATTTACACTTCGCAATTTTGTCCACAATGTATTTGCATTATAAATATTGCTCCACATCTTAGCTGCCGCTGATTTTCCACGTTTTTTGATTTCTGTTTGACCAACTGGCTTATTTGAGTCTTTGTCTTCTTGCTCATATTCTTTAGTCACTTCTTGGTACATTTCATCATATTTTTTACCTAATTTATCAGCTATAGCATACATTTTTTTTATTAGGTTATGCTCGTATGCCTTTTCCAACATACCAAATGCTTTAATTTTACCATAAATTAAATCTTTTGATATGCTTTCTATAGTTGAATTGCTTTGTCTTTGATATATTAAAATTTGTATTGCATTCTCATATACCACATTAGGAAGATACAATGATGCAGCGATACTTTGATAATCTTGAGGCAAACAAATAGCCAACGTAAATCGGGCATGGCTATTAGCTGAAGCTTCTTCAAGATATTTTCGAATCTCAGGAGTTTCTATTCCACCTTTTATAAACTCCCATTCAACATCAATAAAATCTTCGCCTAAATAATGATTTTCAGAAAACTTATTTAAGTTTTCCCAACCTCCTTTATTTCCTTTTTCATTTGATTGCTTATACAATTCATAATTTCCTTTGCTCTCTACATATCGCCACATTGCCAAATCAAACATACTCTTAAAACGGCCTTGAAAATATAGCATTTCTGTATCACACTCTTTATCGATAAACGTAATGCGAGTTTTACAAGTCTGATTTCTCACGAAATTGGGATAATGAGCTATATGTGCTGCTTCAATAGCCATAGCCACTCCCATTTTTGACATTCCCACAACGACTAGATGAACAAAATCATCACTTTCGTGTGTTATAGGATTTTTTCCTTCTAATGGCAAATAATCATCATTATTTAATTCTTCTAATTTCAAATTTTCATTTACCAATACTCGTTGAGACCACATTTCATAATAGTTAATTGGTCTGAAATCTATTATTGGGGTATTTATATCTGAAAATTGGAATATTGAGAATGTTGTTTGATATTCAAATAACACATAACATATCAATTTTGACGAATCGACAACACTTCTATCATTTAAATAATTTACGATTAATTGCATACATTTCATATTTAATGCATCATGATTTTGCTCGCTATTTGTTTCACAACAGCCTCGTTTTAAGCTTTCGCCTAAAATATATACCATTTTTGCACAATCTAAATGTAAATCTTTAATGTCATCTTGTGATGTTCGTTCTCCATAATAAATTATCACCTTTTTTTCTTCCTCTGGTAATAGGAAAGAGCAAAGTTGTTTTCGCAATGCCTCTACATCTTGATTTGTCTGTAAAACTATGTAATCTAATGATTCATTACCTAATATTTGCTTAATTAGGTCAAATACCATCTCATTTCCTCCTATTATCACTCCAAAATTACATTGTTCCAATAGTTTATCATATCGTGCTAACCCCATACGCCATTTATCCACAAAGCGCTCATACCATCCTATGATTGCTGACACTAAAATCCCATTTAATATCACACAACCCGACAGTGCCAACAGCAACACAATCAATCTAGCGACTCCCGATTGAGCCATGTGCTGATTTCCCGGATCGGCAAAATGATATACTACTGACCATAACAATCCCGAATCTTTATTTTCCGAATTACTACTAAATAGAGTTGAGCCATCAAAGCCCAAAACATCTAACAACACTGTAAATACACCCAACAGTACAAGTACTGCTCCTAATAGTCTTAATACTGTCGTAAACTTCCCTTGAACCAACATTCGGTCAATAGTTACTCTACGTCGAAACAAATATTTTATTTTTCGCCCCAGCCACATTGCTCCTATTACGATTGCAATTACTGTAAGAATTTTCACAAGTTTATTTTTCATATTTAGTATATTATTTTATTGAATAAAAATATAAACAGCACAATGCGATAATGACCACAAGTGCAACTACAATTGGAATTATATTAAACTGACGTTCTTGCCTACCCTTCTTTTTCTGTTGTTCTTTTTCTTTTTCAATTCGGTGTGAATAAGACTGCCAATTTTTACTCTTTTCAATGACTTCTCTCATCATCACATCTATGACATCTCCTTCCTGAATTTTAAATTTTTCTTCTTCGTCTCTAAATTCTGTATCTATAAAGTCAAAAAAAACAATAGTATCTAAGACCTCTTTATCATTAGGGAAACGTGTTCGTAATTCCTGAGCTATACCCCTTGCGTTATCTCGTATTTTAGTTGTATCTATATTATCAATCTTCCACGAAGGTATGCTATTTGTATCCTTTTGAAAAATAATTGACAATAAGGATGTCGATGCCGACACAACAGCTATAGCATCATAGTTGGAACCATTCGTATTAAACATTTTATACGACAGTTCAACTGCTTTTTCGGCATAATCTAAAGCTTCATAGTCGCCTACTTTACCCAATATTATACTTGCATTGTAGGCACCAATATATGCACTCCAAATTGCGTCATAAGAGACATCTCCTTTTTCATAAAATTGAGACATTTTATGTGCGTACTCCTTAACCTTGGCAATCGCAACATCGTTATTTTCTTGCTCCAATGCCAATTGTGCCGATGCCAATATTGGCGAATACATTGATATTTTATTTTTTATCATATGCTATATTTCTCATCTCTCTAACATATAATCACTATAAATATTTACAGCCTTAAAATTCCCTTGAATCAATATATGGCTTCCGTATACATTTAATAGCGATAGTTCCAATTAGTGTGCTAATTTCATATTATATTCATTATTTCCATTAATACCAAGACAAAATTTAAGATAAACACGATAAACACGATCAACACACATACTTTAATCACGTTATTAAAAGATCTTATTAATCCGGTTCTCTTTAATCCGTTTATCAACATTTCTTCTCCGCCTTTTTCTTCAACACAAATTTCAGGTAGAACTATTGATTTTAACAAAAATCCTCTTTTTATCTTTTTTATTTTATTTACACTTTTATCCGAATATTTTCCACAAATAATGGGATGAATAAAACAATTATATTTCACGTTTTTCCTTATAATTTCATAATATTTATCATCTTCATCATTATTTGTTGTTTCACTTAAGATTAGAATAATATGTTTCGCTGATAATATTTTTTCTTTTATACGATTTAAATTAACCATTCCTCCTCTAAATAGGCCTAAATCCAATTCAATTTCTCGTTCGGAGAATCCTGCATTTAATAATCTTTTTTTTTACATTTATCGCATTTTGTTTATCTGAATTATTATTATATACAATAGAGTACTTCCATTTATTACTCATTTTATATATATCATAAATAGTAAAGCATCTAGCTAAAAAAACTGACATTAAAAGCACAAATATAATATCTCCTATTTGATAGCAATAATCTAAATTGAGAAATAGTAAAATGGTTAATATTAAATATAATATCATATTTACAAATAATTTAAATTTCACAATTCTTGATTGTCTCAATAAACAAATAAATATTATAAAAATTATTACGATTGGAACAATCATATTTATTACAAAGCGAAACTCCCCGTTATAAATAAAATTATTATAGCATAATCGTTCTTTTATTGTCTCAAACACTCCCAATTCTTTGTAGGATACCCCATCAAAAGCAGCTAATTCTCTACAATAATCAAAATATTTATATGGCACATATATTTGCGTTCTATTATTTTGACATTGTATCGATTTTACCATTTCTGGGGATAAGAAGATCACTTGATGAACATTTTGGCCAAAATTAAAATGGCAAATTGAATCAATCTCACCAATTACTATAGATTTTGCATTTTGAGCGTAATTACACATCTTGATTTCCTTGTCTAAATCAGGAATATCTTCAAATATAGAAGGGTTGTGTGTTTGATAATAATTATACCACGGATTAGTATATACAACATTCTCATACGATTTATATCCCCCTCCATTTATTGATAAGGACGTAGCATTTCTAAATGCGTTATCTTTGGGTAGACTTATTTTTTTATTTACAGAATCTATGATTAGATTTTTATTATTTAGTTCAAATCCGGTTGCCAATATACTTGCATTTTCGCTCTTAGCAAAATCAACATTGGGGTATAATACTAAATATGATGTAATACTTACGATTATAAATAAAATTATATTTATCTTTTTAAAAAAAGTGGCTATATTCTTATTTATTTTTTCTTTCGTAACATTATCTTTTCTTTCTTCTCTACTTTTTTTATATATTGCTTGTACAAGGCAATCATGTACTAATTCAATATATTTCTCTCCATTTATATTTTCACATTTAATAATATGTTGGGAAATGAGATTGTTTAAGGCTTGTTGTATTCCAAACAATCGAGAATCTGAGATAGGGATTCTTAATCTTTTTTTCTGTGATGAAATAAGTACTGTCTCTAAAACATGCCGATAATTATCTGAAATCCCTATACTATTTAACTGATTCCTATAAAAATCATAAATCAAGTCATCAAGATTATATTTATTTAATGAAAATGATTCATTTTCGCCCCATTCATTATATATACTATGGCAAACTAATGATAACGCAACCGATGGGACTTCATTTATATCCGAGACTCCTTTTTCCATCCCTGATGCATCAAGAATACAATCTACAATAATATTAGCTTCTTCTTTAAGTTTTTTAGAAATTTCATCATCTTGATCTTGAGCCGATATCACTTCAATAGCCTGCTCTTTTGTAAATGACTTTAAAAAATAACGATTTTTTTGTATTTGAGGTATAAAAGTAATTTGTCCACACCAATAGTCTAATTCACCAATATACTCTGACCTTAAAGACAACAATAGTTTAAACAGTTTCTTATTGGGGATTCTATGTCCTTCTTTATAGTATTCTTTATCTATACTTACAGAATCTGGGCAAACATCCTTCATCAATATTTCTAACCATTGAAAGAACTCTTTCGTCCATGTTGCACTAAAAATTTCTTCAAATTGATCAAATATTAAAACAGGAATATAGTCATACTCGCCAAACGTTATTCGTATGGTCTCAGTTCGCAATTTCCACCATAGACTACTAATACCATTATTTATATTTGTTTTATATTGTTCTTTTGTTTTATATTGTTCTTTTGTTTTATATTGTTCTATTTGTTCAAAATTTATCGCAAAATCCTCACCAAAATCATAAATCTCTAAAACATTTTGTTTATATATTTCCAAGGATTGGTTTATTTTTTTTAATATCAATTGATCAAAATCAATCGTTTCATCTTCTTTTTTTAATGGGATATTTTTCCCTTCATATTCTTCGGTTGTGAATTTTATTCGAATTGGGAACATTCTATTCCGTCGCATAGCAGGACTTAAGCCGGCATTAATCAACGAACTTTTACCGGCTCCTGATTCTGCATAACAAACTAAACTATCATTCTGCTGAAGTTTTGTTAAAACACATTCGACATCTTTGTTCCTTCCCTTAAAACGATATTCATCTTTTTCTTCATAAGAAGCCAATCCTAACCACGGATTACCTATTCTTTCCATATCCGTTATTCTTCTATTTTATATTTATATCTACCCCAATTTAATGCAAACGATTGAGGATTATTAGCATCAAATTCTTTCATTTGAATCCCCTTAAACAGACTATTGGGTAATATCTTTGAGTCTACTCCCCAGTTCTCAACTCTGCCACACGTTATCGGTTCACCTACACATTCAGACCCTTTTAATATTACTGGTATTGAATATGTTTTTTTAGGATTTTGTTCTAACCATTTTTCAGCTAACAATAATTCTATTTGAACACCATCTAAGCCTTTTAGATTCGCACAAACCGACCCATCTAATGAAATTTCAGAGATACCATTTGACGACAAAATTTTATCCTTCATTTCTTTCTTTTTTATCTTCGTTAAATAATTCTCCGTTACTAATGGCATAAAATATGCCGAATTTTTCAGTCCTTTTATTATTGTATCCCAATATGTACCATCAACTATCTGTCTAAAATCTGCCCACACATTCAACCCATTATCTTCCATAACTTCCACCATTTTTTGTGCAGTTTCATTATCTTCACTTGCATGAGCTACAAAGAAATCATATTCAAATCCATGTGGTTTTCTTTTATCATTTTGCCCTTCCGTCTGATTATTATTTTGACTACTAATTTTATTCGTAACTGTTATCAAGACCTCCTTCAATTGGGATTCTTGTTCAAAATGAATATCACGTAAAAACTGGCTTAAAGTGGCTTCCTTTTTACGAACATCTTCATTCATATAAAAACCTTTTCCATCGTTATATAAATCATCACCATAAATTGGAGTTAGAATAAACCGGAACAACCAATCAGGAGCATGATTACCCATTACAAATAGCGTTTTTTGAGGTCTGCTATTTATTGCAGATGTGAGATTTTTAAGAGAATAATCATCTGTATATATATTTTTCAAAAATTTCAACAATCGTTTTTCATCATATCCCCAATCTGGGGTATTCGATTGCGCCTCCCCAAATAGATGATAGACACATCTATCTTGTAGTTTTTCATCATTTTTTTGTTCAAGTTCACACCAATAACTAGTATAGTTTTTTAATTCTTTCTCAATTATTGGAAAACAACACGTCGTTACTATTAATGGAAATTTACACACTTTTAAAAATTCTTGAACTTCTTGTTTCAAATGGATTCCTTCATTAATATTAACATTATTATCAAATATAGCACTATGAATTTCCTCAAAGATTTCTCGTCTAATCTTTTCTCTTAACAATGACATTCCATAATAACCACCATTCACTATATCATTTAGTTCTGTTTCAGTTAATGATAATGAATCATTCTGTTTGATAACCTGTTCGACAACCTTTTCTATCAAATAAGAATGTAATGATTGGTGTTCATTAGTTTCTGGATTAATATACTCATACATATCTTCGCAAATCACAGGAACTAACGATTTTTTATTGTATAATCTTATTATACTATTTACTACTCTATCAATGTTATATTGATTGTTCTCCTCTTGTTCCTCAATTATGTTTATTTTTTCTCTAATTCTATTAATTGGCATTAGTTTTTTAGTTTTAAGTTAGTTTATATATTTCACAAATATAGTCAAATTTAATTGATTTCTATTGTGTTAATCTTTATTTTTATAACTAAAATATAATCTTGCAATTCTACAGAGTTCCAAAGCAACGCTTAATAATCGTAAAAAATCACTTGTTTTAGTTAAATTATTTGTAATCGTTCCAAATAAGTTAAACTTTATAGGGGTTATTTGGTCATAATGATGTAATATTGCATTATTAACCACTAAATGATTATTAGAATGAAAAGATTTTTAGGTATTTTTTTAGCGATAGGATTGATTTCGACTATCGGTTTTGTGGCGTTTGCCGACAGAAATATTTCGTCAAATGAGCTTCCCAATGAGGCTAAAGCGTTTATAAACAAGCATTATGCGGGTACTACAATCTATGAATGTGAGATTGACGACATGAAGTATAATGTGGAGTTGAGCAATGGCGTTGACCTTGAGTTTAATCGCAATGGCAAGCTGGTAAAAATCGAGGCTGACCATGGTGTGATTGCTCAATCGGTATTGAAGGCTATCCTTCCTGCCAAGGCGTTACAATATCTCATAGCGCAAGGTCTTGCCGACAGAGTTGATGACGTAGAATTCCGCCGCAACAGCATCGTTGTCGATATCAACAACTCAAATGACCACGAAATCCGTTTCAATCTCGACGGTTCTATAAAAGGGCGCCGTTAATTCGACAAAATCACAGTTAAGATAAGTCATAATAAAAGCCAATGGGCTGTATCACAATTCAGTTTGGATACAGCCCATTGTTTATAATTCTGCATTCAGCACTCAGCATCCTGCATTAAATAAGCATTATTCTAACCACCTCCCCTTTCGTGGTACTAACTATGTCTTCAATGGCTGCACTCGGCAATAATCAAGCATGAACCACCTCCCGACTTCGCCGTACTCCTCCTAAAAATTACTTTGTAATTTTCAAGAGGAGAGTTCTGGCTCTCATTGGCACCATTGTTCCTCCTAAAATTTTTCAAATTTCAAGAAGAGAGTTTAGTTAAGATTCCCTCGTTAATTTTGCATTATGCCCCCCGGAGGGCTCAACGAGGCTCGACCGAGTTAATTATGCATTATTACTTCCCTCCGTATTCTTCGAGGTAGGCTTCGCAGGCCATCACGAGTTCGTCATACCAATCCTTACCAAAGCGGCGTGTCAATGGTTCTTTGAGGAATTGATATAGGCGCACACCATTTTTGCGGCCGAGCAGTTCGGCACATTTGCATATTTTCCAACGGTGATAGTTCACTGCCGTAAACGATGAATACTCTTTCAATCGCACCGGATAAAGATGGCACGACGATGGCTTATAGAAGTCAATCTTACCGGCACGATAGGCCTTTTCAATAGCACATTGGCACATACCTCCGGGAGCGTAGCAAGTGAACACGCAATTTTTACCATCGACGATTGATGTCACCAAATCGCCCTCTTCATCGACATACCCCACTCCATTGGCTTCAATCTCGGTTTGCGCTTGGGGCAAAAGGTCGTCCCAAATCACAGGGAGTATCTCTTTTATCTTCTCTTGCTCCTCTTCGGTGATAGGAGCGCCGGCATCGCCTTCGATACAACATTCGCCAAGACAAGTGTCGAGGTCGCAACAAAAGAATTGCTCGGCAAGGTCGAGCGAAACAAGGGTATCTTTTATCTGTAACATTATTTCTTCGTTAGTTTCCAATTTTAATATTTTATTTGCCCGAATAAATCACTGCCACACCCACAAGGCGGTCGTAGCGTTCACCGGGACGATGATAATATACTTTTACGAGATATTCATTTACCGTTTCATAGAAGTCGCCTTCAATGGGAGCCGTTGCCCCTGACATTGAGCCGATGGGCACTGCAAGATATTGATAATTATATGCTCCCTGTTTTAGAAGAAGTGACTTTTCGTATAATCCGGTGGCACGATTATAAACCATTCGCGACTCCGGATCAAAGCGACGATGCGTAAAATCTCCATCTAAAAAGATGCCATATTCATATTGCTCGGGCAACTCTAACGAGAAATGAGTCAACACATAGTCGGCCTCTATATCGCTTTGCGATGAGTTATACTCGCGAATAGTAAAACGACCAAATTGTGTCTGGTCATACAGATATTGACCTATTGAACGTAATTTATCGGTTTCTAATACTTGATAGTAATATGGTTCTCGATATCCAATCTCTTCAATATGCATCCCGGGATATGTCACAGACACTGTCTCCATGCGACGATATTCATTCCCTGCCTTAAACACAAGTGGCGAAAGGTGCTCATAATATGCTTTATTCAACGACACACGAAGTGGTTTTTCTACAACAACTTCATTATCTACTCGTGAATTTTGCGATACTATAACTTTCAAGTCATTATACATATCTTGTACATTCAACTTTGAAGCATCTACTTCAAGAGACAACTGCTGATGCGCACTATTATAGTCCACATCGGTGCGAGAAGTCACACTTGCTCCTATCATCGCTTTTGCTTCGCTCACCATGAATCGTGCTTGCAACAATATGTTTTCGGGGTCATTTTCAGGGAAAACACGCAACAGGTAATTTCCCGACACGGTAAATCGCACCTCATCATTGGGCAACGCTATTGTATAATGCACATAATGCACCTTAGTCAGTTGCGAATACTCATATTCTTCAACATCTCCTAGATTAAATCCATCAATAAACTCAGAGTCAACCAATCCCGAAGGTTGCCAATTGGCATTACAATGCACTAGCGAATATCGAAGATAACTATGTTCTTCAGATAATTCATCAAACGATATCATCACCCTATCATCGGTGCCAAGTGTAATTACCGGAGGAGCATAATCATTTCCCTCTACTTTCACCTGCAAGGTCTTAAAGCGTGCATCAAAGATACCATTCAGTGTGTCATCAACATCGGCCGCAAAAAGCACCGACGGCAACAACACCGCTAATAATATTGTAAAAATCCGAATCACCCCTATCCTATGTGACCTCACATCAGCACAAAACTTTCCCTCTATCGCGCAGCGATAGGAGGAATAGGGCAAAGCCGGGAGGGGGTTGAATCCAAATATACGCATTATCTATAAATCTATCTATATCTATTTAACGTAAACGTGTGTCAATAATTGTGATAGCATCTTCGATGAGTTCGATACATGGCTTGCGACCGGGCTTCAACAAGTCGCCACACACCACCGAGCCATTCATCGCCTTATATTCCTCGGCTGCAGCCTTTACCTCGGCATAAAGCATCGGTTTGTCAGACGGATGCGAATATTTCACAAGTCCTTCGAGCATCACCATGCCCGACACGGCGCCACAGACTTGTCGCATGCCCCCTATTCCTCCGCCAAAACCGGCCGAAGCACGAGCAGCAACATCTTCGCTCAATCCGTGAACATCGTCAAATACCATCACCACACATTGCGAGCAGTTATATCCTTGTTTGTGCAACGCACGAGCGCGTTCTTTTCTTTGTTCGAGAGTATATTTCATAAATAAGTTATTTTATTTGCTCTCCCCATCTCAACCAAACTCTCCCTCTGTCGCGCAGCGGTCGGAGGAGTACAGCAAAGCCGGGAGGGGGTTAATTTTTTATATTATTAATAATTAAATTCACCAATCTATCACACTCTTGCCATGAGCCGCAAGATATTCATTTGCTTTCGAGAAATGCTTATTGCCCAAGAATCCCCGATAAGCCGACAAGGGCGATGGGTGTGGCGAGGTCAACACCAAATGGCGGTTACGGTCAATAAACGCGCCCTTTTTAATAGCATACGAGCCCCACAACATAAACACAATTCCTTCGCGATCTTGCGCCAAACGCATTATCACCTCGTCGGTAAATTGTTCCCAACCACGATTTTGGTGTGAACCGGCCTTATGAGCCTCTACCGTCAATGTGGCATTGAGTAGCAATACACCTTGACGAGCCCAACGGCTTAAATCTCCATTTTCAGGAATTGGTTTGCCCAAGTCATCGCGTATCTCCTTAAAAATATTCACCAACGATGGGGGCATAGGAATACTGGGATTAACCGAAAAGCACAAGCCATTGGCCTGCCCAACATCATGATATGGGTCCTGCCCCAATATCACCACTTTCACATCGTCAAACGGACACGCATCAAATGCGGCAAAAATCTTGCCTCCGGGTGGAAATATCGTTTTTGTACGATATTCTCCACGCACAAAATTTGTAAGATTTACAAAATATTCTTTTGTCCATTCCCCTTTAAGGCGTTCATGCCATGATGGCTCTATCTTTACATTCATATTTCTTTATTCCGTAGTTGGGTTTCTTATTTGCAAAACTACAAAAAAACCACTACTTTTGCACATATTTTTTCAAGAATAATTATTTGTCCCCGTAGTTCAATGGATAGAATATTGGATTCCGGTTCCAACGATTGGGGTTCGACTCCCCACGGGGATACAAAGAAAGCGAGGTTGATGCCTCGCTTTCTTTTTTTCTATGAGTTTTGATTATTTTATACGATAGTAGTAGCCGAGGGTTACCATTATTGAAGAATGGCGAGATGCATCAAATACATCTTTCTTTGAAGAAGGGAATATATTTCCAAGTCCAAAATAATAACGACCTTCGAGTGCGATTGAGTGTTTGCGATTAAATTTAAATTCCATTCCAAGCCCGGCAGTGATACCATAGTCGAACTTATTTTCTATATCCATCCCCATTTGCTCAGTCATACGATATTGCAATGGAAAATCAGGAATAGATGATACGTTATTATAATCAAAATTTGACTTTATCGAGTTGCCTATCATATAGCTTATTTCAGGGCCAAGATTAATAAACCCCTTAAACCGTTGGCTCCCGAAGAAAATATGAGTCATCAACGGTAATTGAATATATGTGAGAGTGCGTTTATATTCAAATGGTTCGCCATCTTCAAATGACTCTTCCCAACCTCTTTGCACAATATTTAATTCGGCCAAAAGTCCCACATGGCGTTCTTCGGCATATCGGAACACCAAACCACCGGTAAAACCTTGCGTCATCGACTGCTCTACACCCGGAGAAAACGACATTGATGAAAGTGTGGCTCCACCTTTAACTCCCACATGAATATGTGATTTATATAATTTCTGTGCATTAGCCATAAACACTAATCCACAAATAAAGGATAATGCAAATATAAACTTCTTCATTCCCAATCTATATTCCTATCACAATTTAATCAAAACACCTGTTTCTCGATTCTTTTATTAGGACGATAATAAACAAAATATAGTGCTTGATTTTCCACACCTTTACCTTCGCCCAATCCGTTTAAATCAAAAGTATATTGCAATCCTTCATACTTATATTGTGCTAAATCACCCTTTGTTTGGCGCAATGCATTAATGATATAATACCCACAATCAAAACCCATTACCGCCTGTATTGGTGGCATTTTCTTCATTGCAGTTTTATATACTGCCTCAAACTTAGCCTCAAATGCCTTTTCCTTTTCCCCTTCGCCATTATAGAAAAAGCGTGAATACACTACAGCATTGAGATTGTGCAATGCTGTAAGTTTTTCGCCTTTAAATGCGGTCCATTCCGGATAACCAAATGTTGCATTATTCTCTAAGTCGGTTTGAATAAATTCAGTTAAAGCAGCCGAATATTTATTAAACTCTGACTCCGTACTTGACAATGGGATAAATAGATATTTCACTCCTCTTTTCAATTCACTCAAATCGGTTGCCGTCAACTTCTTATTGTAAATAATCTCTTGAGACGTCACACCTATTTCTTCATATTTACGTTTAATTTCCTCTACCAAGGTGGCTCGATTCTTATTTGCAGTCGATCCTATTATAACAGGAATATAATCGGCATATTCATCTACTAGCACTGATATAGCCTTGTCATACATATTATCTCGCACAATATTGGCCTGAATCACATTTTCATGTATATAATGCGTTGTGTCATTAGCATAAAACGCATTAAATACCTTTGCATTAATTGAATCGCTCAATGATGCCACTTGCAACACGGCTTCACTTGATCCGGGTGGTGTTATTATCACATCCATTTGAGATATTTCGGGACGTTGCAACAACACTTTAACCGAATCTACACTACGATATGTATCGTATGCATATATTTTCACTTTAGCACCCGATGTTTTCAATGAATCGGCCGCAAGAATAAATCCCTTGTAAAAGTCAAGATAAGCATTTGTTTTACTATCAATCTTTTCTTCATTCAACATGAAAGGCATCAATATTGCAATATTATATACTTCATTGCTTTTCGTGATGGTTATCGATGTCTTTTCATCAACATATTCGGGGCGTGAAACCACTGTCAATGACTGTTTTGCGCCTACTTCAGCATCCTCTGCATTATTATTTGTTGCTAAAGGTGCTTGATTATTAATACGAATAACCGTTCCCACATCATACTTCTCAATCGACAATGTAGGGTTCAACATTAATAGATTATCTACAGTAGTATTATATTTGGCAGCAATAGCATATAGTGTTTCGCCGGTTTTTATTATATGCAATTTACCTTGGTCAGATGATTTAGTTTGAGTAATCGCTGAAGATTTTGGAGCAGAATCAACATTTCGTTTAATCAACAACTCATCACCCACTTTAATACCATCTTGTGCCGATGGATTCAATTGCAACAATTGTTCAATTGATATATGATATTCCTTGCTGATCCCATAGACAGTCTCCCCTTTTTTCACCTTATGAACAACCTTTACATCGGCTCCACCTAATTCATCCACCGGGAAATAGAGATTAGTACCGGCTTTCAATCCTTCGGCCAACGATGGATTGTATTTCTTCATTTCGTCTTGCGACATCCCCAATTCATGAGAGAGAGAATAGAGTGTTTCTTTTGCTTTTACTTCATGGTAATAATATTCTTTACCATTTATCGTCGTTGTAGGCAATTTATAGACACTCGCATTTGCAGTCATAGTTGAAATTGACAACACTACGGCTGCAATTAGGGCTTTTATTTTCATACAAAATATTTTTATGAATTTATCTTTGCAAAGATAAGTTGTTTATAGCAATTATGCAACAAAACCCATGGCTTTAACCCTTTTAAAACAAATTGCGAGCGACTGACATTTAGGTCTATCGCTCGCAATTTATTATCGTTTATTTTGGATTTTTCTTTTCCTTATTACAATGTACCATCATTTGCTTTTTTAATCATATCTTCGTTTGCTGTGATATAAATTTCAACGCGACGGTTTTGTGCACGGCCTTCGGCTGTTGCATTATCAGCTATATAATAATCCATTGGCAACCCTTTTGCAGTAAGGCGATTAGCAGCCACTCCATTACTAACCAAATATTTTTGCACTGATTGAGCACGACCATTTGAAACCTTTTCATTTGCAGCCATTGAACCGGTATTATCAGTAAATCCATATACTTGAATATCTGTATCAGGATTATCCTTCAACGATGACGCAAACTTTGCAAGATTAGTTTTTGCAGAACTACTTAATGTTGTGCCATTTGTAGGAAACAAAATACCACCTTCAAATGTAACCTTGATACCTTGGAAACCATTAACATCAGTAACTTCTTCAACCTTTGCAGCATCAGCCAATTGTTGTTCGAGTTCTTTTTGTTGCTTATCCATTTTGTTGCCAATCAATGCTCCGGCACCTGCTCCTACAGCAGCACCGATACCTGCACCAATTGCAGCGCCTTTACCTTTTCCTATCAAAGCTCCGATGCCTGCACCTAGTGCAGCGCCACCTCCACCTCCAATCATGGCTCCCTTTCCGGTATTTGTCATTGACGCACAACCTGTTGATAATAAAAGTGATGTGCTCAACAGAACTACGCATATTGCTTTCAAAAATTTCATAATTGTATTTTTATTTTAGTTAATATTGAATTATATCTACAAATATAACAACTATTATTAATAAAATTATAGCAGCCCTATATTTTTTCCACTTTTTTTGAATTTTTTATCACTCAATATTCATTCCGCATAATAGAGGAATAAATTATGCATAAAAATAAATTTGTTTTAAATTTATACTGACAAATGAGAAATTGTGTTTAAATTTGTATTGTAAATTACAATTGAATTTATGGCTAATTTTAGTAACATAACAAAGTCGGCATCTGTTCTTGCTCACATTGGTGCGCTCATCACTGTGACAGCATGGGGCGTTTCATTTGTCTCTACCAAAGTGTTACTTGAGAATGGCCTTGGTCCTGCCGAAATATATATTTATAGATTTATTTTGGCATACCTCATGATATTAATCGCATGCCACAAGCGTTTATGGGCCAATTCTTTTCGCGATGAACTATTGTTTATGACATGTGGATTATGTGCCGGCTCAATATATTTTATTGCCGAAAACATGGCGCTTGAATATACATTCGTAACCAACGTATCACTGCTTGTCACAACCTCTCCACTCATCACAACACTGTTAATGTGGATGATATATAAGAACGAAAAACCGGGCAAAGGCACTATCATTGGATCAATTATAGCATTTACCGGCGTGGCTTGTGTTATCTTTAATAGTAGTTTTGTTGTGAAGATGAACCCACTTGGCGACATATTATCAATTCTCGCCGCATTAAGTTGGTCTATTTATAGCCTTGTTTTGAAAAAACTAAATGCTCTTTATAGTGTAATGTTTATTTCTCGCAAGACCTTCTTCTATGGAGTATTAACTGCACTTCCTTTTATGTTTTTCCAACCCGAAATTTGCAATCCGTCAGTGCTATTAATGCCGGAAGTGTGGGGAAATCTTTTGTTCTTAGGAGCATTTGCATCAATGCTTGCCTATATCCTTTGGGCTCAATCAGTAAAACATCTTGGAGCGATAAAAGCCTCTAATTATATGTACATATCCCCTATTATAACACTAATTGCGTCCATCGCATTTTTAGGAGAAAAACTCTCTATTGTAGGAGGATTGGGATGCGCACTCATTCTAGGTGGCATGTGGTTAGGCGAATACCTTGAACGAAAAAAAGTTCAAACACGTAACACACATTAGCCCCAAACTCTCAAATGGAAATTTTTGCGTAATAAGCCTTTTACCCATCGTTCTCTATAGAATCCTCACAGATAAAAGCAATCTCATCAAGTAACTGATGGCACAACAACATTGTCAATGGTTCTTCTTTTGCTTTTTCCTCCTCCGCATAATGCTTTATTTCATCCATATTACCCGGTAACAAATTAAACATCAAACGCAAGGCGACATATCGTTCCATTACAACAGATGATTTTATCATGACTTCGGCCAATTGCCATGCATAATTCATGTGACGCAACAATCTATGGCATAACACATCGGCCACTTCTATTGTTGATATTTCAGAAACCCAACGACATGCAACATCAAAGCCATATTGCTCACGAGGATAAATCATTGGAGCCATCAATTGGCTTTCTCGCGTTGATTTATTATTCCACAATGCTTCAGCCAAAGAGGAGTCTTGAGGAGTTTCATTTGCAATCTCCACTATTTGAGGCAAATTTAGACCAAATATAATTCTATAACTTGCACCCAATTTTCGCATATTATCGGCTACTGCACCATTTCGCATTGCAAAAAAACGGCGTTTGACCACTTGCATATCATTAAATTTTGTCATATCGATTGGTTTTATTTTGGCTACAAAAGTAACAAAAAAATACCTAATTAACACGTATCACACATTAATCTATTGCATATTTGGCACAAAGAGAGTATCTTTGCACTAAATATAGATAGAGTAATGGGCTTTATAAAAAAAGAAAACTCGCAACTTAAATCAGCCGACAAAAAGGCTCAAAAAGGGAAAAAGTCTCGTAAAAGTAAACTTGTCATCTGGATTTGGACTTGCTTTGGTTCTTTAGTCGGACTTATCTATTTGTTTTTCATTCTCATTTATAATGGCGTTATAGGATATATGCCTTCGGTTGAAGACATTGCCAATCCTCAAAACAAATATGCATCGTTCATATATTCGGCCGATGGGGTTGAAATTGGTCGTTACTATGCCGGTTCGGGCAATCGCATCTACTCTGATATGTCCGAAATTCCACAACACATGATTGATGCTCTCATTGCAACCGAAGATGAACGTTTCTATGAACATTCCGGTATTGACTTCAAATCTATATTCCGCGCAATAATAAAAACAGGGATAATGGGTGATGCGACAGCCGGTGGAGGCTCAACTCTCACTCAACAACTTGCCAAACAAATTTACACCGAGAAGCCGGCTACCGACAAGTTGGAACGTGCGATGCAAAAACCTGTAGAATGGATGATTGCATTAAAACTTGAACGCAACTATTCCAAAGATGAGATTATAAAAATGTATCTTAACCGATTTGACTTCCTTTATAATGCTGTAGGGGTAAAATCGGCTGCTCATGTATATTTTGGCAAAGAACCTTCTCAATTAAATATCGAAGAATCGGCTATGCTTGTGGGGATGGTAAAAAACCCATCATATTTCAACCCACTTCGCCACCCGGAACGCACTCGCGAACGTCGCAACATGGTCCTTCACAAAATGGCTCTCGCCGGCATTCTTAACTCAACCAAGGCCGAAGAATTAAAACAACTACCTTTAGGAGTAACATATCATCGTCCGGAAAGCCATTCCGATGGTATCGCACAATATTTCCGCGAAGAATTACGCCGATATCTAACAGCCAAAGAGCCTAAACGCGAAAACTACCAAAAATGGGAAGAAAAACAATTCAATGCCGATTCAGTGGCTTGGGTTAATGATCCTCTATATGGATGGGGCGAAAAAAACGGATATAACATTTATGGCGATGGTCTTAAGATATATACCACCATCGACACTAAAATGCAAAAGTATGCCGAAGATGCAGTTAGAAATCAAATGAAAATTTACCAAAACGCATTTGGATATACTCGATACAAAAACCGATACACTCTATACTCTACATACACTCGTTTGAGCAAAGAGAATGTTGACAAATTTATCAACACCTCTATTCGCCATAGCGATAGATATCGCATGGGAAAGAAAGCCGGCAAATCTCATGAAGAAATTTTAGCCGAGTTCAATGTTCCCCACGAAATGACGATGTTTAGTTATGATGGACCCAAAGAAATGATCTTGACTCCACTTGACTCAATCCTTTATCGTCAACAAATTCTTCGCTCCGGCTTTATGGCAATGGATGTTACCAATGGTCACATTAAAGCCTATGTTGGTGGTATTGACTATGAGCATTTCCGTTATGATATGGTATCCATTGGTCGCAAACAGATCGGATCTACAGCCAAGCCATACCTTTACTCGGCTGCAATAGAAGATTTAGATTTGGACCCCAATGACCGAATTAAGACATATTCTCCCGTTTGGCAACCTCGTGGTAGTGGATATGGCGCAATGCCATTAAAAATGGCGTTAACAAAATCTCACAATGGGGCTTCAGCCGGTCTCATGTATGAAATAGGCCCCGAAAGAATGATTGACCAAATGGGAACACATGGTTTAGTTAAAGAAAATATCAGAGTTGACCAAACAATCGCTCTTGGCTCTTGCGAAATACCACTAAAAGAAATGTGCGTTGGATATTCTCCATTTGCCAATCAAGGATTCTCATCAGCAGCGATGATGGTTACTAAAATTACCGACAATAGTGGTAATATTATTGAACAGTTCACTCCTCGCCAACAACAAGCACTTTCTAAAAACGGATATGCCCGTATGCTTGAAACCCTTAAAAGCGTAATAAAAAATGGCACAGGACGATCAATGAGTTCTCTTGGAGCCGAAATGGGTGGCAAAACAGGTACCACAGACTTTAATGCCGATGGTTGGTTTATGGGATTCACGCCTAAACTTGTATTTGGGGCATGGGTTGGTGGCGAAAATAAATTCATTCACCTCAACATGATTGGTGGCCGTACAGCGCTTCCTATATGCAAACAATTCATGACCAAAGTTTATAATGATAAAACTTTACCCTATAAAAGGAGTGATAAATTTGCTGAATTTGAAGATGCTGTGGTATATAAAAAGCCCATTTATACACCAAAAAAAGAAGCAGAATCTTCAACTACAGTTGAAGACGTTTATGATTAAACATCTTTAAACGTCACATATTCAAGCAAAATCCTTAAAATCATAATACACTTTATAGCCAAATAAACTTTATTTTAATAAAACAGAAATTATGAATAACAACCGAAACAAGAGACAAAAACAAAATAAAAAATCACTTCGCAAAAATCAGATTGTAAACCTCATTTGGATTACATTTGGATCTATCGTTGCATTATCATTTTTATTTCTCATTCTCATATACAATGGCATTATCGGATACATGCCATCTATCGAAGACATCACTAATCCCAATGACAAATATGCCACACTTATATATTCAGCCGATGGCAAAGAAATGGGACGATACTATTCCGGTTCGGAAAATCGCATATATACCGATCTCGAAGAGATACCTCAACACATGATTGATGCACTTGTTGCCACCGAAGACGTACGCTTTTATGACCATTCAGGAATTGATGCCAGAGCGCTATTGCGTGCGATTGTAAAACGAGGACTTCTCGGACAAGAAAGTGCTGGTGGAGCATCTACCCTAACCCAACAATTAGCAAAACAAGTTTACACTCAACAACCCGCCGAAAATAGTTTTAAACGTGCATTACAAAAGCCGGTTGAATGGATGATTGCGTTGAAACTTGAAAGATACTATTCCAAAGATGAAATCATCAAAATGTATCTCAACCAATTTGACTTTCTATATAATGCTGTTGGTGTAAAATCGGCCGCACATGTCTATTTTGGGAAAAAGCCATCTGACCTGACTATCGAAGAAGCAGCCACCCTTGTTGGGATGGTTAAAAATCCATCATATTTCAACCCCATACGACACAACGAACGCACTTGCAAACGCCGTAATGTCGTTTTGCACCAAATGGTTGTTGCCGGTTTCTTATCTCAAGAAGAATATGATAAATTAAAAGAAAAACCATTGATTGTTGACTATCATCGTCCTCATGGACATAATGACGGAATTGCGCCTTATTTCCGTGAAGAATTGCGCCGTTACCTTTCGGCAAAGAAACCTGACCGTGATGATTATTCGGCATGGAACATAAAACAATTTCGTAGCGATTCTACAGCATGGGCCGATGATCCATTATATGGATGGTGCGAAAAAAATGATTATGACATCTATAAAGATGGACTACGAATTTATACAACGATTGACTCTCGCATGCAAGAATATGCCGAAGATGCATTAGAAGGACAATTAAAGAAACTTCAAAAAGAATTTGGCACAACGAGATATAAAAACAAGTACTCTCTATATAGTACTCATGGACATTTAACTAAACAAAACATTGACAAATTCATCAACACATCAATTCGTCATAGCGATAGATATCGTATTGGAAAAAATGCAGGCAAATCTCATGAAGAGATAATGCAAGAATTTAATACACCTATTGACATGACGGTATTTAGTTACAATGGCCCACAAGATGTCACAATGACTCCTTATGACTCAATTCTATATTATAAACAATTCTTACGTGCCGGTTTTATGGCTATGGATGCCAACAATGGGCACATCAAAGCCTATGTTGGTGGCGCTGACTACCGACGATTCAAATATGATATGGTTTCAACAGGACGACGTCAAATCGGGTCAACCGCCAAGCCTTATCTTTATGCTGCAGCCATTGAAGACCTCGACCTCGACCCAAGCGATGAAGTCAATTGTTCTTCTCCTACATGGAACCCCAAAGGATCAAGCGAAGGAACAATGCCTCTTAAAACAGCCTTAACCAAATCGCACAATGGTGCATCGGCATGGCTCATTCACTCAATAGGCACCCAACGAATGATTGACCAAATGGGCGCTCAAGGTCTTATTAAAGACAACATCGAAAAGACCACAACAATAGCACTTGGTTCATGCGAAGTGCCACTTCGTGAAATGTGTGTCGGCTATTCAGCATTTGCCAATCAAGGATTTTCATCAGCATCAATGATGGTCACACATATTACTGATCGCGCCGGCAATATCATTGCATCATTTACTCCTCGTTCTTCTCATGCAATGACAAAAAATGGCTATGCTCGCATGCTTGAGACACTTCAAAGTGTAGTTAAAAACGGCACCGGGCGCTCAATGAATTCATTAAATGCCAGCATGGGAGGTAAAACAGGGACTACCGACCACAACGCCGATGGATGGTTTATGGGATTCACTCCTAAACTTGTATTCGGAGCATGGGTTGGTGGCGAAGTTGCATATATACATCTCAATCGTTCAGGGGCATACACTGCACTTCCCATTTGCAAGAGTTTCATGTCAAAAGTTTACAACAACAAAAAACTCCCATATAAACGCACTGATAAATTTACCATTGATGAAGATGCGATTGTTTACAAAAATCCGATAGTAACCGAAAACGAAGACTCGATAACCACTACCATCGAAGAGGTATATGACTAATTCTATTTCCAGATAAATAAAAGGACAAAGATATACTCTTGGTCCTTTTATTTATATTTTCAAAAACTTATATCTCCGGGAGCAGATAGGATGTGGAATACCAAGTCTTTCAATAGCATATATTCATTTTGGCGGCTGTCAATACCTTTACATTTTGCATCAAATTCCCTTATTGCCGCAATGATTTCTATAACTTGGTAAGCATTATAATTTTTCATTCCATTACGGAATTTCGCAAATTGCACAGGCCATTTAGCACCTACCAACCACATCAGATTTGCTTCTGATTTATCTTTAGTAAAATACAACATCAATAGATCCGAGAAATATCCAAAAATTGACGATGCCGTTAATACCACAGGGTTACTTTTCGGATTAAGCCTGAAATACTCTATTATATTGAAAGCCTTTAATGCATCCTTTTGTGACAATGCATCAATCAACTCAAAGTTATTATAGTCCTTACTTACCCCGATATTACGCTCAATGCTCTCGGGGGTTATCATGGCATTTTTACCAAGAATCAATGCTAATTTATCAATCTCATTATATAATCGAGATAAATCTGTACCGATATAATCGCGCAACATCTCAAGCGATTTTTGTTCGGCATTAAGACCTTTAATTTTTATATATGAACTGATATAATTAATTGCATTATATTCTTTTATCTTCTCCGATAGAAATACGACTCCATTATTTTTCTTTATTTGGGCTATAAGGTCTTTCGCTTTTGCCACTGCCCCTCTGCAGCATATAACCAGAATGGTTGATGGCGATGGTTGTGATGCATATAAATGCAGTCGATTAAGTTGATCGGCTCTTATGGCTTGAGCCTCTTTCAATATCACGACTTGATACTCCGACATCATCGGATAACGACGACACGCATCCATCACCGTATCAGGCGACACCTCGGGAGCATACATCGTATACATGTTAAAGTCCCTTTCTTCAGGTGGCAATATTTGCTCAAATATTTTCACAAGAGCATCTATATAATACCCTTCTTCTCCATGCAATAGATAAATGGGAGCATATTGACGCTTTGCCAACTGCGATTTAAGACTTTCAAATGTTACCGATGGTGCTGCTGCCATTGATTTTATAATTTTGCTATAATGGAATAATTGTGTAAATTTACACAAAATTCCTTTTACTGCAAAATTCAACAATGATTCTTAAATGACACCTCTTAATCTTCCTCAATACAACATCAATGTCACAACCGCTAACGATGGTACACATCAGATTTTTGACAGGTTGCGAGGGAAGTTTGTCGCGCTCACTCCCGAAGAATGGGTAAGACAACACTTCGTGGCATTTCTTATTGGCCACAAAGGGTTTCCCGTAGGGTTGATGGCCAATGAAGTTTCTCTCTCACTCAACGGCACATCTAGGCGTAGCGACACTGTCGTATATAACTCGTCGGCACAACCGCTTGTCATTGTTGAATATAAAGCCCCTACAGTAAAAATATCGCAAAAAACATTTGACCAAATTATTCGCTATAATATGGTTTTCCACGCACCATACCTCATTGTTTCCAATGGGATAAACCACTATTGTTGCCACATCGATTTTGAGAAAAAATCCTATGAGTTTCTCCCCGATATACCCTCTTATCAAGAGTTATAAAAAACGCGAGTGAAATAAATTCCTCGCGTTTTCAATATAATTTTGGAGTATATTCTTAAAGGGAATTTCTATAAATTCCACGAATTAAATAAACAGTAGTTATTGGGGACGTTCTTTTGTGTGCTTTATGCTTTTCTTTGGCATCTTTTTGCCTTTGTTTCAATCGCATAACTCGCTATGCTCATTCAACAAAAAAAGCAAAAATATGCTCAAATAAAATTCATAAATCTTCACAAAGTAATTTATAGAAGTTCCCTAAAACAAATATGCCAATCTAATGTTCCATGAACGATTGAGAGCACTGAAGTCGTCAAGTTTTTTTGTTTTGAGGCTATAAGTCATGCCCCAATTATGACTTGCCGATAGTTGCCAATTTTTGAACAACTCTACACCTATACCTGCTTGCAAACCCACCTCGCCACCGGCATATTCAAGTGCATCAACATTTCCATGTCCGGCAAGAAGTGTAAATGATGGACCACCAAATACGAATGGGGCCACATAATCTTCAATGCCATTTAATCGATGAAATTTAAAACGCAAATTGATAGGAATTTCTATGCAATGAAGATAGGCTCGTTCTGTGCCAAATCCATCTGAAGCCCAAACTTCTTTTTCGCCTAAATGTAATGATGCACCTCGTTGCGAATACATCAGTCCGAAGTCAAGTCCGAATCCTACTCCGGGGAACATCAATTCAGAGAATCCACCTACCGAATACCCTACTTCACTATCAACCGTAATGAGATCTTGAGTAAACTTCAAATCATTGATGCTTGCACCGGCAATCACACCATATCTCAATTGTGCATTGACAGTAGAGACGCCAAATAGCGCAGTCATCACTATTATTGCTGTTAATATTTTTTTCATCACAAATATACTTTTGATGGTTATTTCTTTATTATTTCAATTGCTTCATCTACACTCACAAGTGATTGTTCGCCTGAAGTCATATTTTTTAGCATCATTTTGTTTTGTGCCATTTCTGTTTCTCCCACGATAGCCACATAAGGAATTGCCAAAGCATCGGCATAACCCATTTGTTTTTTCATTTTGGCTGAATCAGGATAAATCTCGGCAGCAACTCCGGCATTACGCAATTGCTTGAGCATCTTCATTGAAACTGCAGCCTCGGCTACTCCAAAGTTGGTAAACATCACTTGAGTTGAATCTTTTGCCTCCTCGGGATATAAATCAAGAGTATTAAGCACATCATAAATGCGATCGGCTCCAAAAGAGATACCAACACCCGACACCCCATTTAGGCCAAACACTCCGGTCAAGTTGTCATAACGCCCACCACCTGTAATGCTACCTATCACAACATCTTGAGCCTTCACTTCTATGATTGTGCCGGTATAGTAATTCAACCCACGAGCCAATGACACATCAAGGTCAAGCATTGCTCGCAAGCCCAATGCTTCTACACCTGCTACCACTTCACGCAACTCTTTTACACCGAGCGCACCTATCTCCGATGAAGCGAGCAATGTTTCTAATTGAGAGAGGCGCTCACTTATTGTTCCGTCGATTCCTAAAATTGGTTGTAATGTTGCAATTGCATCATCGCTCAAACCACGTTCGCGCAACTCTGCATTTACATTTTCAATTCCAATCTTGTCGATTTTATCGATAGCAACTGTGATATCAATAATCTTTTCGGGAGCCCCTATCAACTCTGCAATACCGGCAAGCACTTTACGGTTGTTAAGTTTGATAGTGATGTTAATTTTCAATCGGCTGAACACTTCATCAACCAATTGCAATAATTCGATTTCATTTACCAACGAATCACTACCCACGATGTCGGCATCACATTGATAAAATTCGCGATAACGACCTTTCTGAGGGCGGTCGGCACGCCACACCGGTTGTATTTGAAAGCGTTTGAATGGGAACTGCAACTCATTGCGATGTTGCACCACATAGCGAGCAAATGGCACCGTCAAATCATAACGCAACCCTTTCTCGCTTATTTGTGATGTTAGATGCACATAATCATCATTTTCCACAAGCGCTTTATCTGCACCTCTCAAAAAATCGCCCGAGTTAAGAATCTTGAACAACAACTTGTCCCCTTCTTCTCCATATTTTCCCATCAAAGTTGATAGGTTTTCCATTGCAGGAGTTTCAATTTGTTTAAATCCATAAAGCTTAAACACTTCACGAATTGTGTCAAATATATAGTTACGACGAGCCATTTCTATTGGCGAGAAATCGCGAGTACCCTTTGGTATTGATGGTTTTTGTGCCATTTTTATTTCTTTTTGTTTTGTTTTTGCTATAATGAGTGCAAAGTTACAAAATATTATGGTTAATCCCTACGCGAAGTGAACATTAAAATATAATATATCAATGTAGCCAACGAGCCAAGAGCAGCAACAACATAAGTATATGCAGCACTCTTGAGTGCATCTTTAGCATGATTATGTGTTGAATAATCGGTAATATGTGCCGAGCTGAGCCATGCCAATGCTCTACGTGATGCGTCAATTTCTACCGGCAATGTTACAAAACTAAATAATGTAGTGATTGCAAATAAAACAATACCACCCAACATCAACATCGGGAATGTTTCAATAGTCACTATACCGGCAAGCAATAACCAAGGCATAACTTTTGATGCAAAATTCACTGCCGGCACCATTTTTGAACGCATTGTCAAGAATGAATAGGCAGTAGCATGTTGCACTGCATGGCCACATTCATGTGCAGCAACGGCAGCCGCCGCAACACTATTTCCATAATATACGTCATGACTGAGGTTTACCGTTTTGTCTGTCGGGTTATAATGATCTGACAATCTGCCACCTATTTGTGTAACTTTCACATCATGAAGACCATTTTGCGCCAACATTCGTTGAGCAACATCACACCCTCGCAATCCATTGGGAAGTGCTTCTTTTGAATACTTGTCAAACTTACTATTTAAGCGAGCCTGTACGATGTAACTCACAATGGCAATAATGCCAAAAATCAAATAAATTGAATAATTTGTCATAATTTTAAATATAGTGTGGTTAATTTTCACGCTATTAACATCACAAAGATAATGCCAACCAATGTTATATGGAAATTATATAATACTTTTTTGTAACTTTTGGCAAATTGTTTCAATCTTTATCCCTTTCATTATTAAGACTCATTATCTTTAACAGCAAACCCTATTGATAACTTGTTGATAAATTTGATTTGCGACAAAATTGCCGTATCAAGATTTGTTGTTACCTTTACATTCTCAATTTTGATAACACAACACTTACAGCAATCATTACACAATGAAACACAAAGGGAAGTTATATTTTCGATATGGCACAATGGGTTCAGCAAAAACTGCATTACTCTTGACTACGGCTTACAATTTTGAAGAACGAGGCATGAAATATGCTTGTCTGAAACCTATCATTGATACTCGCGACAAGATTAATGTCATAAAATCACGCATTGGTATTCAACGCGAATGCAGTTGGATTTACCATGACACCGATTTATACCAATTTGCCATCGAATTGTTTGAGAAAGAAAACACTGTGTTTGATTGGTTCTTAATTGATGAAGCACAATTCCTCTCGCCCGAACAAGTTGACCAACTTTCTCGCATTGTTGATGACTTTGGGTGTAATGTCGTTTGTTATGGGTTGCGCACCGACTTTAAAACCAACCTTTTTGAAGGTTCTCGTCGTTTGTTTGAAATTGCCGACACCATTGATGAAATTAAATCAACTTGCAACTGTGGTAACAAGACCATCGTAAATGCCCGTATTGACAGCAATGGTGACTTTGTCGTTGAGGGTGCTCAAGTTGAGATTGGTGGTGATGATAGATATATTGCTGTGTGTCGCAAATGTTGGCGCAACAAACGCATCGAACAAGCCGAACGAAACTCACTCCCATTCTTTGAAACCGAGAAAATTCTTAATAAACAATGATACTAGGAGAAATTACCGATTTAGGACAAATTACCACTAACAATGAATTACTCAACGAGGCCCTTCGTTGGGTAGCAGAGCATTACAAAGACAAATTTGAAAAAGGCTCAACATTACTCTTCGACAATGAAGCGATTATAGTCGGCCACGAAGAGGTGGCAATGCTTCCTCAAGGAAAACAAATGCTTGAATCACACCGTAAATTCATTTATATCCATGTTCCTGTCTCTAACGAAGAGACAATAGGATGGGCGTCAATTAAACACCTTCGCAACATCACTAAAAAATATGATGAGGCCACCGATACAATTTATTATGGCGATGAACCTCAAAGTTATATAACCCTACGACCAGGACAATGCGCAATCTTCTTTCCCGAAGATGCTTATGCCCCTAATATCGGAGTGGGACGTCATCGCAAATATTGTGTCAAAATTGCCGTTGATTAAACCATTTTCAATCGTTAAAGTCAATATCATAAAATTATCATCAGTCTATCATGAAATATTTATTATCAATAATTTTAGGATTATCGGCTCTATGTATGAGCGCAAATGAGATTTCGTTCAACAATGAAAAGGTTAATTATAAAGTGATGTATAAATGGGGTCTTGTAAACAAGCAAGCCGGCACTGCAACATTATCAATCTCCAACCATGGTGCTAATTATATCACTAAATTGACTGCTAAATCCGACCCTTGGGCCGATAATTTTTACATGGTCCGCGACACTCTCAACGGCACAATCCGAAAAGCCGGATTTCTACCTCTTTTTTATGAAAAGAAAGCACATGAAGGTGGCGATTTCAAACACGATATTGTAAAATATTCTCGCAACGGAAACAGAGTTATAGGATACTGCACTCGCATCAAACGTGACGAAGATGAATCTAAAGGCACAAAGAAGGAACACATCATTTCGGCTACCGGTGCGACAGTAGATATGTTGAGCGTTTATTATTATATGCGTGCAATAAACTACAATGACATGAAAAAAGGTCAAGTTATGAAACTCAACATTTTCTCCGGCAAACGCAAAGAATTATTAACCATAAAATATCATGGTACCGAAACCGTGACTTACGATAATAAATCGTATAATTGCTATCACATAAGTTTTACATTCACTTCCGACGGAAATAAAAAAACATCGGATGATATGGATGCTTGGATTTCAACCGACACCCGTCGCATCCCGGTAAAACTCGAAGGAACTCTTCCTGTTGGCAAGGTACAATGTTTTTACACAGGAGGATGATATTAATGCATAATTCATAATGCATAGTTCATAATGCATAGTTCATAATGGGTTTGTGTCAAAATAAACCCCTTCGTAACTTCGTGACACCTCCCTAAAAAATTTTAGAGGAGGCGTTTTTTTAATCTGGGCTATGTCAATATTTTTTTGTTTTGCCCTCCTCTTTTTCATCGATAAATCTACATTTCGTTCAATACATTGATTGCAAAGTCAATCATTGTGTCATGTCCTTGCAAGGCTGCTTGAGGATCTAAATCCACGGCGCAACCCTCCGTTGGTTCTATTCCAAACTCGGTTATCTTGCCTTGTGGGTCTAATATTGAGCATGCTGAGAATCGCACTCCCCAACCATTGGGCAGTTCCGATGAATAAGGCATACCACTACCCCCGCCTGTTGTCGCTCCCACAATCTTCACATTGGGGAGATATTTCATTATCGACACGAAGTTGTTGGCTGCACTAAAGGTTGAACGATTGGTCAACACCACCACTGCTTTGCCCCACATCACTCGTCCTTGCTCGGCAGGATTGTAGTAAAATGGTTCGGGCTTGGAGAAATCATTATGTCCGGGACCGGTTTTGTGTGAAATATATCCGGCAAGGGTGCGATCAGTGATAAAGCGCGACACAAGAGTTTCCACATTTGTGAGGTTTCCTCCGCCATTATTGCGCACATCAATAATCAATCCATTGCAACTAATCAAGTGAAACAACACCTCATCGAGATTGCCCTCACCTATTGCATTTGAGAAACTTGAATAATTGATATAACCTATATTTTGCGGCAAAATGCCGTAGGTGATTCCACTCGCCTTGCGATAGTTGAAATTCAGATAATATTCTTGCCACAATCGCGCATCATAGTTTTGTGGATAGTCGCTCCACCAGTTATGATAATACGATATATCAAACGGTGTAATGAGATTGGTATGGCCGTCGCGTAATTCGTCAAGCATTTCGGAGCATACTTGAAACAATTCATAGCGAGTCATTTTATCTTCAAGTCGAGCAGAATATACGGTATAAATCGAGTCCCAATCAACCCCTTTTTCCTCAAAGAAGCAATAATGTTCATCGAGAATAGTCCACAATGCCTCAAAATTGCCTCGTGAGTCGTTTTCCCACTCCTCAACCTCATGGCAAGCACTCGTTGTGAACAACAGCATCAATAAGTATATTAGATTTATCTTTTTCATCATCAACTCCTCCTCTTAATATATCGCTGAAATGATGCGTGAATCGCAGTGTGGCACCTTGCCGGGAGCAATGCTCATAAACTCGCCCGACACCCCAAGCACCACACTATGCGACACCATCTTTGTGGTCACATCATTCACTTTGGTTGACAAAACATTTCCTTGATAGCCAAGTCGCAACGCAGTGTTGCTACCGAGATACCAATCGGCCGTCACACGATTTTCCATTTTGAAATAGTTGCCCCACCATGCAGCATGACACAATCCGTCGTCATTGCCGAGGTATATCTCATAATATAGTTCGCCATAGTCGGGCGCCAAAAACACCCCGGTCAAAGGTATAGTTGGTTGATAACGCAACAATAGTTTGCGACCAGCCAATCGTGTTGACCACGACAGTTCGCCGGTGAGATTGACCATCCAAGCAGCCTTGGCCGATGCCGGATTATTTCCATTGCGTGTGCTATATATACACCCAACATCGAGCGAAGTGCTACCCCCTGCCGATACAATGAGATTATGAGGCAAACGCCATCGATGAGTCATGCCCCACGACAAATCGAGCCCTGCATACCACATCGACGCATTTCGCACCGGATTGTCGGTTTTATCCACCGTCACAGCCCCAGCCAATCGCATAGACCATCGCTCAGGGTCAAACTTCATTGCCTGACGGCGTTCATATCGCAAACTAAATTCCAATCCGTCATATTCTAATGGCGACAAATAAGTGTCGGTGATATTGGAACACCCAACACCAACCTCATAAGCCGATGCCACCGGGCGCACTACTGCCGAATCCTCCTGCGCCATTGCCACCCACGGCAATACCACCGCCACTATCAATAAAAGTCTTCTCATCATAATCGACAAATTTACAAATTAAAGAGGAGAACGAAAAAAGGAAAAAGAAAAAATTTCCACTATACTTATTGTTCTCCATGAAATATAGGATATTTTGACAGGCTATAATAAATAGTAGTTAGTAGAGAATAGTTAGTAGATTATAACATCAACCCATTTTGTTCATTCTGGCTTTCTATCTAAAAATTCTCAATTTTCAATTCTCAATTCTTTATATTATCTTTGTAAGCAATTTCTAACATATCACATTTTTAACGTTAAATCAATCATAAAAAACAATGGATAGTGCTCTTGCTGCTCTTATAGGGCTTGTGTTATCAATCGTATTAATTATTAAGAAAGTTTCTCCTGTTTATAGTCTTATCATTGGTGCGGTGACCGGTGGGTTGCTTGCCGGTTGGGGACTCGAAACTACCGTAACCGAAATGATTGCAGGTGTGAAGGATATTACCCCTGCCATTGTGCGTATTATCGCTGCTGGTGTGCTCACTGGAATGCTCGTCAAAACAGGCGCTGCCTCACGCATTGCTCATAGCATCATAAAGGCTCTTGGTCAAAGATTTATCTTCCTTGCTCTTGCACTATCGGCCATGATATTGACTGCAATGGGGGTATTTATCGATGTGGCTGTTATCACTATCGCTCCTATAGCCATCATAAGTGGTTGCAAACTCAATCTCTCTCGCACTAAATTGCTCATCGCATTGGTGGGCGGTGGCAAATGTGGGAATATTATCTCACCTAACCCTAACACTATCATTGCTGCCGAAAACTTTGGTGCACCACTACCCGATGTAATGATGGCCAACATCATTCCTGCCGTTGTGGGATTGCTTATCGTGGTGTTCCTTATCGTGCCTATGATTCCTAAAAAGGATCTGATGACTGCCGAAGCTGGTCAAGAAGATAACGAAGAGAATTTGCCATCATTATGGGCAAGTCTTGCCGGACCTATCGTAACAATCGCACTTATGGCACTTCGTCCTATTTGTGACATTGTTGTTGACCCTATGATTGCGCTTCCCGTGGGTGGTATTGTGGGAATCTTAACTACAGGTTATTACAAAAAAGCAGGCTCGTGCATCGCTTATGGCCTTGAAAAGATGTCGGGCATTGCAATTTTGCTCGTTGGAACAGGTACGATTGCTGGCATCATTAAGGCATCGGCTATCAAAGATGTATTGGTTGATGCTCTCTCTGGCTTTGCCAATGGAGGAACTTTTATGGCTCCCATTTCTGGGGCATTGATGTCGGCAGCCACAGCCTCATCTACAGCGGGTGCCACTATCGCCTCGGCATCGTTTGGCGATGCCATAATGGCTGCAGGCGTTACTGCGGTGTGGGGTGCCGCAATGGTCAACTCAGGTGCTACCGTTCTCGACCACCTACCCCATGGCTCATTCTTCCATGCTACCGGTGGCACAATGGGCATGACTGTGAACCAACGATTAAAACTCATTCCTTACGAAACACTCGTAGGTTTCATTCTCGCAATGGGCACAATGCTCACTTATATGTTTATAGGCTAATATCTCACGAAAAACAATATACATAATATGAAAAAAATTGTAGTTGCATCTGATTCATTCAAGGGCTCACTTTCATCAAAAGATGTTGCCGAAAGTGCTGCTCGCGGTGTTCACCAAATATATCCCAACTGTGAAGTGATTGAAATAAATGTGGCAGATGGAGGCGAAGGCACTGTTGATGCTGTGGTAGAGGCTCTCGGAGGCTCACTAATCACTATCGATGTGAAAGGTCCTCTCGACGCTCCGGTTGCAGCCACTTATGGCATCGCCGGCACAACAGCCATCATAGAAATGGCATCGGCAAGTGGATTGCCTCTAATCGCAGTCGAAGAGCGTGACCCGGCAAAAACATCAACCTACGGAACCGGCGAAATGATTCTCGACGCAATCAAGCGTGGTTGTCGCAATTTCCTTGTGGGGATTGGCGGCAGTGCCACAAACGATGCCGGAACAGGTATGTTGCAAGCCCTCGGTTTTAAATTCATCAATTCACAAGGCAACGAAATAGAGCGTTGTTGCGGTGGTATCCTTGGTGATATCGCTAAGATTGACGACTCGCAAGTGTCTGCCGAAGTGCGCGAATCAACTTTCACCATTGCATGTGATGTTGACACACCATTCTGCGGCTCTATCGGTGCTGCATACGTATTTGCTCCTCAAAAGGGTGCATCGCCTCAAATGGTTGAAGCACTCGACAATGGCATGGCATCATTTGCCAAAGTGATTGAACAAAAATATGGCATAAATATCGTACCTATAGCTGGAGCAGGTGCTGCAGGTGGCATGGGTGGCGCATTCCGCGCATTCCTCAACGGCACATTGCGCAGTGGTGTGGAAATGGTGCTTGATGCTATCGACTTCAACAGTCGCATAGCCGATGCTGATCTCGTCATCACCGGCGAAGGCAAAGTGGACTTCCAAACGCCCAAAGGAAAAACAGCAGCCGGAGTGCTTGCCCGAGCTAAAAAAATGGGAATCCCCACCGTGGCAATAGGTGGTTGCGTGGAACCTTGCGACGAACTCAATGCGATGGGTTTTGCAGGCATCTACCCTATTCTCGAAGAAAAAGTTCCCTTAGAAGTGGCTATGCAACACGATTTCGCCTCAGCCAATGTAACAAAAACCGTGGCAAGAATTCTTAGGGAGTTGAAAGTTGAGAATTGAGAGCCCTAACTCTCCTCTTGTTTTTTGAAGAAAAATAGGAGGAACAATGGAGCAAATGAGAGCAATATATCAAGCTCGCTTGATTATTGCCGAGTGCAGCCCATTGAAGACATAGTCAGTACGGCGAAGCCGGGAGGTGGTCAAAATAATGCAGAATTGAGAGTTTAGACAGATTGAACATAAAGGCTTCGATTCTGGCAATTATGAATTATGAACTATGAATTAACTTAGTTATAGGGCTTGACCAAGGCAAATTTTTGATTCTTCACTAAAATAATACCGGGTATATTCCCATTTGGGAGCATACCCGGCTTTTTAATCAATCATTATGAATTATGCATTAATTATCACTTTGCCGGTGTAAAGATTACAATACGGTTCCAATCATTTGTATCATATAATTGAGTATTGCTACCTTCAGCTTGGATTGACAATCGATTAGCATTGATTCCATAATCTATCAACGCATCATATACATTTTGTGCACGTTGACGAGATAATTCCATATTGTAGTCGCTTGTACCTGTTTGTTCATCGGCATATCCCTTAATTACAATATTTTGTTTAGGATTTTCTTTCAACCATTCAGCCACATTATATACATTTACCATTTCAGCATCGGAAATTTCAGCCGAATTGCGAGCAAAACGCACTGTTGACAATAGAATTGCATCAGATGTAGGTGCGGCCGGTTTATGTACTACAGTAGGTTTCACTTCGGGACATGGCAATTGTGCTTCGGCTTCGGCAAGTGCAGTGCTGCACACTGCTAACGATGCACGGAGATCATTTACTTGGTCGTTAAGGCTTGAGATATAACCCAAGTCACCACATGGATTATATGCTTTAAAATTGCGTCCACCAAAGTTAATTGTAAAGCCTCCTATTGCTGTAATATTTACATCGACAGGCTCACCATAGGCATAATTATTGAAATTATCGCCATAGAATTGAGCACGGCCTTCGATAAAGAAATCGGCATAGCGGCACAAACGGAAACGCATTTGCAAACCGGCCGACACCGGCAATGTCCATTGATTGGGTTTATCGCCATAAGAGGTGCGAATTGCGGGTGAACGATCATTGAAATCCCATGTATAAGTTCCTCCTAATCCCACAAATGGAATAATACTAAATACTCGATTAGAGTTTACTCCTCCCACAGAGTTAAACATATCCCACATCAAATCAAAATTGGCATTAACATACTTGGCTTTACTATACACCTCGTTATCCCAATGAATAGCGCCATAAAGACCACTGATGCGCCATCCGAGATAAGGAGTCATCCACTTACCGAAACCAACATTATACGCTGCCGTAATGTGGCGTTTTTCAGTTCCATCAGGAAGATAATTTTCCACCATAGGAAGATTCATTCCGGCACCCATCTGCATAAACCAGTTGTCTTTCCATGAAGAATGATAGATGTCTTCACATTGCGACAAATCAACAATAGTAACATCCTCTTCCACAACAACATAATCATCATTTTGTGCTATCACACCCATTGGCAACACCATTGCCACTCCAACGACAGCCATCACTAACAATAATTTCTTGTTCATAGTCTTGTAGATTTTAATTAAACTAAATTTTTTATCAAAACATTTCATTCCGTTAAATCAACTTGTTTTCCTCATAACGAATTCCATTCCGTGATTGTTCACATCAATCAATCACTTCTCTCTATTTTTTCTGCTTTCTTTTTGTCTCTTTCCTCTCCATTTTTAGGTTAATTAAGTTATTGGAGGTTGAATGATTGAAGATTATTAGTTAAATTTGCAAATTGGTTTGTTATGCCACATTTTTAACAAATAAATCATATTGTGAATCAACTTAAAAACATAGCAATATTAGGTTCTACCGGCTCAATCGGACGCCAAACACTCGATATCATCGCCGAGTATTCCGACCGTTTTTGTGCCACTGTGCTTGTTGCCGGCTCAAAGGTGGAGCAGCTTATTGAGCAGGCCATTAAGTTCCGCCCTCAATATGCACTAATCGCCGATGAAAGCAAATATGCCCAACTGCAAGAGGCTTTAGCCCCTCTCGGCATACACACTGCTGCCGGTGCGCAAGCCATTGCCGACGCAATGACTCTTGACTGCATTGACACCGTAGTGACTGCAACGGTTGGATATAGTGGATTAGCACCTACTATCAGCGCAATAAAAGCCAATAAAGACATTGCTCTCGCAAACAAAGAAACTCTTGTCGTGGCTGGAGAATTAGTCACCGAATTGCTCAAAAAGTCAACCTCAAAAGTTATCCCTGTCGATTCTGAACACTCTGCCATATATCAATGCTTGGTAGGCGAAGAGCCTCAATCGGTAAAACGATTAATAATAACCGCATCGGGCGGACCATTCCGCACTTTCGATGCCGAAAGATTAAAGACAGTAACAGTTAAAGATGCTCTACGCCATCCTAATTGGGACATGGGAGCTAAAATTACGATAGACTCGGCTACGATGCTCAATAAAGCATTCGAGATAATCGAAGCTCATTGGTTGTTTGGCATTGATGCCAATCGCATAGATGCTGTGGTTCACCCTCAATCAATCATTCACTCAATGGTGGAATTTGTCGACGGAGCAGTGAAAGCACAACTCGGGTTGCCCGATATGCACCTTCCTATCCGTTATGCCCTTGGCGACGCATCACGATTGGCTACCAACGAGCCCTCTCTCACCTTGGCCGACTATGCCAACCTCACTTTTGAGGCTCCCGACGCAAATCGTTTCCCCGGCATAAACCTCAGTTATTATGCACTCGAAAAAGGGGGCAACGCAGCTTGTGTGATAAATGCATCCAACGAAATTGCCGTTGCGGCATTCCTTCGTGAACAAATCGGATTCCTTGACATTTATAAGATTATTCTACAATCATTAGAGAAGATGCCGTTTGTTGCATCGCCCTCTTACGAAGATTACGTTAATACTAATTCTGCGACTCGCGAATATGCCGAGTTGCTCGTTAAACAAATGAAAAATTAATGGAAGCATTTCTTCTCAAAGCCGGCCAATTAGTTGCCGCACTATCTCTCCTTGTAATTATTCATGAATTTGGGCACTATATCTTTGCTCGCATTTTTGGTATCAGAGTTGACAAATTCTTTTTGTTTTTCAACCCTTGGTTCTATCTTGTAAAATACAACCCAAAAACTAAAAAGTTGTCATTCTTCAAAGATAAACCCGAAGACAAAGCTGCTGCCGAAGCATCAAAGACTTCTGACAAAGCAACTTGGCGCGACACCGAATATGGTGTGGGTTGGCTGCCTCTTGGTGGATATGTGCAAATTGCAGGTATGATTGACGAAACGCAAGATGCATCAACACTCTCGGCCGAACCTCAACCATGGGAATTCCGTACCAAACCGGCATGGCAACGTTTGTTGGTTATGGTAGGCGGTGTGTTGTTCAACTTCCTCCTTGCTATTGTGATTTATGCCGGAATAGCATTTACTTGGGGGGAACAATATATCGAATTCGACAAAGCCACTGCCGGGTTTGAATATGTTGAAACAGCAAAGAAAATTGGCTTCCAAAATGGCGATATTCCTTTACTTGCCGATGGTCAAAAAATTGATGCCGCCGACCACGATCATTTAATGAAAATAGTTGAAGCCAAAACTGTAACAGTGCTTCGCAATGGCAAAGACTCTGTCAACATCGCAATCCCCGAAAACTTCATTTTGCAACTCAACGACGAAAAAGGCTTCTTTGCCTATCGCCTACCTGTACATGTAGCAAATGTAGTTAATGGAGAGGCTGCCGAAAAAGCCGGGCTACAAGTTAATGACCAATTAGTATCGGTTGCCGGTGTAGAAACCCCTGCGTTTACCGAATTTACTGCCGAATTATTGAAGAATAAAGGCAAAGAAGTAGAAATGGGTGTAATTCGCAATGGACAACCTGTGACAGTAAAAATCACACCTAATGAAAATGGCAAAGTGGGTATTCAACTCAAACAACTCACCGAAGTATATCCTACTAAAACAATCGATTATTCATTCTTTGCGGCAATACCTAAAGGCATTGAAATGGGCTGCAACCAAATGGCAACATACGTTGGTTCTCTTAAATACCTTTTCACCTCAGAGGGTGCTCAAAGCCTCGGCGGATTTGGTGCTATTGGTGATTTATTCCCCGAAAGTTGGAGTTGGTATAAATTCTGGAATATCACTGCATTCCTTTCTGTGATATTGGCATTTATGAACATCCTTCCTATCCCTGCTCTCGATGGTGGACACGTTTTGTTTACTCTTTACGAAATCATCACTCGTCGCAAACCAAGCGAAAAATTCCTTGAACGCGCACAAATGATTGGTATGTTCCTCCTCTTTGCATTACTCATTTATGCAAATGCCAACGATATCTATCGTTTCTTCATTAAATAATCGTATATGAGCAACCCTATTATAACCCTCAAACGAGGTAAAGAAGACTCTCTCAACCGATTTCATCCATGGGTATTTTCGGGAGCAATCGCTACAATGCCCGAATCACTTGAAGAAGGAGACATTGTAGATGTTGTAACTCATGACGGTCGTCACATTGGTGTGGGACACTACCAAATAGGTAGTATTATGGTTCGCATCCTTGATTTTGGCAACACAGCTATTGACCAATCGTTTTTTGCAACTCGCCTTGCTGAGGCCTTAAAACTCCGTAAAGCATTACGTCTTAATCGCGAAGACAATAATGCCTATCGACTTGTGCATGGCGAAGGCGATTTTCTTCCCGGCCTCATTGTTGACATATACGGCAACACTGCCGTGATTCAAGCCCATTCTCCCGGTATGCACTTTGCCCGCACCGACATTGCCAATGCACTCACCTCGCTCGAAGGGATCGAGATCAAAAACGTATATTATAAGTCGGAAACGACTCTACCTTATAAGGCTCATCTCGATCCTCAAAATGATTATCTCATCGGTGGATTCGAAACGAATGTGGCTATTGAAAACGGATTAAAATTTCATGTTGATTGGCTCAAAGGGCAAAAAACAGGATTCTTTGTTGACCAACGCGATAATCGTAGCCTACTTGAGCATTTCGCTCTCGGACGCAGAGTCCTAAATATGTTCTGTTACACCGGTGGATTCTCTTTCTATGCCATGCGTGGTGGTGCAGAGTTAGTTCATTCGGTTGATAGTTCGGCAAAAGCAATTACTCTTACTGATGCTAATGTCGAATTAAACTTCCCCGGAGATACTCGCCATAAATCATTTGCCGAAGATGCTTTCAAATTTCTCGACTCAATGGAGAAAGATTCTTACGACCTCATTGTGCTCGACCCTCCGGCATTTGCAAAACATCGCAGTGCATTGAAGAACGCTCTTCGTGGCTATCAACGTCTCAATGCTAAAGCATTTGAAAAAATCAGTTCCGGTGGAATCTTGTTTACATTCTCTTGCTCACAAGCCGTCAACAAAGACCAATTCCGATTGGCTGTATTTTCGGCTGCAGCACAATCTCGTCGTAAAGTGAGAATACTTCATCAACTCACTCAACCTGCCGACCACCCTATCAACATCTATCACCCCGAAGGCGAATACCTCAAAGGATTAATCCTTTATGTAGAATAATATAAATACAACATACTTATGTCAATTATCAAAAAAATCATCCCAGGAGCAGTAATCGCTCTTTCATTAACATCGTGCAATATGTCACAAGAAAAAAACGAATTCAACTATAATGTTGACCGATTTGCCGACATTGAGGTACTTCGCTACAAAGTACCCGAGTTTGAAAACCTCTCTCTACAACAAAAGAAACTCATCTACTTCCTCACCGAAGCAGCAATTTTAGGACGTGATATTCTCACCGACCAAAACTGCAAATACAATCTTGAAATTCGCACTTTACTTGAAAATATCTACACCAACTACAATGGCGATCGCGAAAGCGCCGACTTCAAAGCATTTGAAAAATACTTAAAACAAGTATGGTTTGCCAATGGTGTTCACCACCACTACTCTTGCGACAAATTCATTCCTGAGTTTTCTCAAGAATTTTTCACTGCTCAAGTAAACACTCTTCCTGCCGATAAACAACCTGCCAACCTCGAAATCCTCTCCAAAGTGATTTTCAACCCTACATTCATGGCTAAACGCGTAAACCAAGCCGAAGGAATGGACCTCATCACAACATCGGCATGTAACTACTACGACAGTATCACCCAAGACGAAGTTGATGCTTTCTATGCAACGATTAAGAATCCTAACGACTCTACTCCTATATCCTACGGGCTCAACTCTCGTTTGGTTAAAGAAAACGGCAAAGTCGTAGAACAAGTTTACAAAGTAGGTGGAATGTATTCCGATGCTATCGTTCGCATCGTTGAGAATCTAAGTGAAGCAGCTAAATATGCCGAAAATGATGCACAACGCAAAGTTATCGAAACACTTATTTCTTATTACAAATCTGGTGACCTTCGCACTTTTGACGAATACTCAATCCTCTGGGTTAACGATACTACTTCACAAGTAGATTTCATCAACGGATTTATTGAAAGTTACGGCGACCCTCTCGGCATGAAAGGTGCTTGGGAATCAATCGTAAACTTCAAAAATATAGAGGCTTCTCGCCGCACCGAAATCATCAGCGAAAATGCACAATGGTTTGAAGACAATGCTCCTACCGATCCTCGTTTCCGCAAAGAAGAAGTGAAAGGTGTATCTGCTAAAGTTATTACCGCTGCAATCCTTTCAGGCGATGCATACCCTGCAACTCCTATCGGCATCAACCTCCCAAATGCCAACTGGATTCGTGCTACTCATGGTTCTAAATCGGTAACAATCGAAAATATTACACAAGCTTATGACGAAGCATCACAAGGCAATGGTTTCAACGAAGAATTTGTTATTGACGAGCCCACTCGCGAATTGATGAACAAATATCTTTTCATCACCGACAATCTACACACCGACCTTCACGAATGTCTTGGTCATGGTAGTGGAAAACTTCTCCCGGGCGTTGACCCCGATGCACTCAAAGCACACGGCTCTACTCTTGAAGAAACTCGTGCCGACCTTTTTGCACTCTACTATCTTGCCGACCCCAAATTGGTTGAACTCGGATTACTTGACAACAAAGATGCTTATAAAGCAGAATACTATAAATACATCCTCAATGGTATGATGACTCAACTCATGCGCATTGAGCCGGGCAAAGATGTAGAAGAATCACACATGCGCAATCGCAAACTCATTGCAGAATGGGCTTATGAAATGGGCAAACAAGATAATGTCGTTGAACTCGTAAAAATTGATAACGAAACATTCATTAAAATCAATGATTACGACAAACTACGCGAAATATTCGGAAAACAACTTGCCGAAATTCAACGCATCAAAAGTGAAGGTGACTACGAAGCCGGACGTGCTTTAGTCGAAAAATATGCAGTTAAGGTTGACCCACAACTCCACAAAGAAGTTCTCGACCGTTACGCATCTCTCAACATTGCACCTTATAAAGGTTTTGTAAATCCAATATACACACTTGAAAAAGATGCTAATGGAGAAATCACCGATGTAAGAATCTCCTACGGAGAAGGCTACATTGAACAAATGCTTCGCTACTCTCGCGACTACTCTCCTTTGACAAAGAAGTAAATTAACGATATTGTTATAGGTCAAATAGGTCCACTATGTCAACTAAAAGCCTAGTGGACCTAAGAGACTTAGAATACCTATTTGACTTAAAACCTATATTTTCCCTCGATACCATGCCACATAGTTTTCTCCCCAACAAAGGCAATTTTCGTGATTTAATTGCATTCCAAAAATCAGAATGTATTTACGATATTACCTTTTATTTCACTAAAAAATATCTTTCTAAGGGAGACAGAACTATTGACCAAATGATTCAAGCAGCACGCTCATGTAAGCAAAACATAGCAGAGGGCAACGGAGCCGGCGTAACATCTGCCGAAACCGAAATAAAACTTATTAATGTAGCCAAAGCAAGCCTTCAAGAATTATTGCTCGATTATGAGGATTATTTAAGAGTTAGAAATTTAAATCAATGGGATCTAAATAGTGAAAAGGCACAACAAACACGCAAAGTTTGCTCAAAGCATAACGATTCGGCATTCTATCGCGAAGCAATCAAAGAACGAAACGAAGAAACGATTGCCAACATTGCAATAACATTAATTCATCAAACCGATTTATTATTACGAAAAATCATCGACCGTCTTCAAGAAGACTTTGTCAAAAACGGTGGAATTAGAGAATCAATGCGCAAAGCCCGCACCACCTATCGCAACTCACAAGATAAGAAATAGCAATTATGACGTCAACTACCATAGTGGACTTAGTAGACCCATTAGACATAGTTTACCTATTTGAAAATCCCCGATATACTCGGGGATTTTTATATCTGTTATTCTTGATTATTATTTCACAACCTCTTTGCGAGTTGAGCCGTCACTCATTTTTATTATATTTATTCCCTTTGTAGGCTCATTCAACTTGCGCCCATGAATGTCATAACGAGTAATTTCTTCTGCATTGTTATCTGCATCAACACCATCAACGCTATTATTCTCGACTACTTCAACTCTACATTCTTTTGTATAATTACCATCCAATGTTGTTGCTGTCAAATATACTACTCCTACGTTAATAGCATTAGCCCTTCCATCCTTTGATATTGACACAATCGCATCATCTTCACTAGTCCAAACAATTCTATTATCTGATGTATTTATTGGTAGTGTTATTGCTGTAATGTTAAACTTTTCGCCTTCTAACACTGTTAGTTCTCTTTCTCCTAATTGTATTCCATTTGTGTGTTCATAAATGTTTACGTTTTTTTCATACTTAACAGTTTGATACAAATATCTTGCACTAATATTAACTTCTCCATATTTCAAGCATTCAAACTTAAAATCATAAATTCTAACAGCATCAGCATTATTGCATTCCCAAATAATTGGCAAATTATCATCGGAAACTTCATTTAATTGACATACATCACCAACATATAAATAATCAGGTAGGTTAAACTGGATTTCTTTACTTACATCTATTCCTGTTATATTTAATTTTCCCCATTTTTGATTAGAAGTATATACTTGTACCTTTTCTAATGGAACATATACATTCACCTTTGACAAATCTTCTTCATGAGTAATTTCAGGAGGATTGGTTGAAAATAAATATATCTCTACAACCTCATCATTAATTACCGAAGAATATCCAGTATTATCTGGATGCCATGAATCCCCTGAATTTTTATCATAATAATATCTATTATTAATAGTTGTAACATTTGGTCCTACAAAAAACACCTTTGGAACTGCTTTATAAAAAATATTTGTATATAATTGTTTCAAATTTAATGGAAGAATAACCTTATTTCCAAAACACGTACATCCTAAAAATGCATATTCCCCAATTTCCTCAAGAGAATCTGGTAAATTTATATTCCTAATTTGTGAATTTGCAAAAGAATACTTTGCTATTTTTTTCAAAGTAGAAGGAAATTGCATTTGATTACATGTTAATGCACTTACATTTTTTTCAGGCGTATTACTTTTTGTTTTTAGCCCACCTTCAAAGGTCTCTACTCCTTCTCTTATTTTTATTACATTTATTGTTGTTCTATATGTTGGAATATGTTTTGGTTGTATTTCTTTCATACAATACCCACCAATAATTAATGTATCTAACTCCAATGGGCAATACAAATTACCACTCCAATATTCATCCACATCAATTAAACTCTTAGGACATTTTAATGTTTGTAAAGTTCTTATATCACTCGATATAAATCCAAAAACATTTTTTGGGAATATATTACTAAGATTCCCTGTTTCGTCAATATATTGAACTTCTTCTAAATCCAATCTCCCCTTTAAAGAATGCTGCTGAATCAATGTCCCAATAAATTTCATATCTTCTAAATTAACATACCCTGAGACTGTTAAATTCTCTAATGACACTTGGTCTCCATAATTAATTTTACTTGACAACCAACCCGGGGTTTGATTATCTATTGTCATTGACGTTTGTTGAGCATAGATATTTACACTTAATAGCAAACAAATACCTATTATCAAAATTCTGAATCTTGTTTTCATTTTTCTATTACTATTGATATTATTCTTACTATACATATAATTGTATTGATTTAAGGGTTTCATCTATTGAATGCGTCCCTATGTATAAATTATTAAATACGTCCTCTAGGTATCTTAATTGTTCTCCCACAAAATCACCATATATGATTAATAATTTCAAGGCTATTAACACATACTCTTTTAATAAATCTTCTTTAACAGAATTAATCAACGCATCATACACATCTGCATCAGCAAAATACACATCTGCCCTACAACACTTAAATGCTTTGCATACCAAATGTTCATAAATAAGTCTCTCTTCCATATTATTTTTTGTGTGCCTCCTGTGTCTCCTAATTTGGCGATTAATATTTAGATTATTATAAAACGAAAGGCGTGAGACATTGCCGGTTTATCTACATAGAGGCATCGCCAAACGCCCAAGTTTACAATAAACAGCCCACCCACGCCAATTATACATCATCACCCGCCTGTGTGGGTGGGATATACAACAGACAAAGGCGTTTTCACTGCAAATCCTGTAAACTTAAAAAACTGGCGATTTTCTATGTAAGGATAAAGCGAAACGCTTCGTTAATATGTCTCTTATGGGAGAGGGCAACTCTTTGCATCCCACAAGATTAATGCGAAATTACAAATTTTACTCATAAAAGCAAAACAAAATAGCATAAAATACCATTTTCAATATTTACTTTGATGTTCATAGTAGACCCATTCGACATAGTTGACCTATCCCCCAATCCCCCTTTTCTCTCTTTTTTGTCAAAAAGTAAAAAAAATAGAGTGTTTGATATTTTTTTGCCACATTTATTTGTCAATTAAAAACTAATTATTACTTTTGCATCGTAATCGTAACAAAATACAACAACATGACTCGATTTTATGCATATTATTATTTCTTTTATTTTTATTTTGCAAAGAATAAAAACGGGGTTTTATGTGCATAACCTATATGATTAAAGATTAACAATAATATAAAATCCCGTAAATTAAGTTTACGGGATTTTTTTATGAGAATATATAATACTTAAAACGATGGAAAAAAGAGTAACGATTCAAGGTGTAGCCGGATGCTACCACGATGCTGCCGCAAGGGCCTATTTCAAAGATGAAGAAATCAAAACAATCCCTTGCGACTCTTTTCCCGAACTTTTTCAACGTCTATCGTGCGACGCTTCGCTGATGGGTGTAGTTGCTATCGAAAATACTATTGCCGGTAGCATTCTTCCCAATCACGAACTTTTGCGTCAAAGCAATATGCAAATCATAGGTGAATACAAGATGCACATTTCTCATGTTCTTGCTGCTCTTCCCGGACAATCCATCAAGGAGCTAACCGAAGTAAACTCTCACCCAATGGCATTGATGCAATGCGAGCAATACCTTCGCCGTCACCCTAATCTCAAAATGATTGAAAAATTCGACACGGCTGGTAGCGCTCAAGAAATTGCCGAACAAAAACTTTTAGGTCACGCTGCCGTGTGCGGCGAATATGCAGCCCAACTTTACGGACTAAACATCCTTGAGCGTGGCATTGAAACAAACAAGCGCAATTTCACTCGTTTTCTTATTATTGCCGACCCTTTATTGGCAAGCGAAATGCGTCCTCGTGATGAGAAAATCAACAAATCCTCAATCATGTTCACTCTGCCCCACACTCATGGCGCTTTATCTAAAGTGTTGACTATTTTCTCGTTCTACGACATCAACCTATCTAAGATACAATCTCTCCCAATTATCGGTCGCGAGTGGGAATATCGCTTCTACATCGACTTGACTTTCGATAGCTATGTGCGCTATCATCAATCAATCGATGCGGTGCGTCCACTACTTAATGACTTGAAAATTCTTGGTGAATATATTGAATGTGAAAATGAAATCTAATATGAATATCGTTCCTGCTCAACGTGTTTCGGAAGTACAAGAATACTACTTCTCTAAGAAACTAAAAGAAGTGGCACAACTCAATGCTCAAGGTGCCGACATTATATCTCTTGGCATTGGTGGTCCCGACCGTCCTCCCCATAAAGATGTCATTGACACTCTTTGCAACGAGGCTAATGTAGATTCAAACCATAGTTACCAACCATATGTGGGCATTCCCCAACTTCGTCAAGCATTTGCTCGTTGGTATAATCGTTGGTATGGTGTTGAGCTCAATCCCGATACCGAAATCCAACCTCTTATCGGGTCGAAAGAAGGTATTCTTCATGTGTCACTCGCATTCCTAAATCCTGGTGATGGAGTATTGGTGCCCAATCCCGGATATCCCACTTACTCATCTGTTAGCCGATTGGCTCAAGCCGAGATATTTAACTATGACCTCACCGAAGAAAATGGCTGGTACCCCGACTTTGACGCTCTCGAAAAATTACCCCTCGACCGCATCAAACTCATGTGGATAAACTATCCACACATGCCAACCGGCACTCCTGCCACACTCGATTTATTCAAGAAAATCGTTGACTTCGGTCGTCGTCATAACATTGTGATTGCTCACGACAATCCTTATAGTTTCATTCTCAACGACAATCCCATGAGTCTTCTTCAAGTGGAAGGGGCCAAAGATATTGCCATCGAAATGAACTCAATGAGTAAATCTCACAACATGGCAGGCTGGCGTGTGGGTATGTTGGCGTCAAACCCTACATTTATAAATTGGATTTTGAAAGTGAAATCAAATATCGACTCAGGGCAATTCAAGCCTGTGATGCTTGCAACGGTAAAGGCTCTTGATGCCGACAAAGAATGGTACACTACTCTCAACGATGTATATCGCTCTCGTCGCAATGTTGCCGAAGAGATTATGACCACTCTCGGTTGTTCATTCGACCCGGCCCAACGAGGCTTATTCCTTTGGGGACGTATCCCCGACAATATCGCATCAAGCGAAGCCCTTGCCGACAAAGTGCTTTATGATGCACGAGTATTTATTACTCCCGGATTTATTTTCGGAAGCAATGGCGACCGTTATATACGAATCTCGCTATGCGCTACCGAAGAAAACATGCGTCGAGCTCTCGACCGTATTCGCGAAATGATTAATAATGAATAATAACAATAAAAACATATAGAAAAATGGAAGATTTACAACCTATCACTCTTGAAGGTATTGACCCTCAAAAACCACTCCTTATCGCCGGCCCTTGCAGTGCCGAAACTGAAGAACAAGTTATCCAAACAGCGACTGAACTCGCGGCAAATGGAGTAAAAATATTCCGTGCCGGGATATGGAAACCTCGCACTAAACCGGGTGGATTTGAAGGTGTAGGTGTTGAAGGTTTACAATGGCTCAAAAAAGTAAAAGAACTTACAGGAATGTACACTTCAACTGAAGTTGCAACAAAACAACATGTTGATGCGGCCTTAGAAGCCGGTGTGGATATTCTTTGGATTGGCGCTCGCACCTCGGCTAACCCATTTGCTATGCAAGAAATTGCCGATGCGCTACAAGAAGCCGGTGCCGACGTACCTGTTCTTATTAAAAACCCGGTTAACCCCGACCTTGAATTGTGGATTGGTGCAATGCAACGCATCTACAATGCCGGCATCAAACGCATTGGTGCTATTCACCGCGGATTCTCGGCTTATGGCAAACATCTATATCGCAACCTCCCTCAATGGCATATTCCCATTGAATTACGCCGTCGCATGCCTAATCTTCCTATTATTTGCGACCCAAGCCACATCGGAGGAAAACGTGAATTAGTAGCCCCTATCTCACAACAAGCACTTGACATGGGTTTTGATGGGCTTATCATTGAAAGCCACTGCGACCCCGATTGTGCTTGGAGCGACAAGAGCCAGCAAGTTACTCCCGATGTACTCAACTTTATCGTGAACACACTTGTGCTTCGCGATGAGTCTCACACTACCGAAAGCCTCACTCTCCTTCGTCAGCAAATTGACACCCTCGACAATGAATTGCTCGAAGTACTCAACAAACGCATGCGTGTATCACGCGAAATAGGACAATATAAAAAAGAGCATCGTATGCCTGTTTTGCAAGCCAGTCGTTATGACGATATTATCCAATCGCGCGTGAAACTTGCTATGGAAATGGGGATGAGTAGCGACTTTATGAAATCGGTACTCGCTGCAATTCACGAAGAATCAGTGCGTCAACAAATCGAGATTCTTAACAATCGAAAGTAACAACTCTCCACTAATTAATAAATATGAAAATTCTCATAATCGGAGCAGGCAAAATGGGGTCGTTTTTCTGCGACATTCTCTCGTTTAAGCATGAGGTTGCTGTCTATGACACCGATCCACAACGCCTTCGTTTCACATTCAATACCCTACGATTTAGTTCGCTTGATGAAATTGATGACTTTGCTCCCGACTTGGTTATTAATGCCGCAACTGTAAAATACACAATTGATGCATTCAAAACAGTAATGCCCCATTTACCCCAAAATTGCATATTGAGCGACATTGCTTCAGTTAAAACCGGCTTACCCGAGTTTTATGCCGAGTGTGGACACCCATTTGTGAGTACTCACCCCATGTTTGGTCCAACATTTGCGTCATTAAGTAACCTCAGCAATGAAAATGCAATCATCATCGCCGAAAGTGACCATTTAGGAAAAGTATTTTTCAAAGACCTATATAATGAATTGCGATTACATATTGAGGAATACACTTTCCAAGAGCATGACGAAACTATCGCCTACTCTCTTTCTATTCCTTTTGCATCAACCCTTGTTTTTGCTAGCATCATGAAACACCAAGATGCACCGGGAACAACCTTTAAACGTCACATGGCTATTGCTCATGGATTGATGAGTGAAGATGACTTCCTTTTGAGCGAAATTCTTTTCAACCCTAATACTCCACACCAATTGGAACAAATTCAAGAAAAGTTATCGCAATTACAAGAAATTGTCAAAAAACACGATTCAGAGGCAATGAAACAATACCTTGCTCGCGTGCGTGAAAATCTAAAATAGAATTTATTTAGACATCATAAGATATGGGGCTATGCCAAATAATGACATAGTCCCATATCTTTTTCATGAAATAAAAAAACTCCCAAGCCAAATAATGGCTTGGGAGTTTAATATGATCGGTTTAAAATTATTTTTTGCGACGGTTTCCGTAGCGGCTCATGAACTTATCAACGCGACCTGCTGTGTCAACCAATTTTTGCTTACCTGTGAAGAATGGGTGAGAAGAACTAGTGATTTCAAGTTTTACGAGAGGATAAGTAACGCCATCAACTTCGATTGTATCTTTTGCAGCTACAGTTGAACGTGTGATGAAGATTTCTTCGTTTGACATATCTTTGAATACTACTTCGCGATAATTTGAAGGATGAATGTCTTTTTTCATTTTATTTGTCGTTTTTTTAATTAATCAAAGTTATTAATAAAGTCACGCTGGTAAGGCGATCATTCGTAATGGCTTGCAAATTTACGCATTATTCTTTGATTGGCAAAGTTATTCACATTCTTTTTTACATTTTTTTGCTCTATCATTCATTTTAAAGTCATTTTATCCTTTCTCTAAAACAAGAGAGAGGCCAATGATGACCTCTCTCTGTATCATATTTGAGAATCGAATTATTCAAATTCCATCAATGGAGCGTCGGCGCCAACCACTTCATCAGGTTTCACAAAGATGCGTTTTACAGTAACCTCTTTTTCGGCAACTACATCATTCTCCATCTTCATTGCTTCGTAAACAAGAAGGACTCCACCTTTAGCAACTTTGTCGCCTGGTTTCACATTGATTGAAATCACTTTACCTCCCATTGGAGCCTTAAGAACTTCACCTGTTACAGGAGCATCGGCTGGTTCTTCAGCTACGATTGATTGAGCAGCTGCATCGGCTGCATCAATAAATTCAACCATTGCCTCATCTGCATTCACAACTTGGTCGGGAGCAACAAGAATACGTTTGATTACGAGATCTTTTTCGGCAACCACATCATTTTCCATTTTCATTGCTTCATATACAAGGATTACTTCACCTTTGGCAATCTTATCACCTGGCTTAGCCTTGATTGAAACTATGCGACCTCCCATAGGCGCTTTAAGTACTTCTCCTGTAATAGGAGCAGCGACTTCTGCGACTTTTTCTTCAACCGGTGCCGCTGGTTGTGTTGCTTTATTTTCTTCAGCGCGACGTTTGCGAAGAAATCCGTTAGCCACATTTGGCAACAATTCGAGCAACAACATTTCTTCAGTATTTGAAGCCAACTTCACTCCACCGAGGTCTTCAAGAGTTGGGTTTTCGGGTTTCTTGTATTTTGACACATCATATGGACGTTCTGTAGCATCTCCTGTAATTTTTTCACGGAAAGATGGATCTACCGGTACCGGAGTTTTTCCATATTCTCCCTTTATCAATGAAATAAATTGATTAGAAAGGTTAGAATAGTCTGCATTTCCTTTCTTGCGATCGAGAGCTACAAATACGGCTTGGCTACCTACGATTTGACTTGTAGGAGTTACCAATGGCACTAGACCGGCATCGCGACGTACCTTTGGGATCAAGCGCATTGCATCATCAAGCAAGTCTTCGGCTTGAAGGGCTTTAAGTTGAGCAACCATATTTGAATACATACCACCGGGGACTTCAGCGTTTTTAACCAATTCGTTTGGTTTTGGGAATCCAAAGTATTCTTCGATTGCATGACAAGCATCAAGCAATGCGGCTTCATTGTTTGCTTTTGCTGCTGCAACTGCTTTATCAAGTTGCGCTTCAATTTCTGCCGGAAGTTTATCTTTAAGTGGGTCAAATGGTTTTGGCAACTTTCCAAGATCGAAATCTTTGAGCGATTCACGAGCCGAAAGCAGTTGATTACGTATTTGTCCCACGGCTTCCATATTTACATCTACTTCCACTCCCAATTTTTGAGCGAAAAGATATACTAATTCAATAGCAGGAGCGGCCGAACCACCACCAAACCACCAAATATTAGTATCTAGAATATCTACACCATTTATGATAGCCATTACCGATGAAGCAAGACCATAACCGGGTGTACAGTGAGTATGGAAATCTACAGGTACTTTTACTGCAGCCTTCAATTTTGAAATAATTGATGCAGCACGTGATGGATTCACTAGTCCTGCCATATCTTTCAATGTAATAATCTTAGCACCAAGAGCTTCCATCTCTTTTGCTTTACCCACAAAGTATTCATCGGTAAAGATTTTTGTTGGTTCTTCTACTGCAACTTCTGCTTTTTTTCCAAATAAGCGTGCAAAGAAGCCTTGTTTGGGTTGTTCTACAACTGCAGGAGTTTCATCCTTAGGATCAACAGTATAGCACACTGCGCCATCAGGAATACCACCCAATTCATTAATGAGGCGTATTGATTCTTTTACATTATCAATATCATTTAGCGCATCAAAAATACGCATCACATTCAAGCCATTCTTGATTGCTTCTTTATAGAACCCTTCTAGCACTGTATCGGGATAAGGAACATAACCAAACAGGTTACGACCACGCGACAATGCGGTGAGCAATGATTTGCCTTTCATTACTGCATCGACACTACGCAAGCGATTCCATGGCGACTCATCAAGATAACGCATCACAGAGTCGGGCACTGCTCCTCCCCACACTTCCATTGCATAAAAACCTGCTTTTTCATACAATGGCAACAACTTATCAATGTTTGCTTGGTTTAGACGCGTTGCAAATAGCGATTGTTGACCATCGCGGAGCGTCAAATCTCTGATTTTTAATTTACGTGATTCCATGATCATTAAAATTTTGTTTGAGAGTTTTAATTTAACTCCTATAAAATCGTGTTATTTTAGTTAATTGATATTAATAACGCAAAGTAATATATTTATTTTGATTTAAAGAAATATTTCCGTAATTTTTTTATCTTCTTGAAAAGAATTAATTTTGCAACTGATTTTCAACCTATAATTATTAACGATAATGTTTAATTTCTTCAAGAAAAAACAAGAGCCTCTCCAACTATGTTTCAACACCGATATACATTGTCATGTTCTACCCGGAATTGACGATGGCTCTCCCGATGTTTCTACTTCTGTTGAATTAATCCAACGAATGCGTAGTTGGGGTATTAATCGCATTATCGCCACCCCTCATGTCACTCAAGCGTCATTTGAGAACACCCCCGAAACGATGGGCAATGCTCTCAAGTCCCTTAATGAGGAATTGAAGAAAAATAACATTGAAATTGACATCACACATTCGGCCGAATATCGTATTGATGAGTTATTCCTATCTCATCTTAATGATGGGACAATCGTTCCTATGCCGAATAATTATCTCCTTGTTGAAAATTCTTTTATCCAAGAGCCTTGGAATTTAGACCAACTGCTTTTTGATCTCAAAGTAAAAGGATACAAACCCATTCTTGCTCATCCCGAACGATACATGTATTATTATTTAAAAAAAGACCGATACAAAACCATACATAACACAGGAACTAAACTTCAAATAAATATCTTAAGTATTGCCGGACACTATGGAAAAGATGAAAAACGCATCGCATTTGAATTAATAGAGAAAGGGTTAGTTGATTTTATTGGAACCGATCTCCATAATCATCGTCATGCCGATGCGATAGAAGAATTCCTTGCATCAAAGGATTATCGTAAAATCAAAGATCGCCTACCCTTGCTAAACAATTCTATTTAATTGCATTTATATCATCTCCTGCTATTGCATTATATATTGACAACTGAAATTGTGGGGCTACAGATATTACATGCTCCATTATCTCACTTTGCACAGCCTCAAACTCCGTCCAATCAGTCGTTTTTACATAACAATAGATTTGTAATGGGCTTCCAACATTTGTGATATTAAGTAGATTTACCAATATTTGCCAATCATTAGAAATCATTGGGTGATTTATTAAATAGTCACACATATAAGCCCTAAACACGCCTAAATTAGTTTCCATACTTCCATTTATCGTTGCTACTCCACTTCGATACCACTTCACTGAACCTATGAAATCCGTTAACTGAGGATATTTACCTCTTATCATTTCTAAAAAAGAAGGATCACAACATCTCACACTATTATTATCCACTATTACCGACCTTGACATTAATCGCACACCGCTCTCTATCATCCCTCGCCAATTTTGAAACGATGTTGACACAAGAGTATATGGTGGCACCATAACAATAGTATTATCCCAATTTCGCACCTTTACAACTGTCAATGACACATCCTCGACAATTCCGTTTGCCATCGTGGGGGGAACGACTATCCAATCCCCCACTCTCAACATATCATTTTGCGACAACTGAATTCCGGCAACAAAACCCAATATACTATCTCTAAACACGAGCATCAATGCTGCGGCAAATGCACCAAGTCCGGTAAGCAACACCATTGGTGACTTCCCCAATAAACTTGAGATTGTTACTATCGTAACAACAATCCACACCACACCTTTAGCTACATTCAGAACACCTCTCAAAGGATGATTCTTATCATTTCGATGATTATCATAATGATTCCATATAAAGGCCGAAAATGCATTTATGGCAATTCCAACGGTTACTGCCAAATAAATTGTTACAATTCCATTTACAATCTTAAGTATTAATGCATCACTTGAATTAAATGCAAAAGGTATGAATATTAATATTATTATTGGAGGAATAATATGACTTACCCTCGTAAAAACTTTTTGAGCAATTAGTTCCTTCCCTATTTCAAAACGCTTTAACACCACAACCCGCTGCACAACAAACACTATTATAAAACGAAGGACCCAGCCAATTAACAATGCAATAGCAACTATTGCTATAACATATACCAACTCTTCTATAATAGCATCCCTACCCAATCCAAACCATTCGAGCAAATCATCGATTGCATCAATAAGCCACAAAGCCACATCATGAGAAGGTATCACATCCATATTACAAACTTCTTTCTTTTTAAAACATTTCATTAATACAAAATGTTCTGTTACATAGACAAATACTCGGCAATAAAACAACAAGCCACACTAGTGACTAAAATAATATATAAATATCGATTATCACTTCTCCCCCATCACCCCAGTAGACATAGTTGTCTTAGTGGTCCTAGTTGTCCCAGTTATCCCCCAAGGTTGATTAAAACAAAAAGCCCCGGCTCATTTCTGAGTCGGGGCTCGGATAGGGGGCGGTGACCTACTCTCCCACTTTCGCAGTACCATCGGCGCGGTGAGGTTTAACTTCTCTGTTCGGAATGGGAAGAGGTGGAACCCTC
>JAFQSX010000036.1 GCA_017409345.1 Muribaculaceae bacterium | reverse complement strand
TGAAAAACAAGGGGACAGTTACATTAGCAAAAGCATCAATAGCTCTCCCTCTGAATTTTGCGTAGTAAAATTTAGGGGGAGTACGGCGTAGCCGGGAGGGGGTAAGATAAACTTTGTGCCAACAAAGTTATAGTCCCCAAATATTTTGGTTAAACATAATTTTTCAAAGTAGACAATCGCAATATCTTTTTCCTTATTCTATCATTCAGGCTCAACCCCTCCTACTGCGTCAGTCTTTATTTTTTCGTTATTTTGTCTAAAATAAAGGTAAAGGGAGTGTGTGAATTGCAAAATGAATGAATTTTTGACGAATAATAGTCAAAATGGTAGGTTATGTGTGTGAAAATGGTTATATTTGCAACTTAAACGGTATTTAATATGAAAATAACTATCCTACAACGAAACATAGTATGGAATAATGCATCGCTCAATGTGGCTCGTGCCGATGAGGCTATCGACCGTAATCCGGGGGCAGATCTTTATGTGTTGCCCGAGATGTTCTCTACCGGATTTTGCATTCACCCCGAGGGTATTGCCGAGAGTGCCAATAGCGACACGTTGCAGTGGATGCGTGAAAAATCAAAGGCCATAAACGCTGCGATAGCCGGAAGTGTGGCTGTGGAACAAGATGGTAAATTCTACAATCGATTTTATTTTGTAAAACCCGACGGAAGTGTGGCTCACTATGACAAGAAGCACTTGTTTACCTACGGAGGCGAACATAAACGATTCACTGCCGGCGATAGCCGAGTGATAGTGGAATGGTGTGGTGTGCGCATTTTGCTTGAGGTGTGCTACGATTTGCGTTTCCCCATCTGGTCGCGCAATCATGGCGATTATGATATGATTCTTTATGTGGCAAGTTGGCCCACTCCTCGAGTGGGAGCATGGAGCGCCTTGTTGGTGGCTCGTGCTATCGAAAACCAATGTTATGTGGCAGGGGTGAACCGTGTGGGAACCGACCCTACATGCGATTACTGCGGTGGCAGTGTGATTATCGACCCTTATGGCAAAACAATAGCATCGTGTGCTATGAATGAAGAATGTGAGGCTACGGCCGAGGTGGATATGCCTATGTTGGAGGCTTTCCGTGAGAAATTCCCGGCTCTTAACGATGCCGACATTTAATACAGAATAAATATAGAAAGATTATGATAGAACGTAAACTTTTATTGGGCGATGAAGCAATAGCATTGGGAGCTGTGCATGCCGGCATTAGCGGTGTGTATGCCTATCCCGGCACTCCATCGACCGAAATCACCGAATATATCCAGGCTAATGCTCCTGAGGTGCGTAGCCGTTGGTGTACCAATGAAAAGACTGCTATGGAGGCAGCGTTGGGAATGTCGTATGCCGGCAAGCGTGCGCTTGTGTGTATGAAACATGTGGGAATGAATGTGGCAGCCGATGCGTTTGTCAATTCGGGTATCACCGGAGTGAATGGCGGATTGGTGGTGCTTGCAGCCGATGACCCCTCGATGCACTCATCGCAAAATGAGCAAGACTCACGCTTCTATGGCAAATTCACTATGATACCCATTATTGAGCCATCTTCGCAACAAGAGGCTTATGAGATGATGCGATATGCCTACGAACTATCGGAGCAGTTGCGATTGCCCGTGTTGATGCGTGTTGTGACCCGATTGGCTCACTCGCGTGCCGGGGTAGAGGTGAAGGCTCCTGTGGCTCAAAATGCGCTTAATCCCGATAATGAACGCACTCATTGGGTGTTGTTGCCCGGCAATGCACGCCGTCAATATGCTTCGTTGGTTGAAAAGCAACCACAACTATTGGCAAGTGCCGAAGCATCGCCTTATAACAAGACAGTGGCGGCCGAAGGCAAGGCTCGTCTGGGTGTAGTGGCGTGTGGTATCGCTTATAACTATGTAATGGAAAACAACCCTCTACAACTTGGAGTGAAAGTGTTGAAGGTTTCGCAATATCCTATCCCCGAAGCGGCTATTAAGGCGTTGGCACAAGAGTGTGACGCTTTGCTTGTGGCCGAAGATGGTCAGCCATTGGTTGAAGAACAAGTGAAGGGCTTGCTTGGAGCGGGCTATGTGTTGAAGGGCCGATTGACCGGCGACCTTCCCCGCATGGGCGAGTTGACACCCGATTGTGTGGGCAAAGCTCTCGGTGTGGAACTTCCACAAGCGTTTGGCGTGGCACAAAATGTGATGCCACGTCCACCGGCGTTGTGTCAAGGTTGTGGACATCGCGATGTGTATGACGCACTCAACAAAGTGGCTGCCGAATATGCCGATGCTCGCATCTTTGGCGACATTGGTTGCTACACACTTGGCGCATTACCTCCATTCCGCGCTATCGACAGTTGTGTGGATATGGGCGCTTCAATCACAATGGCCAAAGGGGCTGCCGATGCAGGTGTGTTCCCCGCTATTGCCGTTATCGGTGACTCTACATTCACCCACTCGGGCATGACAGGCTTGCTCGATGCCGTAAACGACAAAGCGAATATCACAGTAGTGATTTCAGATAACCTCACAACAGCGATGACCGGAGGTCAAGACTCGGCAGGAACAAACAAGTTTGAGGCGATATGCCTTGGTCTTGGTGTAGAGCCGGAGCATGTGCGTGTAGTGGTGCCTCTACCTAAAAACATGGAGGAAATCACTCGCATCATTCGTGAAGAGATTGAATATAAAGGGGTGTCGGTGATAATTCCTCGTCGTGAATGTATCCAGACCCTTAGTCGCAAACTTCGTCAAAAAAAGGCACAGCAATGAAAAAAGATATAATATTAGCCGGCGTGGGAGGTCAAGGAATCCTCACCATTGCCACAATCATAGGTGATGCCGCTGCGGTGGCAGGGTTGAGCCTCAAACAAGCCGAAGTGCATGGCATGAGCCAACGTGGTGGCGATGTGCAGTCAAACCTTCGATTATCGACCGATGAGATTTATTCCGACTTGATAAAGGAAGGTGCTGCCGATTTGATTATCTCGATGGAGCCTATGGAAGCATTGCGCTATGTGTCGTATCTCAATAGTGAAGGGTGGGTGGTGACATCTTCGCACCCATTCAAAAATATACCCAACTATCCTGAAGATGAGGCGTTGATGAACGAACTCAACGGCTTGCCTCATGTGGCGGCGTTACCCATCGACGATGTGGCTAAAGAGAACAACATGCCAAAGAGTGCCAACGTGATATTGCTCGGCATGGCGGCTCGTTATATTGAGATTCTCACTCCTGAGCAGTTACGTGAAAGCATCGCACGCGTGTTTGCATCGAAGGGTGAAAAGATAGTGGAAATGAACCAACAAGCATTTGACTTGGGGTTGAATGCAGTGAAATAAAGACTCAAAAAACGATGAAAATTTTCAGTGAAGAGTTGGTGGAAAAGGCTGTGAAAGAACTTCACATCGCCGACTTGTCGAAAGCTACCATTGGCGAAGTGCTTCTTGTGGCGCAATATCTCGAAAAGGAGACCGGAATACCATTTATACGCATGGATCAAGGTTCGCCCGGATTGCCTGTAAACCAATTGGGTGTAGAGGCCGAGAAAGCCGCACTCGACCGTGGTGTGGGTTCGCAATATCCTGCGGCAGCCGGTGTGCCTGAGTTGAAGCATGAGGCATCGCGATTTGTTAAAGCGTTTCTCAATGTTGACATCTCGGCTCGTGCGTGTGTTCCCACAGTGGGCAGCGTGGCAGGGTCGTATGGCTCGTTTATCGCTTGCACACAACGCACTCCGGGCAAAAACAAGGTGTTGTTTATCGACCCCGGTTTCCCTATTCAGAAGTCGCAGTTGCGTATTATTGGTGCCGAATGGGTTGAATTTGACATCTATAACTATCGTGGCGAAGCGTTGCGCGACAAGTTGGAGAGCATGTTGGCCGATGGTGATATCGCAGCTATTGTTTACTCCAACCCCAACAACCCTGCATGGATATGCCTTGAAGATGCCGAGCTGAAAATTATAGGCGAACTTGCCACAAAACACGATGTGATTGTGATGGAAGATTTGGCCTACTTCTGCATGGATTTCCGCATCGATATGGGACATCCGTTTGAGCCACCTTATCCCCCCACAGTGGCACATTACACCGACAATTATATATTGATGCTTTCGTCGTCGAAGATATTCAGCTATGCCGGTCAGCGCATGGCATTGACTTGCATCAGCGACAAACTGTTTGACCGTCATTTCCCCGCATTGGCCGAGCGCTATAACGATGCCGGAGTGTTTGGGCAAACTCTCATTGCATCGATACTATATATGATTACATCGGGCTGTACGGCTTCAACACAATATGCTTATGCCGAAATGTTGCGTCTGTCAACCGAGGGCAAAATCAATTTCGTGGAAGATACTCGCGAATATGCCCGCCGTGCCGAGAAGATGAAAAAGATTTTCACCGACAACGGTTTCCACATCATTTATGATTATGATGTGACCCAACGTGTGGGCGACGGCTTTTTCTTCACCATAGGGTATGGCGATATGAGTGGCGGCGACTTGTTGAAGGAGTTGCTTTACTATGGCGTGAGCAGCATTTCGCTCTCAACCACCGGCAGCGACCAGCAAGGGGTGCGTGCCTGCACTTCACGCATGCGCGATGACCTATATGATGTGATGGCCGAGCGAATGAAAGCATTCAGCGAAGACCACCCATTGAATTAACGAATTAACATAAAAACGACATAAAATAATGATTTGGAATCCTAACAAAGAATGTATGAGCCGCGACGAGATGCACGCGTTGCAAAGTCGCCGACTACAGAAATTGGTGACGTATGTGTATCACAACGTGCCTTTCTATCGCAATAAGATGCAAGAGATGGACCTCTCGCCCGAGGACATTAGAAGCATTGACGATATAGTGAAATTGCCTTTTACCACTAAGCAGGATTTGCGCGACAACTATCCCTACGGGTTGCAAGCGGCTCCCCCCTCGGAGATTGTGCGTGTGCATGCCTCGTCGGGCACAACAGGTAACCCCACAATCGTGGGTTACACTCGCAAGGACTTAGCGGTGTGGTCGGAGGTGATGGCTCGCTGTTTGACTGCCTATGGCGTGACTCGCGACGATACTTTCTCGGTAAGTTATGGCTACGGCTTGTTTACCGGCGGTCTTGGCGCTCACTATGGTGTTGAAAACCTCGGTGCCACAGTGGTTCCTACTTCGACAGGTAACACCGAAAAGCATATCCGACTCATTCGCGACTTGAAGATTTCAGGCATCGCTTGTACTCCTTCTTATGCTCTTTATCTTGCCGAAACGCTCGATAAAATGGGATTGACCAAAGACGATATAAACTTGCGCATAGGTGCTTTCGGTGCCGAGCCTTGGACCGAAAATATGCGCGCCGAAATTCAAGAACGTTTAGGATTGAAAGGATATAATATCTATGGCTTGAGCGAGATTATGGGACCGGGCGTGTCGTATGAATGTCAAGAACAAAACGGCTCGCACATTTGCGAAGACCATTTCTTCCCCGAAATCATCAACCCCGACACATTGGAGCAACTCCCTTATGGCACTCAAGGCGAATTGGTGTTCACCACTCTCACCAAAGAGGGTATGCCGGTGCTTCGCTATCGCACAAAAGACCTCTGCACACTTATGGAAGGCACTTGTGCATGTGGTCGCACATCAGTGCGCATGGGTCGCATCATGGGACGTAGCGACGATATGCTCATCATTCGTGGTATCAACGTGTTCCCATCACAAGTGGAAAGCGTGATTCTCGAAATGCCCGAATTCGAGCCTCAATATATGCTTGTTGTTGACCGTGTGAACAATCTCGACACTTTGCAGGTTCAAGTAGAGGTGCGTCGCGACTTCTTCAGCGGCGATGTGGGCAGCATGTTGGCTATGAAAAAACGCCTTGCCGACAAACTCAAAAGCGTGCTTTCAATTAGTGCCGATGTGCGCTTGATGGAGCCAAATAGCATCGAACGCAGTCAAGGCAAGAGCAAACATGTGATAGATAAACGTAATCTCTAACCATTAAAACACAGGATATTATGACAATCAAACAGCTATCAATTTTCCTTGAAAATAAAACAGGTCGCATCAACGACCTCACAAAGATATTAGGCAAATATGGCATCAATATGCACGCGTTTAGTATGGCCGAAACTACCGACTTTGGTATCTTGCGCCTTATCGTGTCCGACGTGGAACGAGCAGTAGAGGTGTTGCGCAACGAGAACTTTGCCGTGATGTTGACCGATGTTGTATGTATCAGCTGTCCTAACGTGGCAGGTTCGCTCTCTGAAATTCTCGACCACTTAGCAAAAAACGACATCTTCATTGAATACATGTACGCCTTTGCCGAAGGCGACAAAGCCAACGTGGTAATCCACCCCAACGACCTCGACAAATGCGTCGCCGAACTCTCAAAATGCCAATGCAACATCAATAAATTGTAGTAGAGAGGGGAACTATATTAGAATACGTATCTAATGGGATTATGTTATTGACATGGTCCCATTTATTGTATTTACTATCTTGTACTATTTTATCTTGCATATTGAATAGCCGGTATAATTGCATTTTTTATAAAAAATTGTATATTTGTAAATGTAAAATAAACCTATTATTAACAGATTAAAAAGTAGAAATATTATGAAAAAACGATTGTATTTTGACATGGATGGGGTGTTGGTTGATTTTGAGTCGGGTTTGGCTCAACAAAGTAAAGCGACACTTAAAGAGTATGAAGGTCGATTTGATGAAATTCCCGGTTTGTTTGGGCAGATGAAACCTATGCCGGGAGCGATTGATGCAGTGCATCGCCTCAATGAACATTATGACTGTTATATCCTTTCGACAGCGCCATGGGGCAACCCATCGGCATGGAGCGACAAGGTGAAATGGGTTACAAAATATCTTGACGATGTGTTTCACAAGCGCATGGTAATCACACATTGTAAAAACCTTTGCAAAGGTGACATTCTAATTGATGACCGAGGCAAAAACGGCACAAGCGAATTTGAAGGTGAATGGATCCAATTTGGCTCTGAAGAATATCCCGATTGGAATGCCGTACTTGATTATCTATTGCCTGGAAAGTAGTTGGTTGAACAAAAAAATGACTTAATGATAGAATAAGAGACCGGGTGGACTCATTATAGTTATAATGTAATATAAAATTTAATAGCAATGAAAATAGGGAAGAAACGGCCGGAGCCTCTCAGTCATGATAGCATGGCGATAATGAGAGAAAAAGCACGCCAACAAGGATATTATTTTATTCCAGAGTTAAGCTATTGGAGTGAAGACGATAGGGAGATATATTTGCAATATGTCACACAATTTAATATTCTTTACATACATGGAATGTCATCGTCAGGAACTTCGGAAACGGCAGAGAGGCTTCGCCGCTATTTGCCCGATGATGTGATTTTTTCGCCCGACCTACCTGTTGATCCTGATGAAGCATTGTCCATGTTGCAAGAACTAGTAAAACGGGAGGAAATAGATATAGTTATAGGCTCATCAATGGGAGGAATGTTTGCCCAAAAACTCCGAGGATATCATAAGATACTGATTAATCCTTCTTTTCATGTGTCACGTTCGATGCGTAAGAGACTTGGAGTGAATCAATTCTTCAGCCCTCGAGCCGATGGCGCAACCGAATATGTGATTACCGAAGACTTGTGTGATAAATATGCGGCATTAGAGTGCCATCAGTTTGATAATCTCACTCAAGAAGAACGAGACATTACGTTTGGCATGTTTGGCACCACCGACGATGTGGTAAACTGCGAGCAAGAATTTATGAATCATTATGGCATTGATCATTGCCATCGCTTTGAGGGTGGACATCGACTTAATGAACGAAATATTAAATGGGACGTGTGGAATGTAGTTGACACCATTCGCGAAAAACTCATTGATGAATATTATAAAAATAACCCAAACGAGGAGCGTGAATAAACGATTTCCTCGTCACTTCTTCCCACGATTAATCACATAGATGCCGGTTGTGGCAAGGAGGGCGGCGAGGAGGTATTTCCAGTAGAACGGCTCGCCCAGGCATAGGCATGAGGAGAGTGCGCCCACCACTGGGATTAGCGAGTTGAATATCGCCACTTTGCCCACAGGGTTGCAACTCAATAGTTTGTTGTATAGCGCAAATCCTATAGTGGATATTGCGATGAGCAGCCCCAAGATTATCAGCCCTTGAGTGGTGATGAGGGGTAGGGTGCCTCCAAATGCGAGTCCGGGAATGATGAGCAATAACCCACCTATGGCAAGGCTATAGCCGGTGCCTACAAATATATCCACCCGTCGGCCTAATCCACGAGTCATCAATCCGGCAAGAGCCGAACAGAGTGCGTTGAGAATAATCATGCCGTCGCCCATAAGGGTGAATTGTCCGCTTTCGCCACCATCTATATTCAGCGCAAGAATGCCGGCAAAACCTATCGCACAACCTAATATCTTGCGTGAGGTGAGGCGGTCGCTCTTGAAAAACATACATGCAAATAACACGAGCATAAATGTGCCAAGCGAGTTGAAAATAGCCGCTCTTGCCCCTTCGCTATGCGACAGGCCTATGTAGAAAAACGTGTAGTGCAGAGAGGTGTTGAGCAATGCGAATAATATCAAATACACCCACCCCCAACGGTTTTTTACTTTGAATCTCTTGCCTGTAGTGCCGGCAATGGCAAGGATTATAAGCCCTGAAATGGCAAAGCGAACACCTGCAAACAGCATTTTGCCACCGGTCATATCTTGATCGATGCCCCAATGTTGAAACCCTAACTTGATGAGCGGATAAGCCCACCCCCAAGCTATAGCTGCCGTGAGAGCAAACACCACAACCCACACCGGCCGCTGAAATATGCTTGTTGTATTGCTTTTCGTCATATAAATCTAAAGACGTTAATTGCTATATCTCCTCTTCATACATGAGGTAGTGGGTTTCGCCCATGCCTAAGTGTTGATATGCTTGTTGTGCTGTGTTGTTTGTTTTATCAACGTATAGGCGCACTTGGCTCACATTTTCATTGCGTGCCATTTGTTTCACTCGTTCATACATTGCCCGATACACTCCTTTGCCTCGATGCCGAGGCTCCACATACACACTTTGAATCCACCAATACCATTGGCAATTCCAGTCGCTCCATTCGCGGGTGAGCATTAGGCTACCCACAACTTTTCCCTCGCAGCGCGCCACGATATATTGCCCTTTGGCTTCGTCGTCCATCGCCATTGTTACGCCGCGAGTTACGCGTTCAAGACTCAAAGAAGTCCCTTCCGATTCCATTGCCATCTCAACTTGAAAATGTGCTATTGCTTCAATGTCGGCAGAATTCCCTTTCTCTATTAGATATTTTGAGTTATTGGTCATTAGTCATTAGTAACAATAAAAATATAGGGAATATCGGTATATCCCCTATATTATTGCTTTATTAGATTTATTGAGCAGGAGCCCATTTGCAACGAACAGGCGATACGATTGCTCCCTCTTCTTTAAGTTGCTTCATGGCTTTGTCAACATCTTTGCGATCAAGACCACTAATTTCTGCAATTTTACCGGCATTTAAAGGCTCACCGGCAGCCTTCATTGTTGCTAAAACTTTTTCTTTGATTTCCATAATTGTGGGTTTTAATAAATTAATGACAAAGATAATAATTATAACGATTTTAATCTATATATGGTTGAGAAATTAGGGGTAAAATTAATTATTTATCATTGCTTTTTCAAGTTCGCGTCGGCCGGCATCGGTCATCAATCCACGTTGCTCAAGGGCGCGGCAACGCTCTTTGTTTAACTCGGTCCAATGGCTTCCTTTGCGGCGAGGCGAAAGGCGTTGGGCAAGGTGTCCGCTTGGCAATCGTTTCACAGTGGAATCAATCCATCCGAAACACAACGCTTCCTCAACCACTTCGATATAGGTGATTACATTGTCGGGAGGTGTCTTGCTTCGTGATGAGACAACCCAACATTCACGTTCTCGGTCATGGTTTTTCTCAAGCCATAGCCTTAAATCCTCTCGAGATGTAAAATGCAACAAATTGGTGATCTCCATTTGAAATGGTGCGATAGATGCTTATGATAATATTTTCTGAGCCATTTCTTTGCCGGCAGTGTGGGCTTTCAGCAGGTCGGTGTCCCAGTTTTGATCACGCCATGCGTGTTTTGCTTCTTCCGAGAACCCGCCAAGTTCGTAGTGGCAGTAGTGTGCAACCTGACAAGTATTGTAGGCGACAATGCGTTGAGGTTCGCCAAGTGCTGATGTGATACAAAACGCCATGGTGCCTAAACCATTGCTATTGTTGCGCTCGGGCGTGCCGTTCATAGTCTCAACCAATACCACAGGCATTCGTTTTGGCGCAGTTAGGCTATAATCGTTGTATGAGAGCCATGGGAATGCCAAGCGCTCCAAGAATGTGCGCATCTGTCCGGTAACTTCGCCGAAATATATGGGAGAACCAAGCACAAGCCCATCGGCCGTAGCAATCTCTTCCAAAACGGGTGTAAGAGCGTCTTTGAAACGGCATATATTCGATGCCTTGCCTTTCAACTTGCATGCCAAGCACGATATGCACCCCTTATAATCGAGGTCATAAAGGCGTATAATCTTCACGTTAATTTCTTCGCTCACACTCTTTGTCCCCTCGGCAAAGGCATTTAAGATGGCCGCTGTATTCATATTTTTGCGTGGCCCGCCATCTATGATTATAATATTTTTCATTGTTGCAATGGTTGAATAAAAGTCGGGGAACGATGAAATTCCCCGACAATAAAACGTTATAGTTGATTAATATTTATCTGAGTTTTTGAGCTCTTCGGTTGTGATGGATTTTTTATCCATCTTGCGCCAGAAGTAGGCGATATATGCCACAACAAAAGGAATGGCGAGCGACACGATAGCCATAGTGCTTAGAGTGAACTCGCTCGAACAACTATTGCTTAATGTGAGCGACGATTGCAAGTCGGCCGACGATGGATAGTAGGCTGTGCCGTTATATCCGGCAATCATAAAGAGAGCCATCACGGCAAGCACAGTGCCGGGAGCCGCAAACCATATTCCGCGTTTGAACGAAGTTTTGTAGATTGTCATCACCACACCTGTAACAAGGAGTACTGCACCGATGAGGAACATGGCGAGGACGATAGGCATCTGCAAGAAGTTGTTGAGGTATTTACCACTTTCCATCACCACCACGCCATCGGCATTAACGGCAAAACCATCCATGGTGAGAAGTTGATAAACGACCAATACCAACATCACAAGGAAGCCGCAGAAGCTGATAATCAAGCTGCGACGGAGTTGCGAAGCAAGTTTGTCGTTGTTGATATTGTTAATCGCATATAAAGCACCGAGGCATATAGCCAAGAACATCACCATCAACCCGAATTCCACATTGAAATGATTGGTCACGGCTTCAAGCCCATGCCAATCGCTTGCCCAACGGCTAATCACGGGGGCGCCAATGTCGCCAACGGCATTTTTGTTGACAATGAATTGAGAGCCGGTGAAGAATGTACCCACTGCAGTGCCTATGAGCAGTGGAGCGAGGCAGCCATTGAGGGTGAGAAACACGCGGAATGTTTTCTTGCCTATGAGGTTGCCGGCTTTACTTTGGTATTCATATGATACGGCTTGAAGCACAAAGGTGATGAGAATGAGAATCCATACCCAATATGCACCGCCGAAACTGGTGCTGTAGAACAAGGGGAATGATGCGAAAAACGCACCGCCAAATGTCACCAATGTGGTGAAAGTGAGTTCCCATTTGCGACCGGTGGAGTTTACAATAAGTTCGCGCTCATCTTCGTTCTTCCCGGCAAGGAAAATAAGTGCGTTGCCACCTTGCACAAAGAGAAGAAACACGAGTAATCCACCTAAAAGGGCGATTAAAAACCACCAATATTGTTGTAAAAATTCGTATGTAATCATGGCTCTATTTTATTTGTTTGTTTCAATCTCAGGACCTTTTTTGATGGCCTTAATCATAATGCGCATTTCAATCACAAGGAATAGGGTGAACACTGTCACGAAAATGAAGAATGTGGTCATCACGGCTTCTACGCTCACACTCGACACGGCGGCTTTAACCGGGAGCAACCCTTCGATTGTCCATGGCTGACGACCCACTTCGGCAACAATCCAACCGGCTTGCCCTGCGAAATATACCAATGGGATAGAGAGTAAACCTACCCATAGCAACCACTTCATGTCGGCAAGGCGTTTTCTGCGTTCGGCCCACAATACAACAAACATGAGCAATAGCAAGAAACTACCAAGTCCCACCATCACACGGAACGCCCAATAAATGAGCCCTACGGGAGGCACAAGCTCATCGCGCGAATCGATATATCCATAGCCGAAATAAGCTATGTTTTCTTCAAGCACTTTGCGAGCTTTGAGGGCGGCGACTGAGTCGGTGTCTTTGAGTGCGCGATATTCGCGGAAGGCGTCGATGGCAACTTTGCCTCGTGCTATTTTTTCTTCGGCCGAGGGTATGGTGTCACCTTCGGGGGTGGTGTAGCCGTCAAGAAGGTTGTTGATGCCTGGAACATATCCGTCAACATCGTGAGTGGCGAGGATAGAGAGCATATTGGGTATTTCCACACCCGGCACTATCGAGAAAGGTGCGCCTTTGCCTCCATCTTCAAGCCCTTCGGCTGCGGCAAGTTTCATAGGTTGATATTTGGCAGCATGAATACCCGAACTATCACCGCTATACATCACGGCAAATGTGCCGATGATTCCCACTATGGTTGCCACACGAATGCTTGCAAGAGCAAAGCGTGTCTCGCGTTTTTTGAGAAGATACCAGCAGCTGATGCCAATCACAAAGATGGCTCCGGTCATCCAACCGCTAAATACCGAGTGGAAGAATTTGGATATCGCAACGGGATTTAGCACCAACGCCCAGAAATCGACCATTTCGTGGCGCACGGAGTCGGGGTTGAATTCCATTCCCACAGGGTGTTGCATCCATGCGTTGGCCACGAGAATCCACATTGCCGATATGGCGGCACCTATGCCGGTGAGCCATGTGGCGGTGAGGTGCACACGTTTGCTCACCTTGTTCCACCCAAAGAACATCACGGCAAAGAATGTGGCTTCCATAAAGAATGCAAAGATTCCCTCAATGGCAAGCGGAGCACCAAAAATGTCGCCCACAAACCACGAGTAGTTGCTCCAGTTGGTGCCAAACTCAAATTCCAAGATTATACCTGTGGCAATGCCAATGGCAAAATTTATGGCAAAGAGTTTCATCCAAAATTTGGCTGTCTTTTTCCAAAACTCATCGCCCTTTACTACATAGATAGTTTCCATCGAAGCCATAATAATGGCGAGCCCCAATGTGAGGGGAACAAAAATCCAATGGTAACAGGCCGTCAGTGCAAACTGCAACCTCGACCAATCAACTAATGCGGTATCGACCATAGTTCTACAATTTAAGGTTAGTTATATTTTTCGTTTTTATTTATTTGTCAGTTGATTGCCCACATGTTCAATTTTCTGTTCCTCACTCTTCCCCGACAGCACTGGCTCAAAGAAAAACCACCGCAAAACGACAAATAAGATGATGACCTTAAGCAAAATAAGCCACCACAACTGCCGCCCCCACGTCATATTCTTAAACCCGTCGGCATAGAAACGATATATCGAAACAAAAACATTCTTCATATCCCATGGCATTATCACATCGTAAAAATACACAATTTCTCCCCAAAAACAAAGAATATTTGAGACTAGAAAACAAAAAAATAAAGAAAGATTGAAATTTAACCCCAATGCTAAAGAAGCTGCAAATACTTTTTCAAACCATTGCTAATGGACTCCTGCAGAAAAATCCCCACTCTCCACACCACGAGCGGCAACCTCCCCGGCTGCCGCTCGTGGTGTTTTTAATCTCGACACAAGATTGATATAAATCGTTGTAAAAGGGTTGTGTCGTTACAACCTTTTGGGTAGTTTTTAGAGTACTTTATTATACATCTCTAATCCCATTTGCGATTAGAGTAGATGTCAATAAATTCAGAAATGCTATACCAACAATCGCAGTTTTCCACGCCTCGGCTCTCTCTTTACCACCAGGCTCACCCATTTTTATGTATGTATCAAAGTCAATCATATTGCAATGTTAATTATATTAATCCGCTTTATTCCCAAACAGCTCGCACCTCACAGCCATTATAGAATCGAATGGATATTTTTGATATGCAATTTTATAACATACTTATACGAGTTTTCTGCTTTATTTAAATTTTCAGGTAGTAATGTGTCTATTGCCGTATATAAAATCTATTTATGACTGATAATATTCGGCATATTCTGCACAACTTCACCTTGCAAGAGTTTACCATTTGTTTTTTTATTACCCTTAATTCCATCTTTACTCCATGTCCCCCATTGTTTGAAGAAGAATGGAATATTATTCGCATCGGCTTGTCTTTTAATATTGAGAACCCATTCTTCTTTCATTGGACGGGCTAGTGTGCCACTTTCTCCGCCTACAATAATCCAATTTATCCCATGGAGATCTAACTTCCCCAAATCGCCTAGCAATGGTTCGCAAGATAGGAATTTAACAGATGCTTTCAGATTCCGGATATAATTTATTCGCTGTTTAGCATCCTCGTTTTCCACGGTAACACCAATCCAAGCGTTTTGTGGGATATTACGAGTTGCAAAATACTCTGCCATACGCTCTGCTCGCTTTGTCAAAATCTGGTAATTGTGTTGTGGAGTTCCTTCAATTACTCCAAAAACTTCATCTATAAACTCGAAGGGCACATCTTTATGAAACAAGTCGCTCATTGAGCATACAAATATCGTTGATGGTTTTCTCCATTTTAGAGGCTCTGTTAAAGCATCAATATGCATTGTGGATTTAAAACCATTTGCATATTTAGGATTTCCCATAGCACATAATCTTCGAGTCATCACTTCTGCGTAACAATGTGCACAACCTTCTGAAAATTTAGTGCAACCAGTTACGGGGTTCCATGTGTGTTCTGTCCACTCTATCTTTGTAGTCTTCATTTTAGTACAATATGATATTCAGAAGCTCTATGTATATTACTTGATGTTCTATTAAAAACACCATCAATTTTTACTATATTTTGAGCTATCAATTCTTTTACAATATCTACAAAAAGTTTAGGCTCGCATCCAAGGGATAAGACAAACTTAAGCCCTTCGATATTACTTGTTATTTCTTTATTAAGAATTTTGCTTTTTACTATATTAGAAACATCTTGTTTCTTGTTAGAAGAAGTCGGGTTGTAAAACAATGATCCTATTTCATAATCATTGTAAATATTACAATTTGATTCCCCTGCCAGTGGATCTTCCGACCAACATACTTTTAAGAATTTCTCCATACCAAGTGTGTGATTGGAACCAAATATTAATCCATAGTAATTACTCCCTTTTTGTATCGTAAAACTATGTAGATAATATTCCTTATCTGTGGGAATCAAATTTCTAAAATAATCCGTAATTGTGCGATGACATTCTTTTGGTTTAGACTCGTCGAATATAATACTATTATCGTGAAAATATGTGGTTACAGCGTTGAGTGTTTTAAATCTTCGGATAAAGGATGATGCTATGAAAAATATAAAATCGGTCTTAGGAGAGTTAATCAATTTAAGAAAAACTTCATCGTTAATTTGCTTAAATCCATATTGATCTAATAACACAAATTTACCATAAGATCTATTGCTGAGAACATTATTTACTTGTTCATTTTGTATTAACTCTTGAAAATCATATGCCCCTACATGAATATTATTTATAAATGGGCATGATGAATATTCGCAGTGCTCTTGACATGCCGATTGCTCTGCTTTAATATTTTCTTGTAATTCGATAGATTTGTTTCGTATTTTCTCATTAAAGCCAAATACAACAATAGGTTTCCCAACATTGTATAGATGTTTACAATGTTGTTTGTTTTCACCTCTTGCTTCTTGTAACAGGATCAAAGGAGAGCCATAATTGCCTACTGCGTCTTTACCACTGCCAGCAAACATATCGTATATAAATAGATGAGTTATATGAGGGGCATGCAAAAATACTGGATACCATTCTCTAAAACACTTGCGAAAAATATCCAATTTGAGCATTGTTTCTTCTGTATACTCAGAACTATTAATATTTTTAGCCATAATCAATACATTATAATTTTGACAATTAATATCACTCATTATACTTCATATCTACATCTGCGACAAGCCCCAATTGCTGTGGCTCGTGCATTTGTATGATATCAGCATAATTAACACTCCAATTCGGTTTGCTAAAATACTTCTCAGCACACCCATATTCAGATACTCGCTCGCAGATTTCTAATGGTTGGCTAACAATGGCATCTTTTGCAAGAATATCAATATTAGAATACTCTCTATCATTCTCTGCACCTGCAGCTCGCTTTTTCTCTAATGCGACCCAAATGGTGTCGTCATCGGGACTTTGATACATTCTTCCTGCAAATGTATAGAAATGTGCTCGCACTAACTCTTCTAGGCTCATACCTCTAGTCCGTTGCTTAACCTCGTAAAAAATAAATTGGATTCTAAACTTGTTGCATCATAATTTGAATAACCAACAGATACTTAGTATTACTGATATATTTGATTTATTTTTGCTACAGCATATTCACCAGTATTTTTATGATATGGCACTGAAGCACCATCAAAGAAATCAGTAATATCAAAGTAAATATCTTTCTTGATATTGCCTTTACTTATAGGAAGTATATCAAATGTTCTCCTTCCCTGTTTGGTTTCAATATGAGTTAACATCTGCATATTATTTTCGTATCCAGGATATTTCTTATTCAACCATTCTCGTTCGGCTCTTACGCCGAGCATATGTGTTGTTGCATTGATTTTAATTATATCAAAGTTTTGGCTTATCAATTTCTCTTCGAAGGTTATTATTTCATCCGCATATTCAATAACAAACTCTTTTTGATTATTTCTATGCCAAAGCATTCTAATTATAAATACTACTCCTTCTCTCACCTGTGGTATTGCAATTAGAATGGTACAAATTATTACAATGATGGATATTATAGGATTATTTAATGCCCATTGCACTATTTTGTCATATGTTGTTGTTTGTTCCATTATAGTGATTAAATACAAAGTCTTATATATTAATAATTAGTTGTTCATTAGTTATGTGTTACAAATATGTTCTCTATATGGTATGTCAGAAAAGCGGGATTCGGATTATGCTTATTGGGCAACATTATGGGAGCATCCTCAATTGAAGCAAAATAATCTTGATAGAAATCCCTGTTTTTATAACTCTTTAATTCCTTGGAGATTATTACGGTATAGTCATCAGGTCGAATACCTATATATCCTTTATCAAATGCTTTATCATATAGCGGTGATAAACAAATGCCGTTAGTTGGATTAAGGCGATTGTTTACATCAGCCGACCAAGGTACAATATGACTTGCGATTAGTAGCTGCGGAATGCATATGCCAGAGATTGCACACTGTTCATTGTAATTAGCCAAGATCACCGCCCTGAAAGCATTTTGATTAATTCTTTGCTTAATGGCAGCCTCCTTCTCTTGACCGATAAAATCCGTGGAATTAAGTTGTAGAATCTCCTCAACAGGCTTTGCCAGTAAAGAGGCTCTAATGCTCTCTGCCTGCAAAAACAACTCTTCCGTATTATCGGCATAGTGATCCCAGAATGGTTTACACTTGCCAATTCCTGAAACCATTCCCCTTCTGCCACTATTAACTATATATGGATCACAGGCCGCATAATTTACGAGGCGTAATGCAACCGAGCTTGGTGTACGCCCTATTAACGCAGCCAATTCTCTCACCTCAGGAGTATGTTGATTTAATCGTCCGAAAGGTAGTTTGTAATATAGATCCAATGATAATATCATCTCCTCATCTGACCAGGCTCTTCTATCCATAGTAAATCTATTATATAGTTAGTATGTGACAACAGCAAAGCCCTCAAATACCCTTAAAATATTTCTTTTTGCCATGTTGTAGCCTCCACCTATAATTTATGCTCTGCAATCTTGCGTCGAACTTCTTTGTTATCCTCAATGGCTTGTTTGCAATACTTTTTCATTTCTCTAACAGCATCTGCGTATAATGATTTACGGCGTTGCTTTTGGGCATCATCTAAAAACATATCACAATCTATACTTTGATCATGCCCATCTTTGATTTTTTGCATTATGCACTCAATCATCACATCGTCGACATTGATGCCTCTTCGTGATTTTTCTACTAAATCGTAGAATTCCTTGGCGAGTTCGTATATATTATTCATTATTATCTTCTATAAGTTCTTTGGGATTTACATTCAATATCTTGGCTATCTCAAATAGCACATCAAGGCTAGGCTGTCGGCGGTTGCAGACATAAGAGTTCACTATGCAGAAACTCTTGCCAAGTCGCTCAGCAAGCCAAGTTTGTTTGATTCCTCGCTCTTCAAGCACTTCTTTTATGCGGTTCATGGGTTTATCCATTTCGTTATTATTTACGATCTTACCACAAAGTTATAAAAGATTATGCAATATAAAGAGAAAAAGAGGGAGAAAAACGCCTCTCCATTGTGGAATAATGTGCATTTTGCCTTATAGATTGTAAATAGGGAGGTTTGGGCTATTTTTAAGTCATAAATAATAAGGAATTAAGTAGGTAAATTTATACCTCAAATTCTTTCAATGGTGCTCCATAGTTGCAATGTAGTCCCATAAAGCCGCGTTTGATGCAGGGGCGGTTGAGCGTCTGGTAATATTTGTAGTCGTCATCCTCGGTGCAGAGGTATTAAAATAGCACTCTTTATGAATGCTATTTTAATTATTTATGGTTGGTTTAATTATTTGATAATTAGCTACTTATTTCCCGATGCAGAAAAATTATTTTCCCACACAAAAAGTAAAATGCACGCTATAAACAGTTGGTATTCAGTATTTTATAAAATCCCTCCGAAGGGCAAAAGTGTATTCGGGGGACAGGCAGGGGACTACATTTTTGCAAAGAAATCCATAAAATCTGCAAAAACGCACTTTTTTTAGAATTTTTAGCATATTTGCATTTCGTTGCATGGTTAAATGGCCTTTAATTGGAGCTGAAATTGCACCTCCGATTGCTATTAAATTTAGTGGTTTAGTTTAGTCCAATGTATATATAGAATAGGAGTAAACTAAACTGCCTTTATCGTTAAATTTAAGAGGTCTGTTATAGCAGTGGCTTTACACTCTTTAAAAATGGGCTTTGTCCCTCTCATTTGCAGATGTTATGTGTTTCTTTATATCCGTCTACCTTTTAATACGAGTTTCTGAGAAGTGCCAAAACATACTCTTTTTGCTTCTCAAAAGAAGAGAGAAGTAGGACTTTTTCTTTTGTCCAGCAAGGATTGTTATTGGGGTAAAATGTGATTTTTATAGCCTAGAATGAAGGGATAATGTGAAAAAGAGGCTCATTTTCGTCGGGAAAATGTGAAAATAGATAATATTTGAACAGAAAAGGAAGAATTAATTCTTTTATTGTTCAAAATATTGCTATCGGGTATCATATAGTTGTTTATTTTCACTTTTTGAGTGCCATTTTAAATCTCTTGAGCAGAAATTATTGTAGCAAACAATGAAAAAAAGGTTGTAGCTGTACAACCATATTGGAAACATTTTGTATATTTGCATTGTGTGATACTAAATAAAGTAATGTATGAAATATCTTAATATCAAGAAGGCTTTGGCTGCATGGCAAGAGTTGCAGCCACTATCAGAGAAGGATAGGGATAGACTTAGTCGTCGTTTTACTGTTGACTTCAACTATAATAGTAATCATATTGAAGGTAATACACTGACTTATGGTCAGACGGAAATCTTGTTGCTTTTTGGAAAAGTAATTGGAGAGGCAAGCGTGCGTGATGTGCAAGAGATGACTGCAAGCAATGTAGGTTTGCGCATGATGACAGAAGAGGCTAAGGTAAAAGAAATTCCTTTGACGCAAAATTTTATTCGAACATTGCATAAAACTCTGCTTCGTGAGGATTATACGGTATATCGTAATTTGCCTGGTGGAGTTCAAACAAGCTATGTGATACATGCAGGACAATATAAAACTCGCCCTAATAGTGTGATTACACGATATGGGGACAGATTTGAATATGCTTCTCCTGAAGAAACTCCTAGTCTGATGGCAGACCTGGTGGATTGGTATAACAAGGCAGAGCAAGAAGGCAAACTTACCCCTGTAGAGTTGGCTGCATTATTTCACTATCGTTATATCCGCATTCACCCCTTTGAAGATGGTAATGGCCGTATTGCCCGACTGATGGTGAACTTTATCCTTACTCGTCACGATTACCCGATGATTGTAGTTCGTAGTCGCAAGAAGAGTGAGTACTTGGAAGCTTTGCACCAAGCCGATCTTGAGGTTGGACCAGTACCTAGCGATGGTGCTCATGCAGACATCAAAGATATTCGTCCGTTCTTGAAATACTTCAATGATTTGGTTGCTACGGAGGTATATAACGACGTGTTGTTTGTGAGTGAGAAGAATGAGAATGTGTGGTGGTATGACGGTGAACGAATCATATTCCGTACTCCCAACTACACGAAGATTCTCAATGCTATGCGAACAGAACCAACCCTCACTTTAGCGGACATGAAGGAAATTACTGGTATCAGCATTGCGGCCATTCAGAAATTGCTCGATCAACTCATCCAAAAGAAGTATGTTGAGCGTGGAGAGAAAGATGGTAGTTGGAGAGTGTTTGTGACGCAGTAAGTTTAAAGTCTAGAAATTCTAATATGCCAATTATATGCAATCTCTTTTGCGGCTAGAAATAGCGTTCAAAGCTAGTGATGCTTACCCTCTTAGATACGAGACATTTATAGGTAAGATGGAGGAAAAGAGAGATTGAACTCACGTTAAACAAGTGCAAATTCTAGAAAAGTTAATCGTGTTATAATGATGACGACTGAAATTAAAGAACTGTTTTTCGAAGAGTTAACCTTGCTTAAGAAGATTCAAGAGTACGGGAAAGAGCATTCACAGGGTGAGTTAGAACGGGTTGAGAAGGTTAAGCTACTCTTGTTATACCGTATCTATTCAAATCTGTATTCATCACTTCTGTTAACTGCGCAGGTCTTGAAAACTGGAAAGATTTCATTTTTTCAGTTACCGATAGGATTGTTGTTGCGTTGTTGCTTTACCGATTGTTTGTTTGCTCTATACATACAGCGGGCTGGCAAGGAACGAGCTTACGAGGAACTGGATCTGAGAACAATAGAGTATGCCAATTCTATGTTGGAGCGCAAAGAGGTATACAGAGATCAGGTAAAAAGTACGGGAAAGATACTTGATGATGCTTTTATAGACCATTTGTGGGAGTTGACGCTGGAAGACAATTTCTTGGGACTATTGACTCTTGACGACAATCAGGAAGAGTTGACGGTAATAAAGCAATCGAAGGGACAACTAAAAGACGCAGGTTTCTCTAAACAAAATAGTATTAAGACAAAGGATATTGTTGACATTTTGTTTGCTATACCGGAACTCGAATCAGTGGCTATGCGATTATATCACTACTTTAAATATTTCTCGCAGTATGAGCATTTCTCAGAAAATGGGCAAGGGGATGTACTTGCATCAATGGAGAAGGATGGTAATGACAACATACATTTGCCTTCAGCCATTAGGGCACTGAGTGTTGGGGTGGAAGAGGTGATAAAGAATTGATTGTCAAAGAAGGATAAATAAAAAGGTTAACACAAATAAGGATATGAGTACTTTCGTATTAATGGAACTCTGTAAGCAGAGTGGAGTTAAAAATGTGATATATCAACTTTTGGCTCCGAACATAACTATAAATCTCGATGAGGTTGAAGAAAACCGCAGCTATGCTGTGGTTATCGATAAGGGTATCCGTTATTGTTTGACAGGTAATCCTGGTATATATGATGAAGAAGCCCCCTATGTGTTGTTGACAGATAGAACTCCTACGAAGCAAAAGCTCATTGACAATGATATTAGGCAGAGAAAGTGGATAAAGCATCCTAATCAAATTGAGGCTTCACCCGATGATGTAATTAATTCATGGGAAAACAGATTCCACTTCAAACTTGAGGAAAATGAGGAGAATCCCGGATTAAGAAGACCGCAATTAGGTGCTTTGCATGCTTTACTTAGTCATATGCTAGCACCTACAGAAGCCGCGACAGTGGTGCTGCCAACTGGAACTGGTAAGACTGAAACTATGTTATCAGCTTTAGTAGCAGGCAGGTGTAATAGAGTACTTGTAACCGTGCCAACAAATGCTCTTCGAGGACAATTATTCAATAAGTTCAAAACTTTAGGCGTTCTTAAAACACCAAAATTTGAAATTGTTGATAAAGAAGCATTATATCCTATAGTAGGAATGATAACATCTGCATTTGAAGGGGCAGATCAACTAAAGAACTTTATTGAACAATGCAATGTGGTGATAACAACAATGCAGATTATTGATAGTGCTCCAGAAGAACAGCAGAATGTGTATGTGTCATCATTCTCAAATGTGTTCGTTGATGAGGCACACCATATTGTAGCCACATCATGGAGGAAGTTTTCTGATAGATTCTCAAGACATCAATTGGTCCAATTCACCGCCACGCCGTTCAGAAATGATGGGCAACGCCTTGATGGCAAAATAATATTTAATTATCCTTTGCGCCAAGCACAAAAAGATGGATATTATCGCACTATATATTTCCTACCAGTCAGAGAATACGGTGAAGAGGCGATTGCTGATAAAGCTATTGCCAAAAAGGCAGTAGAGAAACTGAAAAACGACCAGAAGCATTACCAACACATAATGATGGCTCGGTGCGCAACAAAGAGTCGAGCACAGGCAGTCTACAAGATATACCAAGAAATATGCCCAGAGCTAAGAATCGTGTTATTGTATTCCGGCTGCTCTGATTATACTGAGAACTATAATAAAATTCTTAAACGAGATGTAGACATTGTGGTTTGTGTGAATATGCTTGGTGAAGGATTTGATTTGCCAGAACTTAAGATAGCTGCATTTCACGATATCAGAAAAAGTCTACCAATAACGCTGCAATTTGCTGGACGATTTACACGAACTAGCCGTGATGCTGAGTTGGGGGATGCTTCTTTTGTGGCAAATATTGCAGACCTTACAGTTAAACAGGAACTTGATAGCCTCTATGAAGAAGATGCTGATTGGAATATTCTCTTAGCCGATGCAAATGATCATAAGGTTACAGATGAAAAAGAGTTTAAAGACTTTATTGAAGGATTTAAGTCGAGAATGGATTCCCAAATCCCTGTAAGCAGTATCTTTCCGAAGTTTAGTACTGTCGTATATCAGAGCTATGCAAATGGATGGCATCCTGAGGATTTTTACAAAGGTATTAGAGGTTATGATAAACTTGATTATCATTCTTATAATATTAACGAAGATGAAAAGCTGCTTGTAGCAGTGATGGCAAAGGAACAGAATGTCGAAGGTATAAAGGTTAAGGATGTAAGGACTATGACCTGGAGTTATTTGGTGCTGTTTTGGGATGAAAAGAAGAATCTGTTATACATTAATAGTCTAGATAATGCCAGTTTATATTATGAAGTGGCAAAGCATGTAGTAGGGGCTCCAGGGAAAAATCCAATGTTAATAAGGGGAGTTGATGTTTTCAAGACCTTCCATAATTTAAAGAGAACAAAATTAAGGAATGTTGGACTGAAAATCTATCTTGGGAAAGATGTTCGATTTAGAATGCATGCAGGGCGCGATGTTGAGAATGGGCTATCTCGCATTGAGAAAATGAACAGCGAGAAATCCTTTGTTGTGGGTGATGGTTTTGAGAACGGAGAGAAAACATCGATCGGAGCATCGTACAAAGGGAGAATATGGAACCTAAGTGGCAATGGAAATATTCTTACGTTTAAGAATTGGTGTATTGAGCAGGGTGAAAAACTTACAAATCCTAATATCGATGCGAATCAAATACTCAAGGAAACTCTGATTCCAAAGATGATTAAGGAAATGCCAATAGGTACAATTCCTTTCAGTATAGATTGGGATGATGAGATGTGGAGAGAGTTGGAGACTCGTTATAGTTTTAAGTTGTTAGGATCGGAGTCTTATATGTACAATACTGACATTGAACTTTGTGAGAATGCGGTAGAAGGGAATAAGGTGCGTTTTGCAGTATATAATAGTGAGCAGCGTGTGGAGTTTCAGTTAGAACTGTTTGAAAATAATGAAAATGAGGAGAATAAATATCCCGACTATAGAATTAAACAATTGACTCACGGTGAGGCTTTGATACAGTTTGGGACGAATACGCAAGTATTGACTGATTTCTTTGAGAAAGAAGAAAATGTACCGACAATCTATTTCACTGATGGGTCTAGCCTTCGTGGTAATGAGTACACTGTCTTAAGTGCTATGCCAGCACTTTATGATAAAAATAACTTGCAAGAGTGGGACTGGAAAGACGTGAATTTGTCAAAAGAATCACAAGGAGTGCGGCCACATCTTAAGACGGATTCTATTCAATATAATGTGATACAAACGCTTGTGAGGCAGGACTATGATATTGTGTATGACGATGACAATGCTGGCGAGATAGCTGATGTAATTACGCTCAAGTTGGTTGAGAATGAAATCCATGTGGAACTATATCATTTGAAGTTTGCACATGAAGGTAAGATAACCTCGCAGATTGTAAACTTTTATGAAGTATGCGGACAGGCTCAGAAATCTGCAAATTGGAAATATAAAGAACCAGAAGAGATGCTGAATCATTTATTGCGTAGGGAGGTTAAAAAGAATAATAATGGTGACGAGTGTTCGAGAATATATAAAGGAACACATGACAAGTTGGTCGAACTGATGAAACTGGCAAAGAGGAAGTTGTCTGTGAAGTATAGCGTCTTTATTGTTCAGCCAGGTGTTTCAAAAGATACAGCAAGTGATGAAATACTATCGCTTTTGGGTGTAACTGAGAGTTTTCTAAAGGATTGTACAGGAATAGAACTAAAGGTTATAGTGAATAAAAGAGACTAGGACTCAAGATGAATATAATCCGCAAAACGAAGCGTTTCGCCATTTTTGGAACGAACTGCTCATAAACTATATTATACGCAATATTACATAAAGGCTGACCCTGTAAAAATAATAAAAGCGACCCGCCAGCAGTTCTTACGGGATGCTGACGGGTTCTGTTTACTTCAATTTCATCAAGGTTTTCCTTGCTTTTTGATGTACTATACATAATTTTGTGTAAACGGATAATACGAGATTCGGAATGAGTCTCGTATTATCCGTTTAATCTCTTTTATTTGGTCGCAATTATTACATTATAACAAATATTACTCCTGTTGTATGTTTATATTTGCAAAGGCATTTCGATTCTGCATAGTGATTGTTGCTGAGCGGCTTTGAACTGCTCAAAATCGAATGAATTGCTCATAAATTAAATGTGTCTGTAAAGTTAATAAATTCTTTACTTGACACACTTTATTTTACACTCTCTGTTTTTCCTATAACCCCTGCTTAATGGCAGTCTTTGACTCGACCAGAAAACTTCTAATAGTAACGTTGCCTACACGTTCAACACTACCATCATTAGGTGCAATCTTCAAATAGATGCCTGAATCCCATTTCGGCAAATATCATGTAGCTTCATGGTTTCCTCGTGCGTAGAATTCTCATTGTGCAAATCCTCTATTTCAATTTTTAGAGCTTTAGATTTGCCTGTAGTCCAACTGAAGCTCACGATATAGCCGTGTGGCATTAAGGCGGTTCATTTCCCTCACACCCAAGAATGTAAAGTTGGGTGCTCTTGCATTATTTTATTTAAGAGAATCATCTTTGATATTCGGCTTAATAGAAAATTAGGGCCCAGTTAGTGAACGTATCTTGCTGAATTTTGCGATTAATAATATTGCTCTGTTTCTGCTTTTAAGAAAAGGAGAAAATCATCGTTTAATGAAGCCTTTTCATCCTTAGGTAGAGTCAAGCTATATAATCTGAAGAATTCATAGGGATTATGAAATTCTTTTATCATTTCATCCCTTAATCCGGCTTTGATG
>JAFQSX010000035.1 GCA_017409345.1 Muribaculaceae bacterium | reverse complement strand
TGTCTTGTTACGATTTACGCTTGTTTTGATTTGCAACACTAAGATAAGTGAAAAATCTGACATGGCAAAATCCTGAGCAACTTTTTGTTGCTCAGGAACTTATAAATAAAGTTAAATCAAAGTGTTGCGGAATTAAGGATATATAAAAAAACGTTATTTATTTGTAATATTTAACTAATTTGTGTCAAAGAATGCACACATAAACATTGCATAGGGTAATAAATATGCAACGCAGTAGATTGATAACTCAAGGAAAGTCAAAAACTTGCAATCTTGCATTTTTATACAAAAAGATTCATATTTCGGCTCGATTTAAAGAAATTTAAGAAATAAGACCCCAAAAATGCACTTCATTGGCATTTTTTGTTGCATTTTTAGACAAATTTTAGTATATTTGTCGCCTAATTTGAATAACTGTTTTATTTTAACCCGATTAATTAATTATTTTACAAATAAACCATAATCTTTATGAAACAAAAATTACTTAAATTATTATCAATTTTTGTGGCATTCCTAACCGCGATCCCTATCGCCAATGCGAATCCCGCAAACTACAAAATTTCATTCAACTCGTCAGCAGTTAAAGTTCATACATGTGATCTATTTACATCAACAGGTGTACCTAAACAGATGGCGGTTGCAAATGATGTAATGTATGTTATTATGCCTAATAATTCAGGCAGGAACATTTCCTATTTTAATGCTGCGACTAATACCCTCAGTGCAATTGCAACAGGCTCAACAAATCAAATTAGTTGGGGGCTTTCAACTGATGATAGTGGAAACTTAATAGTTGGAGTTGAACAGGGTGCTCATTATTCTATCGTAAATAAAATAAAAGTGTTTAAGGCAAATCCTTCGGGCGTTGTGTCAACTTCTGAAACAAAAACATACGATTTAGGACGTTCTGGCAATGATTCATTCAGAACCGACATGTGGTATGCCTCAGGCGATATATATGGAGGGAATGGTTCGCTATGGTTCTCTAATAGCACATATGTAGTAGAAGTCCCTATTGAGAATGGTATAGTTAAGTCGGCCATTAGTTACACAATGCCATCTGGAGCAAATGATACAGGCTGGGGGTCTCAAACTCGTATTTTCCCTTATGGCTCATTAGGAGAATATTTCTATAATAATGGTCAAGGAATTTTTAACGTAAATCTAAACAACAACTCAGTTACCGCGACTAAATTAAACGCATATTCTCGCCATGCTGCTGATATTGAATACCTTAGAGGTCACAAAATCCTCGTAAGAGCAAATACATCTGCTAATGATGGTAAAATTGTGATAGAAGATTATACAACAGGAAGTGCCACTAATATTCAATCTGCATTTGCTGTGGCACAAGGAACGTCTGCTGAAAATACTACAATCGTAAATGTATGGTGTGAATTTGATTTAATTGACGATAATACATTAGCCCTATACACCTATGTACCCAAGACTGGTTTTAGTAAATATTTAATAACAGCAACTCCTGATGTTTCATCAATTACAAATTTAGCATATACACTTGAGGAGGGCAGTTCTGCGCAAAATGTTATATTAAATTGGGTCAAACCATCTAAAGGTATATTGTCAAAATACAATATTTATCAAGGAAATTCTTTAATAGGAACAGCAGCATCTACTGCTACTTCTTATAAAGTATCAAATGTGTCTGAAAATGCGACTTATAAAGTAGTTCCAATCTTTGATGGAGTGCCTGAAGACTCAAAATATGGAGCAGAAGTAACAACAGACGATGTTGTAAAACCTACCGGTTATGTGTTTACTGTGTCAAAAAAATGGGCGGTGTCGGGAACATTAAATAATGATGGAGACAAAACCACTCCAGCCGGTAAAAGTATAGCAGTTTCGAATGGAATGTTATATGTTTCAGCAATGAACCAATATGGCACAATTAGTTATGTTAATAATAATAATTCAACATGGCCGAATTTCAATTCAGGCTATAATAAAGGTGCATTTGGTTATGGCATGGATAATGACGATGCCGGCAATATTATTGTAGCGGCAAATTCAGTAGGTACTTCAACTCCTAAGAAATTTGCTGTCTATCCAGCCGGAGCTACAAGCAATGCCAATAAAAAAGAATTCACTTTGGGCGATGCACACTTACCCGAAGGTCGTGCCGACTATATTGGTGCTACCGGTGATATATTTGATGGAACAGGGTATTTATGGTTTGCTCCTGCTGCAACAAAGAATATTAAGAGAATAAAGATTGAAAATAAATCGGGAGTTCCAACTTCTACCGAAATCACAACTTGGACTCATAGTTTCAGTAATAATAGTTCGGAAGTAATAGTTCGTCCGCTTGAAGATGGTCGCCTATATTTCCACAATCACCAAAATGAGTGTAAAATATTTACGCTTCCAGCAGGAGGTGGGGCAATTTCTTCTGCCAATGTGGAAAATATTAATTTGGGAACTACACAAACTTCTAACTTCAGTTCTGATGCAATTATTTTAAAGGGTAACGTATTAAATATACGCAATGCCGGCGTGGCAGACCAAGATATAAGTTTTGAAATATATAATGCTACAACAGGAGGTTTTGCTACATATAATAATGAGCAAGTTATCACTCCATTTGAAGGAGAAAGAACAACTGGAGAGATTAACCCACTTTCAGGTATCGCCAAAATAGGTTCAATCGTTCGTGCGGTTAAAGTTAATGACGAAACAGTAGATGTGTATGTATATTCTCCATTCCATGGTGCATCATGTTATCGAATCGGCACAACTCCTATTTATGTTGTTACCGGTCCATTAACATCGCTTGTATATGAATATCTTGAAGTTCCTACCGATGAGGGCACTCGCCGTGACATTAAGTTGACATGGGGTGCGCCCGAAGGAGATACTCCAACAAGTTATAGAATCTATCGTGGTGGAACACTTATCGCAACTGTAGATGGTTCGGAATTGACTTACACCAACGAAAAAGTAAATGCGAACTACACTTATACAGTAATTCCATATTATGATGGAGTTCCAGAAGATGAATCTCTTGGCAAGAGTGTGACAACTACCGAGGTAGAAACTGTTATGTATGCTCCTATCATTACTGAAATGCGTACATATAATGGATATTCTATTGCGCAATTCTTCTTCAAGATGCCATCGCTTTCAACAATTAAACCGGTTTCATTTAATATCTATCGCAATGACCAATTGATTGAAAGTGGTATCACTCAATATAACTATATCGATGATGACCTGCCCAAAATTAGTGAAGACAAAGAATATACATATTATGTAGAGGCAGTTTATAGTGATACATATAACAATGCAAAACGAAAAAGTGTAGGTGAACCGGTTACAGTTACTTATCGCGACTGGTCTTTGGCAGGCTACATGATTGAGCAAATATATAATGTGCCTATCAACCAAACATTAGGAAATCTTCCTAACAACTTCACTAACTATGACTACTATCGTCAAGGTCAATTTTACAATGGACACTGGTATATAGCTCAACGTGCCGACGACCTTTGCCAAAAAGACCAAGATAAGGCTAATGGCATCACCAATTCAGTAAGAGATGATATGAAGTCGGATAATGCCGATGCCACCGGTGGTGTTGTTGTGATAAAGGCAACAGAAGAACCCGATGTGCGCATGGGCTTTACCGGCAAGATTCTCACAAATGATGCATTTGAAAATGTGGGTATCGCAATGGACGACAAGGGAACTATCTTTATGCGTAATAACAACGTTACCAAGTTGGCTGCAACTACTCCGTCAGATGGTAATGCTACTGAAGTGGCAAAATTGCATGATGGTTTCGGCCGTCGTATTACTGAAGGGCATCTTTACACTCGTAATGCTGATGGTTCATATTCGGCTACTCCAACCACTCTTGACCTTCAAGCATTGTGGCTTGATGATCGCTGGATCGACGATATGGTGTTCAGTAGTAGCAAGAGTTATGGACAAGTAGCCGGACGAAGTGACTACTACCACATGTGGGGTGATGTGATGAGCGCAGAAGGTGGATATTTGATTTTAGCACCATCGTGGACTCGCACAGCATTTAAGGTTAAGATTGCTAATGGAGCATACGTATCACACGAAACACTCGAATTTAGCGATTACACTGAAGCAAACCCAACCACTGGAGAACTCGAAGAACACATCTTGCTCACAGGTACTGAAAACTACGGTTTCAAGATTGCAGGACGTGATGCATGGATGGCTCAAATTCGCTCAAATGGTTATTTTGGTGTGCATGACGAGGGTAATGGTCAACTTGATTGGCACGCGATCTTCGATACCGATAGCCGTATCAATAACTCGGGAGGTACATCAATCGTAGCATTTGGTAATGCTGATGACGATAGTGATGGTGAAACATTCTTGATTACACCGGCATGTATGTATTCAAAAAATACCGGTGACTTTATCGTGACACGTGGTATTAAGGCAAAAATTGGAGATGCGGCATCAGCATCAACTCTTTCTCCACCTATGCCTGTGGCTCAATTTAAGCAAATAAATACAAGTTCTAATATTGCAACTAACGCCAATGGTAACTGGTTCCATGCCGAACCCGGAACATACGAAAGTGCTACAGATGCAAATGCAGAATGTGTATATATCTATCAATATGTGCCCGGTATGCGTTTTGCTAAATATCGCTTGTTCCCCGACAACCAATTGCCTCAAGTAACTCCAACATTGGAAATTACCACTAAGTATGACAATGCGGAAAATCCAACTGAAATTACTCACTTTGGTGGCGTTTCAACTTGGAAGCGTCCTAAGAAATTCGGTTTGAGTGATGCAAGTAATGCTAACGTGAAGGTGAAATCTTATTCATTTGAGTTGCTCAATGCTAAGGGTGAAGTGGTTTATGAGGATGAAGTGCTCGACAAAGACTATGCAGCAGGAACCAATCCTACCGAAGAGTCAGAACTCTTTGTATATGAATTTGATTATGTTTCCGACAAAAATATCGAAAACGTAGATAACTGCGATCTTGATTTCCAAACCTATACTGCACGTGTGGCTGTGAACTATGAGTTCTCAAATGGAACAATCAAGCAATCACAATTCAACTCTGCTATTGACAATAATGACTATACAGCAAAACCTGCTGAGGAATTATATATTGAAGCATTTGTTGCTGAAGATATTACTATTGGAGGTTGGACACAAAAAGAAGATGGTAGTTGGGTAGTTGAGACTCAAAAAGCCGATAGATATCGTATTGATTTAGACTTCTCTAAACCAAAGAATGCTGAACCGGTGTCATACTACACAATCAAGGCTGTTGTAAATAAAATAGGTGAATATAAAGGCGACACTATCAATATTGAAAACTTCTTGTTGCACAATGGCTCTGAAATAAAAGATGGCAAACTTTGGGCTAAAACAACTTCTACTAGTCAAATCCCTGGAACCTATGATTTTGAAAACGCCAAGGCGCCATATTATACAACTGTTGATGATAATGGCGATGGTCTTTATGACGTAGCAGATGGCGGCTCTAGACAAAAAGTTGTGTTATCATACTTCTACGATGTCCCTGTTAACAATGCCGGCATTGCGACTGTAGCAAATGGTGATGAAGTGGTGATTAATAACACTCCTGACGAATGGGAATTTATCATCGTGGCTCACTATGCTGCTCGCAACACTTATATCGATAAGAGCAAGCCTGTTGGTATTACTCCAAACGGATTAACTCCAACCGGAGTTGAGGTTGTAGGTGACGATAATATCCTTGCAGTGCAAATTTATCCCATCCCTGCACACTCTACTATTACAGTTAAATCACCTGAGGCTATTAACTCAATCGTGATTTACAACGAAGCAGGTGTTGAAGTGATGAATATC
>JAFQSX010000034.1 GCA_017409345.1 Muribaculaceae bacterium | reverse complement strand
TAGGCCGATACGTCACCGGCTTGTGTTTCAATCACAGGGAGTGCTGTGAGCGATCCACCACCCTTTACCATTGGTTTAAGAACCTCGGGGAGGTCATTCATGTTTGATGCCACTTCTTGATTATCAATAATCTTTGCAGCACGTTCAAGCAAGCGAGAGTGGAGATAGAAAATATCACCGGGGTATGCTTCACGACCTGAAGGACGTTTCAAAATCAATGATATTTCACGATAAGCAACCGCTTGCTTTGACAAGTCATCATACACAATAAGTGCATCACGACCTGTGTCACGAATATATTCACCGATTGCCACACCGGCAAAGGGTGAGTAATATCTCATAGCAGCCGAGTCTGATGCCGACGCCGCAACAACCACTGTATAATCCAATGCTCCATTTTGGCGCAATGTATCTACTGTCGCTGCTATTGACGATGCTTTTTGACCGATTGCTACATATATACAATATACAGGTTTGCCTTCTTCGAAACTCTTGCGTTGATTAATAATTGTATCAATAGCAATAGCAGTCTTACCAATTTGGCGGTCACCGATGATAAGCTCACGTTGTCCTCGACCTATGGGCACCATTGAGTCAATAGCCTTGATACCGGTTTGCAATGGTTGTTTCACCGGTTGGCGGAAGATTACCCCGGGAGCTTTACGTTCAAGAGGCAAATCTATCAAGTCGCCTTGAATAGGTCCACGACCATCGATAGGCTCTCCCAACACATTAATAACACGACCAAATACGCCTTCTCCCACTGGAATAGATGCAATCTTTCCGGTGCGTTTAACGGTCATATTTTCGGTTACTTTATTAACGTCATTAAGCAAAATAACACCCACGTTACTTTCCTCAAGGTTGAGAGCAACACCTTTAACACCATTTTCAAACTCAACGAGTTCATTGGCGCACACATTATCAAGTCCGAAAACGTGGGCAACGCCATCACCTACTTCAAGGACTGTTCCAACTTCCTCAAATGAAACTTTTGAGTTTACATTTTCAAGTTGTTGTTTTAATACTTCTGATATCTCGCTTGGATTAATCATCACAAATTATTTTCTAAGAAGATTTAAACGCAATTGTTTCAATTCATTTTGCACAGATGCATCTAGTCGTTGTGAATCGATATTTACAACGAATCCACCTATGAGTTGAGAATCCACTCGTTGGCTATATTCCATTGAACCACCTTGGAGATGACCCTCAATGAGTTTTTTGAGTCGTGATTGGCTATCGGCATCCATCGGACTTGCCGATACAACTTCGACCAAATAAATATTATTGGCCTTACGATATATTGTCAGATAGGCTAATGCAATAGAACGCATGGCTGATATACGCTTGTTTTCCACCAATAACTTCAAGAAATCGGCAAAACAAGTGTGTGCATTATCGGCTCCGGCTGCCACTTTGAGTAACTTTATTTTATCTTCCGATGCGATAAATGGATTTCCCATCACATCTTGAAGGGTGGCATCTGTGGCAAATACTTCCGATAATCGTTGCATCAACCCATACATAGGTTTATCCTGACCCTTTTCAAGCGCAAACTTGTAAAGAGCCTTAGCATATCGGCGTGGAATAAGACCTTCGTTCATTGCGTTTACTAATTTTTATTCTCTATTTCGTCAAGAAGAGTGTTTACCAATTGTTTTTGAGCCTTTTCATCGGCTAGTTGAGTGCGAACAACTTTTCCCGCAATGTCAAGTGCAAACGAACTCACTTCATCACGGAAATTTTGCTCTGCCTCTTTGCGAGCCTGCTCAATTGATTGTTTTGCGGCATCCATCACCTTCTGTGCCTCTTTTTGTGCTGCTTCTCGCGCATCCTCGATGATTTGTGTTTTCATCTTATCTGCTTCGCGCAACATATCGGCTTGTTGACGACGAGCCTCTGCAATATATTTTTCAGCCTCTTCGCGGGCGTGGTCTAACTGCTCTTTTGCATTTTGAGCATATTCCACACCTTTGTCTATCAATTCGGCTCGTTGATCAATGCCCTTTAATATCACTGGCCATCCCCACTTCGCCAAAACGAAGAAAAGCACAGCAAATGACAAGAACATCCAAAATATCAAGCCAAAGTCAGGCGTGAATAATTCCATACTACAGATTTACTTGTTATTATACGAACAATGCAAGGATACAAACGATAACTGCGAATAGCGCAACACCTTCAACAAGAGCAGCGATTACAATCATATTACTACGAATGTCACCTGCTGATTCAGGTTGACGAGCGATTGCCTCCATTGCTGCGGCACCAATCTTACCAATACCAATACCAGCACCAATTGCTGCTAATGCAGCACCTAAACATGCTCCAAATTTCATTAAACCTGCTGAAGCCAAAATCATTGCTAACATAATCTTAAATTTTTAATGTTGTTATTTAATTTATTTATTATTTTCTTTAATTTTTATTTATGTTCCTCATGATGAGGATTTTCTTGTGCCAATGAGATAAATATCGTTGACAACATTGTAAATACATAGGCCTGAATGAAACTTACCAACACATCGATAAGCAACATAAAGATTGAGAACAATACTGACACCACGGTTGTTGCTCCGGTCACTGCTGCTCCCATAGGCGCAAAGATGAAGATAAGCATTGTCAACACTATCACAATCATGTGACCTCCCATCATATTGGCAAATAAACGCACTGTCAATGCTGCCGGCTTAGTAAACATACCGAAGATCTCAATTACCGGCATGATGGGTATCGGAAATTTCAACCATAATGGCACATCTGGCCAAAAGATATCTTTCCAATAATGTTTTGTTCCGAATATGTTTGTCATCAAGAATGTCAACACTGCCAACACGAGTGTTACCGCAATATTACCTGTGAGGTTAGCTCCTCCGGGGAAGATTACAATCAAACCCAACAAGTTCATCACAAAAATGAAGAAAAACGCAGTCATCAAATAAGGTGCAAATCGCGGTGCTTTGTCTTTCAATGTTGATTTTATTACACCATCATAGATAAATGTGATGAGAGCCTCTATTGCTCCTAAACCTTTGCGTGGTGCTTTGGCTCCATTGCGACGATGCCAGCGTGCCACACTCAACACACATGCCATTACAACAATCATTGAGATTAACAACGCCAACACATTTTTGGTGATAGAGAAGTCGGTAGGACGATACTCTTTTCCCGAAGCATCTTTGCTCACCACTTTGCCACTATATTCGCTATCGTGACCGGCAATATAAAATCCTTCATATGTTTCGCCATGCGACACACGTGCCGAGCTGAAACAATGCCACTCTCCATTACAATCTTTCACAATGATTGGTAATGGAATGCGGTGATGGTGAGAGAATGGTACTTCCCAACCATATCCATCACCCAAGTGGTGGAAAATAATTTCCTTGATAGCCAAGTCTTCTTCGCCACCTTCTGATGAAGCATAGACGGTATTAGGCGTAATAAGCGCCATCACCATCATTGTTAATATGAGAAATACTTTCTTCATGTTAATATATACACACCGATACTACATTCTTATCAACATCAACCAATCCACCATCAACTGCAATAATCTTTTTTTCTCCGGCGACTTCATAAACAATGTTTCCGGACACCAACGATGACACTATTGATGCGTGATTATTGAGCACAGTAAATGATCCTTTTTGACCGGGAAGTGTAACTGCTTCTACTTCTCCATCAAAGAGTACATCTTCGGTTGATATTACTTTTAGTATCATATGTTGTTAATATTGAACTATTATCTTAACTCTTATTTTACCTCTGCAAGAAGTTTCTTACCCTTTTCAATTGCTTCATCGATTGTACCCACATTGAGGAATGCTTGTTCAGGATATTCATCCATTTCACCCGAAAGAATCATCTTGAAGCCTCGAATAGTTTCACTCAATGGCACCATTACTCCAGGAAGACCGGTAAATTGCTCTGCCACATTAAATGGTTGCGACAAGAATCGTTGCGCACGACGAGCGCGAGCCACAACTAGTTTATCTTCGTCAGATAGTTCGTCAACACCAAGGATTGCAATAATATCTTGAAGTTCATTATATTTCTGAAGCAATTGCTTCACTGCTTGAGCAGTATTATAATGTTCTTCGCCAATAATATTTGGATCAAGAATACGTGATGTTGATTCCAATGGGTCAACAGCCGGATAGATACCAAGTTCGGCAATCTTACGACTCAACACTGTAGTTGCATCCAAGAAGTTAAATGTAGTAGCAGGAGCCGGGTCGGTCAAGTCATCGGCAGGTACATAAATCGCTTGCACTGATGTGATTGAACCATTTTTTGTTGAAGTGATACGCTCTTGCAATGTACCCATTTCCGAAGCAAGTGTTGGTTGATAACCCACAGCCGAAGGCATACGACCCAACAATGCCGATACCTCTGAACCTGCTTGTGTGAAACGGAAGATATTGTCAATAAAAAGAAGGATTTCTTTACCACCACCATCTTGGTCGCGGAATTGTTCAGCCACAGTCAAGCCCGACAATGCTACGCGAAGACGCGCACCGGGAGGCTCATTCATCTGACCAAACACAAGGGTTGCTTGTGATTCCTTCACCTTGTCCATATCGACATCAGCAAGGTTCCACTCCCCTTTTTCCATTCCTTTCTCAAATTTTTCGCCATATTTCATTACACCACTTTCAATCATTTCGCGGAGCAAGTCATTACCCTCACGAGTACGCTCTCCTACACCGGTAAACACTGAGAATCCGTTATGACCTTTAGCGATGTTATTGATAAGTTCCATGATGAGCACCGTTTTACCCACACCTGCACCACCAAACAAACCAATCTTACCACCTTTACTATATGGTTCAAGAAGGTCAATCACCTTAATACCGGTATATAGAATTTCTGTACCGATTGTAAGATCTTCAAAAGCAGGTGCCGGTTGATGGATAGGACGCACGTTTTCACGTTTTAGTTCTGGCAAGTGGTCAATCGCTTCACCTACTACATTTAGCAAGCGACCTTTTACTTGTTCACCGGTGGGCACTGCAATAGGACGATCTAGATTCACAACCTTCATGCCTCGTTGTAAACCATCGGTACTATCCATTGCAACACAACGCACTGTGTCCTCACCAATGTGTTGCTCAACCTCAAGAATGAGTTCTGAGCCATCGGCACGATCTATTTTCAACGATGTATAGATGGGAGGAATAGTATTTCCTTCGCCTTCAAAAGCAACGTCAACTACCGGACCGATTACTTGAGCTATTTTGCCAAATTTTTCGCTCATAATCACGAAATTTATCTTTGTATAATGTTAATATTAAAAATGCAAGTTAAAAACGATAATGATAACCATCAACACAAGGTTAAATAAGTTGATGGGGAGAAGGTACTTCCATTCAAGTTTCAACAATTGGTCAATACGTAAACGGGGGAATGTCCATTTAAACCATATAATAATGAATGAAAGAGCGATTGCCTTACCGATAAACCACACTACAGATGGGATATAATCCATTACAGCATTAAAGCCTTCCCAACCGGGAATGTGCAATGGCATCCAACCTCCGAAGAACAACAATGTGGCAACACCCGATACGATAAACAAGTTAAGATATTCGGCCAAATAGAAGAAACCGAAGTGAATACCTGAATACTCAGTGTGATAACCTGCTGTCAACTCACTTTCGGCTTCAGGAAGGTCAAATGGACCACGATTTGTTTCGGCTGTACCTGCAATAATATAGATAATAAATGCTATGATAGCAGGGACATGACCAGAGAAAATAAACCATAGGTCTTTTTGTTCTTCAACAATACCGGTAATCGACATTGTGCCGGCAAATGCCACCATTGTCAATACTGATAAACCGATTGACAATTCGTAACTTACCATTTGCGCACCTGAACGCAAAGCTCCAATCAATGTGAACTTATTGTTACTTGACCAACCTGCGAGCAAGATACCAAGGACACCTATTGATGAAACTGCAATCAAGAAGAAAATACCTATATTGAAGTCAATGATTTGCAAGCCATTTGCCCATGGCAAACATGCAAATGAAAGCATTGATGCAATAATTACCAAATAAGGAGCAAGCGCAAACAAGAAACGGTCGATGTGTTTAAGTGTGATAAGCTCTTTGATAAGCATCTTAAACATATCGGCAAATGATTGCAACAACCCCCATGGACCTACTCGGTTAGGACCGAGACGACATTGGAATGCGGCACACACTTTGCGCTCAAAATAGATATAAAACAATGCCAACAAGGCATAAACCAACAGAAGTCCTACCCCAATAAGCAAGCACTCTACAGTAGTGACAAGCCATTCAGGCATATATTGACCGAGAAAAGTGTCAATCCAATTGGTTATAGTAGCAAATGTTATTTCGTACATAATTATATTATTACTATATTTTTATCAAATTTTTATCGGTCAATATCGGGAACAATGTAATCCAAAGAACCTCCGATAGTGATAAGGTCGGCAATTTTTGAGCCTTGAGTTAGGTGGTCAACCACATTTGCCAATGGCAAGCATGGTGGCACGAGTTTCAAACGCAATGGAGATGTGCCTCCTGTGCTTTCTACATATACGCCAAATGCACCACGACAACCTTCAACCATTTGGAACCAACGTCCGGCTGGCAACTTAACCACTTTAGGCACTTTTACGCAATATTCACCTTCTGGGATATTGTCAATAAGTTGTTCAATGATGCGAGCCGATTGTTCCATTTCTGCAATACGCAATTTTGTACGTGCCATTGAGTCACCCTCAGTATATACAACTTCTTCAAAGTCAAGTTCGCCATAGATGCTATATGGGTTTGTTTTACGCACATCACATGCCCAACCCGAAGCACGTCCTGATGGGCCGGTAACTGCATACGAAATAGCGTCTTCACGAGAAAGAGTACCCACATTAATGAGACGACCTTTGGCAATTACATTTCCAATAAACAACTCATTATATTCTTTAATATTTTTAGGCAACACTGCTAGAAGTTCTTTGACATCTTTCACAAAATCTTCATGAAGGTCTTGCATCACACCACCTATGCATCCATAGTTGAATGTCATGCGAGCGCCACATGTTTTTTCCATAATATCAAGAATTTGTTCACGCACACGCAATGTATAGAACAACATTGTTGTTGCACCCAAGTCCATACAATATGTACCCAAGAACAAGCAGTGAGAAGCAATACGTGCCAACTCATCCATCAACACACGGATAACTTGTGCGCGACGAGAAATTTCAATTCCCAAAGCCTTTTCATAAACCATACACATTGCATGGTGATAATGATGGCCTGAGAAATAGTCCATACGGTCCATAAAGTGAAGTGTTTGAGGATAAGTCAATCCTTCACATATTTTTTCAATACCGCGATGTATATAACCTGAATAGAAGTCTATTTTCTTGATTGTTTCACCATCAACAGCAGTGCGGAAACGCAATACCCCGTGAGTTGCTGGGTGTTGTGGACCGATGTTCACCACAAAATCATTCGGTTCAAACACATTAATAGTCTTCTTTTCAATCTTTCCATCTTCTGTTTCCACATAAGAAACAGTAGTATCTTCTTGGCGTTCGTTTTCTTTTGGAACAGGGTTAATTTCGGGATTATCATCGTAGTCTTTACGCAATGGATAACCTTTCCAATCGATGCTCAAGAACATACGACGCATATCGGGATTATTAATAAAGATAATGCCAAAGAAATCATATACCTCACGTTCAAATGTTGTAGCAATAGCCCACACATCATGAACACTATGAATCATTGGATTCTCACGATCATCGGTTGTCACTTTAACCGAGATCATTTCATTATCAACCGTAGATTTTAAGTAATAGATACAACCAAGTTTGTCGGTCCAATCCATACCCACGATAGTCACCAAGAAATCAAAACCCAATTCATTTTTCAAGGTTTTTGCAAGAGCATGCCATTTTGAGTCAGGGATACATACCAATAGGTCGTTTCCTTCCTCAAATGTTGCTTCGGGATATAGTTTGGCTATCTTTTCCTGAATATTTGCCATATCTTATATTGTCTTTATTTTCTAAATTTATAAAATGTGATTGGGTATTATTTATCAATCATACGATTCTTCGGGATGAGCAGCAAGAAAATCTTTAATCTTTTCTTGACGATTAACTCCACCAAAGAATTTTTCTACTTTCATCTTTCTTGACAACTGCATGATTGAATAAATCATTGCTTCGGGACGTGGAGGACATCCGGGAAGATAAACATCCACAGGAACAATTTCATCTATGCCCTTTACCACATGATAAGATTTGCGGAATGGACCACCCGAAATAGCACAACCACCACATGCAATCACATATTTGGGTTCGGCAAGTTGGTCATATAAACGACGCATTACAGGAGCCATACGGTGTACGATTGTTCCTGCAACCATCATAAAGTCGGCTTGGCGAGGCGATGAACGAGCAACTTCCCATCCAAATCGAGCCATATCATAACGTGCTGCACCAAGTGACACAAACTCAATCCCACAACAACTTGTTGCAAATGTCAATGGCCAAATAGAGTTTGAACGGCCCCAGTTAATAAGTTTATCAAATGAACCAACAATTACGTTAGTACCATTTTCTTGCAACTCTTTTACAAGAGATTCAATATATTCGTTATCTTTCCACGCCTCATAGGGCATGCTTTTAGTTGTTACTTCCATTCAAGAGCTCCTTTCCGCCAAGCATACACTAGCCCTAGCACTAAAATTCCGAAAAACACTGCGATGCTGATAATGCCATCTGCTCCAAGTTCACGCATACGCACTGCCCATGGGAACAAAAACACTGTTTCAACATCAAACATCAAGAATAAAATAGCATAAAGATAGTAACCCACTTTAAATTGCGACATACTTTCGCCACGTGTAGGAATACCACACTCATATGCTTCACCCTTTTGAGGATTAAACGAACGAGGAGAAATCAACCCCGCCAACCACAGAGCCAATGCCACTAGACCAAATCCGGTCAATGCTGCCACTACAGCAAGCAACGCACTGTTCTGAATTCCAAAAATGTCTAATAAAACCATATTTTAGTATCTAATATTTTTCACTCATAGCCCACTAATAAACACAACAACCGCACTGGCACCTATCACATTGATAGTCATACCAATACAATCGCATCATGTGTTTATCTATAAAAAAGGCTTAATATTTCACGTGCAAAGATAGTCAAAATATATTAATTTTCAACATTTATGCACTATAATATTTATCAACATTTCTCTCTGTTTTTACTTATCATTCTTATCAAAAACAAAAAAAAGAGAGTTAACTTGAAATTCGTCAATTTAACCCTCTTTAAATCTTTTTAAACCTATTTATCTATTCGGTCGGGAAAGCATAAGTCAAATTAGCCTGCACAGTAAATACTTCCATACAATCAAATTGAAGATTTAAACCTGTTGCAAATAATGCATTACCACTCAAGTTGGTTATTTTATAGTCGGGATATGGCACATCCACTCCCGAATCTTTGATTGTAGGAATCAACTCATCACATTCAAGGGTATATCCAAGATTTGACACCTTAAAAGGAATACCACTAAATTTCATATTCATTGCAGGCATTTTTTCTGCAAATTTAGCATTATATACATCAATCTTTGCAGTCATCGCATTAGCATCAAGTGTCACTGCATAGTAAGGAGTTTTTGATGTAAAGTTAGTTGATGCAGCGTTATTGGTTACACCAGTTGAACCGAAATATACTTTTTGTTGTTGAATAGTCACAACCTCTATATCTCCCATTGTCATTGACATGTTAATAATTGGGATGTAAGTCAATTGTTCATCCATCAATCTACGCTCAAATACATCTATATTTAATGCATCTATCACATATTTTGATGCATCAACAGCCGCACCATTCATAGTAACTGCATTAGGAACTACATCAGTAGCAGCAATGCGCTTTACACCATCAATGTTTGACCATTTCAACCCTTCAAATGTAATATTAATTCCGCCTGGCATCCCGGCAGCGAATTTTGCATTATAAACATACACATCAGCCGTAAAATCTCCTCTCCAACGGAATTTATAGGTAGTTCCACTGCTTATTACACCGGTATTCAAACTCTTTTTATAAATATATTGGAAACACCCGGTGTAATCTTGTTCCATATAATTGTCATGAGCCAATGGCTCGTCATCATTGCTACATGATGTTGCCACCGATGCAAACATCACTAATGCTAAAATAGTCTTTAAAAATTTCATATTAATTTTCATTTATATTTGTTTTATATTTATTTTGATTTAAAATTCATTCGCAAAGTTGCACCACATCGAGGAGGGTTCCCACGTTGCAAAAATGCATTCCCTATTGAAACGAAATAAAACGAGTTATAGTGTGTATCAGTGAGATTATCTCCCCATAAATCAAGAGTAAAATCACCCTTTGTTAATCTAACCGATGCCGACAATAACGCATAAAATGGCTGTTTCACGCTATTGGCTTCATCCCAATATATATCCCCTATTCCTTTCATATCAATATTAAAATCAACACAATCAAGCCAAGAACGCTTGACCGGTATATTGTATGATGTTCCTACAAACAGGGTATTTTTTGGAGCATAAGGTATATATTTGTCTTTAAAATTATTTTTACCATTATCAAACTCTACAAATCTGGCATCAGAGAATCCATAACTTGCCGTCAATGACCATTGAGCAGTAGGTCGCCACATTGCTGATAATTCAGCACCACAACTACGCGTTTTTCCAGCATTAGTCATAATACGCCCGGTAGTTGTGCCATCAGGAAATACTGTTAATTGTTGATCTCGGCAATCAATATAAAACAATGATACGCCGGCCGAGTAACGCCCTTCACTATCTGAAATATGCGCACCCACTTCGTAATTCCAACTTTTTTCAGGCTTATACGACACGACATCTTCAACCTTGTAAAGTTCACTCAAGCCCATCATACCTCTAATTCGTTGTTGCAACACATCCGAAAACATTTGAGTGTTAAATCCTCCCGACTTATACCCTTTTGCCACTGAGGCATACACGCGAGAAGCATCATTCATCGGCAATCGATATGCAATAGTTAATTTGGGAAGAAATTCAACAAACGATTGACTTAAATGCCCATAATCATCAATCTCAACAGGACAATTTCGATATGGTATCATTTCTCCTGCATTATTATCATATATTGTATATGAGGTGTTACAGAAACTATTATAGTCAAGTGACGGTCGTTCATAATCCAGTCGCAAACCCAATGTAAATGCCCATCGTTTTAAATCATAATGACTTTGATGATATAGAGCCAATCCGTATGTTGGGAGCAAAAAGTCACTTCCTAAGACAAACCTATTGTCATTCCATCCAATAGGGTAATAACTATTTTGCTCATTGCGATTTTTCTCTATCAACTGTTCTATTCCATATTCTTTAAATGTCACAGGTGCACTCATATTTGTTCGACGATAAAAGCCGAAAGCACCAACAAGCCAATCATAATTTTGCTCACGACCTTTCACCACAAAATCTTGAGTCAACGCCCATTCGTGGCGACGTTGAGTAAGTGTAAAATATTCAAGAGGTAAAAAATCTTGATCAAGAGTCATATTGTCATTTATGTATTGAAAACTCGTGATGCTTGACAATGTCACGCCTCCACAATTCCAATTCACAGTCAATCCATCATTTATTGATGTACGACGATAGAAACTTGTATCATTATAGTTTATCTCTCCCGAGCCCAATGCCTCATAAGGATATCCACTTTGACGCGACAACTGTCCGCTTAAGACATTCTCAACCGTAACCGATGACGAAGGATACCATTTCGTTTTCCATCGCAATGAGCCTTGACGCTCTGTGCCTACATCCGCCCCATTATACACATTATCATAAAATCCGTCGGTCATAGTGAAATTACCGCTTATTGACATGCCCAATCGAGATGACAATTTAGTATAATAAGACAATGAGGTTTTTAGAGTATTTGCCGTACCATATTCACCCATAAATCGCACCCCTTGATACTTAAACGGCGACAATGTATATATATTAATGAGTCCACCCATGGTATTACGGCCATAGAGGGTGCTTTGTGGGCCTCGCAACATCTCTATTCTATCCACATCGGACAATTCAAAGTCATAATTATCTTTATTAAGAATCGGCACATTATCTACGTTCAACCCCACTACCGGCTGATCGATACGCGCACCGATACCTCTCACATATATTGAAGAGGTCATTCGCGATCCATAATCGGGAATAAAAAAATTAGGAGCAATCGCACTCACATTCTTTATCGCTTTCACTCCGAGACGCTCTACATGCGCCGAATTAAGCACAGTTAATGATGCAGGGCTCTTATTTAAATCCGATGTTTGCTTTATTGATGACACGGTTATCTCTTGCAAAGTATCCGACTCCTCCACATCAACAGCCCACAGACCACAAGCACTGCTCATAGCCAAAATCATCAATATGTATCGTAATTTACCCATTGTGAGATTTGCGATGCAAAGTTAACACATAATTCACAATCCCACAATCACTATTTATAGTGATAATCTTCTCATAATATGAGTAGCGAAATTGCCATTATCATCATTCCCAATATCACACCACCTATTGAAAAATGATGATGGCCATATTCCTCTGCACCGGGCAACAATTCGTCGAGCGAAATAAACACCATAATCCCCGCCACTGCAGCCAATAGCAATGCGCTAACAACCGGAGTCCAAAACGGCAACAAAAAAGCCATTCCAAACAATGCTCCTATAGGCTCTGCCAACCCGGTCCATATCGAATAAGCCAATGCTTTGCGACGATTACCGGTTGCGTGGTAGATAGGTACCGACACAGCAATACCTTCCGGAATATTATGTATTGCAATTGCTATAACAATAGGAATTGCAACATCAAGACCATCAAGAGCCGAAATAAATGTTGCCATACCCTCAGGGAAATTGTGAATACCGATTGCCAATGCCAACATAAAACCGGTGCGTTTCAATTTTTCCGACTTTGCGCCAACTTTCTCCACTCGATGAAATTCATGAGGGTTTTCATCTTCGGGAATCAAGAAGTCAATCAATGCAATCAACCCCATACCTCCAAAAAAGGCAAGAAGCATATATATTGTAGCCTCATTTTCGGCATACACTGCATTTAATTTTTCAATTGCTTCGGGAATCATTTCCATAAACGACACATAAATCATCACTCCCGCCGACAATCCGAGAGCACCCGACAAAAAACGAGTATTAGTGGCACGAGTGAAAAATGCCATCAAACTACCTATCGCCGTTGACATCCCCGCAAACAACGTCAACCCCAATGCCAATAATACCGATTCTATTGTTAATGTCGTTTCCATTCTTTAAATCCCTAATTATTACGCTACAAATATACAACAAATTTTTCCAAGAATAAGCACAAAACGATTGATGAAATTGACTTAAAAAAGAATATTTTTTATTGGTGACCGGGGGTTGAATAGGTCAACTGGGACTACTAAGACTACTGGGATAACTAAGACTACTGGGGGTATCATGTATTTTATCTGACAGTCTCGGTTATTATAATCGCTGCGCTTTCTCGTGCTTCGCACGGGCTGACCACCTCCCGGCTTGTCTACTTTCTAATAAAATAATGGCTACCAGGTGTCGGTAGCCATTATTGGTGTGAACCTAGGAATTATTAGCCGTTAGTGCTAATGTGGTGTTATGTTTTTGATCGCTAAGGAGGATAGAGTTGTTAAGGGCTTTAAGGTCGTTAAGGTCAATAACGACTATTGCCGAACAAGTCCTCTCTCCTTTTTCTTTTTCCTTTTCCTTTCTCCTCTCTCCTTCTTCTTTTATTTCACGATTTCTTTGCGAGTGGTGCCATCGCTCATCTTGATGATATTAATGCCACGAGCAGGTTCGCTCAATAAACGACCATGAATATCATAGCGTGTAACTTCAACGGCGTTATCATCGGTTTCGACTCCTTCAATACCACCAACACCCACTGTTACTACACATGATGCTGATGCTCCCGAACCATCATTTGCAGTAGCAGTAATGGTAATCCTGAAACAAACTTTATATAAAGGTATCAGAGTATATAAAGGAATAGAATACCCTACTGGGATTGAAATTGTATCACCTGAGTTGTGGAATAAAGCACATTTGGCTATACAAGAAAACAAAACAAGGGCTGATAAGTACACCAAGCACTATAATCCATTGAAAGGTATCTTAAAGTGTCCTTGTGGATGTAATATGCAAATTGTAGCATCAGGCAATAATCATCACTATGCTTGTGTTGCCAGGGCTAACAAGAAAGAAAAGAGAAGGCATAAGCCTGAATGCCCCTACTTTGGTATTAATGTGAAAGATTTGATTGCTATTCTTTGGAATGAAGTTAAGTACCGAATCCTTGATAGTGAATACAAAGCTAAAAGTAATGAAAAGATGGATGCTTTGAAAGCTGAAAATTTCCAACTTCTACAACAAATTGAAGTAAAGAAAGGTGAAATTGAATCATTGAAAGCTGACCAAGCTACAATCATTGGGAATATGGCTTTAATAACCCATACCAATATTATCCAATCATTTGAAGCCAGGGTTAATGAAATTGATGATAAAATCAAGGAAATAGAAAATACAATCAAAGGCATCAAAAAAGAAATCACCAAAAACGAAAGAAAGATTTCTGATGAAAACAAAGCCCAAAGCATCAAGGAACTTGAAGAAATGACTATAGGAGGTAAGGCTGAAATCTTCAAGAATATGTTTGAAACAGTTATTTGGGATAGTGTTAAGACTAGAAGGGGTATCTTGGTTGTAAACTACAAGAATGGCATTCAAATGATGTATGTTTACAAAAGCACTACCAAAAGTGGAAAGATTGCTATCAATTTACCTACAGCCTTTGAATACAATCCTGAAACACATAAGGTAATAGTAAAGAGTATGAAGCAACCACAGGCTTCACCTGAAAGCCCATTTAACTTCAGCCTAGAAACAGTTACTTCAGAACATTCAGCTGATGAAATGATAGCAAGCTTCAAGGGTGAAGAAGAATATGACTTATCACAATCTATCTGGGGCTAATATCTCAGGATTACAAACTAAATAAGGGGTGGCAAATGCTACCCCTTGTTGCTCCAATATACTTGATTTATGATAGTTAATATCAAATATTAGAAGGTATTTTTAATTTGTCAAGCGTTAAAACCCCTTTAGTTGAGAAAAAGTTTGTACCTTTGCATATTACACTTAGTAGATATAGTATTAATAATGGCAAACCAAGATATAAAATTTATAGATCTTTTTGCTGGTATTGGTGGAATTAGAAAAGGTCTAGAGCAAGCAATCATCAACCAAGGTGATAAGCCTGTTTGTGTCTTTACTTCTGAGATAAAACCTTATGCCATTTCTGTTTTGCAACAAAACCACCCATATGAAATAATATATGGTGATATAACCAAAATAGATGCCAATTCTATTCCGGATGTGCCAAGCTTATTTATATACAGATAAAAGTTGGAACTAATGTAAGTGTGATTGCCTTCTAGCCTTTTGGAATGGCACTAGTAGGGGTACAAAGTACACCATTGACTATGCCCACCAACTAGGCAAGCCAATTAAGATAGTTAATTATCTAACAAACGAAATAACAACAATCTATGCATAACAAGAAATATTATCTAGTAAGCCCTAGAGTTGATGGCGTTACCATTCAAGGCTTTATAGAAACAATGTTTGAGCAACACATCGTTATGATGGGTTGGGGTACAAATAATAAGATTGGAGCAGACTTCAATAACCTTAAAAAAGGGGATTTTGTGATAGTTGCCAAAAGAGTCAATTGGGTTTTCACATACTATTTTGCTGGTATTATTGATGACGAACAAGGCTTTTCCAATGATGATGGTATTCTTTGTAGAAAACTTCGTAGTTTTATAGATTTGCGAGGATATGATGAAGATTTCCTTGCAAATGCCAGTTTTGCTTCGATGTCTGTAATAAAAGCAATGATGAATATAAACCCATCAAATAATATTGAAATCATTAAAAAATTGGATAAAATAATAGCTATGCAAGAGAATAAGGACTATGTTAATTCCTTTGTTTCTTTACTCAAGTCAAATCACAATCTCATTTTGACAGGTGCCCCAGGAACAGGTAAAACATATTTGGCTAAAGAGATTGCAAAATCTATGGGGGCTGAGTATAAATTAGTACAACTCCACCCTTCTTATGATTATACTGATTTTGTGGAAGGTTTGCGACCTATAAAGGATGGTAGCACTTTGAGATTCCAAAGAAAAGATGGTGTTTTTAAGGAATTCTGCAAAAATGCCATAGAAAGTAAAAATAGCTTTGAAAAGGCATACCAGGAAGTTAAAAAGAGAATAGATATGGGTGAAAACACATTCCAAACCTATGGCTCACAAAGTATTTCTTTCAAAGTTGAGAACAATGACGATCCTGAAGGCATTAAGTTTACGAAAACAAATGGAGATACAAAAACTGCATATAAGGAAAGGCTATTATTGCTCTATAACTATTATATTGGCAAGAATATCAAAACTGTCAAAAATGCCAACTATACCGAGATGAAAAAAGTTGTGGGCATTGGTATAGATTACACCTTTTATAGGGGAATTTTACAAGCAATTATGGATGCAATTGATGAATACTTTGTGTCAAAACCATATATTTTTATCATTGATGAAATTAATCGTGGTGAAATATCAAAGATTTTTGGTGAATTGTTCTATTCTATAGATAGTGGATATAGGGGAACTAAAGGTAGGGTGAGTACCCAGTACCAGAATCTAGTGCCTGATGATGATGTATTTAGCGAAGGCTTCTACATCCCAGAAAATGTGTATATCATAGGCACAATGAATGACATTGATAGAAGTGTGGAAAGTATGGATTTTGCTATGAGAAGAAGATTTGCTTGGAAGGAAATCACAGCAGAATCTAGGCAATCTATGCTTGAAGAAGATGAAACTTGGGGAAGTTCTGGGAAACCATCAGACGAAGTGATTGCTGAAATGATCGTTAGAATGAACAACCTTAATGCTTGCATTATTGACAAATACAAGATAGATGAAGAAGAATTATCGCCAAAAGACAGAATTGGGCTTACTGAAGCTTACCAAATAGGGGCAGCTTACTTCCTCAAATATTGCATGTATGGTAACTTTGATGATTTATGGACTAACCACCTAAAAGGATTGCTTTATGAGTATCTAAGAGGCACAACCAATATAGAAGCAAAGATTGAAAGATTACAAAAAGCATATAACGACACTACTGTACATTGATTACCTGTGATTATCATAGAATAGCTATCGATCCTAAAGAACTTCAGGATTTGAAGGCTATATCAGATGTGGGCATATCTGATATTACATTAGATGAATATCCTAACTTGCTTGTATTCCCAGATTCCTTTGAAAGCTATGACAGGGATTTTGGGAAAAAGGTGATATGTAACATTTCAGATGAAGGCAAAACACTTTACACCAACAGTATTGTAGGCTTTATTGGAAGAAATAAGACCCACTTATCTATTCATTCTAGATTTGCTAATGATGGTAAAGATGATTTCTTCTTGCATTATATGCTTCAGAAGGTAGCTAAAATTAACTTGTTAAGCCTTCATCATACAATGGATGAAGACTGTGTGTTTGACTTTCTTATTTATCTTTTCCCACTATATCTAAAGAAGGCAATTAATCAAGGTATTTATAAGAAGTATATTACACATAAGTACAATGATGCAAATATAAGGGGAGTTATTGATGTTAACAGACATATCAGATACAATGAACCCTTTAATGGGAAAGTAGCCTACTCAACTCGGGAATATAGTTATGACAATGAAGTTACCCAGCTTATTAGGCACACCATTGAATTTATCCGCAAATTCAAGGGTGGCGGTGATATTCTGAACATAGATGCAGATACAAATAAGGCAGTAGCACAAATAGTAAGTGCCACCCCAAGCTTTATACCCAATGAAACACAAATGGTTATTCATAAGAATTTGCGACCTATTGCTCATCCCTATTTTAGTGAGTACACCCCACTCCAAAGACTTTGCTTGCAGATTCTAAGACACGAAGAATTAAAGTATGGTCAGGAAGAAGATGAAGTGTATGGTGTTCTGATTGATGCAGCTTGGTTGTGGGAAGAATACCTAGCCATTGTTCTTGAAGGCAGATATAATCACTACCTGAAAGATAGGGGCAAAGAAAGATTTTACCTATTTGAGAACTTCCAACAAATCATCCCTGATTATCTAACCATTGATAAGAAGATTGTTGCTGATGCAAAATATATTCCGCTGAATAGGGAAAGTTGGTATGGTGAAGAAAAGGCAACATCCATCTATTATAAAACTATTACTTATATGTATCGGTTTTGCTCTAACCAAGGATTACTTTTCTATCCTTATCCTGATGAAGATGTGAAGCACACACCATTAAAAATCAAAACTGAAAAAGGAGGTGTAAATGGTGGTACAATCACTAAGCTTGGGTTAAGAATACCATCTAATTGTGATAGCTATCCTTCATTCTGCACTTCTATGGAGAAATATGAACAAGATTTTATAAAACAATGCGATTTAATTAAATCAGATTAAGCCCCACCCTAGGCAACTAAGGTGGGAGTTATTGTATCATTTCACATCATTCCATCTGGTACCATCCCATTCATAAATAGTAGCAAGTTTGGTTGGTAGGCAAATTATTAGCTTATCAACTTTATCTTCAGTACTTATGGCAGTATGCCTATTGGCATATATATATTTAGTGTAGCACCCATTAGCCTGGCAAATTTGGCTTAGTATGAAGATGTAACACCTATTATCAATAAAGTTCACATATAATCCATTTTCAGCACCACCATCCTTCACAATCTACTTCATAGCCTTGTATTTTTGCACTTCCATAAATAGAGGATTCCAAAACTTATCCCTAACCTTTATTTCAGCCATCCACTAGCTACTATTATTAAAGTAACAATCTACTGGGTTGTACTTCTCAGGGGTAAAATAGTAATTAGTAATCCCCATTTGTATCAGTAGGGATTCAAACTTATCCCTACCAAGCAATTCCATTTTAGTAAAATTATCCATTATCGTATCAATTTAAGTTCAAATCCATTTACCCTTCCATCATTGGTAGGGATTTTTACATCTTTTACTTCATAACCAAAGCTTGTAATATCAGTAGCTTTGGCTTTCTTCTTTAAGCCCAATTCATCATATATCATTTGTAACCTGGCTTTCAATTCCAACTGTCTAGTCCTAATATAGGTTTACTGGAAATTAAACAAAATTTAGGATTATGAATAAAAGAGTAAACCTTTTTCAGGACGATACATACTAAGCAATTTTCAAGAGGAGAGTTGCTGCTCTCATTGGCTCTATTGTTCCTACTCTCCTCTGCGTGGCAGGAGGAGAGTTAGGGCTGACGCATGGGCTAAATAGGACAACTAGGACAACCGGGGCAACTAGGGGTATCATGTTATCCACAGGAGGATAATTGAGGCTGGTGGGCAAAAACTCCTGCCCTGCTCGAAGAGATAGGGGAGGTGGCACGAAGTGACGGAGGGGTTAATAATTTTATAATGCGTAATTATATACTTTTCTTTTTTTAACCACCTCCCCCCTTCGGGGTACTCCTCTGTCCGGGGGTATCGCTACGCTCAACCCTCGGCTATTCATATCGCTGCGCTTTCTCGTGCTTCGCACGGACTGACCACCTCCCCCCCTTCGGGGTACTCCTCCTAAAAATTACTCTGTAATTTTCAAGAGGAGAGTTGCTGCCCTCATTGGCTCTATTGTTCCTCCTATCCACTGCGTGGCAGGAGGAGAGTTAGGGGCTGACCACCTCCCGGCTTTGACGTCTTTAGAGTCCTTAAGGTCGCTAATGCCCCTTGTGACATTACAACCCCATAATGGCTGGTGAGCAATGTTGATGCGATGGGATTTTTTTGTAATAAAATCCAAACAAATACTAATCTTTTGAGTATTGTAGTGTTAATTTGAAAAACTTTCCTTAATTTTACAGCTAAATTTTGAAATTTCTCCCAATTATGGATAAAAATACCCCAAAAGAAGATCTTGAGTTAGTGGCTCGATTGCGTGAGCCATCAACTTGTCGTGAGGCTTTTGGAGATGTGATAAAACGATATTCCGAAACGCTATATTGGCAAATACGTCGCATGGTCAACAATCATGACGATGCCAATGATTTGCTTCAAAACACTTTCATGAAAGCGTGGGGTGCTATTGAAAATTTCCGTGGCGATGCAAAACTTTCCACTTGGCTACATAAAATCGCAATCAACGAAAGTATCACATTTCTTGAAAAAGAACGCAAACGACTCAATATCTCTCTTGATGATGAGGAATCTTTCCTTATCAACACTATTGAGGCCGACCAACATATCGATGGCGATGAATTAGCCCTCAAACTGCGTAAAGCGATTGCCTCTCTCCCCGAAAAACAACGATTAGTATTCAATATGAAATACTATGATGAGATGAAATATGAACAAATGTCGGAGATTCTCGGCACATCGGTTGGTGCATTAAAAGCATCATATCATCTTGCCGTAAAAAAAATTGAACAATTTTTTGAAGATAACGATTAAACCTTTTTCACTCATTATAGTCATAAATAACGAAAAGACTCTACCTCAATGAAAGAAGACAAGAACATATTAGACAAAATCAATCGCAAGTCGGGAATGACCGTACCTGACAATTATTTTGCTGATTTTGCCGAAAAAATGATGCAAAATCTTCCGGAAAAGCAAGAACCAATAATCGCGAAACCACCTACCGCATGGCAAAGAGTAAGGGCTTATGTGTATTTAGTAGCCATGTTTGCCGGCATCTGGTGCATGGTAAAAATGGTTGATTTAATGGGTTCTAATACTCCGGGGACACCATCGGAAGCAGCCAACTCGGCACAAATATTAGCACAAGCAATCGAAGATGAATCATTTATAAGTGATTACTGTTACGAAGATATTGATGAATATAGCCTTCTTGAGAGTATGTATGAAGACGGATATGAAGCCGGCGATTTAATAATAGAAACATCTTATTAATAATATCCCTATGAAACGAAGTCTTATTATAATATTAGTTTTAGCATTATTTGCTCCTCTTTGCACTATTGAAGCAAAAGATAAAGGCAAAAAAATGGATCGTAAAGAATGGTTTGCTCACATGCGCCAACATAAACATGATTTCATTGCTAAGGAACTTGGTCTTGCAAAAGACCAACAAACGAAGTTCTTCCCCATTTACGATGCAATGGAGGACGAAATATATAAAGTAAATCGTGAGACTCGTAAACTTGAGAAACAAGTTGCTAATAATAAAGCCGCTACCGATGTGGAATATGATGCTGCGACAAAAGCCATCATTGACCTCAAAAAGAAAGAATCGGCTATTGAATTGAAATACTTTGACAAACTAAAAACAGTCATTTCAAGCAAACAATTATTTATTTTAAAGAAAGCCGAACGCAAATTCACTAACAATATAATGAAAGAGCACAATAAAAAATGTTCCAAAAAGAAATAATGGAAGTCCTTTTTTATTGAAATCATAGCACTCTTAAAAATATATCTACCTATCCTCGACTTTAAGGACTCTCCTATTTTAACAGAGCCTTAAGGTCATTTTTTCTACATTTAATCAACTCTATCATGGGAAAATATATAAAAATATCGTTCATCATACTCTTAACAACGATTACCAATTTCAGCGCTAAGGCTAATGAGGTCAATGAACCGGACTTTGCGTTTCCCCAGAAAGTATCACAACAAGCCGAGACCAACCTTGATGTCGCCCTAAAAAACGGAGATGGCAAATTGGTGATAAAATCACTTATCGAATACACTGTAGCTCAAGGATTGATCAATCGCGACAGCACTCAATCGATAATAACAAAAGTAGAACAAGTAATCACAAAAGAGAAAGATCCTTGCTCAAAGGCATTGCTAAACGCTCTTTTATGCCAAATTTATTGCAATTATTATGAGACAACCAAAAGGCATTCGGTTGACCAACGCGCCGTTATCGATTCAGAGTCACCTTCAGACATCACAGAATGGAGCAAAAAAGATTTTGAAAACAAAGTTTTAATGTTATGCGATGAAGCATTAAAAGACGCCGACGCTCTCAAAAAGGCAAAATTAAGTGATTATAGCGACATTATCACACATAACAATCTCACGTTCAGATACTACCCCACGCTATATGATTTTATAATCCAATGCGAAATTAAATATATCAACTCTATATTTTCCGACGTAACCGCCTCTAATGGCATACTCCCTCTTAACGAATTCCTATCCACCCCTATCAGCGAAACAGCCCCGGCCGCTCATCGCATATATTCATTATATCAGAATATTTTATCTTTTCACATAAGCGACACTGCACCGTTGATTTACTGGGACTTAATGCGCATCGACGACACTTATGACTCTCAACCGACCATATTTGACGATGAGACCTATTCCATCATAACTCAACGAAATAAAGCCGTCCAAGACCTATATGACACTTATAGCGAATCGGAATATGCATCATTGGCATTAATTTATCAATGGGAAAATGGCGAGGAATATATATATTCCAAACGGGCGCACTTCTATAATCTCTTAAAAAACCGACTCAAACGTTTCCCTGCATTTAGTGGGAATTGCGAGATAGAAAACATCATCAACACCATTGAAAATCAAAATATTGAAATCAATTATTGCCCTCAAATCGCACCCAACGACACTCTCCACATCATTCTCAGGAATACCAATAGCAAATCAATAACCATTGACATCTTAAGACTTCCCGACAACATAAAATCGGGACGCACATATTCCTTCCCCAAAGGAGCAAAACCGGTGGTTTATAAAACTATCGAACGGGTTTATGACCAAGAGATTCCTTTTAATATCACTGACACAATCAACGCAACAATTTCTCAGCCCGGTTATTACACAATTATTGCTTATAACAACAAATCCACAAAAAATCTAACCTCTCTTGAGATTCTATATTGCTCCGAGCTCACAAGTTTCTCTTCCGACAGGATTAACAATCCTCGCATATGGGTAGTTAATGCAAAGTCGGGAAATGTTGTAAGCAATGCCGACATTAACATATATGAGGATTCACATTATATTGCAAAAAACAAACCTATACTCACGACTAAATCGTCGAAAAACGGCATCATAAATTTAAAACAACAGAACGCCCCTCAATACTATTATACAATAAGCAAGGGTGACGACAAATATGCGCCAAATTCATTTTTTTTCCTTTCAAAAACCTATTCCGACACCACATGGGTCGACCGCGGGTCGTGTTTCACCTCTTTGCCGTTATATCATCAAGGCGACACAGCTGCTTGGAGTGCCGTAATTTATAGCACAAAAGGAGACACTCGAAAACTTGCCGCACATAGAACCTTCTCGGTAATCTTCCGCGATGCCAACTATATGCAAATTGACACAGCTATCGCCACCACCGATGAGTTTGGTCGCATTGAAGGGAAATTTGCCATTCCCACCGATCGTCTCACAGGCAACTATTCAATAAATATCATAGGTAGATTTAATCGCCAGGTAGCAAAGAGCTCTTTCATGGTTAGCGACTATAAATTACCTACATTTGAGGTAAAAAACCTCGATGTAGACAAACGAGAAAATGGCGAATATATCATAAGTGGCGAAGTGCGTTCATTCTCAGGTTTTGCACTAAGCGATGCCACCATACATCTCAATCTACTCTCTCGGGAATATCAATTCTATTACCATCAGTCATTCACAACCGTTCTCAACGACACCACCACAACCGATTTTAATGGCAAATTCTCATTTAGCATTCCTAAAAAACTCATAGACGGTCAGCCTTGGGACAAAGCTATCTTCAAAGCCGAAATCATCGCAACATCTCCTAACGGAGAAAGTCAAAGCGCAAATAAAACATTCACCAACGGAAAATCGTATTATATCTTTTATTACGGTTTGGAAGGATTCCCTATTGAGGTTTCGAAAAACACGAAACTCAACATAAAATTATGCTCATTATCGGGTAATTCAGTAGATGGAAGCATACACTATTCAATCATTAACAATGATAACGACATTGTAAAAAGCGGGTCATTCCCATCGGCAAATCCGGTAGTGGACTGGAGCGATATCGCAAGTGGCAAATATAAAATCAAACTACATTCAATCGCGCCCACTGCAACCGATACCAGCACTGTTAAAATCAATTTATATCGCTTGACCGACGCACTACCCCCTATCAACAACGGATTATGGCTACATCGCGACAAATACACCATCACAAAAGATAATTCGGTTGAGTTTTATTATGGTTCAACATTTAGCGACGGCGACATTTTATATGTACTCTATGACGACAATAAAGTTTATGACCAACGCTGGATAAAAGCCAAAGCCGGCATTCACAAATCGCGCATTCTATTACCTAAAGGGGTAAATGAAGCCTCGATGAAATTAATCGCAGTAAACAATTATAAATCTTATTCCGTTTCCGCCCAAATAGACAGAGCAAGCGCCAATAAAGGATTTAAAATATCGGCAGAATCATTCCGCGACAAAATCACTCCCGGAAGTGAAGAACAATGGTTTTTCAACATTACTGACGCAAACGGCAATGGTTCTAAATCGGCAGTATTGATGGATATGTATTCTCTCGCTATCGAAAAATTAGAATCGCATAATTTCAATTTACACTTCTATACTCCACCGCATTATTCCAACATCAGCAGTCCGGCGTTTTATAACAATTCTTATAGCTCATATTATAGAAGCCCTTTCTTGAAAAATTGCACATCGGTTATGGAGCCTAAATTCAATACATATGGTTATCCATTATTAGCCGGACGCTATACAGGAAATATTTACGTTAGAGCCCTCTCTTCATCAGGTCGTTCAAAAAACAGCTCTATTGAGCAATATGCAATTGCCGAAGAGGAGATAGCAGAAGACAACTCTGAAGTTCTTGGAGAGGTGGTTGCGAGCAAAAAAGTATGTTACGCCGTACAATCAGTGTCGGACTCTCCGGAGGATTCAAATTCGCCTAACATCACATTGCGCGACAATGAAACGCCATTGGCATTCTTCCGTCCAATGCTCACCACCGACACTCTCGGGAACTTAACATACTCATTTACCGTACCCAATGCCAACACCACATGGCTATTCAACGCCATTGCCTATAACAAAGATTTGGATGTAGCCCACTTCGCACGCGAAGTGTTGGCCAACAAACCTATAATGGTGCAACCTAATATGCCTCGTTTCCTCCGCAATGGCGACAAAGCAACTATCAAAGCCTCGGTGATGAATAATAGCGATAGCACTTTGACAATCACTACCATCATCGAGCTATTCGACCCATCTACCGCTAAAATAATCTCAACCTATCGTCAAATTGATCAAATTGAGGCCGCACAATCTACATTAGCATCAATCGAAATCAAGGTCCCTATTGATGCAACCATGATAGGCTACCGCATTAAATCATATTGCGACAATTTTGGTGATGGCGAACAGTCTTTAATACCGATTCTTCCGGCGTCATCTCCGGTGATTGAAACAACAACATTCTATATGGGTATTGACGAAAAAAGTTATACCCAAACACTCCCCACAATGCCCGCCGACGCGCGTGTAACGCTCGAATTTTGCGAAAACCCCACATGGTATGCCGTTACAGCATTGCCGGGGCTTAATAAAAATCAATCACGCACCTCTACTTCAGCGGCAATGGCTATTTATTCGGCGGCAATAGCCGATGGTATTGTGCGACAAAATCCACAAATAGCCAATGCCATATATCAATGGCAACACTCCGATAAGAGCGACTCCACACTCGTATCAATGCTCAGCCGCAACCAAGACCTCAAAAATATGCTTTTGAGTGCCACACCTTGGGTGCAAGATGCCGAAAACGACACCGAGAGAATGGTTCGACTCGCACTTCTTTTTGATAAAAAAGGGAATAAAACGGCTATTGACAAAAATATCCACTTACTTGCCACGTTACAACGCACAGGTGGAGGTTGGGCTTGGATTGCCGAGTGTGACAAAGCATCAACTTGGGCAACACTCTCAATTCTTGAGAAAATCGGACACATGAAAAAACTCGGATTCCTTCCCGACAACAAGGATCTAAACTCCATGACCGAAAATGCATTAAAATACATTGATGCCGAATATGCTAAACTATATAAAAAATATCCCAAAGGCGACTATAGTCTATATGTATTTATTCGCGACATGTTCCCCGAATACAAGCAATCAACAGCCGCAAAAAAAGTAACCAATGCTACTATTCAACAAATCGTGGGAAACTGGAAGCAATATTCGCTTGTAAAAAAGGCCACATCGGCAATAATACTCAATAATAACGGCTATAATTCCACCGCTCGCGAAATACTGAATTCGGTTACCGAATTCGCACAAACCTCGCAATCAAAAGGCATGTGGTGGCCAACGATTGAAAACAGTTCAGATTGGAGCATTGATAAAATCCTATCTCATGCCAACATATTGGACGCATATCACCAAATAACACCCAACAACAAAGATATTGACAAAATGCGTCAATGGCTCATTATCAACAAAGAAGCTAACGACTGGGGCAACTCATCGGCAACAAGTTATGTAATATACACACTGCTCAACACCGGAACACGTTGGACAAGACCATCGTTGGGTTGCGAAATATTGCTCAACGATGAAAGCATCACCCCTACACGTTTCGACAACATCACCGGATATGTAAAAACCGACATTTCTCCCCTTGCGCCTTCGGGCAAGAAACTCACCATTGCCAAACATGGCGAATATCCTTCATGGGGTGCCGTATATCGCCAATTTAACGCCGACATGACCGACATTAAATCAGTGGCAGGCAATGACATCTCTATCGAAAAAACTTTATTGAAAAAGGTTGGAGATAAATGGATTATCGCCACTGATTACAAAGTGGGCGATTTAATAAAAATACAACTCACTATCAAAGCTAAACGCGACATTGATTATGTCACGATTACCGATGAACGTGCCGCTTGTTTCGAACCTACCGAACAATTGCCAAAACCTATATTTGCCGAAGGTATATTTTTCTATCGCGAAAACCGAGATGAAGCCACAAATATTTTCGTGACAAATCTCCCCAAAGGCACATATCTACTCACTTATGATATGTACGTAAACAACGAGGGTGAATTTGCATCGGGTATCGCCACAATTCAAAGCCAATATGCACCTCAAATCACCGCCCACTCTGCCGGAAATCATATCTTCGTAGGCAAATAAAACGCCTCATAAATTCGCAACTGAGGGGTTATGTATAAAAATGCATAACTCCTCTGCCATATTATAAATATTCATTTTCAATTATATTCTTTAACACATCATTCTATGCATTAAATAGGAGTTCGTCACAAGCCGCGTTAATTTATTTAACATATTAAGCTCTCTTATCTATATAAATATTCCACCTTTGTGTTAATGATTAATAACATTATTTCAGTTTTTTGCAAATTTTTCATTTTTTCTTATATTTGCATATTAATATACTCATAGTGCTTATGCACGAATGAGCATATTTTTACATTTTAATTAACATAAAACAAAATCTAACTAAATATATACCATGCAAAAATTTGCAATTAGACTAATTCTATTCCTCTCTATACTCTTTTTTGCCACCCAAAAATCAATCGCCGACACCTACCCTAAACGCGAGATGCGCTCAGCATGGATTGCCACCGTTTGGAATCTTGACTGGCCTAAAAACGATGCAGGAAGTGCATATACAGGCACCTCTTCTACCGTTAGAAATAACCAAAAGACATACCTTCGCAATATGATTCAGAAACTGAAAGCATCAGGATTTAATGCTGTAAACTTTCAAGTGCGAGGCATGTGTGATGCAATGTATAATTCAAGTTATGAGCCATGGTCATCGGCATTGACAGGAAAACGAGGAACCGCTCCTTATGGCAATTGGGATCCCTTAGCATATTGTATAGAAGTGTGTCATGAATTTGGGATGGAATGTCACGCATGGGTCAATCCATTTCGATTTAGTGCGAGTTCAACTCTTTACGAAACAACTAACGACATGACACTTCGCAATAATGGTTGGATTATCACTTATGCAGCTACCGATGAAAATGGAGATGTCACATCAACCACATCCGTTCTAAATCCCGGTATTGAAGATGTACGCAATTATATTGTGGAAAATGTTTGTAAAGAAATTGTTCAAAATTATGACATTGATGGTCTGGTTTGGGACGATTATTTTTATCCAAACGGCATACCTTCAACTATCGATGTCGGTGACTATCCACAATATCAAAGCTACATAAACTCAGGTGGGACGATGAATATGGGCGATTGGCGTCGCGATAACATCAACAAAACCGTAAAGTTGGCTTTCGATATGATACAACGTGAAAAGCCATACGTGAAATTTGGAGTTGCTCCTGCCGGCGTAGCAAATGTTGGGGCAAAGGCTCACGGCATCGAACCGGCAAAAATATCCTCAAATGGATATCAATACAATGGCATTTTTGCCGACCCTTGTGCTTGGATTATTGATGGATATATCGACTATATATCTCCCCAATTATATTGGACAACAAATCATCAATCAGCTCCTTTCAATCCTCTATGTGAATGGTGGAATAATTTAGCTGCCACATATGGTGTTCAATGTTACATCAGCCATGACATTGCAGGTAGCACTAGTATATGGAATAATAATTCTAGCGATTACACCGAGAGATTTAATCAAATCGCACAAGTTAGAAACTCATCAGCCGACTTTAACCCCGGAGAAGTATTCTACTCAGCCGGCTTTATAAATGGTCCTCGAACTTCTGGATTGGGAGATTACTTAAAAGAAAACCTATATCAACACTATGCATTAACGCCTAAAATCGTTCGTTCCGATGAAGAAACAATCATTGTCAACCCTGGAACAGTTGACGACATGGCACTAAATGGTTCTACTCTATCATGGGGAGCTAAAAATATGAGCGTAACAGGATACAATTTATCAAATATACCCATGAGATACGCTGTATATGCAATCCCCTTAAATACTGGTGCAAACGATGCTAAATCAACAATCCACACCAACGATGGCGGATATAAAGCCGATTATCTCCTTGATATTACATATAACAATAGTTTTGATGTATCATCTTACTCTTCTTCATCATACTGGTATGCGGTAACAATCGTTGACCGATTTGGTTATGAGTGGGAAGCCGCCACACTAAATGCACCTAATCTTGGCAACGTTTCATTATCATTGAATTCGCCCGCCACAGCAAGCGTGTTATCTTTTGGCGACAACACTTTTAGTTGGACAAGCGATGGAACCTCTTTTACATTCCAAATCAGCACAAGCGAAGATTTTACAGCCCCACTAATCGAACAAGTTGTCACAACAAAAAATATAACTTTTTCTACTGCTGACTTAACCGACGGAGCGACTTATTATTGGCGAGTAATAGCATCAAAAGAATCTTACAACTCAGCATGGAGCGAGATTCGCAGTTTTACGATGGAAACCCGTCCCACAATCGCAATAACCCTGCTTACCCCCGAAAACACCAGCACTATCAACACCGAAACAATACCTTTTAGTTGGGAAGGAATAGATGGTGCAAGTTACACTTTTGAACTTGCCGAATATTCGTCATTCAACGATATTTTAATTTCTACAAACACTACTGCCACAAGTTATGAAATCCCCACAACATCACTAACAGGTGGAAAAACATATTTTTGGCGCATCAAAGCCTCAAGAGACGGCTACCAATCATCAGTATCGGATTACGCATCATTCATAACACCTAAAGTTGAAGGTGAAACTATTGACGGATTGACCATTGAAGAGAAATGGATTAAATCAGTCAATACAGGAAATTTCCCTAACGAACTTAATACTTGTGTTAGTGCTCGTTCGATGGCAGCATATAACGGCAATGTATATATCCTCGAGCGTGCAAGCGAAACAGATTGCTCGCTATTAGAGTTCAACGGAGAAACAGGTGCATATATCAAAACTATATCTCTCAGTGGAGATATTTACACATCTACTATTGGAAACATTGCAGGTTGGAATTATCAACCTGGCAACTGCATTTTTGCCGATGGAGCCGGAAATCTTTATATCAGTAGCCTAACAGTAACTTCCGAGATAAAACCTCTAACAGTGTGCTCTGTTGATATTACTACCGGTAAAACGACAAAAATATTTGAAGCGGAACTTACATCTTCTCGCTATCGCATCGACTATGCCAATGCATTTGGGGATTTAACCAAGACAGGTGGTCAAATATGGGCAGCAACGACTACCGACAAAGTGTTTAGATGGACTCGCAATAGCGATGGTTCTTGGACCGAAGAATCAACAACAATAAGTGATTTTTATCCTAATTCAGCAACCAAACTTGACTATGCTCCTTCTATTCAACCTATATCAGCCACTCAATTTATTGTTGATGGAGGTGCTACTCACCCCTCATTATACACGTTTAATCGTGGAGGAAATGCAATCCTCGATAATAGTTTTGCCAACAACGCGGCAATTCAACCAACTAATACAAACTATAATGGCACATACTCAATCACCATAGGCTCAACGCCATTATTTATATATGTTAATGACATTCATAGTTTCTCTATTGTTGCAAACAAACACGACTTTGATTTCGCTCAATTTCAATTTATGAAATCGGTTCCCGAAAACAAATTGGGGACAACCGGACATTCGTGGAATCTTGACCAACCGGTAGCAATAAACAATAATGATGGTAGTGTGACGGTATTCCTTTATGCTCCTTTAAATGGGCTTGCTGCTTATCGCATTTCATTGCCTGAGATTGAAATTTCGCTAAATTCACCTGCTAACAATGCAACATTTGAAGAAGATTTTGATTTCTCATGGAGTGGCGTTGAGGGAGCATCTTACACGCTTGAGATTTCAAAGACTGCTACATTTGAAGATATTGTGTTTAACGCAACCACTACATCAACAAGTTATAACTCTTCTAATTTTAACCTCGCAAGCGAAACTCAATACTTTTGGAGAGTAAAAGCTTCTCACCCCAATTACACTTCAGCCACATCTGAAATTCGCCAATTCACAAGCCCATTTAAACAATCGGCAGCGAACAACTTGACAATTACAGAGCTTTGGAACAAAAGTGTAAATAACGGCAATACATTCCCATCCCAATTAGGGGGAGTTCAATACTCTATGGTTGCCTATAATGATAAGGTTTATGTTATCACTCGAAACACTGGAGCACTATTAGAATTCAATGGAAGTACAGGGGATTACATTCGCACAATTACGCTTACCGGAGACTGTTTTACAAATAAGGCTGGGAACAAATTAGGTCTTCCAACAAACTGTATTTTTGTCGATGGGGCTGGGAATTTATGTGTAAGCAATTTGGTTACTAATTTTACTTCATCCGAGCAGCTAACTGTTTGTACTATCAATATTGAAACAGGGGTTGCAACTCGCATATTCCAATCAAACACAATTGTAACAATGCGTATTGACTATGCCAACGCATTTGGGGACATCACAAAAGAAGGTGGGCAAATTTGGGGTGCTGTTTCAGGGAATGGCTCATCTAACCACAATCGCATATATCGTTGGACTCGCAAAAGCGATGGTTCATGGGCTGAAGAATATACCACATTAGCGAAATTTTACCCTACAAATGGAAATCTTGGAGGAGCTCCATGGATTATGCCTATTAGCGAAACTGATTTCATAGCTGATGGTAGTGGCAATGCTCCCACATTATACACATTCATTTCAAGCGGAAATGCTACATACAAAAGTGGTTTTGATTCTAAAACCGACTTAGCACCGACTAAACCTAATGGGGCTGGTGTAGGTCAAATCACACTTGGCAAATACCCTTTATTTATATACAATAACAATACTCATAGTGGTGACGGATATAGTTTTAATATTGTACACAATCCCTCCTCATACAATTTCTCTTTAATGGAGAAATTAAAAACAGTCCCCGAAAACTATTTTGGAAAAGAAAGTTACACCAATGTATTAAATCAAATTGCAACAATTAAAAATTCGGACAACTCGGCAACTATATTTGTATATGCGCCAAACAATGGGCTTGCAGCGTATCGTATTTCGTTGCCAAATGTGCCTATTACGCTCAATACTCCTATTAACAACGCACAGGCCGAAGATGGATTTGACTTTATGTGGACAGGGGTTGAAGGTGCATCATATACTATTGAGTTGTCAGCAACTCCAACATTTGACGAAATTACTTATAGTGCTACCACTAATAATAATATATATAGTTCAAACAACATTACTTCTTTACCCAACTCTACTACATATTATTGGCGAATAAAGGCTTCGCATAACAATTATACTACAACAACTTCGGCTGTAGGACAATTTACCACACCTAAAAAGCCACATCTAATTAATGCTCTTTATTACCCTAACGACAAAGATGTATTTAACAATGACATCGTCTTTATTTCAATTAAGCCATATGTAAAAGTAGATGGTCAAGTTTCTTATGCCGACGAAACGATATTAGAGATTTCCAAAACTGAAGATTTTTCAGAATTATATTTTTCAGGATATCAATATTGGGACGAAGTATCAACTGAGGATGGAAAAAATGGAGACTTTTTGTGTTTGCAACGTACACTTCCTATCTCTTACTTCTCTAATGGCACATATTATTGGCGCATACGAGCCAATAAATCGGGCTACGACGAAGCAATATCTGAAGTTCGTTCATTTGAAGTTATAGATCAAAGTAATGAAACCGGTTCGACCGAAGCAAACTATAAAATCAAGCGCGAAGATTATGAGTATATCCCCATTTCAGCAAATGGTTCTCAATATATTCTCACTAATTTGTGGGTTAGAAATGCCACAATCAACAACCTTGGTCAAAGCGAAGCAAGTGGTGACTATCGCGGATTCTGTGCTCGCTCTGCCAAATATGGAGACCAGAATGGCATAGACATTCTATGGGTGGCACGCCATAACAGTGGCATTGGTTATTTAGACAGATATAACGCAACTACCGGCGAGCGATTAACCTCTTTAACATTAAAAGGAAGCCACGCCACATCAACCTACCCTTGTAACGATGTATTTACTGACGATAGTGGCAACTTATGTATCATGAACTTAAAAAATACCACTACCGACATTCTACAAATTGCAACTGTCAACCCTAATACAGGAGAAACGACTGTTAGATTCAACTTATCAGTTCCTGAACGCATTGACCACGCTCGCATTGTTGGTGATATAAATTCAGGTTCGGCTTATATCATTGCCGTTTCTGCTGCTGCAACAATCTATCGTTGGGAGATTTACGATGGAGAACTAGAAAATAATGGCACATACGAATCTACAACTATAACCACATTCTATCCTACAGATGCGTCAAGATTTGGCACTGCAGCTCGCATATATCCAATTGACAAAGATTATTTCTATATTGATGGATCTGGTTCAGCATTTACTTTATATAAATTTGGCACAAAATCGCCAATAAGCACATTTGCCGCATTTACCGACCTCATCCCAAGTAGCAACAGTGGGAATGGAGGTTCTTATTTCACCCACGATGGCAAATCATTCATTATATATCCTAGTTCGTCATTTAATCGCACTGACGACACAATTAATTATAAGTTCACATTAGCAAATGTCAGCAGTTTCACCGAATGGTCTTCTGCGTCAAAATATTGGACATTACCCACTACTTTCGGTTTTGGCACACTATACAATGCTGGTGGTGACTATGGTATGCTTGCCGATTATTTACAATACAATGCATTGACCGGACAGGCAAAATCGATGGAATCAACTTACGACCGCACTAATATATATTTATATGTACCCGGCAATGGCATGGCAGCGTATTCACTCACTCGCCACGTTGCTACCGGTGCCGAAAGTATTAATTCTGAAAATATAAATATTAATATAAACTCTCAAGATATAACATTTGGTTGCGATGTAGATAATGCTCAACTATATACTCTATCGGGAATGTTGCTCAACTCCGTTGAAAATGCATCTTCAATAGAAAAGCCAATAAACAAAGGTGTATATATTCTTAACATTACAATCAATGGCAATACAACAATACATAAGATAATAATATAAACAACTTAAATAATAATACTTTTCATGAAAAAAAATTTCCTTAAAATCACCGTGTCGCTATTGGCAATGTTGCTTGCAATGCCTGCATGGGCTGCAACAACTCCCAAACGCGAACACCGCTCAGTGTGGGTAACTACAGCATGGCGCATGTGTTGGCCTACTGATGCCGGAACTTCATCTTCTATTGCAACAAGCCAAAAGAATGAAGCAATTCAGTATCTCGACCTATTAAAAGAAAATGGGTTTAACTGTGTGTATTTTCAAGTGCGTGGCATGAGCGATGCCATGTATAAGTCAAGTTACGAACCATGGTCAAGTTATCTGACCGGTACTCGTGGAGCAACACCTGCTTATGACCCTCTTGAATTTTGGATTACCGAATGTCACAAACGTGGCATGGAACTTTTTGCGTGGGTTAACCCCTATCGTTATGAATCATCGGTTTCAGGGGCTTCTTGGACCGGAGCAAATGATTATCGCACCACTCACCCCGACTGGATTATGGAATACAACAACGCAAGTATCCTTAACCCCGGGATTGAAGCAGTGCAAACTCGCATCGTTGATGTGTGTCGTGAAATCGTAGGTAATTACGACGTTGACGGTCTCGTTTTCGACGACTACTTCTATCTAAACAGCGTTCCTACCTCATACGATTCGGATTTATATAAGGCTTCAGGCTCAACTCTTTCACAGGCCGATTGGCGTCGTGAAAACGTAAACTCAATGGTTCGCAAGGTTTATCAAATGGTTCAATCAACTAAACCTTACGTTAAATTTGGTATCTCTCCTGCAGGTGTATCTAAAACATCTGCTTCAAAATATGGCATTTCAACCAGTTCAATCAGTTCTGCAAGCGACTGGCAATACTCTCAAATCTATTCCGATCCATTAGCATGGTTAGGTGAAGGTACTGTCGACTTCATCTCACCTCAGTTATATTGGCTTGATTCTCACGCTACCAATGGTTTTGACGTCCTTTCAGAATGGTGGAGCAATGCTTGTGCCGACGTATTTGGACGACATTTCTATGCAAGCCACTCTATTTCATTCTTAGATGGTGCTAATTACACATCTAACTGGGCAGAAGTTGCCGATCAGGTTCAACACGTGCGCGATTTTGACAAATTAAATGCTCCCGGTAGCGTATATTTTGGTTCTCGCGACCTCACCGGTAAACGAAATCAAGGTGTTGCCGAATATTTGAAGTCAAACAAATATCAAAATATAGCACTCCCCCCTGCGTTGACATGGAAGTCATCTTATGCTTACAATCCCGGCAAAGTAACAGGGCTAACCCTTTCAGGCACAACATTATCATGGAATGGTTACAATAATATGCGCTATGTTGTATATGCAATTCCCAACAACACTACTATCACAGGTGACATTCCCGCCGAATACATAATTGGCAACCCCTATTCTACTACATTTGACGTATCGTCTTATTCTAGTGGATATAAATTAGGTGTATCTGTTTTTGACCGTTATGGTAATGAATATGAAATAGTGTGGTTGGGCGACGACAACGAAGACCCCGGTACCGGTGATGAAGAAACCAAAGAACTTGAACGCACAACGATTAACACTCCTGCCGACGGCTCTACAGTTCAATCAGGCTTCACTTTTGGTTGGACTGCAAACTCGGTAAGTGGCGTTTCTTATCGTCTTGAAGTTGCAACATCTAATACATTTGACAACATCGTGTTTGCAGCCACTACTAGTAGCACAAGTTACTCTTCTTCAAGCATCTCACTCTCTGAAGGAACAACATATTATTGGAGAGTTATCACTTCTAAAGAAGGTTATACAAGTTCTACCTCATGGGTGGGTTCATTCACCATGGCTACTTCAGGAGGCGAAACAATTACTCCTACCGACGTAGTAAAAGATCCTAACACTTATTCTAATGTGAATGGGTTCTCAATCGAAAGCCTTTGGATGTATTCTAAAAACACATCTAATTTCCCTTCACAACTCGGTGGCGACCAACGTGGTATGGCAGCATGCAATGGTAATGTTTATATAATCCAACGCGATAACATCCTCCTTGAATTCAGCGGTGAGACAGGCGAATACCTTCGTTCAATCACTTTGACCGGAGATTGCTCTACCGATGCCAATGGCAACTCTCTTCAATACAAATGCCAAGATCTTTTTGTTGACGCAGGCAATCATCTTTGTGTAAGTAGCATGACTCTTGATTGTTCAACAACTCCTCTTACTGTATGTACAATTGATCTTAATACAGGAGCGACTACTCGTGTATTTAATATGACATGCACATTAGGTGGTCGTATTGACTTTACTGCAGTTCGTGGTGATGTAACTCAAACAGGATGTGAAATTTGGGCTGCAGTTGCAAATAGCAACTATGTGTATCGTTGGACTCGTAACGCAAGTGGATATTGGGCTATAAACTACACTACAGTTTCAACTTATTATCCCTCTGGAAACGCAACAACCAACAGCACAGCACCTCGCATTATGCCCGTTTCAAACACACAATTCATTCTCGATGGACATAATTCAGCACCTGCTCTTCTCTCATTTGTAGCAAGTGGGACTGCCACATATAACGATGGTTTCGGAAACAATCCGTCAATTGCTCCTACCGCCAACAACTGGAATGGTATATCTCAAGCAACACTAAATGGCACTCCTATTTTTGCTTATGTTTCGGCTATTGCTCCAAACACATTCACTATCGTAACCAATCCTTCAAACTATAACTTCAGCAAAATGTCTTACCTTTGGACCGTTCCTGCTAATGGTCTCGGTTCAGAAGCCAACTCTTACGTCACATCTAAACCAACAATGGTAAACAATAGTGATGGCTCGGTTACATTATATATTTATACTCCAAACAATGGTCTTGCCGCATATATATTAAAATCGGTTTCAACTGCAACTCCTCAACTTGATGCAGTGTCATTGAGCACTCCGGTTGGAGGCACAACTGTAGCAAATGGATTTAGTTTTGGTTGGAGTTCTATATCAGGAGCGACCTACACTATTGAAGTGTCAAAATCATCATCTTTCTCTTCTATTGACTTTACTGCAAGTACTACTACCAACAGCTACTCATCTTCAAACTTTGCTCTTGCAGCAGGTACTACATACTACTGGAGAGTGAAAGCATCTAAAAATGGCTATATTGGTTCAACTTCAAGTAGTGCATCATTTGTAACCGCACAACCTACCCTTGCTGCTGTTACTCTAAAAAGCCCTGTTGGCGGTGTAACCGTTGAAGATGGCTTCAATTTTAGTTGGAGTGCTATTGATGGAGCATCATACACCGTTGAAATATCTACTCTTGCAACATTCGCATCTGTAATGTATTCAATTCAAACATCAGCAACATCTTATTCTTCTTCGGACCTCGATCTTTTGAAAGGAACTAAATATTATTGGAGAGTAAAAGCCGACAAATCAGGTTCTGTTCAATCTGTATCAGCTATTGAATCATTCGTAACAAAGCAAGCTGAAGTTATTACTCCTACTCCAACTCCGGATGATACTCCTAAAGATGATGCAGAATATGAAACAGTAAACAATCTCAGCATCACAAACCTTTGGATTTACTCTATCCAAAAAGGCAACTTCCATGAAGAACTTGGTCGCGACCAACGTGGTATGGCTGCTTATAACGGCAAAGTATATATTTCGGAACGCTCCAATGGCGCAGGTTATCTCCTTGAATTTGATGGCAACACAGGTAAATTCCTTCGCAAAATCACTCTTACCGGCGATTATTTAAGCACATCTGATGGTTATACATTAGGTTATCCTTGTAACGATGTATTTGTTGATGGAGGCAATCACTTATGCGTGGCAAATATGATCACATCTTCTTCTATCAGCAGTCAATTAAATGTATCTATCGTTGATGTTGAAACAGGAGCTACAACTCTCGTATTTGAAACAGACATATCTAATGCATCTTTACGTATCGACAACTGTATGGCATATGGTGACCTTACAAAAAAAGGTGCTCAAGTATATGCAGCTCCTTCAGGTCACACAACATCAACCTTCCGCAAACGCATCTATTGTTGGACTCGCCTCTACGACTACGATCCTACAGTAGAATACGTATACAACGATTGGCAGCTTGGTTATAACAAAGTCAATTCATTCTATCCATCTTCTATCTCAAACTATGGTAATGCTCCTCGTGTATTACCTATTGGAACTAATCGAGTAATCGTAGATGGCTCAACCGTATATCCCACATTATACTCCTACAATCCATCATGGAACGGAGCAACATCATCTATTGAAGACAGTTTCAGCTCTAATCTAAGCATTCGCCCAACAGGTGTATTAAGTGCAGGTATGTGCGAAGGAGAAATCAATGGTCGTAAACTTTATCTCTATAGTTTTAACGACGACATGACCGAGTTCCATAACTTCGCAATCGTTCTTAATCCAAGCAACTTTGACTTTGCCGATATGGAAATGCTCTGGAAAATTCCTAAAGCAGGTCTTGGTAACGTAGGTAACACTTATATTTCATCTATCCCTGCAACTCAAAAGAACGCTGATGGTTCGTTGAACGTTTACATCTATACTCCTAATAATGGTCTTGCTGCTTATCGCATCGATGACCCAACAACAAGTATACAAGGTATTGAGTTCAACACTAAATTAAGCATTAACGCTTATAACAAGACTATCCATTGTTCTGAAGTTGTAAACATGATTGAAGTGTTCACCCCTGCCGGTGTAAAAGTTGCCGAAGGTGAAAATTGCCAAACACTCAATGTGGCAAACCTCGCAAAAGGCATCTACCTTGTTCGCGCAACAAACGATGGCGAAACAATCTCAGAAAGCATTGTTATCAAATAACATTGAATTCTAAATATCACAAAGACCGATGTGGAATTTCCATGTCGGTCTTTTTATTTTAAATGAATAATTGTAAATTTGTCCTTTGAAAAATTTTGACGATGAACTACGACGAAAAATATATGCGTCGCGCCATTCAATTGGCTCGCAACGGAATGATGTTTGCCTCCCCCAACCCTATGGTAGGAGCGGTGATTGTTCATGATGGCAAAATCATTGGCGAAGGTTTTCACCGTCGTTGTGGAGAGGGACACGCCGAAGTCAATGCTGTTGCATCGGTAACACAACCAGAACTATTGCCCCAATCAACAATCTATGTCACGCTTGAGCCATGCTCACACTATGGAAAAACTCCTCCATGCGCTCAACTCATCATCGACAAAAAAATACCACGAGCGGTAATTGGCACTCTCGATCCGTTTGAAAAAGTGAGCGGTCGCGGTGTGAAAATGCTTCAAGAAGCCGGCATTGAAGTTGTCCATGGCATCTTAGAAGAGGAGTGCCGCCAGATAAATCCACGATTTATCATAGCACACACTCTACATCGTCCATTTATCACCCTCAAATGGGCCCAAAGCAAAGATGGATTTATTGACCACATTCGCACATCTCAAACACCTTATGCGGCTCAATTCTCACCCCCCATTTCATCCACATTTGTCCACAAACTTCGAGCCACTCACGATGCAATTATGGTTGGAAGCAACACTATCATCAAAGATAATCCTACCCTAAATTGCCGATTATGGAATGGAAATAGTCCACAAAAAATCATTCTTGACCGAAAAGGATTAGTCCCTTCATTTGCAAATGTATTTACATCCAATCCAGAATATACCTTATATTTTACGGCAAAAGAAAGAAATGACATAACTAATATTGTCAATCAAACGATTATTAATGAATCTACCTCTTTACATACGGTTATGAGTATCTTATATCAACGAGGTATTACATCTGTTCTTATTGAGGGAGGAACTGATTTATTACAAAACGCGCTTGACAATAATTTATGGGATATTGCACGAGTTGAAACTGCACCATTTTCTCTTGGTCAGAAAGGAGAAAAAAAAGCGCCAAAAATCACACACTCTCCTTCTACTTCTATTTATATAGATCAAAATCGAGTAGATTTTTACACTAACTATAACCTATCACGAGTTAAAAACTCATAAAAAGGCATATAAATCCCTTAACGAATTATTGCGTCTTTCTTGATTTTCATACAAATAACAACTTTTTATAGTATCTTTTCATACATTTTATATAATAATAATTCATTGTATTAATGAAATTGTTAGTAACTTTGCAAATTGTAAAATAGTATCATATGTTGAAGAAAATTGCATTTTATATAATTTTTGCAACAGTTGCTTCGGTATTTGTTGCTTGTAATGAAGAAACAGAAGACCCTACTACTACATCCTCAAATGTAATGGTTTCTTCATTTTCATTAGTGGCTAATGATAGTTTACTTGTAAATCTAGATTCGGTATTCTTTTCTATAGACTTGGTTAATGCCAAAATATACAATGCCGATTCTCTACCTTATGGCACTGATGTTTCTCATCTTGTTGCAAAAATATCGACAATGGGTAGTTCGATAGCCGAATTACATATTCCTCGCCCCGGAAAAAGTGACTCAATTATTGACTACTTAAAACGCCCCAATGACAGCATTGATTTCAGCAATGGTCCTGTTATATTTCACATTGTGGCGCTTGATAAATCAACTCAACGCGACTATTCAATATCGGTTAATGTTCACAAAGTGAAACCCGATTCTCTATATTGGAACAAATTATCAAAAAATAAACTCCCCTCTCTTCTTAACAACCCGTCGGTTCAAAAAACCATCACATACAAAGGCGATGCAGTGTGTATATCAGGCATACACCCTCAATATACACTTGCAACTATCAGCAACCCAAGCAATTTTGTCTGGGACATGCAAGAATTATCATTCCCATTCGTACCCAATATCAATTCTTTAAGTGCTACTGATGATGCACTATACTTGCTTGATACTGATGGCAATCTTTATTCTTCTTCTGACGGATTAAGTTGGAATGCTTGTAATGAAACATGGCATCATATTTATGGTGGATATAATAGCACATTACTCGGAGTAAAATACATTGACGGGAAATATTACCATGTCACATATCCTGCTTCATCAACTACGCTTGCCGATGAAAAATGCCCCATTTCCGGAACAAGCCAAATTGTCAACTACAATAACAACTGGTCTGTTTCCCACCAAGCATTTTTAATTGGAGGTCGCTGTGCCGATGGAAGCACAACCGGAGAAATGTGGGGCTACGATGGAAATAATTGGTCTCAAATTAGCCTAAAAGGGATATATCCTCGCGAAGATATGACATTCTTTGCTTATTACACTTTTGATACCAATACCAATAATTGGACTATTACAAAATATCCTACTCTTGTTGCATTTGGTGGATTTGACGCAGAAGGCAAGCCCGGTCGAAATGTATTTATCTCTATTGACATGGGGCTAAATTGGAAACTTGCTGATGATTTAATGCAACTACCTGAATACATACCCAATATGGGTGGTGCACAAGCACTTGTCTTTAACAGAACGATGACTGCTCGTAGCACTTCAGGTTGGGTTGAATATCCGTCAAAATCACTCCCATATTGGTGGGAAATATCAAGCCCAATAAATTCCCGTGCAAGCCAAAACACAAATACATGGGAATGCCCATACATATATTTATTTGGGGGTTATGACGAAAATGGCAACCTTTACAACACTATTTGGCGAGGAGTAATCAATCGTTTAAGTTTCAAACCGGTAATATAATGAAACGCATTCCGGCAATTATCATAGTATTAACTACCATCTTGTCTTTCTCGGTATTACATTCCAATGCCGAGGAATTCGCCTCATATAAATTTGATGTAGGTGTACATGGTGGCATGAGTGGATACCTTGGTGATGCCAATGAAAGCAATATGTTTAAGCATCCCGGATATACTGTAGGTGCTTCATTTAGATATCTTCCTAATAGTCGCTGGGCTTTTAGAGGAATATTCTCAACAGGCTCATTAAGTGGCAACACTGCCGACTATGAAGACAAATTCCCTAATGGATTGAATTATGACTTTTCTTCTCAATACTATGATTTAGGGGCTCGTTGCGAATTCAATTTCTTCAACTATGGCATTGGTGAAACATTTAAAAAAATGCGCCGGTGGTCTCCTTATTTGGCCGTTGGGATTGGAGCAACTCTTGCTACATGTGACGGAAATTCTGCATTCGCGTTAAATATTCCTATGGCAATAGGTCTAAAATACAAACTTAAACAACGCTTAAACCTTGGGGTAGAATTCTCTATGACAAAAGTTTTAGGCGATAATGTTGACGGAAAAGACTTGTCTGATTTATATCAGATAAAAAGTTCTTTCTTAAAAAATACCGATTGGTATTCTCAACTTGCAATATCAATAACTTATGAATTTGGCAAACGATGTGAAACTTGCCACTATGTTGATTAACTAATTTGAGCATAAATATATGACACTAATTGACCAAATCGACCAATCTAAACTACCTATTCATGTTGCAATCATCATGGATGGAAATGGCCGTTGGGCTAAAGCACGCCAATTAAATCGTTCGGCAGGACATGTTGAAGGGGTCAATACAGTGCGTCGTATAACTGAAATAGCATCAGAAATAGGCATTAAATATCTCACTTTATACACTTTTTCTACCGAGAATTGGAATCGGCCAAAAGAGGAAGTCGATGCTCTCATGCATCTTATTGTAACTGCAATCGAACGAGAGACTCCCGACCTTATAAAAAATAATGTGAGTTTAACAATGATAGGCGATGTAAAACGAATGCCACAAGAAGCGTATGATCGTTTATGTCAATGCATAAAAGACACTTCCCATTGTACCGGTCTAAAACTTTGCCTCGCTTTAAGTTATTCTGCTCGTTGGGAGATCACAAATGCATGTAAAGAGATTGCCTTAAAAGTAAAGAATGGAGAAATTGCAATTGAAGACATCTCTGATGAAACAATTACATCTCACCTCAATACATCTTCAATGCCCGACCCCGACTTATTAATTCGCACCGGGGGCGACATGAGAGTCAGCAATTTCCTTTTATGGCAGATTGCTTACTCTGAAATTAATGTTACTGACACTTTTTGGCCCGACTATAGCAAAGATGATTTTTGCAGAGCCATTATTCAATATCAATCACGCGAACGTCGTTTCGGATTGACTAGCGAACAAATTAATAAATGATAATTTTTTCAACATTATGCGATATAAACTTTTAATTTTCATTTCAATTATCTGTGGTTCGATTTTTAGCACAAATGCTCAAAATCAAGTAGATACCATATATAATCCCCCTGTTATCTTCTCATCTATGCCTAAAAAATACGAAATCGCAGGCATTAATGTAACAGGAAATGGAAACTATGAAAAATTCATTATCATTGGATACTCCGGATTGAAAATTGGAGATATCATTGAAGTTCCGGGCGAAGATATTACGGCTGCAGCAAAACGTCTTATGAAGCAACAACTCTTTGCTCAAGCACAAATTAAAGTTGAAAAAATTGCAGGAAACAAAGTGTGGCTTGAACTTGCCCTTCGCACACAGCCCCGTATCTCTGAAATAAACTATTATGGCATAAAGAAAGGCGAACAAGAGGACCTTCAAGAAAGGCTTCAATTAATGAAAGGTAATCAGATTTCACAAAATATCGTGAACCGAGCCACTCAAATCATTGAGAAATATTTTGATGACAAAGGTTTTGGTAATGCACAAGTAAAAATTGACCTTCGCGAAGACCTTTCTAAGCAAAATGAAATGATTGTTGACATCAAAATCAACAAAAACAACAAAGTAAAAGTCCACAAAATATATCTTGAAGGCAATGATGTTTTGAGCGATAAAACAATCAAAAAAGCCATGAAGAAAACCAACGAAAAAAACAATATCCTCGAATTGTTTAATCAGAAAAAATTTGTGGAAACCGACTACCACGATGACCTCAATCGCATCATTGAAAAATATAACGAAAAAGGGTATCGCGATGCTAAAATCGTAGCAGATAGCGTTGTAAAATATGACGAAAAGAACGTTGATGTATATATCACAATTGATGAAGGGAAAAAATATTATATCAAAGATATAAATTGGGTTGGCAACACACTTTACTCTTCTCAAGAACTCTCTAACGTGTTCGGGATTCAACCCGGTGAAGTCTATAACCAAAAACTTCTCAACAAACGTTTGTCAGAAGACGATGATGCCGTTTCTAACTATTATATGAACAAGGGATACCTATTCTATCAACTTGTTCCTATTGAAAAAAACATTATAGGCGACTCTATTGACTTGGAACTTCGCATGTTTGAAGGGCCACAAGCACGTATCAACAAAGTCGTAATTAATGGTAATGACCGATTATACGAAAAAGTTATTCGCCGTGAATTACGTATTAAACCGGGTGAATTGTTTAGCAAAGATGACTTGATGCGTTCTCTTCGTGAAATCGCACAAACAGGACACTTCAACCCAGAGAATATGCAACCCGATATTCGCCCAAATGAGGAAAATGGCACCGTTGATATCGTTCTTGATCTTGAGTCAAAAGCAAATGACCAAATTGAATTCTCATTAGGTTGGGGTCAAACAGGGGTTATCGGTAAACTCGCTTTGAAATTTACCAACTTCTCTATCAAAAATCTATTTCGTCCCGACTCTTATCGCGGCATCATCCCTCAAGGCGAAGGACAAACATTTACAATCAGTGCACAAACCAATGCTAAATACTATCAAGCATATAGCATCTCATTCCTTGATCCATGGTTTGGAGGAAATCGTCCTAACTCACTATCATTATCGGCATATTATAGCCGACAAACAGGTGTAAACTCATCATATTATAATAGCAACTGGTCTAACCCATATCTATATGGTGGCGGCTATGGATATAACTATGGTTATGGTTCTGACTACTATCAAAATAGTATTCAGAATGCTTATGACCCCAATAAAATATTACAAATGGCCGGTGTGACACTCGGTTTCGGCAAACGCTTGAATTGGCCTGACGACTATTTTACCCTATCGGCTGAATTATCTTATAATTGGTATTATTTGAAGAATTGGGAGTACCTATATTATATGAACAATGGTGTTTCAAATTCTATTGTGTTGGGGCTTACTCTCGCTCGTAATAGTATTGACAACCCACTATACACTCGTCGTGGTAGTTCTTTCTCACTCAATTTACAAATGACACCTCCTGCATCTTGGTTAAACCCTGGAAAAGATTGGGAAAAACTATACAAAGAAAACACTACCGACTCTAAAAAAGAGCTCTATAAATGGATTGAATATTGGAAACTCAAATTCCGTTCTCGCACTTATACACCACTTACCGACCCATACGGACAATGGACTTTGGTGTTGATGACTCGTGCCGATTTCGGTTTATTGGGAAGTTATAATAGTTGGTTAAAATCTCCATTTGAAACATTCTATGTGGGTGGAGATGGTATGACCGGTAGTTATACCTATGCAACTGAAACAATAGGGTTGCGTGGTTATGAAAACGGACAATTCACTCCTTGGGGTAAAGAAGGTTACGCCTACACTCGCCTCGGCATGGAATTACACTTCCCATTTATGCTTCAACCCACAACAACCATCTATGGTTTGGCATTTGTTGAAGCAGGTAACGCGTGGACTTCAGTTAAAGACTTCTCTCCATTCAACCTCAAACGCAGTGCTGGTGCCGGTGTGCGCATCTATCTCCCAATGGTTGGTATGATGGGGATTGACTGGGCTTACGGGTTTGATGAAGTATATGGACAAAAAGGAGGCAGTCACTTCCACTTCATCCTAGGTCAAGAATTCTAAACATTGTGATTAACTAAACTTTTTTACTTTTTGATAGTCATAATATCATAGTATCAACAAAAATCATTTAATCATGAAAAAATTAGCATTAACTCTATTAGTTATAGTTGCATGCGCATTTGGCGCTTCAGCACAAAAATTTGCGCTCGTTGACATGGAATATATCCTTAAAAACATTCCTCAATATGAGATGGCAAACGAACAATTAAATCAACTATCTCAACGTTGGCAAAAAGAAGTTGAAACAAAATTTAAAGAAGCCGAAACTTTATACAAAAACTACCAAGCTGACATGGTATTCCTTACTGATGACCAAAAAAAGAAAAAAGAAGAAGAAATCACATCCAAAGAAAAAGAGGCTGTAGAACTTCGCAATAAATATTTCGGACAAGATGGAGAAATGACAAAAAAACGCCAAAGCCTTCTTAAACCCATACAAGATGACATATATAATGCCGTTAAAAAAGTTTCGGAAGAAAAAGGATATCAAGTAATTTTTGATCGCGCGTCATCTACAAGCATCGTTTTTGCCTCTCCTCGCATTGATGTGAGCAACGAAGTATTGGCTAAATTAGGTTATTCAAAATAAATAAACTACCTTTGCAATAACTTTTTATAATTCACTGAATTTATAACTAAAATCACATTATAAGAAAATGATTAAGAAAATTCTTCTCGCAATCATGATTGCGGTTCCAATGTGTGCAATGGCACAAACTAAAATCGGTGTTATCTCTGCCGACTCTGTTTTCCAAGTAATGCCTGAAACTGCTCAAGCACAGGCTCAACTTCAAGAAAAATCTAAAATGTATGATGGTGAGATAAAGAAACTTCAAGAAGAACTTCAAAAAAAATACACCGAATATCAAGCATTAGAAAAAGATGCAACTACTCCAGCATCAATTAAAGAACGTCGCATTCAAGAAATTCAAGAACTTGACACTAAATATCAACAATTCATTCAAACTGCAGAACGCGATATTCAACAACAACAACAACAACTCCTCGCTCCTATTCGCGAAAAAATTATGATTGCTATTAAGGCCGTAGGTAAAGAAAATAAATTTACCGCTATTTTCCCCGAAGGTTCTGCAATTTATACCGGAGAAGATGTTATTGATGTCACTCCATTAGTAAAAACCAAACTCGGATTGAAATAATAAAACATTTCCATTTATATTTCACAACGGATAGACCAAAGTCTATCCGTTGTTTTGTTTTTATAAAGAGATTTCATAAATTTGCATCATGAAACGATTAAACGACACACCGGGCCCTATTGGCGTTTTCGATTCAGGATATGGAGGACTTACAATCTTGAACGAAATACAGCGTGCCATGCCCAATTATAATTACATCTATTTAGGAGACAATGCTCGTGCGCCATATGGGACTCGCTCTTTTGATATTGTTTATCGTTTCACTTTACAAGCCGTAAATTATCTATTTGAGCAAGGATGTCATCTAATTATTCTTGCTTGCAACACAGCATCGGCTAAAGCACTTCGCACCATACAGCAGAAAGACTTACCACTCATTGATCCCAATCGCAGAGTGCTTGGGGTTATTCGTCCTACCGTTGAAAAAGTTGGGGAGATTTCAAAGAATGGCAATATTGGTGTTTTCGGCACACCCGGCACTATACAAAGCCAATCTTATAACATCGAAATAGCCAAATTACACCCCCACTTTAATACTTATGGCAACGGATGTCCCATGTGGGTACCTTTAGTAGAAAATCGCGAAGCCGACAAACCCGGCGCAGATTATTTTGTAAAACAAGAAGTGGACAATCTTTTTGGTCAACAACCCAACATTGACACCGTACTACTTGCATGTACTCACTATCCATTGTTGTATGATAAAATTCGCCAATATGTTCCACAATCGGCACAAGTAATCAAACAAGGAGAAATCATTGCAGAAAGTCTTGTCGATTATATGCGTCGTCACCCCGAAATCGATGCACGTTGCACTCAAGGTGGTTCTACTCAATATCTCACAACTGAAAACGCCACAAAATTTGCTGAAATGGCAAGCATATTCCTCAATCGTCCCATCTCAGCAACACAGATTGAATTGAAGTAAACATCACATCTATTGCAAATGTGTTACCGATAACGTCAATACACTGATACGTGTTGATGGTGATTGGCTATGAATAGCCTCACAACAAGCCAATATTGTGGCACCGGTAGTTATCACATCATCAACCACTAACACATGTTTCCCTTTTAATTGTGACGCATCTTTCACATCATAAAGGTCCTTTGTGTTAAGCCATCGTTCAAAATGACCTTTTCTAGTTTGTGTCTTATGCCCTCTTTTGGCTACTAGTGATTTACACACCTTTATCCCGGTTGCGTCACTTAACGCATTTGCCAAAATCTCACTTTGGTTATATCCTCTTCGCAACTTTTTAAACCAATGCATGGGCACAGGCACTATAACATCAATATCATCAAAAAATTTATCCGACTTTAATTCCTTGACATACATCCTTGCCAATTGCTCTATAATGATAGGTCGATTTTTATATTTTGCATTTTGTATCAATCGGGCATAGTCACTATCTCTATAATAGTAGAAATAACCCGTAGCTCGATCTATTGGAGCTTTCCCTGCCAATCGTTGATGAATCACATTAAATTGTTCCTGATGTAATCGAGTACGTGGCATATCGAGGTAACAATGCATACACAGCAGTTCCTCTCCTCTTGTCAATGACCGGCCACACACCTCACACACCTTCGGGAAAATCACCCTCAATGCATCATCGCCCCACTCCTTCAGCCATTTTAGGTCCATCGTTTTGAATCCTTTATTATTTGTGCAATTAGCGATGATTCATAGCCCCGCGATGCGGCATATCGAAATAGTTTCGTGCGACCTTCATAAGTGTTTACATCCTTGATAGTTTTTGCCTTTGACCTAATCACTCCCTCCAATATTTCCTCATATTCTTTTTCATCGATTGAGTCAAGCGCAGCATCAATATCTTTACTTGATATTTGCTTAGTTCGCAGACCATACACGATTTTCACTCGTCCCCAACGATTAAAACGATATTTATCACGACAATAAGCCACTGCAAAACGTGCATCATCAACAAATCGAGTTTCAATCAACTGCTTTATTATTTTCGCACTATCCGTCTGACTCACACCCCATCGATATAATTTCAAACGTAAATCCATGACACACTGCTCCGACTGTGCGCACAAAGACTCCAATCGCATCATGGCATCTTGTGGTTTGACCACTTTTTTACGTTTTTCTTCCATCCTCTACATCAATCAATTGACCACCGAGCGCAAAGCATCCTATCACGAGCCTGCATATCCTTAACTATCTCTATATTATCATATCCCATTTCTCGCATCATCACCTTCATCTCATCGGCAAAAAGAGGATTTATTTCATAATAGATATACCCTCCTTTTCTCAACACCTCTCTACCCCATCTAGCAATTGCACGATAGAAAAGCAACGCATCATCATCGGGTACAAACAAGGCCGACAATGGTTCATGATCAAGCACCCGACATTCCATGCCGACACGTTCACTTTCAACGATATATGGTGGATTGCTAACGATTATATCATAACACTCTCCTCCACTAGATTGCAATGACAACGCATCTCGACATTCAAAATCCACTTGCGTCCTCAACGACTTGGCATTTTCGTGCGCCACAGCCAACGCTTCAGGAGAAATATCTATTGCACTCACTTGTGCAAATTTCAATCCTCGAGCAAGAGAAATTGCAATACATCCCGAACCGGTACCCACATCCATCACTCGCAAATCTTTCGATTCACCATGTCGAGCGATTATCATATCAACCAATTCTTGCGTTTCCGGACGTGGTATCAAAGTATCTTTTGTAACCTTAAATCTATTCCCGGCAAATCGGGCCCACCCCAACACCTGTTGCAGAGGTTCCCCTCCTTCCACGCGAGTTGTAATGGCATCAATATGCCTCTCCACATAATCACTCAACACTTCATCGGCCTTGAGGAGCATATCAACCTCGGAATATCCCATAACATCCTCTATTATGTCACGCGACATCCAATAAGCCTCCCTCTCGCCCACAACGTGTGCAAGCCGACTTCTTATATTCTTTATTGATTCTTTAAGTGTCAATGTTTTTTATTTTCTACAAAGTTAATGTAAACCTATGGTATATCAATCAAAATCAGATGTAAATATTCAATGATATTACCAATCTTCACATTCATACATTTTATGTTTAATCAACAAAACTCATTATTTTAATATTATAACAAACAACACATATAATAATATTATTAATATGTCTACATACTACCTCTTTTGCATTATTTTACATATAATCCACTTATTGAAATCTATTATTTGATATATTTTAACATTATGGGGGGGTGAAACGGCGCCTTTTTGTTAAATTTGTGGAAATTTTGTTTTTTGAATACCAATTTAACAGCTATGGAATTAAGTAAAAATCATGTACTTCAAGGTGGCAAATATCGTATCATTGAAAAAATAGGTCAAGGTGGATTTGCCATTACATATAAGGCTAATTTTGCCACTGAAGTAACTGGAACAATGGGGAAAATTACAACCAATGTAACAGTTGCCATTAAAGAGTTTTTCTTTGCAGATTATTGCGTACGTGACTCTGACAGTTCATTTATAACTGTTTCATCACCTACTGGGAATCAAATATTCGGTAAGTTCAAAGAAAAATTAAGGAAAGAAGCCACTATTCTATCTCGATTGCGCCACCCTAACATTGTATCGGTTTTTGATATATTTGAGGAAAACAACACGATATATATGGTTATGGAGTATATTGATGGACTCTCGCTAAAACAGACTATAATAAACCAAGGAGGACACCTTAATGAAGCGACAACTTTGCGCTATGCCTCTCAACTTTGTGAGGCTGTTGCCGAAATCCATCGCAACAATGTGTTACACCTTGACATTAAACCCGGAAACATTCTAATTGACAACAATGACAATGTAAAACTCATTGACTTTGGAATTAGCAAACAATACAACTCCGAAACT
>JAFQSX010000033.1 GCA_017409345.1 Muribaculaceae bacterium | reverse complement strand
CGACAACACTGATATGGTAAAAGCATGGACATTCTCTACTGCCGATGGTGGTTGCACTACCGCAAACGCTAGTGTTGAAGGTTTTGACTGGTTCAAACTTAACGATAAATCTTACTTCATCATGCCTGTAACTACTGACGGAACAACTAATACTCGTGGCTCAGCATTTGCAATCTACGATGAAGAAGGTACATGTGTTGCAACATGGACAGAAGGCGAAAAGACCGGTCTTGGTGCTTGCTTCGGTAGTTTCATCGCAGTGCCCATCAACAAATCAGCAGTTTACATCTACCACTTCGTTCCAGGAACAGTTGCTGAAAAATTCACATTCGCAATCGAAGAAGTTTCAGGTATTGATGGCGTAGAAGTTGAAAATGCTGACGCACCTGTTAAATACTACAACCTACAAGGTGTTGAAGTTGCTAATCCTTCAAATGGTATCTTCATTAAGGTTCAAGGCAACAAAGCAACTAAAGAATACGTTAAGTAATTCATAATTCATAATGCATAATTCATAATTAAGAGTTTAGAACTCTATACTATAATCTATAATGAGCGAGCAATCCAAATGGGTTGCTCGCTTTTGTGTTGTGTGTGTTGTAGAATATCCTGGAGAGGTGTTTTTATGGAGGTCGAGATGTGAGATTGATACTTTTTTTTACCAAAAACACATTGTTATTTAGTAAATTATTGCTAATTTTGCAGTCGATTTTATTACTCTATCTTTGTGATAGAGATAATATACCGGATAAAATCATTTTGAATTAATAATAAACGACACAATACTTTTTATAAGGAAGGGGGCTGGAACTATATTATAGATTTATTCAACCATAAATAGATTCCAAAATATTTTTCAAACGCATTTTTTGTAAAAAACACAAGAAATGGGGTTAAAAGTTTTGACATATAAAAAAGTATGTGTAACTTTGTGCCCGCAAAAACAATAATATTAGCAAATAATAACAAAAAAAATAATTATAACAAAATGATCATCGTACAAGTAAAAGAAGGCGAAAACATTGAAAGAGCTTTAAAGAAATTCAAACGCAAATTTGAAAAAACAGGCATCGTAAAAGAACTTCGTAGCCGTCAAGCATTCCAAAAACCATCAGTGACTAATCGTAAAAAAATGATGAAAGCTGTTTACGTACAAAAATTACGTTCGGTTGAAGAATAATTAAAAAAAATCATCTAATTTATTTGGAAAATTAAAAAGAAAAGCATAAATTCGTACTATAGAAAATAGATTAATGGGCTATCCCAAAATCGTAGTACGATAAGACATGCTAATTAATTCTTTCATAACATATATACGGTGTGAACTGAATCTTTCGGTTCACACCGTTTCGTCTTATAAGCATGATCTTGAACAATGGCGTGAATATGCTACGGGAGGAAAAATTGAAACATTCAATCCTTGCGACATGGCCACAAATGATTTGCGTCTCTGGATTTCACACCTTGCTACAGAAGGAAATGCACCTCGCACTATCAGACGTAAGGTCCAATCATTAAGAGCATTTTATCAATATCTCAATCGTTACCATGGAGTAAAGATAAACCCCGCTTCCGAATTACAACTTGCGCGAGTCGAAAAAGATTTACCTATCTATATCAGGCCAAGCGAAACGCAAACAATGCTTGATGCTTCATGGGATAACGAGGATTTTATTGACACTAGAGACCATCTAATTATGCTCATGTTCTACTCTACCGGAATGCGCTGTAGTGAACTTGAAACCTTGACCGATGTCAATGTTGATTGCACTCGTAGCGAACTAAAAGTACTCGGGAAGCGTAATAAAGAAAGAATAATCCCTTTTGGCAGCGAAATGTGTGAAATTATAAATAGATACCGAATATTACGTGACGATTTAGTCGGTTATACACCTGAACTCTTTTTTACTCGTCCAACAGGCGAACCGATGTATCGCAAATTAATATACAATATCGTGCATCGTAAATTGAATGAAGCCAACACACATGCGTCACGCCAAAGTCCTCACGTGCTGCGTCACTCCTTTGCTACCGATATGCTCAACAATGGAGCCGACTTAAATGCCGTACAACAATTATTAGGACATCAGTCACTTGCCACAACGCAAGTGTACACACATATAACATACCGTGAATTAAAACTTAATTATCAACACGCACATCCACGTGCATTAAAAAAAGGAGGATAATATGGAAGTAAAAATTAAAGCCATCCATTTCGACATCGCTGAAAAACTTGAACAGTTTATCAACAAAAAAGCCGAACGTCTTGCTCGTAAAAACGAAGACATCTCCAATGTTGATGTTTCGCTTAAAGTCGTAAAACCAGAAACCGCAATGAATAAAGAGGCAATTGTGAAAGTGGCAGTGCCTCAACACGATGATATAGTAGCCTCAAAAACTGCCGACACTTTTGAAGAAGCAATCGATATGTGCCTCGAAGCAATCGAACGCCAACTTGAAAAGAAAAAAGGCAAAAAATAAATAAATTGAACTCATAATTTAAACACAACCGACCTTGCCAAGTGTGGCAAGGTCGGTTTTTATTATTTTATTGATGGAATTTCGATAGATTCAACCAATAAGCCACTTAACTATATATTGGGGATGCCTCTATTGACATACATATTGACATACTTGACACTATAATAGTGTAATAATCGTTTGTTTTTCGTATATTTGTATCATAATAATATTATTTGATACATCATGAGTATAAATACACCTAAAGAAGTCATTGAAAGTGCAGTAAAAGTTGGCATAAATAAAATAGACTTAAGCAGTGGCAACTATGGCAAATTTGCCGTGTTATCAATGCTTGCCGGAGTATATATTGCCTTTGGCGGAATCTTATCGCTCGTAATAGGGTTTGGATTTCCCGAAATCACAGCCAACAATCCTTCACTCCAAAAATTATTAAGTGGCTGTATGTTCCCCATTGGGTTGATATTGGTAGTAATACTCGGTGCCGAACTATTTACCGGAAACAATGCCCTATTGATACCTGCTTACATGAAAAAACATTATGGGATGTGGCCCATCTTAAAGAATTGGGGTCTCGTCTATTTTGGGAACCTCGTAGGCGCATTGGCTTTTACTTATTTCTTGGTATATCAATGTGGTCTAACAGCATCCGACCCATATCATAGCGCAATCATTAAGGTCGCCGAAGCCAAAGTCTCAATGTCATGGGGAATGGTATTTCTTAAAGGCATTGGAGCCAACTGGTGTGTGTGCCTTGCAGTATGGTTAGCATTGTCAAGTCGCAGTTTCGTTGGCAAAATGCTTGGCTGTTGGCTTCCTGTAATGGCATTTGTTGCACTTGGATATGAACACTCAATTGCAAACATGTTCTTCATCCCCCTCGGCATGATGGAAGGCGCAAATATTGATATCATGCACGCTATAAACACAAGTTTTGTTCCAGCCACATTAGGCAACATTGTGGGAGGAGCGTTATTTGTGGGCTGTGCTTATGGATATATCAATTTGACAAAAAAATAATGCTTGATTATCTATATTTTAGAAAAAATTATTGCTTTTGTGCTTTTAAATAAGATAATAAAGCAGTAACTTTGCACTACGAAAAAAGAAAACAAATTTTATTCACTTAATAAAATAAAGCTAAATGGTAAGTTACAAAGAGTTAGGCTTGGTAAACACTCGTGAAATGTTTGCTAAAGCAATCAAAGGCGGATATGCTATCCCCGCATTTAACTTCAACAACATGGAGCAACTTCAAGCAATCATCAAGGCTGCTTCAGAAGAAAAATCTCCAGTGATTCTACAAGTATCAAAAGGTGCTCGCAACTATGCAAACGCTACACTCCTTCGCTACATGGCTCAAGGTGCTGTTGAATATGCAAAAGAACTTGGTTGGGAAAATCCTCAAATCGTACTTCACCTTGACCATGGTGACAGTTTTGAACTTTGCAAATCTTGTATCGACAGCGGTTTCTCTTCAGTAATGATCGACGGTTCACACCTTCCATACGAAGAAAACGTGGCTCTTACAAAACAAGTAGTTGACTATGCTCACCAACATGATGTAACAGTAGAAGGTGAACTTGGTGTTCTTGCTGGTGTAGAAGATGAAGTATCTTCTGACCACCACACTTATACTGACCCAGAAGAAGTTATTGACTTCGCTACTCGCACAGGTTGCGACAGCTTGGCTATCTCAATCGGTACTTCTCACGGTGCTTACAAATTCACTCCAGAACAATGTACTGTAAACGAAGATGGTAAACTCGTTCCTCCCCCATTGGCATTCGACGTATTGAAAGCCGTAGAAGAAAAACTTCCCGGATTCCCTATCGTACTCCACGGTTCTTCTTCAGTTCCTCAAGACGAAGTTGAAACTATCAACGCTAATGGTGGTGCATTGAAAGCAGCTATCGGTATTCCTGAAGAATGGTTGCGCGAATCAGCAAAATCTGCAGTTTGCAAAATCAACATCGACTCTGACAGCCGTCTTGCTATGACTGCTGCTATCCGCAAAGTCTTTGTTGAAAAACCAGCAGAATTTGACCCTCGCAAATATCTTGGTCCTGCTCGCGACAACATGGAAAAACTTTACAAGCACAAAATCATCAACGTACTTGGTTCAGCAGGTAAAGCAGAATAATATTTCCATCAGATATTAATGCAAAGCGTGATTGCCACATGGCAATCACGTTTTTTTATTGATTGGGGAGGTGGAAGGGCCACTAAGAGCATTAGTGACTTTAAGGAATTTTGTCGCTTTAGCGAGATGAAGATGAGGATTAAGTAGTCACTTTTGCCATAAGAGTTAATTCTGATCTATTCATTTCATTATTTTCTAAAACCTTTCATTTTTTAATTTTGTTTTTTAATTAGTGAATTTTATTCATCGTTTTTTGTTATATTTGATGAAGTTTGATATAGAATTTATGATTATCAAACCTTTAGGAAGAACTCACGTGAGAATTGGCAATGGATAAGAAAAAATACGATTGTCTGGCTGAGCCATATTCATCACGCTTTTCAAATAACTCTTTTAGT
>JAFQSX010000032.1 GCA_017409345.1 Muribaculaceae bacterium | reverse complement strand
GATAATATCCTTGCAGTGCAAATTTATCCCATCCCTGCACACTCTACTATTACAGTTAAATCACCTGAGGCTATTAACTCAATCGTGATTTACAACGAAGCAGGTGTTGAAGTGATGAATATCAACGGTGATGGCGAAACAATTGCTACTGTAAATATCGAAGATCTTGCTACAGGTTTCTACTTCGTGAAAGTAAACAACAATGCACCTGTGAAGATTATCAAGAAATAATCAATTTGATTCATAACTCAAGCGAGCAATCCAATAGGGTTGCTCGCTTTGTTTTTAGATAAAACACATAATGAGGGATGTTGATAACCCTAGCTCTCCTCTTGAAAAATTCATAATGCATAATTCAAAATTCCTATGCGCTATACGTTATGTTCTTCTGTCTAAAAATATTAACCCCTCAGTCGCAAGCGACAGCCCCCCTAAAACAGGTGGGCAATGGCTGACGCATGGAAATTGAGAGTTGGGGCTGACGCTTTAGAGATTATGAATTATACTTCGGGGCATGTGTTGTGACAATTTTCTACAAAAAGTATTGCATTTGTAACAAAAAGTTTATATCTTTGCAGAAAATATTTGAAATAATCACTAAAAAATGATTTTTAACGCTACACATCATCATTATCATCATCTCGCTCTCTAATGGGAAGCGTGGTTATGAGGTATGTGTAAAACAATATGATTTTAACAAGACAAAATACCGAGCCGGCTTCCTTATAAGGTGTCCGGCTTATTTTTTTGTTACTCCCTACTAATTGTTTATAGAAATAATTAAAAACTACATATAACAATGGAAACAAAACTACGAATTGCGGTACAATCAAAGGGCCGTCTTTATGAAGAAACAATGGAACTGCTCTCAGAAGCCGGTGTAAAAATGACTTCGGTGAAACGAACTCTACTTGTTCCTTCTCGCAATTTCCCTGTCGAATTGCTTTTTCTTCGCGATGACGATATTCCTGAATCGGTAGCAATGGGCACTGCCGATATCGGTATCGTGGGGCTCAATGAGGTACTTGAAAAAGATATGGCAGTAGAGGTGATTAAGGAACTTGGTTTTAGCAAATGCCGACTTTCACTCGCGATTCCCAAGCGCATTGAATATAATGGTGTGGAGTGGTTTAATAATCGCAAGATTGCTACCTCCTACCCTGTTATCCTCGAAAAGTTTCTCAATGAAAACAATATCAATGCCGACATACATGTAATTACCGGTTCGGTTGAAATTGCACCCGGCATTGGCCTTGCCGATGGCATCTTTGACATTGTTTCATCAGGTTCAACCCTCGTGAGCAATAACCTCGTTGAAGTAGAAAAAGTGCTTGACAGCCAAGCAGTGCTCATTGGCTCTAAAAAGCAACAACTCTCAGCCGAAAAGCAAGCAATTCTTGATGAATTGCTATTCCGTTTTGATGCGGTGAAGGCTGCTGATGGCAAAAAATATATATTGATGAATGTGCCACGCGAGAAACTTGATGATGTGTTGGCTGTGTTGCCGGGCATCAAAAGTCCAACTGTTTTACCTCTTGCCAACAATGATTGGTGTTCGGTACACACTGTTCTTGAAGAAAAACGTTTCTGGGAAATCATTGGCAAACTCCGTGCTGTGGGAGCCGAAGGTATTCTCGCTCTTGACATTGAAAAAATGGTACTATAGTCACTTTCAACCGACTAATAATGGAAATAATTAAATATCCTTCACGCGAAAAGTGGCAACAATTATCACAACGTGCACTTGCCGATAAAGCTGAGGAAGTTAAGGCTATCGTTGCCGATATTATAAGCAATGTGGCAAGTCGTGGAGATGAAGCCATAAAGGAATATGAGCAACGCTTCACCGGTGCGTCTCTCAATTCTCTTGCTGTAAGCGAGGAAGAGATTGCCGAGGCATCAACTCTTGTGAGCGAGGAATTGAAAAGCGCTATCAAAACTGCTCGTGAAAACATTGAATATTTTCATAAAGCACAGGCTACCGAGGTGGAAGTACAAACTGCTCCCGGAGTAAAATGTATTCAACGCCAAGTGCCTATTTCAAAGGTGGGCTTATATGTTCCAGGGGGCAACTCTCCCCTATTCTCAACCGTGTTGATGCTTGCCGTGCCTGCCGTGATTGCCGGATGCGAGGAGATTATCCTTTGTACTCCAGCAGGGAAAGATGGCAAGGTACATCCTGCGATACTTTATGCAGCAAGTGTAGCCGGGGTGACTCAAATCTACAAGACAGGTGGTGCTCAAGCGATTGCTGCGATGGCATACGGAACTGAAACAGTCCCTGCCGTGTATAAAATTTTTGGTCCGGGCAATAGATTTGTCACTGAGGCCAAACGCCAAGTGAGTGAGGGACAGGTCTCAATCGATATGCCGGCAGGACCTTCGGAAGTTCTGGTTATTGCCGATGAGAATGCCAATGCGTCATTTGTCGCATCGGATTTCCTATCGCAAGCCGAACATGGTCCTGACAGCCAATCTATATTGGTTACATCATCTGAAAAACTCCTTGAGCAACTTCCCATTGAAATAGAGAATCTGCTACAGGTGTTGCCACGTCGCGAAATGATGGAAAAATCATTGAGTCATAGCCGAATGATTTTATTGCACGACGATGACGAGGTAATGGACTTCTCTAACTGCTATGCTCCCGAGCACCTCATAATCAACCATCGCGATGCATGGGGACTAGCCTCAAAGGTGAAAAATGCAGGCTCGGTGTTTATTGGTCCATATTCGCCCGAGAGTGCCGGTGACTATGCTTCAGGGACTAACCACACACTACCCACTTCGGGCTACGCTCGCACTTACAGTGGGGTTAATCTTGATAGTTTCACAAAGAAAATAACATTCCAAGAACTCACTCCACAAGGTATAGCCTCAATAGGTCGTGCTGTTGAAGTGATGGCTGAAAATGAGGACCTTCACGCTCACAAAATGGCGATGACTCTGCGGATAAAATCGATAGAAAACAACCCCCTTTAGGCTTAGCCGTACTCCCCCTACATTTTCAGTGGGAGAGTTAATTTTAATAATAGATATGACACTACAAGAATTAGTAAGACCAAATATATGGAATCTTGAGCCTTATACATGCGCTCGCAACGAGTTTACCGGCGAGGCTCGTGCATGGCTCGATGCCAATGAAAATAGTCGTATAGAAGGACTTAATCGTTATCCCGACCCTCTTCAATGGGAGGTAAAAGAGCGTTTAGGTGCAATTCGCAAAGTTGATGCCTCACGCATATTTCTCGGTGTGGGAAGTGATGAATGTATTGACATTGCTTATCGTGTGTTTTGTCGCCCGGGGATTGATAATGTGGTAGCACTTGAGCCTACATACGGCATGTATCAAGTGTGTGCCGATATCAATGATGTGGAATATCGTCGCGTGAGTCTTAACGAGGACTTTACGCTTAATGTTGATGCGGTGATCAATGCCACCGACGACAACACAAAGATATTATGGATATGTACTCCGAATAATCCTACCGGCAACGCATTTCCTCGCACTCAATTACGCGAGTTATGCTCTCGATTTAAAGGGATTACCATTATCGATGAAGCATATATTGACTTCTCTCCAAAGGGTTCTATGGTGGAATATCTTGACGAATTCCCACGAATGATTGTGATGCAAACATTCTCAAAGGCTTGGGCAAGCGCTGCAATGCGACTTGGGGTATCGTATGCCTCACAAGAAATCATCGGCATATATAACAAAGTAAAATATCCTTATAACATCAATATTCTCACTCAACGTCAAGCTCTAAAAGTGCTCGACGACATTGATAACATCAATCGCGTCACTGCCGAAATCCTTGACGCGCGTAACTCTCTTGTGGCTGAAATGGCTATGCTTGATGTCGTAGAGAAGATATACCCTTCGGATGCTAACTTCGTGCTTGTACAAGTGGCAAATGCCAATGCCATTTATGCGTTTCTTCGCGACAATGGGGTTATTGTGCGCAATCGCAGCCGAGTGCATCTATGTGGCAACTGCTTGCGTATTACAGTGGGCAATGATGAAGAAAACCGATTGTTAATCGAAAAATTACAAGAATATGGCACAAGATAAACAACGAGTATTATTTATTGACCGTGACGGGACTCTCATCGTAGAGCCTCCTGTGGATTATCAAGTTGATTCACTTGAGAAATTGGAGTTTCTTCCCGGAGTGATGCGCGCCATGCACTTAATAACCACTCGATTGAACTATAAACTTGTGATGGTGACCAATCAAGATGGATTAGGCACCGACTCATTTCCCGAAGATACTTTCTGGCCGGTACACAACAAGATGCTCAAGGCTCTTGAAAACGAGGGCATTGTATTTGATGACATTATCATCGATCGCACCTTTGAACATGAAAACAAGCCTACTCGTAAACCGGGCACGGCTCTATTAACCGAGTATCTAACCGGCAATTATGATCTTGAAAATTCATGGGTAATCGGAGATAGACAAAGTGATATGAAATTGGCTGAAAATCTTGGGTGTAAAGGGATATTCATCAACGAATGTGCGTTTAAATCATGGGGAGAAATCGCAAAATTCTTGCTCGACAATGAACGCAAAGCCCATGTGACTCGCAACACAAGCGAAACACAAATTGACATCGAATTATCGCTTGACGGCACCGGACAATGTAATATTTCTACCGGATTGGGATTTTTTGACCACATGCTTGAGCAGATTGGTCGCCATTCGGGTATGGACCTTAAAATTGAAGTCAATGGTGATTTGCATGTTGATGAACACCACACGATTGAAGACACAGCCATCGCACTTGGCGATGCTTTACGCATTGCGCTTGGCGACAAACGAGGAATTGAACGATATGGCTTCACCCTACCTATGGACGATTGTCTATGCACTGTGGCTCTTGACTTTGGCGGACGTCCATGGCTTGTGTGGGAAGCAGATTTCAAACGTGAAAAAATTGGCGAAATGCCTACTGAAATGTTCCTACACTTCTTCAAAAGCCTAAGTGACAGCGCACGCATGAATCTATTTATTAGAGCCGAAGGCACTAACGAGCATCACAAAATCGAGGGGATATTCAAAGCACTCGCTCGTGCCATAAAAATGGCGATTAATCGTGACATAAATAACTTTTCACTTCCTTCAACTAAAGGTACGCTATAATGATTATAAACATTCTATTATTAATCGGTGGTCTTGCTTTGATTTTAGTCGGAGCCAACTGTCTGACTGACGGAGCATCATCAGTAGCAAAAAAATGGGGAGTGAGCGACCTCGTAATAGGGTTGACTATTGTTGCTTTCGGCACCTCTGCGCCCGAATTGGTTATCAGCACACTATCAGCCATTGATGGTAGTGCCGAATTGGCAATCGGTAATGTTGTCGGTAGCAATATTTTCAACATCCTCATGATTATAGGATGTGTGGCATTGGTTATGCCCATAAAAGTGGAGAAAAGCATCATGAGCAATGAAATTCCGCTCGTTATATTATCAGCTCTTGCCATATTGTTTTGCGCCAATGATGTAATTCTTAATGATGGAGCATCCAACCTTATTAGTCGAGCCGACGGACTTATTCTGCTCTTGTTTTTTGCCATCTTTATGCGCTATACATTCTCTATCGCTAAAAATGGCAACAATAAAGAGTCAACCGAAGATGTCAAAACAATGTCGGGTATTAAAGCCTTTTTATTCATACTTGGAGGACTTGCCGGATTGATTTTCGGAGGTCAGTTCTTTGTTGACGGAGCAAGTGGCATTGCAAGTAGCATGGGGGTCAGCGAATCGGTAATAGGTCTTACTATCGTTGCTGCCGGAACATCGCTACCCGAACTTGCCACCTCGGTTGTTGCTGCAATGAAACACAATTCAGGCATGGCTATTGGAAATGTCATTGGTAGCAATATTTTTAACTCATTTTTCGTATTGGGTTGCGCATCTACGATAACACCTCTTTCAATGGGGGGAATTAACAATATTGACCTACTCACCATGTTAGGTGCAAGTGTATTGTTCTTTATTGTGGGATGGTTATTTAAACAACGCACTATCACACGCCTAGAAGGTGGTTTAATGGTAGCATGCTACATTGCTTATACCACATTTCTTGTGATGCAAGCAAGTTAAAATGCACTATCTATCTTTATAATATACAAGGAGAGGCCCACCATAATGAGCCTCTCCTTGATCTATCTCAAGTTATTTAAAATTAGATAGCCAATTCGTAAATCTTGCGAGTTTCAATAGCCGTGAGGCGATAATATCCACCTATCACCTCCCCTTTATTTTCGTGTAGTTTTTTCACTAATAAGTCAAAGTCGGGATTCTCAATTCCAAGTTGTGCAAGAGTTATAGGTAATCCCAATGAGGCATAAAATGCTCTTAATCGAGCAATACCTTCAAGGGCAGCCAATGTATCATCATCGTTAACCACATCCATCACACGACGAGCAAATTGTGCGCCTTTTGAGGGGTTATGAGTTGCCATGAATGTCATCCATGCAGGAGTAATAACCGCTAGTCCTGCGCCATGTGTTACTCCATAAACAGCACTCAATTCATGTTCCATAAAATGCGACACCCAATCTTCTTGACGACCTGTGCCACAAATCCCATTATGAGCCAATGTGCCACACCACATGATATTGGCACGAGCATCATAATTTTCAGGTTCGGCCATCACTCGTGGTGCTTCGGTAATAATTGCTTTTAATACCCCTTCGGCCACTCGGTCGGTGACTTCGGTTTCGGGTGTATTGGTAAAATATCTTTCAAAAATATGTGCCATCATATCGGCAATGCCACTCGCTGTTTGATATGGTGGTAAAGTGAATGTGAGTTCTGGATTCATCACAGCAAATTTAGGACGCAATGCGCTATCGGTGCGAAGACTGATTTTGTGCAAGCCATCAAGTTTGGTAATCACCGAATTTCCCGAACCTTCACTCCCGGCAGCAGGTATTGTAAGCACAACACCCACGGGCAATGCCTCTTCTACGATTTTCTTCCCGGCATAAAAGTCCCAAAAATCACCCTCATAAGGCACACCACAAGCAATAGCCTTTGCAGTATCGATAGCCGAGCCTCCACCAACGGCAACAAGCCCTGTTAGATTTTCACGACGGCACACATCAATGCCTTCATATACTCGATCATCAGTAGGATTGGGTTGTATTCCTCCAAGTTCAAGATACTCTATTCCCGATGCGTCAAGCGATGCTTTTACACGATCGAGCAACCCACTTCGCACCACTGAGCCACCACCATAAACAAGCAACACTCGGTTCACGCCCATCCAACGAGTTAAATCTCCAGTTTGCGACTCCACTCCACGCCCAAAGAGATATCGCGTGGGGGTATAGTAATTAAAATCATTCATTGTTGATAGGTTTTATTTTAGTTGGAACAAATATAGTGATTATTATTTGTTAATTCACAAAATCAACATTACTCAATCCAATTTATATCACTTTTAGCAATGTTTAAGCGTTAGTGTAGGTGAGATATGAGAATTTGTGATTATTTTTGTAGGATAATAATTTGACATCGCACGCAAAATGGAAGAATCATTAAGATTATCAACCGAACAAAAATTACAGCAACGGCTCACACCGCTGCAAGTGCAGTTTGTCAAAATGCTAGAGATGACCGGCCCCGAAGTGGAAGAGGAAGTGCGTCGTGCTCTTGATGACAATCCTGCGCTCGAACAATGCGACAACGATGACAATAACAATCTCACCGAGGACTCAACCGAGACTTTCAACGAGAGTGCCGAGGAGGTGCAACTCGCCGATTATCGCGACGAGGACGACATCCCTTCATATCGATTAGAAGCACGCAATCATAGCGCCGATGATAAATATTTTGAGCCCATTGCCGTTGATTCATCAGGTGATACTCTGATTGAAACGCTCAACAGCCAGTTGATGGAATTTGACCTTGATGAAACTCAACAAGCCATAGCCCAATATATAATCGGAAATCTTGATGATAACGGCTACATGACTCGCGACCTAAATGCAATCATTGATGATTTGGCATTTAATGTCGGGATTGATGTATCTATAACATATCTAAAGCAGATATTTAACATTGTGCGAAGCCTTGAACCGGCCGGAGTGGGGGCAATAGATCTTCGAGATTGTCTTCTTCTTCAACTACGACGCAAAGAACAAAGCAAACTTGTTGCTATCGCAACCGACATTATAGACAATTACTTCGATCTTTTCTCTAAAATGCACTATGATCGTTTGCGTAGCATCTTGAATCTCTCAATTGAAGAATTAAAAGAGGTGTTGGCTGTAATCACATCTTTAAATCCAAAACCCGGAAGCATAATTACCGGTGGCATCAGTGACAGCACGCGTCATATCATACCCGACTTCAGTATAGAAGTCAATGATAACGAAGAAATTACCCTGACCCTACTTAATCGCATTCCCGAATTACAAATCGAAGAGACATTCTCGGAAAGTGCATGCGAGATTAAACCAAATGCGACTCGAAGTCAGCGTGAGGCTGCTACATTCATCAAACAAAAACGCGATGAAGCAAGTGGGTTTATCAAAATATTGAAGATGCGACAAGAAACACTCTATCAAGTGATGAAAGCCATCGTAAAACTTCAACACGACTTTTTCCTCACCGATGATGAAAGCCGTATACGCCCAATGATTTTAAAAGACATTGCCGCTATTACCGGCCATGATTTGTCGGTTATATCTCGTGCCACTGCAGGAAAATATGTAATGACTCAAAGAGGCACATATCCATTGAAACTATTCTTTAATGAACGACCAAAAGAAGATGACGACACTTCATCTCATGAAATATTGGCTGTTTTAAAAGATATTATATCAAACGAAAACAAGAAGAAACCATTAAGTGATGAAGCCATAACTCAAATCCTTGTTGACAAAGGATATGATATAGCACGTCGCACCGTTGCCAAATATCGAGAACGACTTGGATTGCCTGTGGCTCGTTTAAGAAAAGAATTATAACATGACCGAAGAAGAAATTTATAAAATATATGAAGCAAAAATGAGCAATGAAGTTGCTCCACGAAAATCATGGATAGATATTATTGCAAAGATTTTATCCATTGCGTTCACTCCTCTTTTAGCTCCTACCTATGGAGTAATTATATCTCTTAATTTTACATTTATAGCGTTAATGTCGCCATTATCAACTCGCATAATCGTGACATTGGCTATTCTTGCTCTAACTTGTATTATTCCACTTTCGGCAATTGCACTATTATTTAAGTTAGGCAAAATTTCCGACCCGGGAGTAAATCAGCAAAAAGATCGCCTCGTGCCTTATATTATAACGATTGTTAGTTATGTAGCAAGCGCCATATATCTCTCAAATATCCATGCACCAGAATGGATGCCTATGTTTATGATTGGTGGAGGTCTTGCAGCAATTGCTTCGGCACTGATCAATCTCAAATGGAAAATCAGTGCACATGGCGCCGGAATGGGCGGACTTATTGCTTTAATATTTTCAATCTGGAGCAATGGATATGCAACATTTGATTATATGTATTTGACCTGTATCGTGATTTTGCTCACCGGACTTGTCGGCACTTCGCGTCTCATATTGAAATGCCACACATTTGAGCAAGTACTAGCCGGCACTCTCAACGGCTTCTTTTGGGTATTTATATTGACAATTTAATAACATTACATATTTAAGATAAATCATGAAACCAGTAGTAAGCATCATAATGGGTAGCACATCTGACCTCCCCATTCTTGAAAAAGCAGCAAAATTTCTTGAGCAAATGGAAGTCCCATTTGAAATGAATGCACTTTCGGCCCATCGCACTCCCGGTGAAGTAGAAGAGTTTGCACGTAATGCCGAAAACCGTGGCATCAAAGTAATCATTGCCGCAGCAGGTATGGCCGCAGCACTTCCGGGTGTAATTGCCGCGATGACTCCCCTACCCGTAATCGGGCTTCCTATCAATTCAACTCTTGATGGCGTTGATGCTCTTTTATCAATCGTACAAATGCCTCCCGGCATTTCAGTTGCCACTGTTGGCATCAATAATGGCATGAACGCGGCTGTTATGGCAGTTCAGATTCTTGCTCTTGGTGACGAAGCACTAGCCAATCGTTTTGCGACTTATCGAGCAAGCCTCTCTGAAAAAATCGTAAAAGCCAATGAAGATCTCAAAAATGTAAAATATAAATTCAAAGTAGATTAATCACATTTTGGATAAATGAGCATATTCAATTATAATCGTCGCAAAACAGTTGCCGTTAATATCGGTGGCACTCCATTGGGAAGTGATTACCCCATAAGATTGCAATCTATGGCATCAACATCAACAATGGACACAGATGGCTCGGTGGCACAATGTCAACGCATTGCCGATGCCGGCGCTGCCTATATTCGTCTCACTGCTCAAGGAGTGCGCGAGGCTGAGAACCTCGGCAACATTAAATCTCAACTTCGCAAAAATGGAGTTACAACTCCTCTTGTTGCCGACATCCATTTTAATCCTCGTGCGGCATTTGCTGCTGCCGAAGTAGTAGAGAAAGTGCGCATAAATCCGGGCAACTTCGTTGACCCCAGTCGCACATTCCAACAACTCACCTACACCGACGAAGAATATGCCGAAGAAATAAAAAAGATTGAGGCTACATTTATCCCATTCCTTGATCTTTGTCGAAAAAACAACACAGCAATACGCATAGGCGTAAACCATGGCTCATTGTCCGATAGAATTATGAGTCGCTATGGCGACACACCGGCCGGCATGGTTGAATCGGCTATGGAATTCCTTCGTGTGTGTGTGGCACAAAATTTTCTAAATGTAGTGATTTCTATCAAAGCGTCCAACACCGTGATAATGGTTGAAACGATGCGCCGACTAGTTGTAGCGATGGAAAAAGAAAACATGCATTTCCCACTACACCTCGGTGTTACCGAAGCCGGAGATGGAGAAGATGGACGTGTAAAATCGGCCGTAGGTATAGGCACATTGCTTGCCGAAGGAATTGGCGACACGATAAGAGTATCATTAAGCGAAGAACCCGAATGCGAAATTCCTGTAGCCGATGCATTGGTTAAATATATTTCTCAACGCGCCAACGCTCCACAAATAGAGGGTTCGCCCTTTGACGGATACTGCTACGAAGCCCCTTCTCGCCGACCAAGCAAAACGATTGGCAAAATAGGAGGAGAAGCGTTGCCTATCGTCATAGCCAATGGATATGCTGAAAAATATGCCGATGGTTGTACTCCTGATTATTTCTATATTGCTGACGATAACATCCCAACCGATGTAGATGCCAATAAAATTATCGTTCCTTTTACCGATGGATCTAACAAATATTGCCAACTCTTTTCATGGCAACAACGTGACGCGATAAAAGGCTGCGATGCTCCTATAAAATTTCTTGAGGTAAATGCCTCTACACCTATCAATGAGGTTGTTTCTGTTATTGATGGCAATGTGGTTATTGTATTATATAGCAATCACATCAATGCACCGGGTGAAATGCAAGCATTTGCTCATGCATTTACCCAAGCCCAAAAGACAAATCCAATTGTGATGCGAGTCGATTATATCAATTCCTCACTTGATGATGTGACACTAATGGCGGCAGCCGATTTGGGTACAATATTGCTCAATGGTAATCGCGATGGAATATGGCTTAATGCACCGCTAGTGGAGCCTGCAACTGTGGCTCGACTATCATTTGGCATACTCCAAGCAGCACGATTACGAATTTCTCGCACTGAATATATCTCATGCCCCGGATGCGGTCGCACTCTATTTGACCTACAATCAACCGTTAAGGCTGTGAAAGAAGCCACTGCACACCTCAAAGGATTGAAAATAGGTGTGATGGGGTGCATTGTGAACGGCCCCGGCGAAATGGCCGATGCCGACTATGGATATGTGGGTGCCGGAGTGGGCAAAGTGAGTCTATATAAAAACAAAACTTGTATCGAAAAGAATATCCCTACCGAAGAAGCAATACCCCGACTCATCAATTTGATTAAATCAGAAGGCGACTGGGTTGACCCAGCATAAAATAATGGCCGATAATATTTATTCATATCATACGCTCTCTAACGGACTTCGTATCGTTCATCGTCAATCCAATTCAAGTGTTGAATATTGTGGAGTGGCTGTAAATGTGGGCAGTCGTGACGAAAATCCCAAACATTTTGGATTGGCTCACTTTGTGGAACATACCATTTTCAAAGGCACCAATCACCGACGCGCTTGGCACATTATCAACCGCATGGAAGCAGTGGGAGGTGAACTCAATGCCTACACAACCAAGGAAGAAACAATGCTCTATTCAATATTTCCTTCGGGCAACCTCAACCGTGCCATTGACCTTATTGCCGACCTCGTTACTTCGTCTCAATTCCCGTCAGCCGAACTTGACAAAGAGCGCGAAGTTGTGGCCGATGAGATTAACTCATATCTGGATAGTCCTTCCGAAGCAATTTTTGATGATTTTGAAGACCTAATGTTTGAAGGATCATCTTTGGGACACAACATTCTAGGCAACACCACAACAATAGCCACATTCACCTCCGAGGTGTGCCGTCAATATCTGGCACGTTATTACACCGGGCCCAATATGGTATTTTTCTATATGGGAAGTGAACGTCCTTCAAAAGTGTTTAAGATTGCAGAAAAGCATTTTGGGTCACTCTCCAACCAATTAGCGCCTATTAATCGCGTTATTCCCAATAAAGTGGCCACATTTGACATCAAACGCGACCTTGGCAACCACCAATGCCACACAATAATGGGCAGCCGCATCGAAGGCATGTATTCCGAACAGCGTTATCCCACTGCCCTATTTACCAACATAGTTGGCGGTCCGGGGATGAATTCACTTCTTAACGTTTCGCTTCGTGAACGCCGTGGATTAGTTTACACCGTGGAAGCGTCATCGGCGATGTTTACCGATAGTGGAGCCTTCGCCATATACTTTGGTTGCGACCATAACGATCTCAATCGTTGCCGAAGATTGATTATAAACCAACTCGACTCATTAGCATCAAAAGCCCTCACATCAAAACAGATAGAGGCCGCTAAAAAACAATACCTCGGCCAACTTATTGTGGCTTCGGAAAACCGCGAACAAGCAGCCATCACCACCGGTCGTTCAATGCTCTACCACAACCATGTAGCATCAAATGACGAAGTACTCGACCGCATCAACGCCATCACCCCCGAACAGGTACAACAAATAGCACAATCCATCACCCAAAACACCTCCACCCTATCTTTCACTTAATAAAAAGTATTTCAACGAAGTAATTTGTATCTTTTCTATTTTGCAAAATAAATCCCCTTATTTTCTCTAAAGCAAACAATATATTATTGGATTTCAAAAATATTTAACTAACTTTGCCTTGTCATTGTAATTTGTGACAAGACATATTTTATTATTAGAAGCGTTTTGCTTATCTCTTATTGAGAAAACGTAGGAAATTTTCACATTAAAGAGAGGATAACAAAGCGGTTCTCACGCTATATGGCGTGGGCTGCTATCCCCATCTTCTTTAAAGGTTTCCTACGACCCTCTCAATAGACGTGGCATAGTTGTCCCACGTTTCTTTTTTTTATTAAATGAGAGTTGGGGACAGCACTCTCACTAAAATATTATTTTTATGAAAAAAATTATTTTTTTGATGCTATGCATCTTTTCACTTGGTTTGGGTAGTACAAAGGCTGAATCGACTGTGTATCTTTTAGTAAATGCAAAGACCACACTTCCGACATTTCATGTGTCTGTAAATGGTGCTAATAGTGGCGAAATTACAATAGAAACACCATTTATAAAAATGTTATATGGTCTTTTGCCTAGGCATAAAAAAGCTATTCGGAAATGCATTTTTAAAAATGAAGGTAAAACAATTATTTCTTATGAATACTCTAACAAAGATCACACAAAAGATTGGTCCGACTCTTTTACTCTTGATCTTGAAGATGGGAAAACATATTATATAGAACTTGTCCATGGCGATGTCAAATATAAAATCAGGGAATTAACAGAAAAAGAGTTTCTAAAAAAGACGAAAAAGACAAAAGATTTTGAAATAAATCCCGACTATATTGCCGAAGATTAATTATAATTCTTCTATACATTTGGAGTGAGATTCATTTATTCAATCTCACTCTTTATTTTCACATAACACAACTCCACAAATGTTAAATATTATGATAAAATACTTTATTTTAATTACATTATTATATTCCTCGTTTTGCGTACATTCACAAAATATTGCAGATGTATTCTTTCCTGAAAATGACATTTCTTATTATGGACAGACTGGAACTAATGGCAAAGAATACAATGGAATGGGCATTCTTAAATTCAATAAAAGTGGCATTTATGCTGGAGACTTTAGTAGAGGAAAGTTTCATGGAAAAGGAATACAAATCAACCCCACAGACCAACCCATTAAAAATTGCTATGACGGCTGTATTTATGTAGGGAAATGGTTTAGAGGCAAAAAAGAAGGTTATGGAATATTGTACAATAATATCGGAGAATTAATCTATAAAGGTGAATTCTCAAATGACAAACCTATTGAACAATTTCTATCAGCACCCGATTCTATTCAGCGTTTCTCAATTACTGAAATTAATGGAGAACTATTCGTTGGCGAAACAATTAATAATATACCTAATGGTATTGGCATTTTTTTAGACGACACAGGATATACTCTTTGCAATGTTAAAAATGGATCAAAATACGGAGTTGGGATATTAATTATTCCACCTAAAAACTGGGGTGTATTTAATATTGAAGATGGCTTATACTATCCTATTGCATTTAGTCATGAACAAGACGCACGTAGAGAAAAATTCAAAATAAATCAAGAAAAAGAACGCATGGAATTAATCAATACCTTCGCAAATCTTCTTGTAGAAGGTTCTCAGATTATATCTGAGATGCACGAAACCATCAATCCATCTTCTGCAAGCTACTCTGAAGACACATATAACAGTTCTTCTTCAAACAGTGGATCGTCCAAAAACAACAAACAACAAAAGAACGAAAAAAATAGTCTGTCTGACCAATCCAATTACAATTCAGACAAAGCGACTTATAGCAGATATGACAGTATGTTATCAGCCGCATTTGCCGGAAATCGCGAAGCCTCTGACAGCGAAATTAAGAATTGGCAATCAAAAATGAAAAAACTCCGAAAAAAATGGGAAGCCAAAGGGAAAGACTTTCCTCATTCAAGCAACGAAGACAAATAGCCGCAAATCTTTCATTGCCACAATATAGTGTGATTGCGTCAAATTCTCCCATTTTAACGCAATCACACCTTATTTTGACCGTTCATTTACTTAATTTGTTTCCAAAATTTGTTTTGTCCAATCGGAGAAGAATCACTTTTTGAGCAAATCCTCACATTTTTCTAACATAAGGGGTGATTTTTTGTTTTTTATCATTAAGGTGGCAATTTGAGCAGAGTAGCGAGTTTACTGTATTGATGTGGTGATTATTGCAGAGGAGTGCCCATTATTCCTCATTTTTTATCCAAAAATGCTTAAAATAATGGATAATCGCTATAAAATTAGTATCTTCGTGGTTATATTAGTGATACTATATGAAAATCGGAGATATTGACTTGGGTAATCGTCCGGTGATGTTGGCTCCTATGGAAGATGTTACCGACCTTTCTTTTCGCTTGATCTGCAAGGAACAAGGGGCTGATATGGTATATACCGAGTTCGTATCGGCCGATGCACTAATTCGCAACATTAATTCCACTACTCGCAAACTATCTATTGACCCGGGAGAACGCCCCACTGCTATCCAAATTTATGGTCGTGAAGTTGCTCCAATGGTTGAGGCCGCTAAAATTGTGGAAGAAGCTTGTCCCGACATTCTTGACATAAACTTTGGTTGCCCTGTAAAGAAGGTGGCAGGAAAAGGTGCCGGAGCCGGAATGCTTCGCGACATTCCCAAAATGCTTGAAATTACACGTGCTGTTGTCAATGCTGTTAAAATTCCGGTTACGGTAAAAACTCGTTTAGGATGGGATCATAATAGCAAAATAATCGTGGAACTTGCCGAGCAACTTCAAGATTGTGGGATAAAGGCTCTCACCGTACATGGTCGCACTCGCTCACAGATGTATACCGGTGATGCCGATTGGGAAATGATAGCCCGCGTGAAAGAAAATCCCCGATTGACAATTCCTCTAATCGGCAATGGCGATATCACTACTCCCGAACGATTGGTTGAAGCCTTTGAACGATATGGTGTTGACGGAGTGATGGTTGGGCGAGCATCAATAGGCGCTCCTTGGATATTCCATGATATGAAACAGATGCTTCTGACCGGTAGTCGTGGAGAAGAATTGCCTATTTCTGAGAAATTCAAGATTTTACGCCGACAGATTGCCGAAAGCATTGATCGCATTGATGAATATCGTGGAATTCTACATATTCGTCGCCACTTGGCAACATCTCCTCTTTTCAAGGGTATCCCATTTTTCCGCGACACTCGCATAGCCATGCTTCGTGCCGACAATTTTGCCGAACTTGACGAAATTCTGCATCGCGTTGAAACAGAAATCATACCCAATATACAATCTCTCCCCTCTAAAAACGAATGATTATGAAACGATTTTTTTCTTTATTTTTGTTTGTTGCACTTTGTATCATTTCAACAAATGCACAAGATAAAATAGATATCAACAATCGCGTAGTATTGGCTGCGGCTCACAATTTTGACGAGATAATCGTAAATGGCAATATCACAATTGAATGTCGTTTTCGCCCCGAATTACATAGATATGTAGTATATAACACTACCAAGGAAACATCTCAACGTATTGATTGCCGTAACGAAGGCAACCAATTAATTATTGATGGTGATACTGATAACGACATGGTGGCGTCGCGCATTGTGGTATTCTGCAATGACTCACTAAAAGCATTGATAATGAATGGCAGTGGCAACATTTTAGTTAAAGATGTACCACGATTAAAACGGCTTCATCTTATACAAAATGCCAACGGAGCAATAAAGATTGACAATCTGCAAGCACACCTGTTGAGCATGGTCAATAATGGCGATGGTAAAATATTAGTTCGCAATGTAGAGGCCCGCCGATTGGCAACTGTAAATAATGGAAATGGTGAGATAAAAGCCAAAACATTAAAAGCATTCAATGGTGCATTTATTATAAATGGGAATTCCGATATGAATTTTAACGACTTGCTCGTGCGCAAAGCCTCTTTTACAACCAATAGCACCGGTAGTTTCACACTGCAAGGCAAGGTCAAAGAGTTATCATTAATTTCAAACAATGCCGGCAACATTAATGCATCTAAGTTAGCATTTAAGAATTTAAGTAATAATAAAGCCAATGGCTCAGGTGTAATAACAATTAAAAACGATTAAATCACATCTAAATAGAACATAATAATTATGAAAAAAACATTCTTGACAATTATCCTCTTAATCATTGTAACAAGTGTTGTTTCGGCACAAAAACTTTCTCGTTACGAACTTGACGTAAAAGACTTTACAGAATTAAAAGTTATAGAGGGAATAAATGTAAATTATGTGTGCAACCCCGATTCTACCGGTCGTGCAGTGTTTATCGCAACCGATGAATTAGCATCAGTATTAATGTTTAACAACACCAAGGGGCGACTTGAAATGCAAATAGCCACCGATGGTATTGATTATAAGAATCTCCCTACTGTAACTGTTTATTCTAAATTTCTCACAAAAGTAGAAAATAGTGGAGACTCAACTGTAAGAGTTTTAAACGTGGCTTCATGCCCCAATTTTAAAGCCCGTCTCATTGGTAATGGACGATTAATCGTAAAAGGGATTGATGTAACATATCTCGACGGCTCAATTGACACCGGTAATGGTCAATTAATATTATATGGGAAATGTGAATCGGCCAAATTAAGTTGCACCGGGACAGGTACAATTCAAGCCGATGAATTAGTATCTAATGACACAAAATGTGTGATGCTCGGAACCGGTACAATAGGATGTCAAGCACTAACTTCGCTTAATGTCGCAGGAGCATCATCAGGAAAGGTATATTATAAAGGCAATCCCGAACAAATAAAAAAACGTTCGGTAGGAGTCAAGATCATACCTCTTGACAACGAAAAATAACTACTACCATACTGAAATTATAGCGATACTGCTACAATGAGCGACACTGCCGATTTAAAACTTCGCACAGCGCGTACCATTAAATGGAATTTTATTGATCGTGTACTATCTCAAGTGCTTTATGCCGTCACCGGCATTGTACTTGCAAGAGTGTTGTCGCAAGAAGATTTTGGATTAGTTGGCGCAACTTTAGTATTTCAAGCATTTGCCTCGTTATTTATAGATAGTGGATTTTCCTATGCTCTTATTCAACGCAAAAATCCCACTCAGGTAGATTATAGCACCGTATTGTGGTTTAACATAGGCATTGCAACCCTCATTTATGCCATATTATGGGTTTGTGCTCCTCTCATTGCATGGTGTTTCCAAAACGACCCTCGCATAATTCCTCTATCAAGAGTGATGTTCCTATCATTTATACTCAATGCTTCAGCAATCGTACAGACCAACCGATTGATGAAAAAAATGGATGTAAAAATGATTGCAATATCCAACTCAATTGGTCTCATCATAAGTGGTGCCATTGGCATACTATTAGCCCTCAATGGGTATGGAGCATGGGCTGTTGTGTGGCAAACGATTTCATTAGCCGCAATAAAATCGGCTATACTCTGGTTTACAAGTCATTGGCTTCCGTCATTGACTTTTTCGTGGAATGCATTGAAATCATTCTTCAATGTCGGCTCAGGTATGATGATTACTTCATTTCTCAATACTCTATTCCAAAATATTTATTCGTTTTTCATTGGGAACAGAGTGGGATTGGTGAGTTTAGGATATTACACACAATCAGACAAATGGAGCAAAATGGGTGTTATGTCAATAACACAAATTCTCACCTCGTCATTTCTTCCTGTACTTTCTCAAGTGCAAGATGATCCTGAGCGCTACACTCGCACTACCACCAAAATGAATCGGTTCACAGCCTATCTCTTATTCCCCGCAATAGGGTTTCTAATAGTTATGGCCACACCCATTTTCCATCTTCTATTCGGCACAAAATGGGATCCTTCAATAGTATTGTTTCAATTACTCCTTGTCAGAGGTATATTTACTGTTCTTAACTCTCTTTACAACAACTATATCATTTCACTTGGCAAGGCTCGCCTAGTGGTATATATGGAAGTAGTGCGTGATAGCGTAGCGATAATTGCACTCATTGCAACAATCCCATTTATGGCAATGACCCTACCTAATGATCCTGTATATGGTGTAAAAATTTTGCTTTGGGGACAAGTTATAGCGTCAGCAATTTGTTGGATAGCAACGATATGTGTCACTGCCCCACTTACTAATCGCTCACGATGGGCTTATGTGGCCGATTTAATCCCATATTTAATTCAAGTGTGCATTATTATCGTACCCATGTGTTTACTTTCAATGGTAATCAGCAATGTAATATTACTACTAATTGCACAATCGGTCGTTGGGTTATCTATTTACTTATTAGTAAACCATCTACTTCATTCTCAAATTCAGAAAGATGCTATTGATTACGTCATGTATCGCTTCAGAAAAAAACATCAATAAATACTTTTTCTAGAAAGCAGCCATCTATTTTAACAAACATTTAACATCAGGATATTTGTGTTTATATATAGATAAATGTAAATTTGCATAGTCATTAAGATTCATGGCTTAATGACATTATTATCTTAATCTAACTTTTGTTTATGGATATTTGGATTGTCTGTGATTCACTTATTTTATTTAACAGACAAACATCTATGCCAATGTAAATATATAAGGTGATAAATACGAAATTTATCACCTTTTTTATTGCAAAATTATGATGCTTCACATTTTTTATTACTATCTTTACACATTAATAATTAAATTGAAACAAATGGGCATTTTTAAGTCAGCAAGAAAATTCGCTGTTATATTTGCAATGAGCATTATGACTTCCATAAATGCCGAAGTTCCTATTGATTACAAAGCAACTATAATAGGGACTATCGGGGATGGAGATTTTGCTCCCTACTATATATCGTCACTCAACCATGGAATAATAACTCAAAGAGATAACTCATTATTACGATTGAGTGCTTGGAAACCTCTTTCAACCGATACTAGATTTAGTTATGGTTTTGGGGTAGATTTTTTAACCGGATGGAGTTCGGGAGTAGAATATTTACGTTTCAACCCTACTACTTCACAATTTGATTCTCACAGCGAGAAACCGGCTTATATATGGCTTCAACAATTATATGGAGAGGTAAAATATCGTGGAGTATTCCTCACTGCCGGGCTCAAGGAACATGCGTCAAAAATGCTCAACAATAGTCTCACAAGCGGGGACTTGATTGAGAGTGGCAACTCTCGCCCCATTCCCGAATTGCGTGCCGGATTTATCGATTTTCAAAACATTCCGTTCACTAATGGTTGGGTACAAATAAGCGGAGAAATTTCATACGGCAAAGTTACCGACAATGACTGGGTTAGAAATCACTTTAACCACTACAATAGCCACATTTCGCAAGACACATGGTATTCATATAAACGTGCCTATTTCCGCACCAAACCCGATGAACGATTCTCTATCACAATCGGAGCGCAAGCAGCAGCGCAATTTGGCGGCTATACCGAATATTATCGTAATGGGAAATATGATCATACCGACCATCGCACAGCCAACCTCGGAGATATGTTTGAGATGTTTATCCCAAAACTGAGCGACAAAGAGGGATTTGTAGCAGGCAACCACCTAGGCAGTTGGGACTTCATGGCTCGATATCGACTCAAAAACGACGATGAATTAAAAGCATATTTCCAATGGCCATGGGAAGATGGTTCAGGCATAGGCAAGATGAATGGGTTTGATGGTCTTTGGGGGCTTGAATACAAAAGTGCTCGCAAAGGATGGGTTAATGGTGCAGTAGTAGAATATCTTGATTTTACCAATCAATCCGGACCAATACATTGGGCTTCGGCCGATAGTCCCGGCACAACAATCACTGACCAAGCAACAGGTGGCGATGAATACTACAACAATGCTTTCTACAACTCTTATGCACACTATGGCATGGCAATCGGCTCGCCATTCATGCGTTCTCCAATATATAACACCGATGGATATCCTATGTTTGTTGACAACCTCGTGAGAGGCTTCCATGTGGGATTAATGGGAAACATCAGTAATGCAGTAGATTATCGTCTCCTTGGTGGATATCGCAAAGCATGGGGCGATGGACGTATTCCTCGTGCAAAAGCGGTAGAGAACACCTCGGTGATGGCCGAAGTAAACTACAATCCTCCTACAATTAAAGGGTTATCATTCAAAGCACAAATTGCATTTGATCAAGGCTCGATGTTTGGCGACAACTTCGGTTCTTGTGTAACAGTATGCTATAACGGACTTCTAAATATCGGTAAAAAATGAAAACAATATCACGCATCATATTATTAATCGTCATTGCATTATCGTTTAATGCTTGCACTCATAACAATGGAGATATTGGCGATTTATTCGGCACTTGGAAACTTGAAACGATTACCATTGATGGAGAAAAGGATTCATCATATCAAGACAATGTACTATGGAAATTTCAAGCATCGGTTATTAATATGGTTAGAGCAAACGATACTACTCATGACCGATACGAATCATGGGGTACATGGAGTTATGCTAATGACGACACTCAAATATTACTAAATTTCACTCACACAGATAACGACAACCCCAACCAGGGGTCCAACAAGTATTCCCCATTACCCGAAACGTACCTTCCTAAAGCCAGAATCTCAACACTTAATATCGTTGAATTAAATGGAAAAAAAATGACGCTTATTTATAGAGCCGACAATGGAAAGGAATATATCTACTATTTCAAAAAATGGGCTTAATAATCATTATTGCAAATAATAAAAAATACATATGATGGATAAAAACAAAATAATGCTTGTTACAGGCGCCGACGGATTTATCGGTTCGCATTTAACTGAAATGTTGCTCAATGAAGGATACAAAGTGCGTGCACTTTCGCAATACAACTCTTTCAATAATTGGGGATGGCTTGAAGGGATCAACCACCCTAATCTAGAAGTAGTTACCGGAGACGTGCGTGACCCGCACTATTGTAAACACATTTCACGCGATGTTGACACCATCTTCCATTTGGCAGCATTAATAGCAATTCCTTATTCATATATAGCGCCCGATAGTTATGTTGACACAAATGTGAAAGGTACGCTCAACATCTGTCAAGCAGCCAAAGAAAACGGAGTGCGCAGAGTGCTTGTAACATCGACGTCCGAAGTATATGGCACTGCTCAATATGTGCCTATTGACGAAAAACATCCTAAACAACCACAATCGCCCTATTCAGCAACAAAAATCGGCGCTGATGCCATGGCTATGAGTTTTTATAATGCGTTTGAATTGCCTGTGGTTATCGTTCGCCCATTCAACACCTACGGACCTCGCCAAAGCGCACGTGCGATCATCCCAACGATTATCACACAGATTGCCAATGGTGCCACTGAGATAAAACTCGGTGACCTCACTCCCACTCGCGATTTCAACTTCGTAAAAGATACTTGCCGCGGATTTATCCAACTTGCCGATTGCGACGAAGCAATAGGTCAAGAGGTAAATGTGTGTAGCAACTACGAAATATCTATGCGCGACACCCTCAATCTCATTGCCGATATCATGGGTAAAAATGTTAATTTCGTGGAAGACACCCAACGTCTTCGTCCTAAGAATTCAGAAGTGTTCCGTCTATGGGGCGACAACACCAAGATTAAAAGCCTCACCGGTTTTGAACCTGAATACGACATTCGCCGTGGTCTTGAAGAGACTATCAAATGGTTCACTTGCGAAGACAATCTCAAAAAATACAAATCAAACATTTATAACGTATAAACGACCTGTGGCATGAATAAAAATCTGATTCTCGTGGGAGGTGGCGGCCACTGTAAATCGGTTATCGAAGTAGCTGAATCGTGTGGCTACAACATTGTAGGTATTCTCGACCACCCATCGGAAATAGGCAATGAGATACTCGGCTACAAAGTGATAGGTTGCGATGACGATATGCCCAAATATGTCAACTCAGCATCATTTATTGTAACCGTAGGCAGCATAAAAGACCCCTCATTGCGCAAACGCTTACACGACAAAATCAGAGAAGCCGGAGGCAAATTAGCCACTCTTGTTGCATCAACAGCCTACGTTTCAAAGCGAGCCACAATAGGCGAAGGTACTGTGGTGATGCATTTTGCAATGGTCAATGCCGATGCAAAAATAGGAACCGGGTGCATCATCAATACCCACAGCAACGTGGAGCATGACGCCATCGTTGGGGATTATTGCCACATTTCAACCGGAGCGATGGTAAACGGCGGTTGCACTGTGGGCAATGATGTATTCCTTGGTAGCCAATCGGTGATGGCCAACGGCACATCAATCTGCGACGGCTGCGTCATTGGAGCCGGTTCGTTGGTGCGCAAATCATTCAGAGTAAAAGGTATCTACTCAGGAAACCCCGCTATTCTTAAAATCAAAGCAAAATGAGTAAAACGCTTATCATAGCCGAGGCCGGCGTAAACCACAATGGAAGTATCGACATGGCAAAACGCCTCATTGAGGTCGCTGCCGAGGCTGGTGTGGATTATGTAAAATTCCAAACGTTTAAATCAGAAAAACTCGTTTCGCGACACGCCACCAAAGCCGATTATCAAAAGGCTAATACAGGTGGCGAAGATTCGCAACTAAAAATGTTGCAACAACTTGAGTTATCGCGCCACGACCATTTCTTACTCATTGAGCATTGCAAAAAATGCGGTATAAAATTTCTCTCTACAGCTTTCGATCTCGAAAGCATTGAGTTTCTTCACTCGCTTAACTTAGATTTGTGGAAAATCCCTTCGGGTGAAATCACAAACCTGCCCTATCTACGCAGCATAGCGCAAAAAGGTGGACGCGTGATTATGTCGACCGGTATGTGTGACCTCTCCGATATTGAAGCCGCTCTTAAGGTACTAACATCAAACGGGACTCCCGAAGAAAATATAACTTTGCTACATTGTAATACCGAATATCCCACCCCTTGGAACGATGTAAACCTTCGCGCTATGCACGATATTGCCAAGAGATTTAACATACCTGTGGGATATAGCGACCACACCCGTGGCATCGAAGTACCTATTGCCGCTGTGGCATTGGGGGCTACTGTGATTGAAAAACATTTCACTCTTGACAATAACCTTCCCGGTCCCGATCACAAAGCGTCGCTCGAACCTCACCAACTCAAAGCCATGGTCGATGCGATTCGACATATTGAATGTGCGCTCGGTTCCGGAGCAAAACAAATTTCTGAGTCAGAACGAAAAAATATCGCAATCGCTCGTAAAAGCATTGTCGCTGCTTGCCATATAAAAAAAGGAGAGATTCTTACCGAAAAAAACATCACAGTAAAACGTCCCGGTGGAGGTATATCTCCAATGCAATGGGATAATATTGTTGGCACTTACGCAACAAAAGACTTCTCAACCGATGAATTAATTGAAATTTAATTAAAAGAATGAAAATAGCAATTGCCACCGGAACTCGTGCTGATTGGGGGTTACTTTCTCCTTTGGCTCAAGAATTATCCAAGAAACGAAATGTTGAGATATACATTTTAGCGACAAATATGCACTATTTACCAGAGTATGGTTTTACTTGGAAGGAAATTGTAGCCGACGGTTTTAAGATAGCCGCCGACATCCCAACCTCGGGGACTCCTGCTGAAATTACGTCACAAACGATATCCGGTTTTGACAATATTTTCAAAAACAACACCTTTGATTGTTGTATAATATTGGGAGATAGATTTGAAATGCTTGGAGTAGCAACTGCTGCTATACTTAATAAATTACATATCGTACACATTGCCGGAGGAGAGATTTCAGAAGGCGCATTTGATGACTCAATGCGTCACGCCATAACAAAATTAAGCACTTTGCATTTAACCGAAACCGAGGAATATCGCAATCGTGTGATTCAGATGGGAGAAGAACCCAATCGAGTGATAAACACAGGCGCGATAGGTGTGCATAATGCAATCAATGTTGAAATTATGCCTCTCAACGAATTAGAGCAATCAATTAATTTCACACTTTCCGACAAATGCCTATTGGTTACTCTACATCCGGCTACACTCGAGAAGGCTTCTCCAACCGAGCAAATGCAAAATCTACTCACTGCACTTGACTCTATACCGGAATATAAATTACTTTTCACTCTTCCAAATAATGATGAGAATTCGGCTCCAATGATTGACCTCATCAATAAATATCGCGACAACAATCCCCAACGAATGTGTGTAGTGCCATCATTGGGTAGGATTAGGTATTTATCTGCGCTTCGCTATGTCACTGCTGTTGTGGGTAATTCTTCAAGTGGATTAATCGAAGTGCCATCGGCAGGAATACCGACCTTAAATATCGGTATTCGCCAACAAGGACGCACCGCCGGAAAATCGGTAATTCATTGCGGGACTTCTGTTGATGATATAATTGTAGGACTAAAAAATGTAACATCCGAAGAGACTCGAAATATGGCGCGTATTGCACGTAACCCTTATGCACAACCCGACACACTAAAACAGATGTGCGAAGCCATTCTCTCATTCCCATTCGAGAAATATCAATATAAACGATTCCACAATCTTTAGAAATATTGTGTTTTGACGTGAATTATAGAGCCATGAACATGGTTATATATAATTCAGCACTCCACATTCCTAAGCCCACATTAAAAAAGGGTTAGTGCGTTGTTTTGAATGCAAATTGCGAGGGAATCTCACCGGTTGTTTGTGTCCATTTCAGAATTCCATCGGGGGAATAGCAATGTATGCGACCCGATGACACATAGTTGCGAGCATCAGTGATATAGATTTCACCGGTAATAGGATGAACAGCAATGCCATGAGGCATTTTAATATTAGCATCAGTGCCGTCCTTTATAATTTTATCGTCAACCACCCTCAATGTATTCAAATCGAGGATAGAATAACTTATAGTAGTGGTATGCATGGCCTCATTTCGAGCCGAAGCATAAATATATGCCGAATCGCCATGAATCCACATATCACTTATAGGTGTATTAATTTCTGCAACCACTTTATCTATCGTTGGATCAATGACATACAAGCATGAAGGCACCAACGCATTATCTCCACGTGACGAAACATAAATCATTCCATTTTTATGTCGCTTTACTCGATGTAAATTTATTGCGACATCAATATCTTTTATAACTTCAAACGATTGCAAATCAACTACCGATACTGTGCGATCATAATTGGGAGCACGATATCCACCTGAGTTGGCAATATATATCTTACCATTGGAGATAACCATCTCTTCGGGCTGATACCCCACATCTACCCTATCCACTATCTTCATTGATGCAGTGTCGACCTTAAAAATTGCTCCCAATGGCGCCTTTGGATCATCTTGCACCGGTGACACATAACTACTCACATACACATGCGGTCCATATCCTATCACATAGCGACAGTTTGGAATGTCAATACGAGCCACACTCACGGCATCAGAAGCACGCATTACCTCAACTTTATGAGAGCAGTTGATTACTGCATAAAGTTTTGAGCCATATATCTCCACATCATTCCCCACATCACCCAAATCCTTGACGACATTTGGGTTACGTTCGGCATAAATATTCCGATGATAAATACCTTGTGTCTCATCAAAATAATCAAGAGTGGCCTTGTTTGACCCCATATTCCCCTCATTTATTAGATAGAAACCGTCAACACCGGTGATGCGTGGAGGCTCCACCTCGGTCGATGTTGATGGGTGTATATAAATATCCTCACGGCAACCGGTGAGAACCGCTAACGAGATTATAGATAATATTAAAGCTGAGACTCGCATTATTTATATATAATTTGCTCAATGGCTGCTACTTCGGTAGAACATTCACCCAATGGGCCATTGGCTTGCAATACTCCGGTGTAAACTTTTATGAAATCAATCGATGCAAGCGACACCTTTACCCCGGCTGAATTTACCGCATTGTCGATATCTAGACACGAAGCCTCTACATTATTGGGGTGTGAATCGGCATAGCCATCATAACATGAAAGGTCAAACTTATTAGTCTCGGTGTTAAACACGCCATTATCGGGCAAACGGCGACCGGAGAAAGTCATCGTTTCCACTTTGCTGAGCCACATAGGGAAATAATCTTGTTGATGTTCGATTGTGCGATTGATATATCCATTATCACCATTTGTGGCATTCCATGCTATATATTGATTATCAGCAGCATCGGCTGTAGGGCGATGATATGTCACTTGATAGTTTGCCAAAGCATTTACATGTTGGTTCCCACGAAGCTCATACCATGTATCATCGGGTAATCCATTGCTATTCTCATCGCGCATTACCATCACTATTCCCGGTTCGGGCGAACCGATGCGAATGGCATTTGAAGCGTCATTGGCATACACGGCATTTCCCACCACTCTGAAGTCGGCTTTACCCTCTACGTTAGGAAGCGATTGAGGCAATTTAATAGTAACACTACCACCCCAAGCACCGAGCGAAATCATATCGCCATTGCAAAGTGACTCAGTGGCTTTGCGATTCATTGACTCATAGGTATCACCTACCTCATATTCAGGAATTTCGTTAACAAACTGCCCTGGAGCAGGCGAATAATCCAATACCGTAACGTTCAAGCGAGTGCTTGTCATTGTTGGTTCAACCGGTGGCACCGGTGCCGGTTCATCTTTGTCGCTATCGCTACACGACACTATTGTCAAGGCCAGCGCCATCATTGCCACATATTTGCTTCTTGATTTCATAATTCTATATGTTTACTTTTAATGTTACCTTATAATTGCGACCGGGCATGGGGTAATTAAGTATTACCTCATAATTTTGGTCAAATATATTATTAACCTCTAATCCCACTCGACACTCAACCTTGTTCAACGGGAAATTCCACACAAGCGAAGCATCATGAGTGTACCATGGTTGCTCATGATTTTGTGGAATATTCTCTTGCGCATTATATCGCTCACCGGTGTAGATGAAGCTATAATTAAGATCCCAACCTCGCCATGACAAACGCCCGGCAACCGACCCCGAATGTAATGGGATATATGGAATTTGGTCGCCATAATATGAGTCGGCACGGTCGGTGAAGTCGCGAGCCTTCTGATAAGTGTAGTTCAAGCGCAACGCACCATCTACTTTGCCAAATTTCATCGCTGTTTCGGCTCCTAATTCCACTCCAAGAATTTCAACCATTCCAAGATTAAGCATCGTCCAACGAAACTGCTGTCCCGATGGGTATGCTACAATTTTATTTGTCACCTTATTATAATAAGCATCACCTTTAACCGAGAATGATTTAAACACAGGGTGGTTTGTGGTTTTATTATAACTGCTTCCTATGCTATATTGCCAAGTGTATTCAGGCTCAAGGTCCTTATTTCCCACTTCGGTGTAATAAAGGTCATTGAATGTGGGCATACGGAATGCTTTTTTCACAAAGCCGTTTATATGCCAATCGGCTGAGGATAGCGGTTGCCACGAAAGGAACAAAGCAGGAGTAAACTCATCGCGGCAAGTCGTGTGACGACCACCTACATACTCATTTCCTATGCGATCTTGAACAAACGTTCCTAATAGGCTTGCCTGAGCACTCAATCCCCTATATTTAAATGCCGATGCGACCGATACATATTGCGACCAACGTGTTGGATACATAAAATTAGACATATCCGCATTCATTGTATTCCATTGCGCATCAACACTTGCTGAGAGGTCCCACCACGATGTCATTCTAAAAATATTTGCCACCGATAAATAAGCCTCTTGTTGATAATAACGATTGTCAATATATAATTCTTTGGGATCATCGCGAAGAAAACGCATATAATCCCACGCCCATTTAGCACTACCTTTCATTTGATAACGAGATGAAAATGAGTATTCAAAACTACCCTGAACAAAAAGGTTTCGATCCCATTGTCGTTCTCCATTACGAAACACATTATTTACTATAGCACCTGGAATTCCTCTCTCAGAGTCATAATAATACACTTTCACACACCACTGCCCTTTATCTAGGAATCCGAATGTTGACACTTCGGTTCTAAATGCCTCGATATCGCTATTGTGACGAGTCGCAGTAGTATCGTAAGCCACAGTCCCATCTAGATTTAGACGCCGATAACGAAAATCATATTCTCCATCGGCATTGGTATATGAAGCACTTGCAGAAAGACTTATGCGATCGCCCAATCGTTGTTCCCACACCACTTCTGGATTCACTAACCCAAAACTTCCGGTCTTAATTTGACCCATAAGGTGCCAATTTTCATCATTCTTCCATCGAGGACGACGAGTGCGAATATAAATCGTTCCCGACGAACCAAAATCCTTAGCACTTTGAAAGATATTGCTTTTTTGTCCATTATAGAGATTTATCTCCTCAATATTATCAAGCGAATATCGACCTAAATCGATCTGACCATTCTGTGCATTACCTAATTGGATTCCATCATAGAAAACGCCAACATGATGCGACCCCATTGAACGTATATTTATTGTCTTTATCCCTCCTACGCCTCCAAAATCTTTAACCTGTATCCCTGAAAAATAGCGTAATGCATCAGCTACTGATTGAGAGTTTAAACTTTGTAATTGCGCCCCATCAAGTCGTTGGGATTGAATTATCTCCTTGCGACGACTTTCTGTAATAGTCACCTCGCTCAACGAAAGAGTATCAAGCGATTCGGCTTCTGATTCCATAGCATAACTCGGCAATACAGAGGCAACAAGAATTAATAATATGTGTAACTTTTGTTTCAAAAAAATTACTCGGTTAAATTGTCTTTGTTCGCTTACCTCTCAAAAGAGTTTTTTTGACAATCACCAAGCATTCAACTGAAACTATATCAGGAGCAAGTATGTGATTTAGCCACACTTTTCGAGCGAAAGCGACTAAGGATGGATTTTCAACCACCTCGGTTCCTGACTTCGTGTCAATTATATAAATTAACCGCTATACAGTTGCGCGACAGCACGTGATTCTCACACGTTTCCCGAATATTTCTCTGCAAAGATAGTATAAATAATTGATAATTGAGTGTTGAGAGTTGATAATTTCCATTATTTAGCAAAAAACTAACACAATAGACCAGCATACATCTATTCATTTCTGATATAGCGTGCCATATCATCAATGCCAATAATTTTCAACGTTCAATTCTTAACACTCAATTCAACTTTCAATTTTATTCCGTAACTTTGCTCCATGAATTTTGTAAAGTTTAGACAGCAATTGAAACCATGGATGCTTCCAATTGCAATGATTGGTGGAATATTTTTGCATGATATAATTAATAAAATATCATTCATTACTCCATATCTTATTTTCGTGATGCTTGTTATCACTTTTTGCAAAGTTAAGCCAAATGAGATCAAGATTACACAAATGTCTTGGGCTTTACTTGTTATACAAATTGGAGGAGCATTCTTATCATACTTTATTATTGCTCCAATCAACCAAATTGTGGCTCAAGGAATAATGATATGTTTCTTATGCCCTACAGCCTCAGCCGCACCGGTAGTTACCGGAATGTTGGGAGGAAGTGTATCGCGAGTAACATCTTTTTCGATAATTAGCAATCTTGCAGTTGCTATTATTGCTCCAATAATCTTTGTCAAAATTTCAATTAATGGTAGCGACATCCATTCCGATGCCTTATTTGACACTAGCATCGAGATACTCCATCGAGTTGCACCTCTATTAATACTTCCAATACTGATAGCATTTGTGTTACAATACCTCTTTCCTAAAGTCAACAAAACCATAGCATCTCATCAGGGCATTTCTTTTTACCTTTGGTCAATTGCATTATTTATCGTAGTAGGCAGAGCTGTTAGTTTCATCATCAACGAACCCCCTTCCGAAATCCCATCAATGATATATATTGCAATTGGCGCGGCAATTGCCTGCATTTTACAATTTTGGATTGGCCGACAAATAGGTTCTAGATATGGAGATAAAGTTGCAGCCGCTCAAGGATTAGGTCAAAAAAATACAATTTTAGCAATCTGGATGACTTTAACATGGTTACATCCACTTGCTTCAGTAGGACCTGCCAGTTATATTGCATGGCAAAATATAATAAATTCTTACCAGTTATATAAAACGAGCAGGATATGCAAAAAAACTTAAAATTAGTATATTATTTTGAGTATTAAAACTTTACTCCTAAATTTGCGTTATAGTAAAAAAGATTGTCATTATGGATAGCATGTATGAAATATTAAAAGGGTTACCTCTTTTTCATGGCGCAAGTTCTGAACGCATATCTGACATCGTAGGTAAAGCAAAGTTTCACTTTTTAAAATACCTTGCAGGAGAACGTATTATTTCGTCGGGCGAACCATGCACTCATGTTAAACTAATAATTTCCGGAGAAGTCCGTTCTACAATTGCAAATGCTTCTGAACGATTCAAAGTATCACAAACCCTTGCTTCTCCCAATGTAATAGCTCCTGAATTTTTATTTGGACTAGGCACTAACTATCCATGTACAGTTGATGCTATTACCGATGTGAGCATTCTACAAATATCAAAAAATGACTATATTACTATCTTAAACCGCGACCACGTATTCTTATACAATTTCTTGAACATTCTTTCTATGAATGCGCAAAAATCAGTTGACGGAATTCTCGCATTGTCATCGGGTAATCTTGAAGAACGAATTGCTTTTTGGATCATAGCATTAACTCAAAAAAGTGGTACAGACATAAAAATAACTTGTAAACAACGTGATTTATATTCATTATTTGGCGTTCAACGCACCTCTTTTATCGCCACACTTGAATCAATGAAACAAAGAGGAATGATTGATTATTCTCAAAATGAGATTATCGTAATTTCTCGACCAGATTTGGTCAATCTAATTAGACAAATATAACTAATCATCTCATTTCATTAAATAACCCCATATAAGGTGCACCAAGATTATATTGGTACACCTTTTTTTATAATTAAAGTTTTCTAAAGAATTTAAGTAAAGCAAGTATCATCCAGATGATGAATTCAATCATCTTTACCCAATTAAAATTTATCTTCTAATAACAAATTATTAATCTATTAATATTATTTTTCAAGGAAACAAGAGGTATTTTTGACCATTTTTTCAGCAATAAATAACATCTCCACATAATAATACTCTATATATATATTTATATTAATAATATATATTCAAAAATACATTAAGCTATATATCAGGATATTATTATAATATTTATTTATTTTGTATTTATATTATAGTTATATTATGCTTTTTGTAGTTGATTTATCCTATATCTTTGCATCGTAAAATAATTAATTAGTCTTCTAGGTTAGATGATTTCTAACTTTGGTTACTATAAAAAAGAAACAATATATAGGGAATAATTTTTAGGGTTAGTATTTAATGTTAGATTTAGATGCGTTTATAAGCATCCTTTAAGAAAAATTGATAATCGTGTTTTATGTTAGGTTTGTTTAACTTGGGAAACCAAGAAAAATAAAAAAGCCGCCCTGTGAAGGATGGCTTTTTTATTTGCAATTTTATCTTTTTATTTATATCTTTGTCAACTACATTCCAACCTAACAAAAAACACAAATGAGAAAAACAATACTAACTCTTCTTTTTTTATTTTTAATATTCGTCGGTAATGCAACTACAAAGGAATCATTACCACAAAATCTTGACAAAGCACTTGACAAACTTGACTTAACAATATCTCAACGAGAAAGGTATATGCAGAGCCTTTTGCTGACAATAGACTCTTTAAAGAGAGATGCATCAAAAGCACAAGTTTCAGCACTGCCTAATATATACGAAAAAATAGGCGACAAATATAGTCGAAACAACATTGACTCCGCGTTATTTTACTACCAAAAAGGCATTGATGCTGCAAAAGTAGCAAATAGACAAGATATGGAGCAGCGACTTTTTTTATCCCGAGTTGCATTATTGCCCGTTCAAGGAGTCATCAAAGAAGCAATAGAGATATATGATTCAATTGCTAAAATTATATATCCTCAAAATAAAATTCATTTTTACGAAACAGGGAATAGGCTTTTCTATTTTGCCTCTTCATTCTATCCTATCGAAAAATTCAGTAAATATTATGCAGAAAGAGCACTAAATGCAACTGATTCCTTAACTACACTTATTGAAAAAGGCTCTCCAAGCCATCACTTATATTTAGCACAAATTTATGCTCTTAAAAAAAACACAGCAATGATGGTCGCCGAACTATCAGAGGTGTTAAAAAAAGCCAATATTGAAGACTTTGAATTTGCACGAGCATCTAGTCACTTAGCAGAGCACTATGAAAAACAAAAAGATGGAGAGACAAAACAATTATACTACTTGGCATTAGCCTCCCTTTCTGACATATATTCCGGGACACTTGAGGGAACTGCACTCCAACAATTAGGAGTCGGGCTATTTAATAACGGAGACCTATCAAGGGCATATCGATATTTAGCCCTATCACTCAATAATGCAGTAGAATCAGGCTCTCGAATTCGAGCCCTACAAACCGCTGAAGCATACCCAATTATTGCTCAATCATTCAAGAAACAAGATGAAACAAAACTCACATGGCTCACATGGCTTGTTGTAGCTCTTATCATAGCATTAATTGCTATTATAAGTTCACTTCTTTTCCTTCGTAAAGAGATAAAAAAACTTAACGAATTAAAAATCAGACTCGCCCAAGCCAATGTTACTAAAGACACATATATCAGTCAATTTCTATCATTAAGTTCTATATACATTGAGAAATTAGTAGAATTCCATCGCGTAGCAAAGCGTAAGATAAAAGCAAATCAAGTAAATGACTTATATTCACTTATTGAATCGGAAAAAATGCTTGCCGAACAAAGTCAAATGTTCTACAAAATTTTTGACAATGCATTTATTCATATTTATCCCTCATTTGTTTCCGAAGTAAACAATCTACTCATGGAAGATAAGCGATTTGATCTCCCAGAAATGAAACTAAACACCGAACTCCGTATTCTAGCATTCCTTCGCCTCGGCATTGATGATAGCGAACAAATCGCTCGTTTCTTAGGCCTTTCACTCAACACAATATACACCTATCGCAATCGACTTAAAGGCAGAGCCATTACTCGTGACACATTCGATGACGATGTCATGAAAATTGGAGCGATTAACTAAAATAATAATAAAAGCGACACATTGAATCTCTCAACATGCCGCTCGCACTTCTAAAAACAAATTATCCCTATTATGTATATTCGGATCTCTTATTCGAGGTCAATTTTAAGATTGTCGAGGCAGAAAAATGCAGGATTATTCATACCCCATGCTCCGGTGTCGGTTGATGTGATTTGAAAATAAATCATTTCTATATCGTCGCCAAGCGGGTCAAGATCTACACGCTTCCATGTATTGAGAATATTCGCGCCATCAGCAAGTAAAACTTCTACTTTGCCAGAAATCACGCCACCACGCACTCCGTAAATGTGAAGAGTGCATTTATCGCCATCAACAAATTGTTTATTAAATGCTGATCCATTTTTCATAGCATAATACCCCCATGCACTATTGGTTACATACACCTCTTCGGGGTCGAATGCACCACCTCCATAACTGATACTACATGCAGGTGGAACGGGACGAGTATTTGTATCTTCGCTTGAGTTCCAGAACCCAAGGAGATATGCGTCACCATTTCCAGCTACACCACCTCCGGTTATAGCACCCCATTGATTAGAGGTCCAGTCTCCATCGCTATAGTCAGTATTATCAGTTGATTTAGATGGGCAGAAGCCATACCATGAATAATAGGTGTATCCACCCCACTCGGTAGCCGATGCTTGGTGACTGAAAATCACACCATCGATTGAAAAGGAGGTCTCATTGGTGTCATAAACCTTATCCCAATAGCCTTGCTCGTTGTAAGTGATACCTTGTGCATCGTCAAAATCCACTCTCAACTGAGTGTCGTCATCGTCACTACAAGCAGTAAATAATGCTGTAACGAGCATCATCATTGCTCCATTTCGCAAAAATCTAAATGTTTTCATCTTAATAATATTTTAAATATTTGTAATAAAAAATGTCAATCACTTCTTAGCCGAGGCTCTTGAAGTATTGACAAGCGATTAATACATTGATGAAAACATCTACCGGAGAGGTCATCAGATATTTTTGCTTAGTCTCACTTTTCGAGCGAAAGCGACTAATGGTGGAGTTTCAACCACCTCGGTATCTGACTTTTATTACCACTCCAACAATTTGCGGGGAAGTAATGTTCACAGTTGCGCGACAGTACGTGAATTTCACACGTTTCCCGAATGTTTCGTTGCAAAGGTATATATTTATCTTGAATAAAAAAACAAATCTCCTCAATTTTTATCAAGAAAATTTGTTATTGCAGTTTTAAATTATCTCTATCTATATATCGCCCAACGGCTTACGAGGGAACGCATCGATAAAACTTTCGGGAGTAGAATTATACACCTTTACTCCACGATGCAATGCATAGTGTTGAATTTTGTGATATGCTTTAAATGCAACATAGAAGCTATAAATAATTTGATGAAGAGGATATTTGAGATAGTCAACTTTTATGCGTCTTTGTTCCTGTTCATCTTCCTTGTAGAAATGTGGTTGAATCGACACAACCTCATTACGTTCATTGACAGATAATGTTTTAGTCCAAGAGTGGTCGGCACCTGTAACATAAATATTACCATACCCCAATTTCATCGCAATCATAATCGATGGAATAAGCACATTGCGAGGGCGAGGCATTCCTCTTCCCGATGCATAAGCCCAATTCTCAATCCACTCAAAGCCTTCAACTGCAATGAAATTAAAATATTCCACTTTTATATTCTCATTATTGATTGCAAATCCACGTTTTTTCGCTTCAAATGGGACGAATAGTGTCATCTTCCAGTCTATTGACGACATATTAGCCATTAATTTCTTTACATTTACATCATCGGTCGCCACAAAAAAATGAGGGTCAGCAAGCACATAATAGCGCGGACGTAATTGAGTGAATTGAGGTGCATTTGCGGCAAAATTCACAGCCAATGTGGGTATAGTCGTTAATTTATCAAAAGAATTTACAATCGCATCATTTAGAGATGGACCATTACCCATGATTATAATTGAATCCTCGTCTGATGCCACCTTTAAGATTGTTGATTTGCGAGATTTTAGCATCAACTTAAATAAACTCTTAATTGACAAGCCCAAATTATCAACAAAAAATCCTATTTTATCAGAGGCTGTTTTCATCATAATTATGAGTTCGCAGATAATTGGTCACAACATTCGGAGTCCAATCAATCACCTTAGAGATTGCATCAGAGTTGAAAGTAAGAGTATCAGTGAGATGCGACAATTTAACCGTAGTTATTGGAGAATTATTATAACCTACTACATCCCCACATTTAGCAGCCAATCTAGCCATCCACATGGGAATTGTATATATGCGACGATTTCCCATTCTATATGCAAATGCTTCGGCTAAATCATATACCGATGGATGTGCGCCATCAGTAACATTAAATATTCCACCTATAGGAGATATCAATCTTACTACATGCGATACATCAACTGCATGGACTACACTACGACGAGCACTATTATTTTTAAAATGGAAATAATATCCTCTATATATACCATTTACCATTGATCGCAAAGTCCCTTTCATTCGTGTCCCTACAATCAATGGAGGACGAATAATAGAAAGTTTGACTCCTCGTTCACAGCACCACTGTTTTAGAAATTCTTCAGCCTTGGCTTTTGATTTTCCGTACTCAGTAAATGGCTCAATCGGCTCACTCTCATCATAATCTTCACCCTTTGTTTTGCCATATACTTGTACCGATGAGATAAACACAAATTCACGAGGCGGATCAGACTCCAACCCTTTACATAAATTTATTGTTCCAAAATGGTTTACTGCATCAGCCTTTTCGTTACGAGGGTCTCCTGCCGCATGCACAACCAAATCAAAACCTCGAGAAAATTTAGGCACATTAATTGACAAGTCACACACAATGTTATTATTAGGATTCAATCCCAATGTAGTAACATCGCAGTCACTAAACTCATGACAAAGATAACGTCCAAGGAATCCGCATGAGCCCGTAATTAACACTATTTTTTGAGGTTGTTGCGTAACGGTTTCTTTTTTCTAAAACTTTTCAAAGTGCAAAGATACCGTTTTAAAAGCAAATAAACACTAACATTACATGAATTTTCTCGCAAAGCACGATATTTTTCACGATTATTTGTAAAAATTTGATGATAAATTTGAGTTGATAGCCCTCCGGTTGTCATTGTCACCATATCCATTGGCAAATATTTACCATGAATATTATTGACAATCATTAATCGTAGAAACATATCAAAATCGGCTCCGATAAGATAATTTTCTTTATATAACCCAAAGTCATCAAACAAATATCGGCGCATATATAATGAAGGGTGTGGAGGCGCAATTCCTTGCAATAGATGAGACGGGGTGAACTGTGCGGCAGAATAATAGCGCACAACTTTTTCACTCCCCACCTTAGTATATTTCACATCTCCATATAAAAACGGTGAATCATTTTTGGTCATCTCTTCATACACCCTACTCAACACATCATCGGAAGAAAAACAATCATTCCCATGCAGAATGCCAACTACATCTCCTGTTGACATTCTTATCCCCTTATTTATTGCACTATATACCCCTTTATCTGGTTCACTAATATATTTTATTTTATGAGGATACCTATTGGCATAATCTTTAATAATCTCTAATGAGCCATCCGTACTTGCACCATCAACGATTATATATTCTATATCTGAATATGATTGTGATAGAACACTATCTATTGTCTTTGATAATGTAGTGACATTATTTCGAGTTGCAGTTATTATTGTTATTTTCACAATATACCTCCTTTCTGCACAACATATCCTCCTATCAACCCTATTACCAATAAAATTGAATAGCACCATATCCATCGTTTCAATGTTGCGAATGATTTCCACATGGCAACAACATATACTGCAGCTGGAATTAATAATGGTAACATGGGTAAAGCATATCGAGATACCGTTCCAGCAAACAAAAATGCAGGGACTAACCACATCAATATGCCCCAGAATGTCATTCTTCGCAACACATCAGGCGAACGACGAGCCCCTCCGATAATATAATACAGTATTAATCCACCAACGGCATACCATGGATAACTTATATGGGCATATGCAAGAGTATATCCAAAATGGACATCATCAGTAAATCCCCATGGAAGAGGGATAAGATATTGTACTGCTGCCGAAAGCGGCAAATACAACACTTTTTTCCACCATGGGAAACTCAAATAACCATCAACAATCCCATTGTATGCATCATGTTGTGGATCTCCCGAGAAAAAAGCATCCCCAAGCCTTTCTCCTCCAATTATGTTGACTGTCGTATCTAAAACCAATGCTGTACTATAAAACAATATCGACACAATCCATCCTATTGCACATATTGACATCAATATGGCTCCCATTGACAAATGTCGGCGTTGCCACTTCACTAAAATGACTGCTCCAACAATAGGCATAAACAAATAATTATATCTCAAAAAGGCTATAATAATCACACCGATAGCAAACATAATCATCATCTTGATATTTGCACTACGACGAGGAGAATATTTCACCAACGAAGTCATTGCAAATCCAATTAAAGAAAATGCCAAAATGAGTAATGCTTCTTTTAATAACAATGTCCCCGAATTCAAAAAGTAGCACACCGATGCACTCATTACCATAGCACATGATGCAATCCATCTACCACTTTTGCCCGTTTCTCCTCTTAACATGCGCCATGCAATACCTCCGCACAAAATTATTGAGAGCAACATTGAAAACATATTAACCACTATAGGAGATACTATTGTAACACCTGTTATTCTCCACAACAACGATATCAATAATCCATACCCATGATTTTTCAAATCAGTAGGAATCCCATGGGGACTTCCAATGGTATATAATGCATCATTATAAAATCGCAAAGAATCTGCATTTTGCAATATCGGGAATTCGGTCGTTGCTCCTGATTCCGCAGTAAAGTAATGTATGTTTGTTATCGCCCCTATTGCCATTATTGTAGCGGCAATGAGCAGAGTCCACCACCCCACACTACTGCGCCATGGCATCCGCTGATACACAATAGATACCACGACCCATACACCTATCATTGCCAATAATGTAGGAAAGAATGATGCACCCGGGAATATTATTAGTGCAACGATTACAAGCAGAACATAGCCTAATTGAGCATATGCAAACACATGGTCATTTGTTGTCATAGTGCAAACTTAATTATTTTTACACAAATATTCTAAAAATAAGTAGGAAAATCAGTAAATTTGCAATATGAATCAGTCGTCGATAATAAAAATTGATGTTGATGCGGTGTTGCGCGAGCGCTTGCCTCGCCATTATCGCTATATACCTCAATTTATCATTCGTTGGCTTGAACGAACAATTTGTCAAGAACGATTAAATAAATTGCTTGAAAGCAACAAAGGCAAATACGATGCTGACTTTTGCCATGGAGTGCTAAAAGACCTCAACATATCAATTAATGCTATCGGTTATGAGAAACTACCCCCAAAAGACAATCGTCGAGTAGTAATAGTTTCAAATCACCCCCTTGGAGGTCTTGACGGAATTGCATTAATTGATTTTATATCCAATTATTTTGGAGGCAAGATACATTTTATCGTGAATGACCTTCTAATGGCTATAAAGCCCCTTAATGGAGTATTTTTACCCATAAACAAGCATGGTAAGCAAAGCCGGCAATCATTCCAAGCCATAGAAGAGGCTTTTGCCGGTAATGATCCCATAATAATTTTCCCGGCAGGATTAGTGTCTCGACGAGGCAAAAATGGGATTATTCGCGACTTAAAATGGCAAAAAATGTTTATCAATAAATGCATTGAATATCATAGAGATGTAATTCCTTTGTTTTTTAATGGTAATAATTCGCCATTTTTTTATAATTTTGCAAAATTACGAACTCAGCTCGGAATAAAGTTCAATATTGAGATGATATATCTTCCCCGTGAATTATTCCGTTGTGAGAACTCAACATTTACTATATCAATAGGTTCACTGATCAATTGGCAGTCATTACAACCTAAAAATGGGCAAAGTACACAAGACAAAGCCGATGAAGTGAAACAGATTGTATATAACCTAACAAATTAAATCGCATACATGCGATTCTCATTTTGTATTTATGATGGAACAAAATATAATTGACGCAATACCATTACAATTAATCAAAGCCGAGTTGACAGAAGAACGTTTCTTGCGTGACACTAATAAAGGCGGCAACAAAATATATGTTGTTGATGCATTTAATGCTCCAAATACAATGCGCGAGATAGGACGTCTTCGCGAATTTGCATTTCGTGCTGCAGGAGGAGGAACCGGCAAAGATTGCGATATTGATGAATTTGACACAATGACACCTCCTTGCCAACAACTAATTGTATGGGATCCAGATGCAGAACTTATTATTGGTGGATATCGTTTCATCACCGGAAGCAACATAAAAATGCAAGAAAATGGCATGCCTCGCATTGCAACTTCGCACATGTTTAGTTTCTCGCCCAAATTTTTAAACGACTACCTTCCCTATACGCTCGAACTCGGTCGTTCATTTGTGAGATTAGAATATCAATCATCAAAGGCCGGTGCTAAAGCATTATACGCCCTTGATAATTTATGGGATGGATTAGGTGCTTTAACAGTTGTATATCCTGAAATTAAGTATCTTTTCGGCAAAGTAACAATGTATCCTAATTATTCTCAAAATTGCCGTAATATGATATTATTTTTCCTACATAAATACTTCCCTGACCATGAAGAATTGGTCAAACCAATTAAGCCATTAGAAACCGACATCGACATAAACGCAATGAATACACTATTTGTCGGTGGGTGTTTTAAAGAAGATTATAAAATCCTCAACAAATCAATTCGCGAATGTGGATTCAACATTCCTCCGTTGGTAAATGCCTATATGAGTTTATCTCCAACAATGAAAATGTTTGGCACAGCAATAAACGATGAATTTGGCGATGTTGAAGAAAGTGGAATTTTCTTTGCCATAGAAGAGATATTTGAAGAGAAAAAGCAACGTCACATCAACACCTATAATGGTTGATTTCAACGACATTCCTTTCACACAACTAATTACCCCCTTAACTTTACCATGATCCGTTTCTTTTTGGGCCTTATAGCCATTATTTTTTCGACCACTGCAATTAATGCAGATAATTGGATTTTACAAGGCAACACCTACAATGTTGACACCATAAATCACATCAAAGTTGGACCGGGGACAACTCTCACCTCTCTACGATTAACAGGGCATCAAAACCTAAATATTTTTTATACTACAACCGACCTTTCCAATCCCGTTATCGACATGCGAGTATTAAAGGCAAAAAACACTATTTATGCGCGCCAAGAAGTCTCGGGGATGGCAATGGATAACGACAATGACTCCACTCAATTCTTCCTTGGAGTGAATGCCGATTTTTTCAATATGCGCAAGGGCAACTCTATAGGCTCTCAAATTTCAAATGGAGAACCTATATATGTTGACAACAACGGACGCACCCAATGGGCATGGATGACTGACAAGCAATCATTAATGAATGAACTGAAAATAAACTGCATTGCTACAATAGGAGATAATATTGCCTATTTATCAGGAGTAAACACTGTTGCATCAAAAAATAGTTTAACTTTATATTCTCCTATCTATGGAGAAACCACCGATAGTGTTTTGAATGCATCTGAAGTCATCATTTCACCCATTGAAACGCCAATTACAGTTGGAAAATCAGTCAAATTAAGAGTTGAATCCGCACCAAATGTCGGAGGAGCAACATCTATCCCTTCTAATTGTTATGTATTATCAGGAACCGATTTTCAAGGGTTGACAATTAATCAACTAAAAAAAGGTGAAATCATTGAAATTTCTACATCTGTCACACTTCCAAATGGGACAATAATCTATCCCAATGAGGTTGTTAGTGGCTATCCGGTAATATTATGTGATGGTATTACAACCGATCCAATAGATATCCTAAAACATCTCAACGGGCTACATCCTCGCACTGCCATAGGAAACGATATCAATGGACGCTACCTAACAATACTAATTGTAGATGGCAGATCAAATATCTCTGATGGATGCACATCAAAAGTTCTTGCCGACATAATGCGTTATGTGGGTTGCGATGATGCCATAAACCTTGATGGTGGAGGTTCTAGCGAACTCTATGTTAAAAATTTAGGTATATGTAATATTCCTAGCGACGGTAAAGAACGCACTGTTGCAAACGGGTTATTTGCTATTGCCAAAGTGCCTATCGATAACAGAATATCTTCAATTGCATTTGCTCAATATCAAACAACGCTTAACGTCGGCGATAAATATACTCCTATTATATACGGATACAATAAATATGGGATCCTAATTGACACCAATGTAAAAGGGGTTAAATTTTCGTGCTCCAAAAGCCTTGGAAAATTCAAGAACGACACATTACATACAAAAGGGAAAGGCACTCATATTCTCAAAGCCCATTTAGACGAATATTCAGCCTCTACATCAATAACCGTTAAGTGATAATAGATTTTAAGGACGATAATACGAATAAGACACATCCCATAAGAATAATGCATGACCGGGCATAGATGTCCCGGCTGAACAGCGATTTTTCTTATCTATGATGTGTTTAAATTCTTCTATTGAAATCTTTCCACGCCCCACCTCAACAAGAGTTCCAACCACTGCTCTAACCATATTGCGCAAAAAACGATCGGCCGTAATAACAAACACCCATCGATCATCGCTCAATTGTTCCCATTTTGCATAGGTAACACGACAAATATTGGTTTTATTATCGGCATGCAACTTTGCAAATGAAGTAAAATCGTCAGTTTCAAGCAATATTTTAGCAGCCTCATTCATTTTAGCATAATCGAGCGTAGATGGCGCTTGCCAACTAAAATTGTTAAGAAACGGAGACTTTTTATTGTGAGCATAATAGTGATATGTACGTGATATCGCATCAAATCGGGCATGAGCATCATCATGGACCGATTTTATTGAATAAATAGCAATATCTTTACCCACCAATGAATTTAATCCACGCACTAAAGCTTCCGTATTTTCAATAGGAATAGAGGTGTCAAAATGTGCAACCATTGAATGAGCATTCACTCCGGCATCGGTGCGTCCGGCTCCAACGATCTTCATAGGCTCGCGCATTATTGTAGATAATGCATCCTCAATAGTTGATTGCACCGAGATTGCATTTGGTTGCGACTGCCATCCATGAAATGGGGCACCATTGTAAGATAGATGCATGAAATATCTACTCATCTCTATTTAATACAAATGTATAAGAGGTAGTATTAGTCGCGTTCTAGATAGGTGTATCCATACAATCCCGAACGATAGTTGCTCAAAAATTCACGACCTTCTTCGGGAGTAATGCGTCCGGCTTTCATTGATGCAGTCACCCAAGTTTCAACATTACGAACAAGTTTCTTAGGATTAAATTGCACATAATCAAGCACCTCAGCAACAGTCTCTCCCTCAATCACTTGATCTATTTCATAACGATCCTTATACACACTAATATGTACAGCATTTGTATCTCCAAACAGATTGTGCATATCTCCTAATATCTCTTGATATGCACCCACCAAGAAGACGCCCAAATAATATGGCTCATTTGGTTTCAATGTGTGTACCGGTAATGAATTGGCGATACCATGATTGGAAATAAAGTTAGCAATCTTACCATCTGAGTCACAAGTGATATCTTGCAAAGTTGCTGTGCGATTAGGTCGCTCTTCTAATCGTGCGATAGGCATAATTGGGAACACTTGGTCTATAGCCCATGAGTCGGGTAATGATTGAAACAAAGAGAAGTTACAGAAATATTTATCAGGCAACATCTTGGCAATCTTACGGAATTCATCGGGCGAATGTTTCATTGAAGAAGCGATCTCTCCCACCTCACGCGCAATTGACCAAAATAATTTTTCAATTTGTGCACGAGTGCGTAAGTCAAGCATGCCAAGACTAAAGAGGTCAAGGGCTGTTTCTCGAATTTCAAGAGCATCATGCCAACTTTCAAATAGACGTGCATTACTCAATTTATCCCATATTTCATATAACTCACGAGCCAACTCATGACTATTTTCGTCAACCTCCTCTGTTTCTTTCCACATAGGAAGAGATGCCGTTTCGAGGACTTCAAATATCAATACCGAGTGATGAGCCGACAAAGAGCGTCCACTCTCGGTAATCACATTAGGTTGTTTCAAATTATTCTTTTCGCAAGCATCAACAATTGCCGAGATTGCATCATTGGCATATTCTTGAATTGAATAATTCATGCTGCTCTCACTTGCCGAACTACGGGTCCCATCATAATCAACACCGAGTCCACCACCTATATCAACAAAATCGATATCAAAGCCCAACTTTGATAACTGCACATAAAATTGAGTTGCTTCACGCAATGCATTTTTGATGCGACGGATTTTTGTGATTTGACTACCTATATGGAAATGGATGAATTTTAGGCACTCTTCCATCTTGTTTTTTTCCATGAAGTCAAGAGCCTCAAGCAGTTCACTTGAATTAAGACCAAACTTTGATTGATCACCACCCGACTCTTCCCATTTGCCCGAGCCTGAACTTGACAATTTAATACGAATACCAATATTAGGCTTGATACTTATGCGTTTAGCAATCTCTGTAATAAGACGCAACTCATTGAGTTTTTCCACAACAAGATAAATGCGACGACCCATCTTTTGCGCCAACAAAGCCAACTCAATATAATCTTCATCTTTATAGCCGTTACATATTATCAATGCGTTCTCGGCTATATTCGTAGCCAATACAGCATGTAATTCCGGTTTTGAACCTGCTTCTAGTCCAATATTGAATTTTTTACCATGAGTTACAAGTTCTTCAACAACGGGACGCATTTGATTAACCTTAATAGGATAAATCAAATAATTTTGCGCTTGATAATTATATTCTTTCGCTGCTTGTTTAAAGCAACGAGAAATCTTTTCAATACGATTATCCAATATGTCTGGGAATCGCAACAATACCGGTGACACAATATCTCGCACTTGCAATTCATCCATCACCTCTTTAAGGTCAACCGAGGCATATCCCTCTTTTGGGGTTACTGCAACATGACCTTTTTCATTGATTGAGAAATATTTCAATCCCCATCCATTGATATTATATAGTTCAGAACTATCTTCTATGCGCCATTTTCTCATCGGCCTATTAAGTATGAATTATGTTAATATAATTTTTACTAAACACATTAATTAAGCAACAAAATTAATTATAATTCCTCATTTATTTGCAACACTACCATTATTTATTATAAAAATTGACACATCTTAATATAAAAATATATGTGAACTCGGTTTTTATTACTATTTTTGCACGAAATTACATTAAATATATATACTGAAATTTATAACAATAAAAACTATAAAAAATGAACAAAAAACTGTTACTCGCACTCCTCGTGGGTGGTGCAACAATTCTAACTGGTTGCAATAAGAAAATCTCACAATTTGACAGCAAATACTTCTCTGTCAATCCTAATCCTCTTGAAGTATCAGGTGAAAAAGTTCCTGGAACAATTACCGGTAAGATTCCTGCAAAAATCTTTGTCAAAAATGCAGAGGTTACAGTAACCCCCTACCTTAATGTTAATGGCACTGAGATTGCATCTCAACCTTATACTTATCAAGGAGAAAAAGTTCGTGGCAATAGTCCCACAATCAGTTATGACAATGGTGGAACAATCACTATTCCTGTTTCGTATGACTATCAACCAAACATGGAAGATGCTGAATTATTCCTTAACTTTGATGTAAAACAAGGCAACAAACAATATGTACTTCCTCGAGTTAAAGTTGCCCAAGGAGTTAACACTACTGCATCATTAGCAAGCGTTGAAGCTACGACTCCGGCTATTGCCCCCGACAAATTCCAACGTATTATTAATGAAAAATACTCGGCCGACATTAAATTCCTCATCAATCAAGCCAACATTCGTGATGGAGAGTTACGTAGTGAATCAATGCAAAACTTCAATAAAAACCTTGCTAATGCTAACGCTGACTCTACTCGCAAAATCAAAGAAATAAATATCTCTTCTTATGCTTCTCCTGAAGGTGGTGTGGAATTTAATGAAAAACTCGCCGAAAAACGCGAAAAAAACACAAGTGCATATCTTGAAAAGCATTTAAAAGAACAAAAAATCGCTGATTTTGGTGAACTCACCGCTCAATTTACTGCTCAAGACTGGGAAGGTTTCCAAAAACTCGTTGCTGAAAGTAACATTCAAGACAAAGAACTTATTTTGAGCGTTCTTTCTATGTACAAAGACCCAGAAGTTCGCGAAAAAGAAATTCGCAATTTATCATCTGTTTTTGATCAACTTGCAATTGAAATTCTCCCTCAACTTCGCTACTCTCGTCTAACTGCTACTGTAGATGTTATCGGCAAAAGTGACGAACAAATTCAAGAAGCATACGAAAAAGAGCCAAAATCATTGACCGTAGATGAATTGCTCTACTGCGCAACATTGACCAACGACAACAATAAGAAAATTGAAATTTACAATACCACTGCCGGTATTTATGGAAATGATTATCGAGCATTTAACAATCTCGGCGCATGTCAATTCGTTGCAAAAGATTACACCTCTGCAACTGCCAATTTCAAAAAATCAGCAAGCATCAATCCTTCAAGTGAAGCCAACATGAATCTTGGCCTTATTTCTATGATTAATGGTGAATATAGTAAAGCAAATGAACAATTAGGAAATGCAGGAAGCGTTGATGCGGTAAAAGAAGCACTTGGTGTTTACTACCTAAAAACAGGCAACAATGCAGCAGCAGCAAAAGCATTTGAGGATAGCAAAACCAACAACGCAGCTCTTGCTCAAATCCTAACTAAAGATTATAGCAACGCAAAGAGAACTCTTGCTTCAATCACTTCACCCGATGCTACAACTTATTATTTGATGGCTGTACTTGGCGCTCGCACAAATAATGAAAACATGATAATCAGCAATCTTCGTCAAGCATCAAAGATTGATAACTCTATTGCAAATAAAGCCATTAAAGATCCTGAATTTGCCAATTTCAATCTCTCTTCTTTATTATAATTTATAATGAAAACAATTAAACTATTAAGTATTGCAGCCATTGCCATAGCAATTTCAGCATGTACATCTTCTAATAATGGAAAGTCTGTAACCGAAGATAGTCATGACTCTACTACATGCACTGAGCATGCCCACCACACCGAATGTCATAACCACAATCATGAAATGGTTGTTGTGGGAGTTGCTCAACAAGGGGATTATTCTTCAGGCAAAATAACTATTGCAACAATCCCCGGTGGAGAAACAAAAGATTTTGATTACAGCAAATCTAATCAAGACAAGATTGCTGCATGGCAGACCGGTGATACTGTTTCAATATTTATTGATCATCATCACCATGGAGAAATGGCTCACGACTCAATTACTGCCATCAAACTTGGCGTAAAAGAATGTTCGGCCAAGTCTCACAACCACGAAGGGCATGAGCACCACGACCATGCCAATTGTGAAGGACACAATCATGCTCATTAATCAAATTTTCCTATAAGAAAAAGCCTCGCACTTCAACAGTGAGAGGCTTTTTCTTGTTTTATATTAGTATTTGTCTTACGAATGAGCGGTAAACGAGGCTCGAACTCGCGACCCTCAGCTTGGGAAGCTGATGCTCTACCAACTGAGCTATTACCGCAATTCGGCTTGCAAATATACACCTTTATTTTTAATTAACTACTATTTTTTATATTTTTTCACACTATTTATTCATTCGATAACATATTTAACCAATAAAACAAGGCTTATTGGTCAAAAACAAAAAAATGGAGTAACATATTTGCCACTCCATTGATTGAATGTATTATACTTCTGATTATTTGCCTATTGCTTCTACCAACTTTGGTTCAAGTTGATTTTTGATCGCATCAAGCCCTTCAACTTTCACAAATGTACCATCGGCTTTTGCAACAACTACGACAGGTACTGCTTGACCGACACCAAATTCTTTGGCGATTTCGGGACATTTATCAATATCAACATAAAGGAATTCTGCTTTCCCTTCATATTTACCTGCTAAATTTTCAACTATAGGCTTTGCTTGTTTACAAGGGCCACACCAAGTTGCACCAAACTCAATCAATGTCGCATGAGCAGTTGCTTGAATTGTTGCAGGGGTTAGCACACTCCCTTCTGGAACATCAAGAAGAGTTCCATTGTATGAAATAACCTTCTCCTCTTGAGTTATTGCTTCAACTTTCTGATCACCTACATTTTCTGCGTCAGCATTAGTTGCTTGTTCAGTTGTTGCATTAGCAGTCGAATCATTTTCACCTTTTTCGGTATTACTTGATCCACATGCAGTCGCCATTGCTAAAACAACTGCCATTACTAAAAATTTAAATTTATTCATAATCTATACCTTTTTATTCATTAATCCATGCGCCAACAATCTCGGCTATATAAATATTGTGCAAAGAACCTCCGGGTTCATCGTTATACCATTTTGCCAATGACTCCTCATCAAGGAATTTATCGGCTTGCAACTCATCTACATATAACACTTTACAATCAAGCACTAATCGTGCTTCTTCAAATGTCACCTGCCCTGTTGGCAATGTTTTTGCTGTTAATCCTTCGAATTTCATTTTGTCGAAGTTACGACCACTTTCCTTTCCCATCACTCCGAGCATCTTTTTCATATCAGAGGTGAAGAATGAGAGTGTGAAACGATGTGTAGCAGCAATAAATTGGTCAGTATAACGCTCTGGGCGCACATAAGCCGTTGCTACATGCTTTCCCCACAACTCTCCTATACCACCCCAACTGGCAGTCATCATGTTATATTTCGTTTCATCGCCGGCTGCGATAAGCATCCAATCACTCGAAATCAGTTTTATAAAATTGTCTTTAATTTCAATAGGATTAATTTCTTTCATAAATAAAGAGCATTTAAAATAAGGAGCACACACTTAATGCCACAGCACCGTGTATGCTCCATTCTTTGCTTATTGTTTTAGGCACAAAGCCCTTAACTTGCTAATTTATTAAGCGAGTGCAGCATTAGTGTTGCGCACAGCGTCGGCACTTTTCTTGAAGAGTGCTTTTTCTTCGTCGTTAAGGTCAAATTCAACGATTTTTTCAATACCACCTTTACCGAGGATACAAGGAACACCGATGCAGATATCGCTTTCGCCATATTCGCCTTCAAGCAATGCGCTACAAGGGATAAGTTTCTTTTGGTCGTGGATTACAGCAGCAGCCACTTGTGCAGCAGCAGCACCTGGAGCATACCAAGCCGATGTTCCAAGAAGACCGGTCAAAGTAGCACCACCAACCATTGTATCAGCAGCAACTTTTGCAAGAGTATCAGCTTCAAGAAGAGTTGAAGCAGGAATACCACGATATGCAGCATAACGAGTCAAAGGAATCATTGTAGTATCACCATGACCGCCGATTACGATACCTTCGATTTCGTTAGGATTAGCGTTGAGTGCTTGGCTGAGATAGAATTTGAAACGTGCGCTATCGAGTGCACCACCCATACCGATGATGCGGTTTTTAGGAAGACCGCTTGTTTTGTGGATAAGATAAGTCATTGTATCCATTGGGTTAGATACACACACGATAACTGCATTAGGAGAATATTTCAAAACGCTATCAGTAACAGATTTTACGATACCAGCGTTAACACCGATAAGTTCTTCGCGAGTCATACCTGGTTTACGAGGAATACCTGAAGTGATAACTACTACATCGCTACCTGCTGTTTTTTCATAATCGTTAGTAACACCTGTGAGACGAGTGTTGATGTTAAGGATATTAGCTGTTTGCATGATATCCATTGCTTTACCTTCTGAAAGACCTTCTTTGATGTCGATCAATACAACTTCGTCGGCAACACCTGTTGTTACCAATACATTTGCACATGTTGCGCCCACATTTCCGGCGCCTACAACTGTAACTTTTGACATAATACTATTATTTATAAATCGATTTATAAAATTAAATTCTCAATAATCCATAGTTGGACAATATATCTATGCAAATTTAATTATTTTATTTGTTATCACAGCAACATTTACTAAAATTTATCATTTTATTTTTCAACATTTGCGCATTTAATTTCTGTTTATGGCAATTGTTTCACGAAATTACAAGAAAAAGCCGTAACTTTGTGACATGAAAGATTTTTTTAAAATTTTGAGGAGATTTGTTGCTCCCTATAAGAAATATATTGCGCTAAATATCATTTTTAATATTTTAGCGGCGTTTTTGACTTTGTTCTCGTTTGCTATCATCGTCCCCATTTTGGAGATGTTGTTTGAAATTAAGCAAGCCACCTATACGTTTATGCCTTGGGATAGCGCAAGCCTAAAAAATGTGGTAATTAATAATTTCTACTACTACACACAAGAAATGCTCAATCAATATGGAGCATCATTTACGCTTGCCATGCTCGCTATTGCATTAGTTATAATGACCTTACTCAAAACCGGCGCTGCATATTTGAGTTCTTACTTTATTGTCCCTTTGCGCTCGGGAGTCGTACGCGACTTGCGAAACTGTGTTTATGATAAAATCGTATCATTACCCATTGCTTTTTTTACCTCAGAACGAAAAGGTGATGTTATCGCTCGCATGAGTGGGGATGTCACAGAGGTTGAAAACTCAATTATGGCATCACTTGATATGTTATTTAAAAACCCGGTAATGATTATCGTCTGCTTGACCATGATGGTTACCGTATCTTGGCAATTAACCCTATTTGTACTGGTTCTTCTTCCTATTGCGGGCCTTGTAATGGGTAAGGTGGGTAAACGCCTTAAACGCAAATCTCTTGAAGGACAAAATCAAGTAGGACTCATCATGTCATTCCTCGAAGAAACGCTTGGAGGATTACGCATCATCAAAGCCTTTAATGCTGAAGAGAAGGTAAAAAAGAGATTCCACGACGGCACTCAAAAATTCTATAACATATCAAACAATGTGGCACGTCGCCAATCATTGGCTCACCCCATGAGCGAATTGTTGGGAACAACGGCTATTGCAATCGTATTATGGTTTGGCGGCACATTGATTCTTGGCGGATATTCCGACATTAATGCTGCAGGATTCATATATTATATGGTGATCTTCTATAGCATTATCAATCCTGCCAAAGACCTTTCAAAAGCCACATACGCCATCCAAAAAGGTCTTGCTTCAATGGAACGCGTTGATAAGATTCTCGGCAGTGACAACCCCATAAAAGATCCAGAATCGCCTAAAACATTCAATAATTTCAAAGGAAATATTGAATATCGTAATGTAACTTTCAGTTATGGAAGCACTCCTGTTATACATAATGTAAGCCTCAACATCCCTGCCGGAAAAACCGTAGCATTGGTAGGTCAATCGGGCTCAGGTAAATCGACTATGGCCGATCTCCTTCCTCGTTTCTATGATGTTGACAGCGGAGAAATCTTTGTCGATGGCATCAACATTAAAGACCTCAAAGTATATGATTTGCGTGCTGTAATGGGCAATGTAAACCAAGAGGCGATATTATTTAACGATACGTTCTACGGTAATATCACATTTGGAGTAAAAGATGCTACAATGCAGCAAGTAGAAGAGGCTGCACGAATAGCCAATGCTCATGACTTTATCATGGAATCTGAAAACGGATATGAAACCAATATTGGCGACCGTGGCTGTAAACTATCGGGAGGGCAACGTCAACGTCTTTCTATTGCTCGCGCCATACTCAAAAATCCGCCTATTTTGATTCTTGATGAAGCGACATCCGCCTTAGACTCTGAAAGCGAAAAACTCGTGCAAGAAGCACTTGATCGATTAATGAAAGACCGCACCACCCTCGTTATCGCACACCGATTGTCAACAATCAAGAACGCAGATATGATATGTGTGATGCACGAAGGACGCATTGTAGAAAGTGGCACTCATGATGATTTACTTGCGCTCAATGGATTCTATAAACGATTGGTCGATATGCAAAAATTCTAATGAAAGGACTCGCATATTATTCTTCTCGACAAACATAGTATAATTAGACATGAAACCGATCATCTCAATATTATTAAGTGTAATATTAATTTTGCCTACGATAAGTTGTGGCTCAAATACCCCAAAAAGCGATATTACTAATGATAGTGTAACCACAATTGACTCCATTAATACTCCTCAAAAACCATCTTCAGTAAGAGTGATGATGATGGGCGATATTATGATGGGGTCGCAATGTCCTTGGGATAATCGTTATATGACTGCCGATGATGGCAAATCACTTTTTGATAGTGTAAAACCAATAATCGCACAAGGTGATTTTATTGTTGGCAATCTCGAAGGGGTATTGCTCGACCGCACTCCACAATCACAAAAGATGAAGAACACGTTTTCGGCTGTCAACTTTATGATGCCTCAACGATATGCGAAATATCTTGTGGATGCGGGATTTACTGCGATGGTTATTACCAACAATCACGCCAACGACTTCCATGGCATGGGTGTTGACTCTACTATTGCCACTCTCAAACGTGTGAAGATGCCATATTCAGGTGTAAAAAAGGAAGCCGGCTACACCATAATAGAAAAAGACGGAATTAAATATGCGCTATGTGCATTTAGCACAAGCCCCGGAGCTTATCACCTCGATGACCTTGCGAGTGCCGACTCGGTGGTGCGTGCCGCCGACAAAGTTGCTGACATCGTAGTGGTATCGTTCCATGGCGGTTGCGAAGGATTGGGAGCCCGTCATGTTCCCAAACGCCGCGAGATTTTCAACAACGGATTGAGTCGTGGCGATGTATATAAGTTTGCACGAATGTGTGTCGATGCCGGAGGGGATGTGATATTTGGTCACAGCCCTCATGTGGTTCGTGCCATGGAAATTTACAAAGACCGTATTATCGCATATAGTTTAGGCAATTTCTGCACACCCAAGGGCATGAGCATCGCCATTCCATTTGGCTATGCTCCATTGCTTGATGTGACAGTCGACAGCAAAGGTGTGTTCCAAAAAGGACAAATCCATAGCTTTATACAACGCCAAGGCAAAGGACCCATTCTCGACCCCAAACATGGCGCAGCGCTCGACATCGACCGATTGTCAAAAATCGACTTCCCCGATACTCGCCTCAACATCTCCCCCACAGGCGAAATAACCCGAAGATAATTCACGCTATAATTTATAGCTACAAAGATATGGAGGTGTGTCAAGATTCAACTGATGACACATCTCCATTTTTTATTTGTTGTATGAACATTTTGGGGGTTACTCCCCACAAGCGGTGACAAAGTTTGTTTAATCGTTGAGAGGTAATATTCATTTCTGATGCCATATATACCGTAGTCATATTTGGCACCTTTGCAAGCAACTGCATCTGCTCTTTCATTCGTTGGTCGAGCCACTCTTTGGCGGTAACACCATAGATGCGTACAAACTTCTGATAGAACGTGTCGTATGACAAGCCCGACAGCGCTGCCAATCGCGACACGTTGCCGCCTGCTTCGATGTAATTATTTTCAATAAACGCCTCGAAATCAACAGCCCCTGATATTATAGGCCTCATAAATGCAGTTACATCATCGCGAAGATAATATGATTGCATTATGTGAAAGAAATATGAGTTCCACAACCTGCAGATTCTTTTATTTCTCATGCGACGTTCCTTAATTTGTCTGCTTATTATCATAAGCAAATCGCTCATCGCCGTACATATTGGCAGAGTGTTAAACGAATAATCACGTTTGGCGGCATGGGTACAAAAATAGTTCAACATCTCCTTGTCGGTGCGAATAATCGTTGTGGTGAACGCAAAAAATATCACTTCAGAATCCTCTTCGGCTGTGAAATAATATTTTCCACTGCGAGGGACAAATGCCATTGTACCCTCTGAGATTAGTTTATAATTATATAGTTTACAGGTCAACTTTATCATCCCTTTTCGTACAAGTATTATATAATAATAATGGGTATGAGCATCAACATACTCATCTCCTTGCGCGAATTCAGCTACAGCAAAGCCGGTAACATGACTATCCTCGCTATCGAAAAGTTCAAATCCGCCTCGTTTAGTCAATAATCTTATTTCCTTCGCCATTACACCAACCTTTATTTATATACATCTAACAGCCTAATTATCAACGACATCCATTTTATTATTACATAATTAAGCAATAAATACCCACAAAATGACTATTAAAAAACTCTACAAATTTAGCAATTATTCCCAATTAACAAACTATCTTTACACCGCAATAATCAATTCTTGCTATCAACAACAAATTTTTATTTGTAAAATAGCGAAACCTTAATTAATATATAGACCAAAGCGGTGAGCCCCAACAAACAGGCTCACCGCTTTTTTGTCATATCCTTAAGTGAATTTATCCCCACTTCATACCAGTCCCTACAAAATAAATCTTAATCCGCATTAAGCATTATGAATTGGTCGGTAGTCCATTACCGAGGTGTCGAAGGTGATGTTGCGACCGGGGAAAAGGCTTTGGAGTGAGCCGTCAGTGATTAGTTGCGAGGTGGAGCCTTCTATCATTGTTGAATTGGCTGTTACGAGCCATAAGCGGTCGGTGAGAGGGAGCGACAGACCCACGTCGTGAGTGGATAACAACACCGCTTTTCGTTGTGATTGAGCTAGATTGCGAAGCAACTGCATCGTTTCGATACGCGAAGCCACATCGAGGAAGGCAGTAGGTTCATCAAGAATTATAATAGGAGTTTCTTGTGCCAACGCGCGGGCTATCATTGCCTTTTGTCGTTCTCCATCGGAGAGCGTTGCCACATAATCGTGTGTTTTATGGCTCATACCCACATTTTCAATAGCCTCAACCACTACACAGAGGTCTTCATCGTCGAGACGTCCGAAGAACCCGGTATAAGGTTGGCGACCAAGCGACACAAGTTCCTTCACGGTTAACGCTCCGGCAAGAGTGCGGTCGGTATAAACAATACCTACTAGTTTGGATAGTTCTTTAGATGAATATGTTGTTAAATCACGACCATTAATCTCAATTACACCATTCAATGGCGATTGAACTCCCGATATTGTTCGTAGCAACGTGGATTTTCCTATCCCATTCGCGCCAAGCAGACACACTAATTCCCCGGGATAAAGCGACACATTAATATGTTCAAGCACTGTTGATATGCGCTTTCCATTGCGATACCCCACTGCGAGATCATTAGTCGATAACATTGCTTGGTGTGACATAATCAATTGAAATATAATATCTTTTTACGATTGATAATAATATATATAATGATAGGAACTCCGATTATAGGGGTAATTGCATTAATTGGTATCACACCCCATGATGCCGGTAGCACACTGATGAGGTTGCATAACAATGCTATAACAGCCCCGGCAAGAGCTGTAGCAGGGAGCAAAACGGTGTGGTTAGATGAACGTAACGCCAAGCGTGCAATATGTGGCACCACCAAGCCAAGGAATCCAATCGGTCCACAAAATGCTGTAACAACGGCAGTGAGTATTCCCGACAATAACAGCAATTTATTACGAGTGGCTTTAATGCTCACTCCCAAATTCTCGGCATATCTAGCACCCAACAATAAGGCATTTAATGGTTTGACGAGCATAAACGACAGGCCAAGCGACACAATTATCAATATAGAGAACAACGGCATTCGGTCAAGGGTTACTCCGGTAAAATTACCCATTCCCCATATCACAAACGAGTGAACACCCTCTTGTGTGGAAAAGAAGTTGAGCAATGAGATTGCCGACGAAGTGAGATAACCCACCATTATACCTATAATGAGCAACATTGCAGTTGATTTCACTATCGATGAAAAGAATAGCAATATCATCATCACCACTGCCGCACCGGCAATGGCACCAAGCAGAATGCTAAAATAAGAGGTCAAGGCTTCGCTCACCACTCCACCCATTGCAAGCATCACCACTGCCACACCAAGGCTCGAACCGGTTGACACTCCAAGGATTGATGGACCGGCAAGCGGATTGTCGAAAGTGGTTTGCAACAACAATCCCGCCACAGCCAAGGCTGCACCGGCAAGAGCGGCAGTCAGAGCCATAGGCAATCGTGTTTCAACCACAATTGTTTCCCATGTATGTTTCGACACCGGCTCACCGATAAGCGCATTCAACACTTCGCCAAATGGGATGTCAATTGAGCCATACACCAAATTCAACGGCAACAACACCACCACAAGGAGTGATAATGCTACAAGTGTGATTGCTGAGCGATGAGAGGTTGCTTTCATTTATTTAAATCTATTCAAATAGAACTTGTATCTTCTTATTCTTTCGCTTTGTTTACCCGGGCATAAATTATCAATGCAAATGCCGAGATTAGTCCGATTGCGGCAAACCAATACCAAATATAATGAGCATTGACCGCAGCAGCATGCCATGCCTCCATACTTTCAAATCCATTGGGGTCGGGGCAATATTTCGAGAGTAGAATGCCCGAAAGTCCAAACCCTAATATTGATGAAAGGAATGAATGTAGATGACTGAATCCCAAATACAAGCCCTCCTCTCCTTTTGGAGCTTGAAGGGAGAAATATTCAAGGTAACGAGGCGAGATAAAACACTCGGCCAAGGCTTGGAACACAATACCCACAATCATCATAAAGGTGATGGGGTGCATGCCCAAAATTTCGCCACTGAAGATATTTCCCATAGCCATCACTATTGCCGACACCGGAATAAGGAACATACCTATCACAATCGATGTCAATGCCTTACGGCGCGCCATGAATTGAGTAATCAAATTCACAAATACAACCACTACAAATGGGTTAACATTGGCAATCCAACCCGGACGTGCGGTTTCGCCCGCAAGACGAATCACATATTTAGGCATTGTAGCATATAACTGCTGTTGCACAATCCAAAATCCGGTAACGATGAGTATCAATATGAGCAATCGCCCATTGGAAAACACTTTCACCAATCCTTGCATCACCTCTTTCACACTTTTTCCTTCGCCTGAGTGGTGTGCCGAATGATAGAACAGCAATATCGCAATAAATGCTAATACACAAAGTATTGCCGAGAAAAAGTTGATATAAATATATGCCGATTCTCCCACAAACGAGCGCAATGGGTCAATCACACTTTTGCCGGTAAACGAACCAATATTCACCATCATATAGAATATTGAATACCCCTTGGCGCGTGTTTCAGATGTGGTTTCACGGGCTACAGAGGCCGATATGATTGACTTGATAAACGACCCTCCTATCATCAATATAATGAGAATGGGAATTATTAGATATCGTTCCCAACTTTCAATGAGGCCGGTATAGACTGTATTCTCTCCATATTGTACCAAGCCTCCACTTTCAAGCATTATTGGCAAGAGTCCTTGAAGAAGGTAGCCTGCCGATAGTAATGCAAATGCCACAATGATTGATTTGCGATAACCTATCTTATCGGCAAAAGCACCGGTAAATAATGGCAAAAGGTATAGCCCTCCCGAGAACAATCCCGAAATAAGACTTGCCTCAATGTCGGAGAATCCCAAGGTGTTTGACAAATATAATGTAATCACTATAAACACAGCATAATATGCCATGCGTTCCAACATTTCCGCAGCATTTGCCGTCCAAAAAGCCTTTGAGTATTTTGCCATTATTATATTCGATTTAATTTGATGTTTATTTTACTTGACGGAGGTAACTAAACGACTTGTCTCCATCAATTGCTTCGGGGTGAAACAATATAATATATTCACGCAATAAGCGCTCGGGGTGAAATGGGAAATCCTCAAAAAAAGATGATTCAACAGTATTTATTACATACACCCCACCCTTTGAGAATGCCTCCATTTTTTTATTTAGAGGATATTTCGACTCGAGATCCTTAAGCGAAAAATTATGTTCGGGACTCTTTATCAACCAAAAATTAGCATTATAAGCCTTATCATATACGGTAGCAAAATCTAATTGAAGAGAACCTGTTGATTCATTATCTCTCCATGGATATATTGCACCCGCATCTGCATACATCTGAGCCATATAACTCTTTCCTCCGGGAAGAAACCACACTCCATCAGTCATCATTTCGCTTATGACAATCGGTTTCTCTTTCACATCTTTCACACTCGATACCAAAGTGTTATATTCCTCAACCACACTATTATATATATCTGCGACCTCTTTGCGCTTACACAACAGTTCTCCAATAAGTTTTATCCATTCGGCACGACCAAGAGGAGTTGATTCCATATAATCGGCACATTCAATGATGGGAATGCCGAGTTTTTCGATTGCTCCATGTCCGGCATTTTGGAATGGAGAGGTCAAAATTGCTTGTGGCGAAAGTTCCACAATCTTTTCAATCGAAGGAGCCATTGAATTTCCGGCATCAACAACCGTACCCGCCTCAACGCCCTCAACTATTTCAGGGATTTTATAATATTCGGCATCAACAATACCGGTAACAGCATTGACACAACCAACCTCATGGAATGCACCGGCATGAACCGACGAATAAACCAAGGCTGATGTTATAGGCACTCGCACCAATGTAGCGTCTGAAGGCAAATTCTCTGACATAACACTATCGCGATGCACAAGAGCATAGCGTTGTAACTTTGAGCCCTCTTTCCATGGATTTTCCACATCTACAAGTGTATATGAGCCACAATCAACGATAGTGAGCAGTTGCGCCTTAGTGGTCAATGTATCACCCTCTACAACATCACTCGTTATTCCCTGTCCTTGACAACTTGTGACAGCCAAAACAAAACTATATGCTATTACGATATTTATTAGTTTACGCAACATCACACTTTTATTTTTGTTATTCTCACCCGCTTATTTTTTATTTTATGAGGAGCGAGCATTGTCAGCACCTCATCGGCACGATTGCGAGGCACGGCGACAAGCACACAATGGTCTTTCACCACTATTTTACCCACTTGCGATGACTCCAATCCTCCTTTGTTAATCATAAACCCCACCACATCGCCACGCGATATTTTCTCTTTCTTTCCTGCATTGAAATGCAAAGTGGCGACATCTGACTTAATCGGATTTTCATTTTTTTCACCAGTTGGAACGTAATCACGATCAAAATCAATATAATCGGGTATATTTTCTCCTTCGGCGGTGATGACATAAACAGTTCCATCGGCCCCCATTCGAGCCGTACGACCATTGCGATGAGTCCAACTTTCGGCTGATGGAGGCATGTGATAATGAACTACGGCTTGCACCTGATCAATATCCAACCCGCGCGAAGCAAGATCGGTCGAAACCAATATAGGTGTCGTTCCGTTATTTAGCAGGTCGATAGCCTTTTCACGATCAATTTGTTCAAGGCCACCATGATATAATCCAACAGGCAACCTATTTTGACGTAAAAAGTCATATACTCGGCTTGCACTTTCGCGATGATTCACAAACAAAATCACTTTGCCATTTGGCAATGATCGAAGCAAATCAAGCGATGATTGTAATTTATCTCGCACCGGACTTGCCACATTAACCACTTGCATGCGATAGCGTGGTGCCTCAGTCTTTTCAGTATAATCAAGAATTATGGGAGACTTAAAATCAATGAATACAGGCATTTCGGCAAGTACCGTTGCCGATGTCAATACTGTTAAAAGTAACGATTTCATTGGGCGCACTACCCTACGCATTTCATCATGAAATCCTAAATCAAGGGCTTTATCATACTCATCAAGAACTAGAGCATTTACTCCGGTCAAATCAACATTTCCTCGATTTAGATGGTCAAGCAATCTTCCAGGAGTGGATACTATGATATCAGGAATTGAAGATGTCAACGACCGAGCCTCATCAATCATAGAGTGACCACCATAACAAGCCACTGTTTTATATCCGGTAGCAATCGGACGAATCACTTCGGCAATCTGCATAACCAACTCTCTAGTCGGAGCAATTATCACGGCTTGCACTTTTCCTCGCGGAGCAGTGATTGTTCGCAATAAAGCAATCACAAAAGCAACAGTCTTACCACTTCCGGTTGGAGACAATAATAACAATTTAGATGCCGAGAGCCTAGCCACTTCTTGTTGCATTTCATTGAGTTGCTCAATTCCCAGGCGTTGTTTTATGTTATTTATAATTAATGACTGTTTCATTTCTTTCGTTTATTGAAGAAATTTGACATTAAAATGCGAGCATCAGTCACTATGTTATTTATGGGTGTTATTATTGGGCGAAAATGACTATGTTTACCTTTCGGAACAAATATTTTCAAGCCACTTCTATGGCATTTCACATCCATTATTTCACCTAAATCAATAGGATCTCCATCAATATGGGCAGTCCCCTCTTGTGAACGATAAATTACGGCAGCCGGAGCTTGAAATGACTGCAACAAAGTATTTCGATTGATGTATCCGGTAAATAAATCAACACCCAACATCGCAGTATCAATTGGCGACCCGGCATGAATTATTATTATATCTAATAATCCATCCGACATACTTGCATCGGGAGCTATATATGCATTATTCCCATATTGAGACGCATTACAACACGCTACTAAAAAAGCGTTTTGTGTAAATATTTTACCATTTGCACTTATGGTATATACTTGAGGCTCAAATTTTATATACTCTTCTATTGCACTTTTAAAATACATAAACCGGCCTCGTTTACTTTGTCTTGAAAATCTATCGCTTACCGCAGCATCAAAGCCTACACCAAATGTACAGAAAAAAGGTCGATCATTAACCGTTGCATAGTCACACGATACAACATTATTTTGTTTAATCACCTCAAGAGACAAATCATAATCAACCGGGATTTCCAAGTGACGAGCCAAGCCGTTTCCTGACCCCGATGGGATAATTCCCAATGCAACATTTGTATCACATAATGCTGTCGCGACTTCATTTACAGTTCCATCACCCCCTGCTACAATTACGCCATAATAGCCCTGTGCAACGGCTTCAGTAGCAAATCGATTCGCATCGCCTTTTGCCGTTGTCATTTTTAAATCCACATCATAGCCCATTGCCTCTTTTATGCCTTGCGACACAAACTGAGGCAATCTACTTTTATCAGCAGTGCCCGATATCGGATTTACTATCAGCAAAAGTCGTTGATTATTCATCGTTTTTTATTTATTTACACAAAGATACGAAACCATCTAGAATTTACCAATAGCACTTATTCTCTTTTTTATATTTTGAAATAAGACAAAAAAAAAGCTGACCCTAGGTCAGCTAATTTTTTCCTTTGCTGTATTTACTCTAATTATGCTTTAGCAGAATCAGCTTTAGCAGTATCTTGAGCAGCTGAATCAACAGCAGCAGTATCTTGAGCAGCTGAATCAACAACTACAGCTGAATCAACAGCAGCAGAATCAGCAGCAGCAGCTTCAGTTTTAGCACCACCACAAGAGAACAAAGATACGCTGAATACAACAGCAAGTAATAAAACTAACTTTTTCATTTTCTTTTTTTAGATTAAATAATAAAACAATATTTTTTGCTTCAAAAACGGTACAAAGGTAATACTTATTTCCGAACTACCAAACAAAAATTATGTTTTTTTTCAAATAAATTTTTTCTCGTCCCAAAAAAAACAAATTTTTGTATAATTTTTGCACACTCTTTTAACACTTGTGCATATTTTGATCTTTTTTTGCAACAATTGCGTTGGCCATCACTACCGCCTTCGTAATATGGTCACAAATATGATCTTCGCCTATCAACTTATCAATATTAGCATGATGAAGAACCTGACGCACATTTTCTTTTACTCCTGATAACACCACATGCATTCCATCGTTTTGAGATGATCGGATGAGCAATTCTAGATTGTGGATACCTGTAGAATCTATAAATGGAACCTTACGCATACGGATAATTCGCACAACGGGCTTATTAGCCATTGAAGAAGTACGCATCATTTCATCAAACTTTGTTGCCACACCAAAGAAGAATGGCCCATCTATCTCATATACCTCTACACCTTTTGCGACATCAAGCACCTCGTGAGTGTTTGATTCTGTCCCTTCAGCGATATCAAGTTGTTCGCTATAAACCTTAATTTCGGTATTTTCCATCACTCGACGAAGGAATAACACCACAGCAAGGAGCAAACCTATCTCAATCGCGATTGTGAGATCAAAGATTACTGTCAAGAAGAATGTAACTAGCAATACAGAAATATCACTTTTAGGAGATTTAAAAATTCCAACTACAGTGCGCCACCCACTCATATTATATGACACAACCAAAAGCACCGCTGCAAGACACGCCATTGGCACATAATTAATAAGAGGCATCAAGAATAAGAAAATAAGCAACAACACTATTGTGTGAACAACACCTGCCACCGGAGTGCGCCCTCCATTAGTAATATTTGTCATTGTGCGAGCAATAGCACCGGTCACAGGGATACCACCAAAGAATGGGACTGCAACATTGGCAATACCCTGTCCTATCAATTCCGTATTACTATTAGTTCTAGACCCTGTTACACCATCGGCCACAGTTGCCGACAACAACGACTCGATTGCACACAACACTGCGATTGTAAACGCCGAGGGGAGCAACTGATTAATTGTCGACATTGAAATCTCAAAACCATGAGGTGAAGGAATATCACTTGACATTGAGCCAAATCGGTCGCCAATAGTTTCAACACTCAAGTTTAATACATCTTTCAAGAAATAAACTGCAACTGTAACCACAATAATCGCGATTAATGCACCGGGCAATTTCTTTGAAATCTTTGGTGTTAATATAATAATAAGTAATGACACCAATCCCACCGCCAAGGTTGTCCAATCGATATTCTGCATATTTTGGAAATACACGCCCCATTTTGGAATAAATTCACTGGGAACATCTTTCAAACCCAAGCCAAGGAAGTCATTTATTTGAGTAGAGAATATTGTCAAAGCAATACCGGCCGTAAATCCCACCACAATAGGATAAGGTATAAATTTTATCACCGTACCGAGATGAAACAAGCCCATAACTACTAGTATCAATCCCGCCATAAATGTTGCAATAGCAAGACCTTGCAATCCGTATGTTGCAATAATATTATATACAATTACGATAAACGCACCTGTCGGACCTCCTATCTGCACAGAATTACCTCCAAACGCCGACACCAAAAAACCGCCAATAATTGCAGTAATCAACCCGGTCGTAGGGCTCACTCCCGATGCAATCCCAAAGGCTATCGCCAAAGGCAATGCCACAATACCCACCACGATACCTGCGATAAGGTCATCTTTAAATTTTGACAATGAATAATGTTTCAACGAAGATAATAACTTCGGTTGAAAATCAATAGAACCTGACAGTTTCATAATCTGTTCCTTAATTAATACCTAAAACTTTTTCAATCTTTTTGAGGGCGCAAAGTTAACAATTTTTAGGGAATTTAGAAAGGAAAAACTAATAATTAATAAACAAAAAAGCGCATCCTTTAGCGAGGATGCGCCATATACATTATATAATATCTATATTATTGTTTACCTGAAACGGCAACTTCACGAGATATTTTTGCAACAAGACCTTGAAGCACCTTACCCGGACCGAGTTCAACAAATTCTGTTGCTCCATCTGCAACCATATTTTGAACTGATTGAGTCCAACGTACAGGAGCGGTCAATTGAGCCACAAGATTTGCCTTGATTTCTTCTGGATCGGTGTGAGGTTTAGCATCAACATTTTGATATACAGGGCACACTGGAGTTGAGAAATTAGTATTCTCAATCGCTTCAGCCAATTCTGCGCGAGCAGGCTCCATACATGGCGAGTGAAATGCACCACCCACTTTGAGTTTCAATGCACGTTTTGCTCCGGCTGCAAGAAGTTGCTCACATGCTGCATCTATTGCAGGTTCTTCACCTGAAATTACCAACTGACCGGGGCAATTGTAGTTAGCACAAACAACTACACCTTCAATTCCTGCACAAATTTCTTCTACCTTTTCATCGGGCAATGCAAGAACGGCAGCCATTGTTGATGGTTTAAGTTCACATGCTTTTTGCATTGCTTGCGCGCGAGCCGACACAAGACGGAGTCCATCTTCAAAATTAAGTGCTCCTGCTGCCACTAAAGCCGAAAATTCACCAAGAGAGTGACCGGCAGTCATTTCTGGCTTAAACTCGTCACCGAGTGTCTTCGCCAAGATTACAGAGTGAAGGAAAATAGCAGGTTGAGTAACCTTTGTTTGACGAAGATCTTCGTCAGTGCCTTCAAACATCAAATCTGTAATACGGAAACCTAAAACTTCGTTTGCTTTTTCAAACATTTCACGAGCCACAGGGTTATTGTCGTAAAGGTCTTTTCCCATACCCACAAATTGAGCCCCTTGACCTGGAAAAACAAATGCTTTCATATTCAATAAATAATATATGTGTAATAAAAGGAGTGCAAAGTTACGCTTTTTTCTTTAAAAATGAGGAATATTCGACATATTTCTGTAACTTTACATGCTGAAAAATATATTTATAACAATTTATTGACCTATTTTTATGACTATTTTCAACCTTATTCCAGCATTCAGCATGCCCAGTGGATGGGAATGGATAATTATACTTGTTGTTGTGCTTCTTCTTTTTGGAGGTAAAAAAATTCCCGAATTAATGCGTGGACTCGGTAAAGGCGTAAAGAGCTTCAAACAAGGAATGAAAGAAGCCAAAGACGAAATCAACAAAATTGACGAAGACGAAACTATCAACAAGGGGAAACCAGATTAATTTCACCTCAACGACTTCCCCATCGTGAACAACAGAAACGACTCCACATCTCAAGAAATGAGTTTTTGGGGACACCTTGACGTACTGCGCGGGGTGCTTTTTCGCATTGTTGCAGTTACGCTCGTCATCGCCATAGGGTTATTCATCGCCATGCATTGGATATTTGACAATATTATTCTTGCTCCATGCGATGGCAACTTCCCTTTATATCTTTTTTTTGATTACATATCATCCCTAACAACCGAAGAGCCGACAAGTACCCCTTTTAAAGTCACTCTTATAAACATAAAACTTGCTTCGCAGTTTTTTATCCACATATCCACATCTTGTTGGCTAGCAATCACAGTTGCATTCCCATTTATCATATATCAATTATGGACATTTATCAGCCCTGCCCTATACGAAAACGAAAAAAGAGGCATCAAAACTGCGTTTTTCTTTGGCAATATAATGTTCTATCTTGGGGTCGCCGTCGGATACTTTTTAGTATTCCCTCTTACTTTACGATTCCTTGCCGACTATCAATTAAGCGAAGCAATCCCTAATACAATTTCTCTTGATTCCTATATGGACAACTTCTTTATCATAACATTTATGATGGGAGTTGCATTTGAGTTACCTCTATTGGCATGGTTACTTGGCAAAATGGGTTTTCTTTCGCGAGATTTTTTCTCAAAATATCGCCGTCATGCCATAGTTGTACTACTCATCTTGGCAGCAATGATCACACCCACGGGCGATCCATTCACCCTTTCGGCCGTATTCTTCCCAATATACCTCCTTTGGGAATTAAGTTCTCGTCTTGTGCCTAAAAAACATCTCACTGAATAATAACAACCAATTTATGTTTTTTTTGTAAACAACTAAACAAACCAAATTAATGCCCCTTTAAAAGTTCTGCATCCAAACGTCCAAATCCCCTCTAAATACAACGCGAGTCTGTATCATTATATATACAGACTCGTGATATATTAAGATTTAATTGCTTTTTCGTTATTTTGCCATTTCGCCTATTTTCTTGGCAGCCCACGACATTTTTATCTCACCGCCATCATCTTCACGAAGATATTTTTTTGCTTTTTCACGCTCTTCGGGGGTTAGTTTTTTTATACTTGAAATAACATTTACCACATATCCATTAATATGCTCTTTGGAATAACCATTAAATGTCGCATCCAAGCAATCGATATTGCCACTATTGAGTTGTGCAAACATATTTTTAAAGCGTTGAGACTTTACTTTCGAAGAAGACCACACATCGTCAGCTTTGAGGCATTTTACATCGTTTTGTTCTTCAGCAGTCAACGAATCAAAAGATTTAGCACTACTTTGTGCCACTACTGGTGTAGGAGTTGTTTGCGCTTTAGGTTCTTCTACAGTCTTCTGTTCGCTTTGCTGCATAGGTTGTGATTCCGTTTCGACTTCGCCAGCCAATTCGTTTTTCAATGCATCTTCAGCACTTTCTTCTTGAGCCAAAACCACATCTCCTTCAGGCATTGACATTGAGCGTTCTAACATTACACCCGCAGCAAAACCAACAACAAAGATAACAACTACAATAGCAATTTTCGCTAAATAGGGATTATATTTAATTAAATCACCTTTGCCTTTAACATCCGGGCTCTCATCATCCGTTGTGAAGTTTTTCCCCACATTGGCAATCCCCCGACGAAACGCATCAATGTATTTATTTAAATCAATCGACATCAGTATAGACTATTTACTTATTTGCCAACATTCTTTGCGGCCCACGACATGGGGATATATCCTTTGTCGTTTACCTTAAGATACTTCTTTGACTTTTCTTTTTGGTCAGCCGATAGATTTGGAATATTTTTCACTACCGCCTTGGCATATCCATTCACATGCTCGTCAGCCAATCCACTAAACAATGGCACTAAACAATCAATGTTACCATTATTGAGTTGAGTAAACATATCTTTGAAGCGTTGCGATTTCACTTTTGTTGGCTCCCACTTATCAGCCTTCTTAAGATATGCCAAATCGGCTTTTTCATCAGCAGTCAATGTTTCATATTTTATTGCATTTACGGTTGGTACGGCCGTAGTTTCTGCTGGTTTAGGTTCTTCTGTTGGCGTTTCTTCTTGTTTCGGCTCCTCAGCAGGTTCTTCCACTTTAACCTCTTCGGGTTGTACCTCTTCTTGCACTACAACATCCTTTTTTGTGTCAATGAGTGCCGATTCTTCAGGCTTCACAGAATCCGCCATCTCTACATTTTCAGTATTTGCCGACTCTTCGGTAGAAGACAACGAAAGACCGAGAATAACACCTGCGCCTATACCAATAGCAAATGTAACTACAATTAAAATTATGCGAGCAAATATGGGATTACGATTAGAATCATCTCCTCCTCGAGGAGAAATACGAGATCCTCCCCCTACTGCAGCCGAACGACCTGATGTTACATCAATATCATATTCATCGGTATTTTGACGACGAGTCACCTTATATCCATTAAAGGTGCCTCTTTGCAAACTCTGGCTTAATGGGTCGGAAGGACTGACGGTTTCAACACATGAGAACTCCTTGCCACCTATATTGACATTTAATTTCACTCCTCCCACACGAGGCTTCAATGTAACCCTCATTTGAGGAGCCTTAACCAATAGGTTAGCGTCTATCTCATCTTCCGCATCTTCATAAAGACCGGCGACGATTTTAATATGCAATTTTGAGCCCAAATCCGAATCTTTCACTTTTACTACCGAACCGGGAGAAGGGACATCATTTACAGTTATTCTAGGAATTGTCTTTATAGCCTTTCCATCAGTATCAAAAAGCAACACTCTAATTGACTTTTCAAAAACGATACCTGCTTCTTCGGCCGACTTAACCACAACTTTTCCGGCTGCATAATTGAGATATTTCTTTGATTCAGGAGTCCCAACTTTTACCGACACAGTATAGTCATCAAAATTTGGTTTTCCATATACGATATTCAATAAATCACCATCAATTGTTGCTGCTTTATTTACTTTTATATCCTCATTAGGACATTCAATATCATATCTCATTCTAATACGAGTAGTCAATTTTGACAATTGCGATTCAGGTTCAACACCTGTTTCTACTAGATAAATCCAACGACATCCGGTATACTCGGGTTGCATTGAATATTGCATTATAGTGTCAAGATCATCTTCGGTTTCATATTCACGATAAGCATCCTTATATGCAGGGACCGATTTAACCGGCATAATCAATTGTTCTTGCGCTTCGGTTGACCAACCATTTTGTTCAAAACATTGTTCGACCAATGTTGATGCTGATTCATCAAAGTTATTTGCTTCATACAAAAGCACATTAAGCGCATTAAGAGTCATTCTCACTTGACGACCGGTATATTTTGTACCCTTTGCCACAAAAAGTGTAATGCTATAATAGCCATTTCGACCTGATGTATCATATTTACAAGGAGCGACCAATGCATAATAAGAACCATAGGTTGACACTCTCATTTTATAAATAGGACCTGCAACTTGTGGAAAATAATTTCGAGCATCTAGCGGATCCTTCTCCACCATATCCATCTTAATCCAGTTATTTTGTGGATCATCGGTATTTGGAACTAAAGGATACCCATATTTATATTCAGCGCCATTTCCAAATTGACCGGAAATAACGACTTTTAAATTCTTAAACTTTTCCATTTTATTTTGTCCTAATTTATTTTCTTTGATTAGTGTGGCTATAATTTGTATTCTCAAACAGGCTTAATTTAACAACAATACAGCCATTATATATATATCGCAAATTTAGATATTATTTTTAGTTTGACATAATTATCAAACAATTAATTATCAACATTTTTATCTATAAATCATTTCTCCTATAAAACTTGACCAACAATCTACTCTATAATTTATTTGATTGACACAACCTGTTCTAGTGCAGTTGCCAATTGATCAGGGCACGAAGTTGGCTTTGTGCCACATCTAATCCCCTTCAATCGAGATATAACTTCTGACACCTGCATCCCTTCAACCAATTGAGATATACCTTTTAAATTTCCATCACAACCGCCATAAAAGACGACATTTGATACTACTCCATTCTCTATATCCAACTCAATAACTCGGCTACATGTTCCCTGAGTTCTAAAACTATATCTCATATTTTCATTCTTTCATTTATTAATCAAAAAAATCCTCCAAAAATACATTTGGAGGACTCTTCGTACTCGAAGCGGGACTTGAACCCGCACAGCTGCAATAGCCAAAGGATTTTAAGTCCTTCGTGTCTACCATTCCACCATTCGAGCAACTTTATCAGCAGAATTTTGTAATCCCACCAAAAAGTGACGCAAAGTTAATATGAAGTTTTGAATTTTGCAAATATGCCATGATATTTTTCACGCACAAGCTACAATTGTTAATAAAAGCAAAGTGAGCATTATCTCACGATAACGCTCACTTTAAATCTACAATCTATAAAAACATATATATTTTGAAAAAACGGTCGTTTTTTTGAGGCAAAAAAAGTATTTGTCTTATTATCTACCCCAAAAATATATAAAATTATTTAATCGACCAAACATTTTTCCATAAAATTTTCCATTTAATGCATTTTTCTCAATACAGCAGCCACTAAAATGCCACATAATAATGTTATTTAGCATCTTTTTGCTATTTTCTGCTTTTTTGACGAATATATTGTGCCGGTTCAAGCACCCATGGAAATGGCGATTTATACACAACTCGATTATCGGACAATATTTTATTATACAATCCCAATGCTTCTTCTTGCTGATCGGTAGAAGCAGCCACAACAAAATATGATGTTGTGCGATCAACCACTAGAAATGATTGATATCCCAACGACGCCATTCGTTTTGACATCGAACGAGCATTAAATAATTGACGAAAACGTCCTACAACGACATTATATCGCTTAAGCATATCTTTTGTTACTCCTTCATCCATAACAATTGAGACAAACTCTTTGCGCATTTTCATTACCCCTCCGGCAACTTCTACATCTACCGGGGCTTGATCTGCGGCTATTAAATTCGCTATCAATGTATCCTGAATGGTCCCAGACCCCTTGGCCAATTCGTATGCTTCACGATAATTCTTCTCAGTCGTTTTACATGAAACCAACGCCAACATCAATATCGAGATTATACAAAAAAACTTCATAATTTTCATATCAACACCTTGTCATTCAAACCAATTAATCGAAGCCCATACAATTACAACAAAAGCCACAACATGAAACAATAATATTATCCAATATAGTCCCTTCTCCCACAAAGGTTTATTCTCCCACTTACTCATATTCACTTTTATTATCAACACTTAACTTTTCCCAACTCGATAACTTCCAAATCACGCATATCTCCGTTATCAATCACCAATCTAACGAGCGTACGCTCCTTCTGCCAACCATGATAGCCAGCTGCCCCGGGATTAATATGCAAGACCGAGATTTCTTTATCCCACATTACCTTTAGAATATGAGAGTGCCCCGTAACCATGAGATTTATTTGATTTTCAAACAATATACGTTTTACGCCCGGAGAATAGCGACCGGGATAACCTCCAATATGAGTCATCCACACCTTTACACCCTCAACTTCAAAACATTCTACCTCTCGACACCGACGACACACTTCGCCATGATCGATATTACCTGATACAGCCCTTACGATTGGGGCTATCTCTTCCAACCGACGTATCACATCAACATCCCCCACATCACCGGCATGCCATATCTCATCACAACCGGCAAAATGTTTGGCATAGCGATCATCCCAACAAGAATGTGTATCAGATAATATCCCTATCTTTTTCATTGACTTTAAAAGTTTTGAAGAATATATATCGCACGAGGAGCAAAGGTCATTTCTTCTTCAATTTTCACTTTATTTCCCGTTAATGCATCTTTATATTCAGCACCGATAGGCATTACTTCGAGAGTGCGCTCCATGGTTGTAGTCAACTCTTCGTCATTGCCATTCATCAACACATGAATTTCTTTATCGCCAAATTTACGAGTATAAGCATATATACCATTCTGAGGCATAAAGTGTTTCAACGAACCCTTAGCAATCACCTCATTCGCTTCACCTTTTCGCCAATTAAGCACCTTTGTAAGAAATGCATGTGCATCATTTTGCATAGCGGTGCGACCTTCGGCAGTAAACGCATTTGTCTCATCGCCGGGGAATCCACCGGGGAAATCGCGGCGCACATAGCCATCGCTACCCTCTTTCGAGCCACTCATCAACAATTCTGTACCATAATATATTTGAGGGATACCGCGCGAAGTGAGCAAAAATGTTTGCGCTTGTTTCCACCAACCCAAATCCTCGGGCTGTTCAAGCAAAAAGCGGTCGGTATCATGATTATCCAAGAATGTAAGAATTTTTTGAGGCTCAGGGAATAGATAGTCGAGTGAAAGATGGTCATAAATTGCATTCAAGCCGGTCCATGGATTTGTTTGTTCACTAAATGCCTTGCGAGCGGTTTGCGACAACACAAAGTCCATCACCGTAGGAAGATTTGAATCGCCTTCGGTACACACCTTGCTACCTCGTTGCCAGAATGCTTCACCACCTTCATTTCCATACCAGCACTCCCCTACTATATTATAATGAGGATATTCCTTTTCCACAGCATCAATCCATTGTGCCATTGGTTGTAGAAACGCATATGGGTGGGTATCCATTCTTATACCATCAATTTTCGACGACTCAATCCACCATATAGAGTTTTGCACCAAATATTTCATCAGATGAGGATTGTTTTGATTTAAATCGGGCATCGACTCAACAAACCAACCATCGGTAGTGCGTTTCTTATCATATTCACTCACATAAGGGTCATGAATCGTAGTTAATCGATAGTTTGTTTGCACATATCCGTCGGGGAAGTTAAACCAATCCTTTGAGGGACGATCAGCAAACCAATAGTGGTCGCTCCCACAATGGTTAAATATCATATCCATCACCACTTTTATATCGCGTTTGTGAGCCTCTTCAACAAGGGTGTTCCACTCCTCATTTGTGCCAAATCGGGGGTCGATATTATAATAATCGGTAGTAGCATATCCATGATATGCGCCTCCGGGCATATCATTAGTTAGCACCGGATTTACCCATATTGCAGTAACGCCAAGCGAATCAATATAATCGAGATGATCTTGAATCCCCTTAATATCTCCCCCGTGGCGTCCATTGTGATTACTTCTATCTGCCACGGTTTTATTTTTCAATGTTGCCACATTGTCATTTTCGGGATTTCCATTTGCAAAACGGTCGGGCATGATGAGATACAACACATCGCTCGCATCAAATCCCACATATTCCTCAGGCTTACGATCACGAGCCTTTAGTTCATATTTTATCTTTGTTTTCTTATTCCCGTGCGAGAATGTGAGATTCATCTCTCCGGACTGAGCGTCATCGCCTACCACAAAATAAAGGAATTGATAGTTGGGGCTATCCAATCGCGACACATCAACCAACTGCACTCCGGGGTAATCGGCCAACGACACTTCGGCATCACGAATACCTTCGCCATGCACCATCACTTGCAATGTATCTTGTGCCATACCTGTCCACCAATAAGGAGGATTTACTACATCTACTTGTGGTTTCGTCGCCATTGCACTCAACGACACTACCGCCGACAACAACAAAATATTTCTAAGTTTCATAACTTTTATTTTTTATTTATAATCTCATACCTATCAACCCTAGCATTAAATGAGTTAGAACAATGCTCTAGAGAAATCAATCACCATCCTTGCGCATCAACCCGGCAATCCTCCCCTGCCCTTAGGGGAGGTGGGGCATAGCCCCGGAGGGGTCAATCCCCATCAAAATGCACATTCTCACAAGTCGCCTCATTTAATGCATTTCTAATTGTTTCTATTACTAACTCCGGAGTTTCCTTCAACACTCTATTTTCAAACCTCAGCACCCTAATCCCTAATTTCGACAAGAACTGGCTACGATTGCTATCGGCTTCCAACCCGTAGGGAGTAAAATGCGATGCACCATCAAGTTCAATACATAGTTTAGCTTTCGGACAATAAAAATCAAGTATATAACTTCCTATTGAGAATTGCCGTCTCCAGCGCCAACCATCAAGTCTTCTCGCCTTTAGAGACGTCCATAAGACAGCCTCTGCCGCCGTGCCAAAAGTCCGCAATACTTTTCGTTCTTCTCGCAACTCCTTTCTATTTGACAACTGATAATCAGCCATAAGTTATATTCTAAAAAAATCGCATATTTTTCTCTTCAAACCCCTCAGTCGCAAGCGACAGCTCCCCTAAGACAGGGGAGCAATGCATATGCTATCACCTACCGCCAGTCGACCTTTTTAGTATTGAAGGTATCAATCCCATCTTTGCGCATCAACCCGGCAGTCCTCCCTTGCCCTTAGGGGAGGCGGGGCATAGCCCCGGAGGGGCCAATGCTCATTATTTGCCTATTTTCTTTGCTATATCTTTAGGGAGTGCTTCTTTATTTACAAGAATGCTCACTGTTTTTGCAAGGAAATATGGTTCAGAAACATAGAAGAATCCGCCATATACTTGGTTTGTATCCCATGAGTTTTTAACCTTATAATAGCGGTTGCCCTTTTGGTCTTTAGCGACCCCTACGATAACCATACCATGGTCGTCGGTTGTTTCTTGACGGTCAAACATATCTTGACGCATCTCTTGTGTCACTTCTATTTCTTCGCAAGGACCTTCGATTTTATAACGCTCTCTTTCTCGGTCTTGGTCGCTCAATGTCACCCAACGTGAAAGTTCGGTCCCTTCCAATGATGACACACCTTTACCCTTTGGCATCAATGCATAACCTTCGCGATATTTAAAGCCTTTTTCGCTCACATCGGCTGCCCACACTACCGAATAACCATTTTCAACAGCATTATCCACGATAGCCTTCAACTCGTCGAGCTTAACATTTTCATACAATCCCCAGAACCAATTATCAGCCACTTCGAGCACAAATGGTTTATAGAATGGGTGATGTGTAAATGATGTCACTGCTACATAGTCTTCCATATTCAACCCCAATGATTGAGCGAATGATTGTGGAGTATATGTTTTACCTTGATAAGTGAATGTTTCGGGCACTGCACCAAGATAAGCGTCAAGAATTCCATTCAATCCCTTGCGCCATGCAGTTGAAATGCGACGATTACGATTTGACTCCACTCCTTTCATATAGGCTTGGAGCACTTCATGAAGCTCGCCGTGGTTATGTTTTTCTTCGCCATATCCCAATCCCGAATATACCTCCTCGGGCACTGCGCCAATCTTTTCCCACACCAAGGGGACATCAAGAATACTACCCCCGGGAGAGAATGCGGTTGAGCCATACATACGCAAATAGCGGTCGGCCTTTTCTTCGTAGCAATAACGCACGGTAAACATCTCTGACAAATCTAATTCCATTCCGGTTTTACGAAGTATTTCATCTTCAAAAAACGATGTTCCGGCAAAGCACCAACATGTCCCCGACATATTTTGGTCTTTAACCGATGTAGTTTTCACCACTTTCACATCTTCAAACTTAAAACCCTCAACCGAGTCTTTCTTTTCAACTTTATCATCGGCCATAGCACTCATTGCTACCCCAACGCCAAGCATTGCCAATAATACTTTCTTCATCTTATTTATTTTTTTGTTTATATTTTTCCATTCTAAATACAAAGGTAGTGATTTTCATTAAAAAACAAAAAAGGCCTCGGGAAAAACCCGAGACCCTTAATATTTAATAGAAGTATGTATTAGCGAACAACTTTTACTACTTGTTCTGCACCGTCAGCAAAGACAGCCTTAACAACGTAAACACCATTAGCTTGGTCAGCCAATGAAACTGATTCTACGCCATTAACAGCTTCTTGAGCTACGAGAACTCCTGCAGTGTTGTAAACGTAAACAACTGCATCTTCCATTACTGTTACAGCATCACCAATAACTTGGAGACGATCAATTGCTACAACTACTGATTCAACACCATCTTTACCAGGAGTATATTTCACAGGAACAACGCCATAACCTTCAACGCCGGCAATGTGAAGTTCTACGTTTGGAGTTTCTTCACCAAGTTTGATACGTTTGATACCGGTTTTGTGCAATGGGTTAGTTTCGTCAAATGCTTCAGCTGGAGTACCTACAACTTTTGTAGCATCGCTTGGAGCGATATAACACCAGTAGAGGTAACCATCTTCACTTGGAGAAAGTTGAGTGATAGCAGTTTCTTGTGAACCTGCAGCACCTTCAAGTTTAATTGGTGAACCGTCAACCAAGATTGGGTTGAGAGCTGAGAAGTCACTTGGATCAGGATTCGCAAGAAGAGCATCTAAGTTTACACGATAAAGACCTGCGCTGATACCATTACCGGCACAAATATATACATAGAAGTGATTGTTTGCTTCGTCGATATAGAATGCACTTGGTTGTGACATTACGCCAGCCAAGATAGGACCATATTTTGTTGCATCGGGAACTGCACCTGGAACTGCTGATGTACCGATATTTTCTTGTTTGAAGCGATAGATACCATTACCATTATAACGCATACCTACCCAATAAAGTGGAGCACCTTCATCTTGAGTGATAGCGAAACCGGCCTTGATACAACCATATACCCAGTTTTGGTTATAGTAACCCATCCAGTTGTTTTCCATCCAAGAAGGATAGTCTTGAGGAAGAGCGATAGCGTCGGCTGAAATCTTACGAACGCAAACATTACGGTCGTTTACATAAAGAGTGTCACCATAGATATAAAGTCCCATTGGGTCTTTGTATGCATTGTTACCAGCGTTGTCAAGAACGACTGCTTGGAATGTGTTACCGTCGATTTGAGAAATGTAGAACAATTTACCATCACCTTCATTACCTGCTGTAGCTGTATAAGTAAATGATACACCTGCGCTTGCACCGTAGATACGGTTTTTGAATTCAACGAGTTGGAAAGTGTGAGGAACACCACCTACATCATAACTTGCTTCTTCTCCCATATTACCGATACCGTGGATCATACCATCTTTACCTGCATAGTAGAGACCATAAGGCATTGTGATGTTTTCACCCTTAAGTGCGATGTTAGCATCACCTACTACATTAAGATATTGCCAACCTGCAGCAGCTTTGTAAGCTTCAACTGCTGAAGTAGGAACTTTACAAGTAATACCTGAATTAGCCTCAGTAAACACGCCTTGAGCCATAGCAGCTGGAGTAGCAGCACCTACAATAAGTGTTTCAACGCCGCAGTCAGCAAATGCACCTGCTTCGAGGATACAAAGGAGACCACCGAGGTTGATTTCTTTCAATGCTGTAGTACCTGCAAATGCATCTTGTTTTACAACAAGAACATCTTGAGCGCTTGTAAATGTAGCAAGAGCAGCACAGTTTTGAGCGATACCTACAGGAACTTCGTTACAATCAATTGAAAGAGAAGTCAATTTTGCATTGTTAGCAGCAACATAACGACCTACTGTGCCTTTAACTGCAAGTGTTTCAGCACCTGTGTTAGCAAGTGAATAGTCACCATAGTTAACACAGTTATCAAGAGTGATAGTAGCAAGGTTAGTTGCGTTTTGGAATGTATAAGCACCTACTTTTGTGATTTCAGCATCTACAACTGAAGCATTAGCTGAAGCTACTGGATAAGCAAGAGCAGTTGCACCGTCGATAGTTGTTACAACACCTGTTTCTTTTACTTTGTATGCAGTGTTAGCTGCGTCAACAGTGATAGCAGTAAGACCAGTACAGCCTTGGAACACACCTTCACCGAGGTTAGTAAGTGAAGCAGGAAGTGCCATTGTTTTCATTGCAGTGTTGCCAGAGAAAGCCAAGTCGTTGATACGAGCTACTGCAGCAGGAAGAACGATGTCGCCTGTGAGAGCACAATTGTTAAACGCTTGTTTGCCGATAGTTGTCAATGAAGCTGGCAATGAAAGAGATGATACTGGTGAACCATTGAATGCAAGAGCATCAATGAAAGTAGTACCTTCGTTGAGTTTCACTGTAGTAAGATTTTTACAACCTTGGAAAGCAGAGCTTGAGATTGTAGCGATACCACCGTGAAGGTCAAGAGAAGCGATACCTGTGTTAGCGAATGCATTTGCAGCAAGAGAAGTCACTGTTGCAGGGATGTTGATTTCTGTAAGTGAAGTACAGTTTTCAAACATGTTTGAGTAAACAGCTGTACATTTGCCACCAAATGTTACTTTCTTGATTGAAGTGTTACCACGCCATGGGTTTTTAGCAGGTTGCATTGAAGTCATTGGACGATTTACTACCACTTCTTCAAGAGTGCTGATATAATCTACAGCAGCATCACCGCTACCTGCAGTATATTTTGCTTGAAGACCGCTGGCATTGTCAACTTCGATTTCTGTTTCTGCTTCAGCAAACTCGATATATTTCAAACCTGTACAACCGTTAAATTGTGAGCCATTGATAGATGTAATGTTAGCAGGGATAACGATTGAGTCAAGAGAAGAACAGTATTCAAATACGTTACCAGGGAAAGCAGTAACACCTGTTGGGATATTTACTTTTCTCAAGTTAGTACATTTTGAGAACTGACCTTTGATAAATTTGTTGATAGAGTTAGGCAATTGAATACTTGTGATAGCTTCATTACCTTTGAATGCTGTAGCAGAAGCACTTGCTACTGTGTAATCCTTACCATTGTAAGGAACTGTTTCGGGAATAACAAGGTCACCAGAGTAAGTTCCAATAGTAGCCGATGGCTTTTGGATAATTACTGTAGTGCCCGATACCTTGTAGGTAATACCTTCGTAGTCAAATTGAGCATTTGCCACGAATCCACAAAGCACAGCTGCGCTGAGCAATGTAGCACGTTTTAGAGTAGTAAAAATGTTCATATTAGTAAATTTAGTTAATAAATTGGTTGTTCGCTATTTGATACAATATGTGGCAAAGATAAATAATATTTTCAAATCTCACATAAAATATATTATAATTTTTTCGCAAAAATATAGTTAATCCACATTAACTCACATCGACAAAGCAAAAAAACACAATTTTTCTTGCAAAATAAAATAAATACACTTAACTTTGCACTCGCTTTTGATTCAAATAATCAATAAGCCACAAAAGAATATTGCGACGATACTCCCCTTTCTCAAATAGAAAACAACGGAGTGTATATCGTAAATTCAGGTCCCATAGCTCAGTTGGTTAGAGCACCTGACTCATAATCAGGGAGTCCTTGGTTCAAGCCCAAGTGGGACCACACAACAAATCGCTAAGCAGTTGAACTTACAACACTTAGCGATTTTTATTTTATATTTTTGTCAAACACGGCAAGATGGACACACTCTTTCTATATTCATTTCTATGCTTTGGGGATTTATGTTTCTTGTGATTTATTTTTACCTTTGCAATATGAATTAATTTTTGCAATTATATGAAGCGTGTTTATATATTATTTTTAATTTGTTTTATATGTATATATGCCTATGGGGTTCAGCATAAGCCTATAATTGGCATATCTTGTTCAAATAGCGAGTTAAGTTCTTCGGTTTCTAAATCTTATTGCGATGCGGTGAATCGTTCCGGTGGGATTGCAATGATGATTCCTGTGTGTACCGATAGCATGATTCTTCGAGAGGTTGTAGGTTGCATTGATGGCATTATTATGACCGGAGGTGGAGATATTCACCCCTCTTATTTTGGTGAAGAGATGGTTGATGAATGTGGTGTTCCCGATTCGGTTCGTGATATATATGATATACATCTAATCAAATTGGCAGCTCAACATTGCATTCCGATGCTTGGAATATGCCGTGGCGAACAATTGATTAATGTTGCTTTTGGTGGGACATTGTTTCAAGACCTACCATCTCAATTCCCCGGCGATACTTTATTTCAACACCGAAATGCCGACCATGAAGTAATTCTGCAAACCGATTCGTGGATTTCTAATATCACAAGGGTTGATTCTTTTGTTGCAAACTCTTATCACCACCAAGCCATCAAGGATGTTGCTCCGGGATTTATTGTTTCGGGGTGGAGTCATGACAATGTAATTGAAGTAATTGAAAACGTTGATGGTTATCCAATATGGGGTGTACAATTTCACCCCGAAAGGATGTTTGAAGACAACTACCCTATTGCATCAAGCATCTTTGATTTTTTCATCAAGAAGGCATCGACTTATCGTCATGCCAAAGAGTTGCATCGCAAAATTATTTCAATAGACACGCACACCGACTCTCCTCTTGATTTTAAAGGGACATATTCTATAGGCAATAGAGGACAATATCAAGTAGATATCCCAAAAATGCAAGAAGGATATCTTGATGCTCAATATCTTGCTTGTTGGGTGAGACAAGGTGAACTTTCTCCCAACGGGCGTTTAAAGGCAAAAAATCGCATTGACGATCTCATTGAAAGCATATATCAACAAGTAGAACGCAATTACGAGTCATGCGGTATTGCTCGTACTACTCATGACATATACAAATTGAAATCAGAAGGGAAAAAAGCCTTTTTAATAGGTATAGAGAATGGATATGCTTTAGGCAAGGACATAAATTTAATTGAAGAATATTTCAAAAAAGGTGTCACATATATTACTCTTTGCCATTCTATCAATAATGATATTTGCGATAGTTCTTCGGATAAATCCGGGCCAAAATGGAACGGGTTAAGTCCGTTTGGGAAAAAAGTTATTGCCGAAATGAATCGATTGGGAATTCTTATTGATTTATCTCATGCATCGGATGCGACCTTTTGGGATGTAATGAATCTATCGGAAGTCCCGGTCTTTGCATCTCATTCCTCATCTCGTGCTATATATAATTGCGATAGGAATCTATCTGACGAGCAATTGCGTGCTATTGCCGAGACCGGAGGTGTTGCACAGGCTTGTCTTGTTGATGAATTTCTTACTTCAAACCCAAAATCAAGTAACATCGAAGATTTCATGAATCATCTTTGTCACATAATTGATGTCGCAGGCATTGATCATGTTGGCATTGGGAGTGATTTTGATGGAGGTGCAGGTGTAAAAGGTTGTAATGGAGATAATGACTTAATACAAATCACAATGCGCCTCATTGAACGAGGTTTTAGCGATGAAGATATTGCAAAAATATGGGGTGGTAACTTCTTAAGAGTCCTTTCTAATGCCCAAAAATACGCCTCAGAAATGCGATAATTAAAATTCCGCATTTTGTGTTTATTTTCGACAATACCTATTAACTCTTCATTGAGTTTATATGGTTATCCTCAGATATTAGAATTGATATCCAATTTTCATTGCAAATAGGTGATTATACACATTAGGGTGTATGATTCCTTTATCAGCAGTAGCATTTTTGGTACTCACACGAGCCTCTACCCCAACTTTATAATGGCTGTGAAACAACAAATTAGTGCCAATAATCAATCCCCAATCAACATCGTCAATAGTATGAATAATTGGGTGCGTCTCATTATAATAGTCCCATTTATAATGTTGATATTTAGTTACAATTTGCCCTAATTCATTTTGAGTTGTTGTATAGGTATCAGCCTTTTGTGTTCCTCCTATACCTAATCCAAAATATATACCTCCATCAACATTCCACCTCACGTTAGACGCCACATTAAATCGCACTGAAACATATAAAGGAATCGTCACATTAAATGCCTGATTGGAGACGAATGCACTGCAATGCGACCCTGACCCTTTTACATCAATCAGAGCCATTGAGTATTTGTTATTTATTGCCATAAGGTCAAGACCGGTACCTATCGCAAAGAAATCTTTAAAGGCAAATTGCACGGATGCACCAATTCCGCCTCCACACCCCGGAGAAACATTGACCGCTGTTATTGATGGTACATGGTCGGCATAATCTTGTGATAACACCGAGGTTCCGACAATGGCATGTACATCACATTCTAAAAATTTAGAAGCCTTATCGGTATTAAAAAACATCAATTCTTCGGCGACAAGGCTTTTGGACATTAACAATGCAAAAAGTATTGTTACAAATATTCTATTCTTCATTTTTATTTCATAAATTTTTCAACTCTCAAAATTATAAAAAATAATGAACTATTCCCTAACTTTTCAGCAAATAAATTTAGCATAGTCCAATTTGACCAATATCCTACAAAAATATACCACAAACAAAAAAATCTCAAAAAGAGACTTGCCGATTGTAAATTTAATATTAACTTTGAGAACAAATAAAATCAACATGCGTTTAAGTAGTAAAAATTTATGGATTTCATCAAAGGATTACATCATGATAGTCCTTGGTATTGCAATTTATTCTTTTGGGTTTACGGCTTTCATCCTTCCCGAAAAAGTGGTTATGGGAGGAGTATCAGGTATAGGCTCATTGATTTATTTTGCATTTGACATACCTGTTGCAATAACACAATATAGTATAAACCTTTTATTACTAGCCTTTGCCTATAAAATCGTTGGAAAACGATTTGTACTTCGCACTATTTTTGGGGCTACTGTCATCTCTATAATGATTGGTTTTATGCAACCATTTTTCCTTGACTTACTTGGAGGAAAGCCATTAGTACAAGGCGAGACATTTATGAATGTACTGATTGGTGGTGTTTGTTGTGGACTTGGTATCGGTATGGCGTTTACACACAATGGTAGTACAGGAGGCACAGACATTGTGGCTGCAATGGTGTCCAAAAAAAGCAACGTAAGCATCGGTCGAACAATGCTTTACACCGACTTTTTCATTATTTCATCATCTTACATATTATTTCAAGACATCAATAAGATTGTATATGGTTTAGTCGTGCTTTTTGTGGCTTCAATTGTTGCCGACATGATTATCAACACCAACCGACAAGCCGTACAATTTACAATCTTCTCTCCCAAATGGAAAGAAATAGCAACAGCGATAAACAACGAGGCCAATCGTGGTTGTACCGTACTAAATGGTACCGGATGGTATAGTAAACAAGATGTTAAAGTGCTATTAGTAATGTGTCGTAAAATTGAATCGGTCACAATATTCCGCATTATTAAGTCTATTGACAATAACGCATTCATCACACAAGCCAATGTTAATGGTGTGTATGGGCAAGGATTTGATGAGATAAAACTCAAAATGAAGCCAACCGACAATCGGTCTATGAAACCGATAAAAAATGATGAAGAAATAGCCTCTTCAAGTGGGCATCCCGAATCATTAGCATAAAACGCAAAAGACAACATATACAAGACATCTCTTTTGTTGAATTATATCCATCCACACGCATTGACTGACGACTAAGGTAATATTTTGAATAGCTGTAAGACAATAGTGTCAATGAGTGCAATATATCCAATTTATTTGAATTCAGCAAAATGTAACCTATTACAAACCAATGCGAATTTGCATAGATAATGCTTGGAATAAAGTTAAATTTGAGCATTGAAGTTGGAGTATCCACTATGGTGCTAAAACGGCCTCATATTAATCAATTCCACTAGGATCGTATTTATTCTTGAAGATGTTTTGCCCAATAATAATATCTTAAACAAGAAGGAGATGTGTTAATAACATAACACATCTCCTTCTTGTTAATGTAAAAATATTTACTTAAAATTTCAGTCAACGGCTTCAGCAATAGCTAATGATATCACAAAATCTTTAATCTGTTTCAACGCATTATTTTCTTTATCGGCTAGATTTACAACAAATTCACTATTAGTTCCATCAAATTCAAATGTTACATTTTCAATCTTGCGAAAATTTTTCAATAAAATTTTATCATTGACTCTCTCATTTCCTATATTTTGTTCTAAATCATTTATAATTGCCGGCACATCGACTACAAATGCATATTTATCTTTAATTTTTGATGAGAGTGAATTAGTCGCAAAATTATTTGAAAGCGCATTTAATGGGTTACGATAAAAATTCTCGGGCATAACAAAAATTTTATTATCAACATAACCCAAATAATAGTCATACCCCTTAAGTATATATTTAAAATCTTCTCCCCACACATGATTATCCCAATCAATCTTTTTATTAAGGCCCAAAGCATATACATTTTTTGCGACCTCAGGCTTTTGATTGCCGTCTAATTTCATCAGCATCTCGATAAAGTCAAATAATTTTGAATCCTTACACTCGGCAACAACCATAAATTGAGGCTCCGATTGATTTGCACTAGGAATCGATGGAGTAACTGCGACAACAATACCGCCATTCAACGAATTGAGTAGTTCCCATTTCATCTTAATATTATTGTTCTTGCCTTGAGTGTTTAAGGTATCCATTTGAGCAATCCGATTATTAAACTCATCCATTTGTTTATTAGCTTGATTTACATAAATCTCCGGTAAGAGTTTAATAAATTTAGCTAAATCTTTTATCCCGGCGTTACCCACTACATAGCTATTATTGGGGATATATGATAACAAATCCTTATTAGGAACTTGAATTATTTCATCATATATTTTATTAAATTTCCCAAATCCCTGATAGTGAGCATTTGCCACAACTCGTCCATGTTCAAAATTAAGAGCCATAGACAGTGATGCATCCTTGAAATCTTCTATATTAAATTCTGTCATTTCGGGAATGCTATTAATTACGAAGCGCATTATTTGCTCATAATCAATAAAAACAGACACATCGGACTCTGATGAAATAAAGTCATTTAATTTATCTGACCTTGTCGATTCTTTGTTATCAGCTTTCATATATTCAAGAGCATCGGCATTTGATTTTTCTGCAATCGCAATAACAAATTTAGATGCATCAAAAGCTGCGACAGCATTTCCTTTGCGGTCTTCAATAGTGTTTATATCCTCCACTGAAGCCAATGTTAAATTTGAATTAAATTCAGAATCAGCCAACAATGTTTTAATCATATTCTTCAACGCATCAACATCTTTTACTGCAAAAAGTATCAACCCTATTTGTTGCTCAAAATTCTCCATTACGAAATATACATCACGGCTGAAATCCAATCCTGTTTTATCAGGATTTTCAAGTACCTCACGCAATAAAATTCGAGAATCGCCCGACAACTCATTGATTCCTTTTTTCAACAATCCTTTTACTTGAGCATCTTCAAGAACTTGAGATTTTGTAATGAGATTACCCACATTCACTTTTGACAGAGCAAAGGGTTGTGCAGGCAATGCTGATAGATAATCATCTTTACTTGAACATGCAACAAACATCATAGTAATCACTAATGTGAACAATGATAACAACTTAGTTTTTTTCATAATTGTAATGGTTTTAGGTATCGCATTTTAATTAGTTAAATATTATCAAATGTGTAATACATTGGCAACACGGCACTATAATCAGAAATATGATTAATTACAAAGATAACGAAAAGATTTATAACAAACAAAGCGGGCCATCAATTATGATAGCCCGCTCTTGGAGTTTATGAAGAGTTTTTTATTTAATCTTCAATATTTATTTGCGATGCATTTCAAGCACATCGGCTGATGCAGTATACACTGTTTCAATGTCATCTTTTCCTGAAACTACCAATCTATCGTATTCACGAAGACCTGTACCGGCAGGGATTAAGTGACCACAAATCACATTTTCCTTCATACCTACAAGCATATCGGTCTTACCATTGATTGCAGCCTCATTAAGCACTTTTGTAGTTTCTTGGAACGATGCTGCCGACATGAAACTTGAAGTTTGCAATGCTGCACGAGTGATACCTTGAAGTATTTGTTCAGATGTTGCAGGAACAGCATCACGCACAACAATTGTCTTGAGATCACGACGTTTAAGTGCTGAATTTTCGTCACGAAGTTTACGAGCGGTAATGATTTGACCTGGTTTTACATTTTCAGAATCACCGGCATCAACAACCACTTTTTTACCCCAAATGCGATCATTTTCATCCATAAAGTCGCGTTTATCAACAACTTGTTGTTCAAGGAAGCCTGTATCACCTGGATCAAGGATGTTAACCTTACGCATCATTTGACGCACGATAACTTCAAAGTGTTTATCATTGATTTTCACACCTTGCATGCGGTAAACGTCTTGTACTTCGTTCACGATATAATCTTGAACGGCTGTTGGACCCATGATATTAAGGATATCAGCAGGAGTAATAGCTCCATCAGATAGAGGCGTACCTGCACGTACATAGTCGTTTTCTTGAACAAGAATTTGTTTTGACAATGGAACGAGGTATTTCTTAACTTCACCAAGTTTAGAAGTAACTGAGATTTCACGATTACCACGTTTTACCTTACCAAAGGTTACTTCACCATCAATTTCAGAAACGATAGCAGGATTAGATGGGTTACGCGCTTCAAACAACTCTGTAACACGAGGAAGACCACCGGTGATGTCACCAGCGCTACCTGTAGCACGAGGTATCTTAACGAATATTTCACCCACTTTTAATTCAGCACCTTCATCAACCATCAAGTGAGCACCTACTGGGAGTGCATAAGTCTTGATGATTTGACCATTGGCATCAACAATGTTGGCTTCAGGAGCCTTTGTACGGTCTTTTGATTCAATAATAATTTTTTCACGAAGACCAGTTTGCTCATCCGAGTCAACACGATATGTTACATTTTCGATAACATTGTTAAATTCAATCTTACCGGCAACTTCACTCACAATAACAGCGTTAAATGGATCCCATTCACAAATTACATCGCCTTTCTTCACGGCATCGCCATTTTTGAAGTAAAGTTTAGAACCATACGGAATGTTAGCATTGGTCAACATCATCTTAGTCTTAGGCTCAATAATGCGCATTTCAGCAAGACGACCAATCACTACCTCTACAGGTTGTCCGTTTGGACCAACTTCGTCAGTAACAACAGTGCGCAATTCATCAATTTCAAGCACACCATCATAACGAGAAGTTGCTGAAGATACAGCAGCAATATTTGACGCAACCCCACCGACGTGGAAAGTACGAAGTGTCAACTGTGTACCTGGTTCACCGATTGATTGTGCTGCAATAACACCCACTGCTTCACCTTTTTGAACAAGGCGATTAGTAGCAAGGTTGCGACCATAACATTTAGCACAAACACCGTGTTTTGCTTCACAAGTTAATACCGAACGGATTTCAACTGATTCGATAGGAGAAGCATTGATGCGATCAGCAGCATCATCGTTGATTTCTTCACCGGCAGCAACAATAACTTCGCCAGAGATAGGATCAACTATATCATGAACTGATACACGACCAAGAATGCGTTCACCAAGAGAAGCAACTACTTCGTCATTATTTTTGATTTCAGTACAAACAAGGCCACGTAATGTACCACAGTCTTCTTCGTGAATAATTACATCGTGAGCCACGTCAACAAGACGACGAGTCAAATAACCGGCGTCGGCTGTTTTCAATGCGGTATCGGCAAGACCCTTACGCGCACCGTGAGTAGAGATAAAGTACTCAAGCACCGAAAGACCTTCCTTAAAGTTCGCAAGAATTGGGTTTTCGATAATTTGACCACCTTCAGCACCGGCTTTTTGAGGTTTAGCCATAAGACCACGCATACCTGAAAGTTGTCGAATTTGGTCTTTAGAACCACGAGCGCCCGAATCAAGCATCATGTATACAGGGTTGAAACCTTGTTGGTCGGCCGAGATTTGTTTCATCAATGTATCAGACAATCGAGAGTTTACGTGTGTCCAAATATCGATAATCTGGTTGTAACGTTCGTTGTTTGTGATGAAACCCATTGAGTAGTTGGCCATAACTTCTTGCACTTGTTCGTTTCCTTCCTTAACGAGTTGTTCTTTTTCGGCAGGAATAATAACATCACCAAGGTTGAAAGAAAGACCACCCTTAAATGCCATTTTGTAACCAAGGTTCTTGATATCATCAAGGAATTGAGCAGAACGAGGAATACCACATTTCTTAATTACCTTGCTAATAATTGTACGCAATGATTTCTTTGAAAGGACTTCATTGACATAACCTAATTCTTTTGGCACATATTGGTTAACAAGCATACGACCCACTGAAGTATTTTCAATGAGACGAGTTACTGCATTTCCATTTTCGTCAATATCATCAACCACCACTGATACAGGAGCATGAAGTGTCACTCGACCTTCGTTATAAGCAATTTCGGCTTCTTCAGGACCATAGAATTTAGTTCCTTCACCTTTATCCCCTTTACGTAGTTTAGTGATATAATAGAGACCAAGCACCATGTCTTGAGAAGGCACAGTGATAGGAGCACCATTGGCTGGGTTAAGAATATTATGTGCACCGAGCATAAGCATTTGAGCCTCAAGGATGGCTTCGTTACCAAGAGGCAAGTGAACCGCCATTTGGTCACCATCGAAGTCGGCATTGAACGCTGTACATGCAAGTGGGTGCAATTGAATTGCTTTACCTTCAATCATCTTAGGTTGGAATGCTTGAATACCAAGACGGTGAAGTGTTGGGGCACGGTTGAGCAATACCGGATGACCCTTCATTACATATTCAAGAATATCCCAAACAACTGATTCTTTGCGATCTACAATTTTCTTTGCTGATTTTACAGTCTTTACGATACCACGTTCAATGAGTTTACGGATAACGAAAGGTTTGTAAAGTTCGGCTGCCATATTTTTAGGAAGACCACACTCATGCATCTTCAATTCAGGACCTACAACGATAACCGAACGAGCCGAGTAGTCAACACGCTTACCAAGAAGGTTTTGACGGAAACGACCTTGTTTACCCTTAAGACTATCTGACAAAGACTTAAGAGGACGGTTTGCATCAGTTTTAACGGCTGAAGATTTACGAGAGTTGTCAAGCAAAGAGTCAACGGCTTCTTGAAGCATACGTTTCTCATTGCGGAGAATTACTTCAGGAGCTTTAATCTCGATTAGTCGTTTTAGACGATTGTTACGGATGATTACACGACGATAAAGGTCGTTCAAGTCACTTGTAGCGAAACGTCCACCATCAAGAGGTACCAATGGACGCAATTCGGGTGGAATTACAGGCACTGCTTGAAGAATCATCCATTCAGGACGGTTTACATTGCGTGAAGCACGGAACGATTCAACAACTTGAAGGCGTTTGAGCGCTTCCGTTTTACGTTGTTGAGAGCCGTCAGTATCTGCTTGGTGACGCAATTTATATGATAAGTCATCAAGATCGATGCGTTTAAGCAATTCGTAAATTGCTTCAGCACCCATCTTCGCAATAAACTTGTTGGGATCAGTATCTTCAAGTAATTGATTTTCTTTTGGTAACTTGTCAATGATGTCAAAATATTCTTCTTCTGACAAGAGGTCAAGTTGTTGCACACCTTCAACATTACCCGGCTGAATCACCACATAGCGTTCGTAGTAGATTACAGCATCTAGTTTCTTTGAAGGAAGCCCCAATAGATAACCGATCTTGTTGGGCAAAGAACGGAAATACCAAATATGAGCCACAGGTACCACAAGTTTAATGTGACCCATACGCTCACGGCGCACTTTCTTTTCGGTTACTTCAACACCACAACGGTCACACACGATGCCTTTATATCGTATGCGCTTATATTTTCCGCAATGACATTCATAGTCCTTACAAGGACCGAAAATGCGTTCGCAGAACAAACCATCACGTTCGGGTTTATAGGTACGATAGTTGATGGTTTCGGGTTTGAGCACCTCACCGCTTGATTTTTCCAAAATCTCTTCGGGCGAAGCAAGCCCGATAGTTATTTTAGAGAATCCGGTCTTTGTCTTATTGTCTTTTCTAAAAGCCATATATCAATTGATTATAAAAGCGATTATTATTGTTGTAAGTTGATACTCAAGCCTAAGCCGCGCAATTCATGGAGAAGCACGTTAAGCGATTCGGGGATACCTGCATTTGGCATTGGTTCACCCTTGACAATCGCTTCATAGGCTTTACTACGACCGTTAACATCATCACTCTTAACGGTAAGTATTTCTTGTAGGATGTGAGCTGCGCCGAATGCTTCAAGCGCCCAAACTTCCATTTCCCCGAAGCGTTGACCACCAAATTGTGCTTTACCACCGAGAGGTTGTTGAGTAATAAGTGAGTATGGACCAATGCTACGAGCATGCATCTTGTCTTCTACCATGTGACCAAGTTTCAACATGTAGATAACACCTACAGTAGCGGGTTGGTCAAAGCGTTCACCAGTGCCACCATCATAAAGATATGTGCGACCATAGCGAGGAAGACCGGCTTTATCAGTCCATTCATTAAGATCATCAAGACTTGCACCATCAAAGATTGGTGTTGCAAATTTTTCGCCCAATTCGCGACCAGCCCAACCAAGAACAGTTTCAAAAATCTGACCAAGGTTCATACGAGAAGGCACACCAAGTGGGTTCAATACAATGTCAACAGCAGTACCATCAGCAAGGAATGGCATATCTTCTTGACGCACGATACGTGATACAATACCTTTGTTACCGTGGCGACCAGCCATCTTATCTCCTACGCTGATTTTGCGTTTCTTAGCAACATAAACTTTCGCCATTTGCATGATGCCGGTAGGAAGTTCGTCACCGATTGACTCATCAAATTTCTTACGACGCAATTCAGCATCGATTTCTTTTGATTTGCGGAGATAGTTAACAATTGTAGCTCGTATCATATCATTCTTGTAAGGATCATTTGTCCACTTGCTGAGATTGATTGTATCGTAATCGATTTCTTTCAATACTGCAGCCGAGAATTTAGCCCCTTTAGGAATAATATCTGATCCGATAAAGTCTTTAACTCCTTGAGAAGTTTTACCTGATGTCAATACGAGAAGTTTTTCAACAAGCACATCTTTTAGTGCATTTTGTTTTACTTCGTATTCTTCATCTAATTTCTGCAATTGAGAGTTAGCGCCTTTAGTTTTTTTCTTTTTAGCGGCACGAGAGAATAGATTTGTACCGATAATAACACCCTTAAGTGATGGATTAGCCTTAAGTGAAGCATCTTTAACATCACCGGCTTTGTCACCAAAGATAGCACGAAGAAGTTTTTCTTCCGGAGTAGGATCTGACTCGCCTTTAGGAGTAATCTTACCAATAAGAATATCGCCAGGTCCTACGTGGGCACCTACACGAATAATACCTCTTTCGTCAAGATCTTTAGTTGCATCTTCGCTCACATTGGGGATATCAGAAGTCAATTCTTCCATTCCTCGTTTAGTTTCACGTACTTCGAGAGAATACTCGTCAACATGAACTGAAGTAAGGATGTCTTCGCGAACAACACGTTCGTTCAACACGATAGCATCCTCATAGTTATATCCTTTCCATGGCATGAAAGCCACTTTGAGGTTGCGACCAAGTGCCAACTCACCTTTTTCGGTAGAATAACCTTCGGTAAGAATTTGACCTGCTTCAACACGTTGACCCTTTTCGCAAATAGGACGAAGGTCAATTGTTGTGCTTTGGTTAGTTTTACGGAACTTAGGAATACTATATTCTTTAACAGCACTTTCAAACGAAACAAATTCTTCATCTTCAGTGCGGTCATAACGAATGCGAATAACACGAGAGTCAACATATTCGATAACACCAGCACCTTCGGCAGTGATTTGAGTGCGAGAGTCGCGAATCAACTGACCTTCAAGACCGGTACCAACGATAGGAGCCTCAGAAATCAACACAGGAACTGCTTGACGCATCATGTTAGAACCCATCAACGCACGGTTAGCGTCATCATGTTCAAGGAATGGGATGAGTGATGCTGCAATAGAAGCAATTTGTGTTGGAGAAACGTCCATAAGTTCTACTTCGCCCGGAGCAACGATTGGGAAATCGGCATCATGACGAGCCTTAACACGGTCACGCACAAATGTACCATCTTCGTTCAATGGAGCATTGCCTTGTGCAATCACCTTTCCTTCTTCTGTTTCTGCAGCAAGATAAACAACTTCATCGTTATTAAGATTAACCTTTGAGTCGCTCACTTGACGATAAGGAGTCACAATGAAACCGAGTTCATTAATCTTAGCATATACACAAAGTGAAGAGATAAGACCGATATTAGGACCTTCAGGAGTTTCAATCGGACAAAGACGTCCGTAGTGAGTATAGTGCACGTCACGAACCTCGAAACCTGCGCGTTCACGAGAAAGACCGCCAGGACCGAGAGCCGACATACGACGTTTATGGGTCATTTCAGCCAATGGGTTGGTTTGATCCATAAATTGTGACAATGCATTAGTACCAAAGTAAGAATTGATTACAGAAGAAATAGTCTTCGCATTAATCAAATCAATAGGAGTAAATACTTCATTATCGCGCACATTCATGCGTTCACGAATAGTACGAGACATACGAGCCAACCCTACCCCAAATTGGTTATAAAGTTGCTCGCCAACAGTGCGAACACGACGATTGCTCAAGTGGTCAATATCGTCAACATCAGTTTTTGAGTTGATGAGTTCGATTAGATACTTGATGATGGCAATAATATCCTCTTTAGTGAGCACACGCACTTCCATTGGGATACCGAGATCCAACTTTTTGTTGATACGGTAACGACCCACATCGCCAAGGTCATAACGCTTTTCAGAGAAGAAAAGGTTAGTGATTACTTCACGAGCACTAGCGTCATCCGGTGGCTCCGCGTTGCGAAGTTGGCGATAGATATATTGAATAGCCTCTTTTTCAGAGTTACTAGTATCTTTTTGAAGAGTATTGAAAATAATAGAGTAGTCGCTAGAGTTAACATCTTCTTTGTGTAGAAGGATATGACTCACACCCGATTCAAGAATTTCATCAATGAGATCTTCTTCAAGGACTGTTTCACGATCGATAACTACATCGTTACGTTCGATAGAAACAACTTCACCTGTATCTTCATCAACAAAGTCCTCTACCCATGTTTTAAGCACACGGGCAGCCAATTTACGACCTACTGCTTTTTTAAGATTAGTTTTTGTTACTTTGAGTTCCTCAGCAAGACCAAAAATCTCAATGATGTCTTTATCGCTTTCAAGACCAATAGCACGTAAAAGAGTTGTAACAGGCAACTTTTTCTTGCGGTCGATGTAAGCATACATCACATTATTGATATCCGTAGCAAACTCAATCCAAGATCCACGGAAAGGAATGATACGAGCCGAATAAAGTTTCGTACCATTGGCATGAGTACTTTGTCCGAAGAACACACCGGGAGAACGGTGCAACTGTGACACAACCACTCGTTCAGCGCCATTAATAACAAAAGTACCTTTCTCAGTCATATAAGGGATAGGACCAAGATATACATCCTGAATCACAGTATCAAAATCTTCGTGATCAGGGTCGGTACAATATAGTTTTAATTTTGCTTTTAAGGGCACACTATAAGTTAATCCACGCTCAAGACATTCGTCAATAGTATAACGAGGTGGATCGATATAATAATCGAGGAACTCAAGAACAAAATTATTACGAGTATCTGCGATAGGGAAATTTTCAGCAAATACTTTGTATAGCCCCTCGTTGTTTCTTTTCTCGGGAGGAGTGTCTAATTGTAAAAAGTCATGAAACGACTTTAACTGCACCTCTAAAAAATCGGGATAAGGAAGTGGATTCTTAACCGAGGCAAAGTTAATTCTTTTTTTGGTTGTTGAGACTGACATCTAAAATAACGTTAAAGGGAACTCAAATTAAAAAATAACACAAAAAGGTTAAGAATCATCCGTCGAGAGGACTCTTAACCTATTTACCTGAAAATCAGGCAATATTATTTAAGTTCAACTTCAGCGCCAGCTTCTTCGAGTTGTTTTTTAAGACCTTCAGCGTCTGCTTTAGCGAGGCCTTCTTTGATTACTGAAGGAGTACCATCTACCATTTCTTTAGCTTCTTTCAAGCCAAGACCGGTAAGTTCTTTTACAAGTTTAACAACTGCAAGTTTGCTTGCACCAGCGTTTTTAAGAACTACATCGAAAGAATCTTTTTCTTCAGCTGCAGCTGCACCAGCAGCAGCAGGACCAGCAGCAACTGCAACAGCTGCAGCAGCAGGTTCGATACCATATTCTTCTTTAAGGATTTGAGCAAGTTCGTTTACTTCTTTTACTGAGAGGTTAACTAATTGTTCTGCAAAAGCTTTTAAATCTGCCATTTTAGTATTATTTAATTGATTATTTTTTCGGTTAATTATTTATTTGATAATGTTTCAAGGATGCCGTGAAGTTTAGTTCCGCCTGAAGTAAGAGCAGAAACAACATTCTTCGCTGGAGATTGAAGAAGAGCAATAACGTCGGCAATAAGTTCATTTTTGCTCTTGATATTAGCAAGAGTTTCAAGTTGATCAGCACCAACATATATAGTTTCTTCAACATAAGCAGCCTTCAAACGAGGAAGAGTGTCATCCTTCTTTACAATGCTCTTGATGAGTTTAGCAGGTGCATTACCTACATTTGAACACATCAATGAAGAAGAGCCTTTTAAAGTAGGATAAAGTTCACTGAAGTCGCCGTCAAGAGATTCCAATGCTTTTCTAAGCAAAGTATTCTTCACAACCATCAACTTTACATCAGCCTTAAAACAAGCCTTGCGCAAAGCAGCAGTTTTTTCAGCGTCCAAACCAGCAGTTTCTGTCACATAAAAGCAGTTATACTCTTTGAGTGTAGCCGCGATTTTTTCTATAACGAGTGATTTATCTTCTTTTTTCATTTTCTACTTAACTTTTTAAAGATTAATCGTCGATAGACTTAGAGTCAACCTTAACACCGGGACTCATAGTACTTGAGAGATAAATACTCTTAATATAGGTACCCTTTGCAGTTGCAGGTTTGAGCTTGATGAGAGTGTTGATAAACTCACGAGCATTTTCCTTCATCTGTTCGGGTGTAAACGATACTTTACCGATTGATGAGTGAACGATACCATTCTTATCGACCTTGAAGTCAATCTTACCTTTTTTAACTTCTTCAACAGCTTTCGCTACATCGTTAGTCACAGTACCACTTTTGGGGTTAGGCATCAAGCCACGAGGACCAAGAACACGACCGAGAGCACCAATCTTACCCATGATAGCGGGTTGAGTGATGATAACATCGATATCAGTCCATCCACCTTTGATCTTTTCAATATATTCATCAAGACCAACATAGTCGGCACCAGCGGCTTTAGCAGCAGCTTCAGCGTCGGGGTTGCAGAGAACAAGCACTTTTACTTGCTTGCCAGTACCATGGGGCAATGTAACGACACCGCGCACCATTTGATTAGCCTTACGTGGATCTACGCCAAGACGCACATCAATATCAAGCGATGCATCAAATTTTGTAAAAGTAATTTCTTTCACTTTTTGAGCCGCTTCCGCAAGAGTGTAAGTCTTCCCAGCTTCAATCTTCTCTAAAGCCAACTTTTGATTTTTTGTAAGTTTACTCATTTCAATTGAAGTTTATTAGTTATTTTCAGGGAACGCCCCTTTTACGGTGATACCCATACTTCTGGCTGTACCTGCAACCATACGCATTGCAGATTCCACAGTAAAACAGTTCAAATCGGGCATTTTGTCTTCAGCAATAGTTTTCACTTGTTCCCAAGTGATTTCCGCAATCTTAGAACGGTTAGGTTGTGCAGAACCACTCTTCTTCTTGCTCACTTCTAGAAGTTGAACAGCAACAGGAGGAGTCTTTACAACGAAATCAAAGCTCTTATCTGTGTAGTAAGTAATAACTACAGGAAGAACTTTACCTGCTTTGTCTTGAGTGCGGGCATTAAATTGCTTGCAAAACTCCATGATGTTAATACCCTTAGAACCCAACGCAGGCCCTACGGGAGGAGATGGATTTGCTGCTCCACCTTTAATCTGCAATTTGATCTGTCCAGCAATTTCTTTAGCCATTTTGTAAAACTTAAATTTAATTTGTTAATTGAAATTTGCAAATAACCGATGTTCGTAACCACACCAATTATTCACGTTCTACTTGTGAATTTTCCAATTCCAAAGGAGTTCTTCTTCCGAAGATCTTAACCATAACTTTGAGTTTCTTCTTCTCAGCATTAACCTCTTCAATTACACCAGAGAAACCGCTGAAGGGGCCATAATTAACCTTCACTGTTTCACCTACGATATAATCACTATCCTCAGTAATTTGCTGCATTTCATCAGCCATACCGAGCATACGTTTAACTTCACTCTCGCGCAAAGGCTCCGGAGCAGATCCTTTACCCTTACCTCCGAGGAAGTCAATCACATTGGTAGTGTTACGCAATTCGTGCAACACCTCGCCTTGAAGATTTGCTTCGACAAAAACATAACCGGAATAAAGGTTCTTTTCTTTTACAACCTTTTTTCCGTTACGTACTGTCAAAACTTTCTCAGTGGGAATCAACACTTGAAATACATTTTTACCAAGGTCAGTGTTACGGATAGCAGCATCCAAAACCTCTTTAACCTTAGCCTCTTTACCTGAAATGGCACGCAAAACGTACCATGCTCTTTTACATTCAGCCATTGACTTCTCCACGTTAAAAATTAAGCACCAAAGCTGTAGATTAATTTCATCAAGTGTTCAACCACATAGTCCATGAAAAATATTATCAAAGCGATAATGACGGAAGCAATCATGACTATGATGGCACTCTTAATTAACTGCTTTTTGGTAGGCCAAGAAGTCTTATAGCGAAGTTCTTCGTAAGACTCTTGTATATTCGTAAGTAGTTTCATTTTCTTTAATTATTCTTTTTAGCACAGGTTGAGAGGCTCGAACTCCCGACACCTGGTTTTGGAGACCAGTGCTCTACCAACTGAGCTAAACCTGTAAATTAAACCGGTTCTTCATCAGAGGTCCTCAAAAGAACCGGTTAAGATTATATAAGTTAAAACTTATTAGTCGATGATTTCAGTGATTTGACCTGAACCTACAGTACGACCACCTTCGCGAATAGCGAAACGAAGACCTTGGTCACATGCTACAGGGTTGATCAATTTAACTGTGATTTCCACGTTATCACCAGGCATAACCATTTCTACACCTTCTGGAAGAGAGATTTCACCAGTTACGTCAAGAGTACGGATGTAGAATTGAGGACGATAGTGGTTGTGGAATGGAGTGTGACGACCACCTTCTTCTTTTTTCAAGATATAAACAGCTGCTTTGAATTCGCTGTGTGGTTTCACAACACCTGGGTGGCAAATTACCATACCGCGTTTGATTTCGTTCTTGTCGATACCACGAAGAAGAAGACCTACGTTGTCACCAGCTTCACCTTGATCGAGAAGTTTACGGAACATTTCAACACCAGTTACAGTAGATTTGAGTGATGCACCAAGACCCATGATTTGAACTTCGTCACCAACTTTAACGATACCAGTTTCGATACGACCAGTTGCAACAGTACCACGACCAGTGATTGAGAATACGTCTTCAACAGGCATCAAGAATGGTTTATCGATGTCACGTGGAGGAAGTGGAATCCATTCGTCAACGGCAGCCATAAGTTCCATAACTTTTTCTTCCCATTGAGGTTCACCGTTAAGCGCACCAAGAGCAGAACCACGGATGATAGGAGTATTGTCACCATCATATTCGTAAGAAGAAAGAAGGTCACGCATTTCCATTTCAACGAGTTCAAACATTTCTTCGTCGTCAACCATGTCACATTTGTTCAAGAACACAACGATACGAGGAACGTTTACTTGGCGAGCAAGAAGGATGTGTTCACGAGTTTGAGGCATAGGACCGTCTGTAGCAGCACAAACGATGATTGCACCGTCCATTTGAGCAGCACCAGTAACCATGTTCTTTACGTAGTCAGCGTGACCTGGACAGTCAACGTGAGCGTAGTGACGGTTAGCAGTTTCATACTCTACGTGAGAAGTATTGATAGTAATACCACGTTCCTTTTCTTCAGGAGCGTTGTCGATTTGGTCAAATGACTTCAATTCAGAAAGACCTGCTTTAGCGAGCACTGTAGTGATAGCAGCAGTCAAAGTAGTCTTACCGTGGTCAACGTGACCGATTGTACCGATGTTAACATGCGGTTTGGTTCTTTCGAATTTCTCTTTAGCCATAACTTTGCTATTTTAATATTTTTATTGATTAAATGATTAACTTCTAACAAAAGATCACGACAGCACAAGGCACTATCGCGTCGTCCGTTTCAAAATTCTCGAGCCGATGACGGGATTTGAACCCGTGACCTCTTCCTTACCAAGGAAGTGCTCTACCCCTGAGCTACATTGGCAATAGAGCGGAAGACGAGGCTCAAACTCGCGACCCTCAGCTTGGAAGGCTGATGCTCTATCAACTGAGCTACTTCCGCAAAGAGTTGTGGGCGAAGATGGATTCGAACCACCGAAGGTATAAACCAGCAGATTTACAGTCTGCCCCATTTGGCCACTCTGGTATTCGCCCTTTGACCAAAATCGAGACCGAAGTCTCGATTTTATTTTTCGTCATTTTTGAGCCTCTTGTCGGATTCGAACCAACGACCCCGAGATTACAAATCACGTGCTCTGGCCAACTGAGCTAAAGAGGCATTATCGTTGTTTTGCTTTTAAGTTGCGCTCCAACCTTCAAGCGAGTGCAAAGGTACTGCAAGTTTTTCGTTCCACCAAATTTTTTCAACTTTTTTTTCAAGAAAATTTCAACTTTTTTCAAAATTGCGCTCATTTTCTTGATTTTAGATATCTCAAAAATTTTCGGCACTACAACTCTCCGTTGCTTTTGCGATGCAAAGGTAACAATATTACTCAATCCTTACAACTTTTTCCTCATTTTATTTATCTCAACACAAAAAAATCGTTCATTTTACATTTTACACATATATTAATAGATATTGATCTATGATTTTTCATCCTTTACACACTTTTACACCCAAATTTCAGCCAAAACAACCCAATATCCATTATTTTCACTATATTTGCAGAAAGAACATATTAAATCAATATTAGCAATGAAAACTAAATACATTGAACGCATCTCAAATCTTCGTAAAGAGATGTCAGCACAAAATATCAACGCAGCAATAATCCCTCAATCCGATCCTCACCAAAGTGAATATATCGCCAACCATTGGCAAGTGCGCCGTTGGTTAAGTGGGTTTACCGGTTCAGCAGGCACCCTTGTTGTCACAAAGAATGAAGCCCTGCTATGGACCGACTCCAGATACTTTCTTCAAGCCACTGAACAACTCGATGGCACCGGAATCAAACTAATGAAAGACGGATTGGCCGAAACGCCGTCTATCACTCAATATATCATTGACAATCTTCAATCCGGAGCAACAATAGGCATTGACGGCATGGTTTATTCGGCTAGCGAAGCTGAAAATATGAAAGCGACTTTTGCGCCTCACAACATCAGCATAAACGACTCTTTCAACCCCATTCCATCTATGTGGACCGATCGCCCGGCTCTTCCCGATTGCAAAATAATCATTCATGAAGAAAAACATGCAGGTGAAACAACAAGTAGCAAAATAGCAAAAGTTCTTAATAATGTAGTTTCACAAGGTGCCGACAGCACTTTTATTTCGGCTCTCGATGAAATTGCATGGGTTTTAAACATTCGTTCTCGTGATGTAAAATGCAACCCCGTTGCAACTTCTTTCCTATATCTCTCACCCAAAGGCTCTACGCTTTTTATTGACGAAGCAAAACTCACCGACGAAACAAAAAACTATCTTGCAAACAGCAAGATAACAACAGCCCCATATAATTCAATCAGCAACTTTCTCACAAATCTACCCAAGGAAGAAAAGGTATTAATTGACATTCCACACACTGCAATCGCAATTCTACCAATGGTTGGGAATAGAATTGTAAGTGGGCAATCTCCTATTGCGCTATTAAAATCAATCAAAAATGACATCCAGATTGAAGGCACTCGCAAGGCAATGATACGCGATGGTGTTGCACTCGTAAAACTATTCATGGAGATTGAGAATCGATTGGCAAAAGGAGAAAATATAACCGAGATTGAAGTAGGCAAGCTTGCCGCTAAATATCGAGGTGAAAGCGACTTTTATTTTGACGATAGCTTTGACCCCATTGCCGGTTTTGGCGCACATGGCGCAATCGTTCACTATTCTGCTACCGAAGAAAGCAACGCAACATTATCTCCCGACAACATGTTCCTTCTTGACTCGGGGGCTCAATATTTTGACGGCACAACCGACATTACCCGCACTGTTTCACTTGGAAATACCACTGCACAACAAAAACGAGACTTCACCCTTGTAATGAAAGGTCACATCGCACTTGGCTCAATGATATTCCCTACCGGCACCCGTGGCGCTCAATTGGATGCTATGGCTCGCCAATTCCTTTGGAAAGACGGATTGAGTTATCTTCATGGCACCGGCCATGGTGTGGGACACTTCCTCAACGTACATGAAGGGCCACAAAGCATTCGCCTCAACGAGAACCCCACTCCACTCACTCCCGGCATGATTACATCTAACGAACCGGGGGTGTATCGCGAAGGCGAATATGGTATTCGTTGCGAAAACTTGGTATTGACAGTTCCGGCATTCTCCACCGACTTTGGTGAATTCCTCAAATTTGAGACATTGACATTATTCCCATTTGACCTCAACCTCTTTGACACCTCAATAATGAGCGACGAAGAGATTGCATGGGTAAACAATTATCACGACATGGTTCGCGAGCGTCTCACTCCACACCTCAATGCCGAACAAGCAGCATGGCTTAAAAAGAAAACAGAAAAACTATCTCGATAATAATTCAACAAATAAAAAATAAAATATGGCACTTATAAAACCCTTATTGGGAATAGTCCCTACAATAGGCAAAGATTGTTTCCTTGCCGACAATGCCACGATAATAGGCGATGTTGTAATGGGTGACGAATGTAGCATTTGGTTCAACACCGTGTTGCGAGGCGATGTAAATTCTATTCGCATAGGTAACCGCGTAAATATCCAAGACGGATCGGTACTTCACACCCTTTACCAAAAATCAACCATCGAGATTGGCGACGACGTATCGATAGGTCACAATGTGACCATTCATGGTGCAAAAATCCACAATCTTGCACTCATTGGCATGGGAGCAGTGGTGATGGACGACGCCGAAGTAGGCGAAGGTGCGTTGGTTGCAGCCGGTAGTGTAGTATTATCTAAAACAAAAATCGGCCCCAATGAACTATGGGGAGGCGCACCTGCCAAATTTATTAAGATGGTAGATCCTGCACAAAGCCGCGAGATAAACCAAAAAATCGCTCGCAACTATCTGATGTACTCAAAATGGTACGACAAAGACTATAAACCGGAATAAAATTCACTTAATACAATCAAAAGCCCATTATTCGATGGGCTTTCTTTTTATAAAACAAATCATAACTCTTTCCTATTTGGCAAAATTCCGCAATATTGGTTATTTTTATAATAAATTTCATCGTGGGAATAGATTTAAGTGATAAATTGTAGGTAGGTTGTAGATTTTTTAATAACTTTGCCAAGTCAATAGATAATAATACAATCAATCATATTTCACGATGAACAAAATAGTTGAAAAGGAGCATTTCTCTGAAAAAGTCGTAAAACTAGTAGTAGAGGCTCCACTTATCGCTCGTTCACGCCGTCCCGGTCACTTCGTAATTGTGCGCACCGGAGAACACGGAGAACGTATTCCTTTGACAATCGCTGATGCTGACATCGAAAAAGGAACAATTACCCTCGTCGTTCAAGCCGTGGGTGATTCATCTTCAAAAATTTGTGAACTTAATGCAGGCGAGTACCTCACCGATGTAGTAGGACCACTTGGACAAGCCACTCACATTGCCAATGTAGGCACCGTGGTGTGCTGTGGTGGTGGCGTGGGAGTTGCACCCCTTCTTCCTATCATCAAGGCTATGAAGCAAGCCGGTAACAGAGTAATCTCTGTTCTTGCCGCTCGCACAAAAGACCTCATCATCCTTGAAGACCAAGTGCGCGAATATTCCGATGAAGTTATTATCATGACCGATGATGGTTCTTATGGCACAAAAGGTCTTGTTACTAATGGTATCGAAAGTGTTATCCAACGCGAAACAGTGAACCAAGTAGTTACAATCGGTCCGGCTATCATGATGAAATTTGTGGCATTGCTCACTAAAAAATATGAAATCCCCACAGTGTGCTCTCTTAACACGATCATGGTTGATGGCACCGGCATGTGTGGTGCTTGTCGTATTACTGTTGACGGCAAAACTAAATTTGTATGCATCGACGGTCCAGAATTCGATGCTCACAAAGTGAATTTCGACGAAATGCTTATGCGTCTTCGCTCTTATAATTAATCAACAAAGAATCAATCACTATGAGTGAACAAATAACATCGGCTCCTCGTGATGCCCAATGGCGCGAAGAGTTACGCAAAAAATATACTGCAAAAGAACGAACTGCAATTGCGCGCGTAAAAATGCCTGAACTTGACCCGGCTTATCGCGTGACTTGTAACGAAGAAGTTAACCAAGGACTTAATGCCGAGCAAGCAGTCGTAGAGGCTTCTCGTTGCATGGACTGCCCCGATCCTCAATGCATGAAAGGTTGTCCGGTAAGCATAAACATCCCCGGGTTTATCAAAAACATCGAGCGTGGCGACTTCCATGCGGCAGCCGTAGTTTTGAAAGAAACAAGCGCATTGCCTGCTGTGTGTGGACGTGTGTGTCCTCAAGAAAAACAATGCGAATCAAAATGTCTCTACCACAAAATGAAAAAAGAACCGGTGGCAATCGGTTATCTTGAACGTTTTGCAGCCGACACCGAACGCGAAAGTGGCAACACTGCCGTTCCTGCTATGGCCGAACCTAAAAACGTAAAAGTTGCAGTTGTGGGTTCAGGTCCTGCCGGGCTATCATTTGCCGGAGACATGGCTAAACGCGGTTATGACGTGACAGTATTTGAAGCACTCCATGAAATAGGTGGTGTATTGAAATATGGTATTCCAGAATTCCGTCTTCCCAACGCAGTTGTTGAAGTTGAGATTGATGGACTACGCAATATGGGCGTAAAATTTGAAAAAGACTGCATCGTAGGCAAAACATTAAGTTACGACAATCTCCATGAAATGGGATTCAAAGGTGTATTTGTTGCATCGGGAGCAGGTCTTCCTCGCTTCATGAATATACCCGGCGAGAACCTTAATGGCGTAATGTCGAGCAACGAATACCTCACTCGTGTAAACCTCATGGGAGCAGGTCGTCCTGATTGGGACACCCCAGTGTTGCGTGGCAAGCGCGTGGCGGTGATAGGTGGTGGCAACACTGCTATGGACTCTGTGCGTACAGCACGCCGTATGGGTGCCGAAGTGGCAATGATTGTTTATCGTCGTAGCGAAGACGAAATGCCTGCTCGTGTTGAAGAGGTGAAGCATGCCAAAGAAGAAGGCGTGGAATTTATGACACTCCATAACCCTATTGAATATCGTGCCGACGAAAATGGTCGCGTAAATATGATGGTAGTGCAACAAATGGAACTTGGCGAGCCCGATGAATCAGGTCGTCGCTCTCCTGTTGCTATTGAAGGAGCAATCAAAGAAATCCCTGTTGACTTAGTGATTGTGAGTGTTGGGGTTTCTCCCAACCCACTTATTCCTAACGCAATCCCCGAACTTGAAGTATCACGCCGTGGTACAATCGTTATAAACGAAGAAACAATGCAATCTTCACTCGGTGACCTATATGCCGGTGGCGACATTGTGCGTGGTGGTGCAACCGTAATCCTCGCCATGGGCGACGGACGCCGTGCAGCAGCAGCTATGGCCGAGGCTCTTGAAAAATAGCATTAGATATTTCTATCTAAATATTAACACCCTCAAAGCGATGCCTTGAGGGTGTTGTTTTTTATTCATATTTATACTCATCTATTGACAAAAGTTCCCGATGACGCTTAGCATGTCCTAATAAATTAATATTATGACAATAAATCGTATCACCCGAATCTAAAACAAAAGTCCAATAATGTGCCGGCACCATCCCTCTGTCAATTTCTTCGGTCGTCAACTTGCTTATTACTCTGTCTAAAGGCGATGCTGCCGGTTGATGATGGCCAAATGTCAATTGCAAATGTCCTCCGGTGGACTTGGTTGTTACAATATATGGAAATTGCCCCATAGCACCGGCATCACCCGGCAATTTATCCCATTGTGATGTCGGTTTATCTTTATATCTAGAGGGCAATATGAGTATACATTCATAGTCAACATGTCCAAAATGACGACAATAGGCATTATTCCCTCCATTTGACGCCATCGATTGCGCAATATTAAAAGTCCACCAAGGAGCATTTCCCGGATCAACAAGATCAACGAATGCGATTGGGCGTCCCGATGCCTCTACTTGCCGACACACTTCTTTGACTTCTTTTGAAAATTTGGATTGCCATACTGCAACTCCCGAAATCGATACAACTGCAGCAAGCCCGGTAACAATACCTAATAATATATTTGGGCGACGCCACCATTCAAATGTATCAACCAATAATTTAAGTATTAATATGATGCTTGCAAGTTCTACAAACCACAACCCACGTCTAACCGAAACACTTACTATTGCCAAAGCATATCCCACGATCATAATGACAATGTACATCAAATTTTGACGATAGAAATTCTTTATATATTGTCGCCCCCGTTTCCATGCAGTAAATGTGGTTACGACGATTAATATATACACTGATATCAATTGAAGCACACTCACATTAATCGCACTTATAAAGTGCCCTAACGTTTGTGGCTTGACCTGTGCATCCAAACGGCTGAACATTCCCGGTGTCAAGAATAATGCGATTGCACCTATCGCCATTAACGATGTCATTATTGCCCTTCGTCTTCGATCTTGCTTATCAACAACCATAACCAACAATGCACCTACCATAATAGGGAATGTAAAACCTTCGTGCATTAATCCGGCAAGGATAGCGACAACCCACTGCAATGGTTTCCAACGTTGTGGGAGCATATCATCTGATTCAAACAAACGAATAAACAACAAACATGCAACCGATACCCACACATAATTTAATTGACACACACTTGGCAACATATGGTCGTACCATGGCAAAAGTACCCATACCGACAACACTGCCACTCCCACAAAGCCAAATGAATGCATAGCCTTTCGTCCACCCGACACAACTACGACCACATACATAAATATGGCAATCATCAACCCATGCAACACATCTACTATAATAGGCGACACTAAATTGAAGAAGACCTGAATTAAATTGGGCAAACGAGTAGATCCAACCGTGAAGTGATACGGCACAGCCTCACATGCTTGAGAAAAGGTAGTAATAAGTGGTCCCTCACTAAGCCAAAAGTCAATTCCTTCTCCCGGCATTCGTTTATATTGCAAATCATCAAACCACTCAACACCACAATACATCCATGCGATAGATGCAATTGCAATCAGCAACAATAGCACCATCGACATCACATATCCATTCTTTGCCTGTATTTTGTTTTTCATTTGCTAAACGATCTATTTTTCTACAAAATTAGTAAAAAAACAACAAGAGTCCACAATTGAACATTAATTGTGGACTCTTACCTTTATTTTATTCAAATTTATTTATCTTCAACCTTGTCTCCGGCTTTTTCAAGTACGGCAGCATCAAGAACTGCGATTGTTGTGAGGTTGATAATATCACGCACTTCTGAATCTACTGCGATAAAGTGAATAGGTTTATTCAATCCCATTTGGATTGGGCCAATAGCCTCCGCAACACCCAATTCAAGCATCATACGATAGGCTGTGTTGGCAGCACTCAAGTTGGGGAAGATTAGAGTATTAACATCTTTACCTTTCAAACGAGAGAATGGGAAGTTTTCATCGCGTAATTTCTTATTAAGAGCATAGTGCACTTGCATTTCACCATCAATAGGCAACTCAGGATAGCGTTGTTGTAATTTATCTACAACAGAATGGACACGAGTACATTCATTTTCACAATTTGAGCCAAAGTTGCTATATGACACCATTGCCATTACAGGATCGTGAGCAAAGTATTCAACCGAGTGACGAGCCAATCGTGCGATATCAAACAACGTATCTTCATCGTTTGTCTGATTAATCATTGTATCGGCAAGGAAATATGTACCACGCTTGGTGTTCATAATGTGCATAGTTGCAAAGTGATTGTAACTTGGACGGATTCCAACAACCTCTTTAGCAATCTCACCTGTTTGGTGACTACCTGAATAAGTTCCTGCAATAAATGCATCGGCCTCACCTGTTTCAACCATCATCATACCGAAGTAGTTACGGTCAAACATTTTCTCAAGAGCCTCAGGATAGGTCAACCCTGCACGTTGACGTTTTTGAGCAAGAATAGTAGCGAAACGATGACGACGATCGGCTTCACGATCATGGCGAAGGTTTACAATTTCAAGACCTTCGATATTCACGCCAAGACGAGCAGCACGTTTTTCAATCATTTCTTCGTTACCCAATAATATTGGAATACAGATGCCTTGACGGGCAGCCGATGCCGCAGCACGGAGCATGTTGTCGGTATTTGCTTCGGAGAATACCACTCGTTTTGGATTGCGTTTTGCTTCTTCGGTAAAACGACGCATCAACTTGTTGTCATAACCCATCAATTGACGGAGTTTTGCACAATATGCATCCCAATCAGCAATAGGACGACGGGCCACACCCGATTCCATAGCAGCCTTGGCTACAGCTGGAGCCACAGTTGTCAATAGTCGTGGGTCAAGTGGCTTGGGTAATATATAATCGGCACCAAATTTCAATGCAGTCATATTATATGCTGCATTTACCACTGATGGCACAGGTTGTTTTGCCAATTTTGCGATAGCACGCACTGCCGCAAGTTTCATTTCTTCATTTATGGCTGTTGCACCCGAGTCAAGAGCGCCACGGAAAATATATGGGAACCCAAGAACATTGTTAATTTGGTTTGGATAATCAGAGCGTCCGGTTGCAAAAATCAAGTCAGCACGTGATGCGATAGCCTTATCATAAGCAATTTCGGGGTCGGGATTAGCAAGAGCAAACACAATAGGATTTTTTGCCATTGATTGCACCATTTCGGGAGTAACCACATCTTTCACCGACAATCCGAGGAATACATCGGCCCCCTTCATTGCGTCTTCAAGAGTATCAATATCTCTATCTGTTGCAAACTCAAGTTTTTGAGCATTCAGATTTTTGCGTTTCTTATTTAATACACCCTTACTATCACACATCACCACATTTTCAGGTTTAATACCAAGTGCAATATAAAGACGTGTACACGAAACGGCAGCTGCACCCGCTCCATTTACCACAAGTTTTGCCTCCTCAATTTTCTTCCCTTGGAGTTCAAGAGCATTAAGCAAACCTGCTGCTGAAATAATTGCTGTACCATGTTGGTCATCATGCATTACCGGAATATTACATTCCTCTTTCAATCGACGCTCAATTTCAAAACATTCCGGAGCCTTTATATCTTCAAGGTTAATACCTCCAAATGTTGGAGATATGCTCTTTACGATTTCAATAAACTTATCAGGGTCCTTTTCATCCACCTCTATATCAAAGCAATCAATTCCGGCAAATATTTTAAACAACAATGCTTTACCTTCCATTACTGGTTTTCCGGCAAGAGCTCCTATATCACCCAAGCCAAGCACCGCTGTGCCATTTGAAATCACGGCAACAAGATTGCCTTTGCTTGTGTATTCATAAGCATCCTCTGGACGTTGTTCTATTTCAAGGCATGGATATGCTACTCCCGGAGAATATGCGAGAGCCAAATCACTTTGTGATGAATAAGGTTTAGTGGGTACCACTTCGATTTTTCCGCATTTACCTTCGCGGTGGTAATCGAGAGCCATTTCTTTTGTTACCTTTGGCATAATAAATCTAAATTTAAGTCTATGTTTCTGTGTAGTATAATCTCTAATAATCGAGACAAACTTATCCGTTTCTTCGTTATCAAGTGCAAAGTTACAAAAAACTATTTAATTGACGATATATTTTCAAGAAAAAATATTTACATTTTGTAAGCAAATCCCCATTTTTAATTAATATTCTCTTGAAATGCACCCTTTTTGCTTTCAATTTGCATTTGACACTTTTTTATTAAAATTTTCGTCGCTAATATTCAAATATTAATTAAATTTGCAACACTAAATAATACAATATGACAAATCTTGATATCAAAGAAGTTTATAATGCAAAAAAAGTATTGAGTAGTGTATTACGCAAAACTCCTCTTATCTGGTCACGACGATTAAATCCCGACGCCAACATATATATCAAGCCCGAAAACATGCAATATACCGGGTCTTTTAAATTGCGTGGGGCTTATTATAAGATATCACAATTAACCGATGAAGAAAAATCGCGAGGAGTAATTGCTTGTTCTGCCGGCAATCATGCTCAAGGAGTTGCTTTCGGAGCATCTCACAACGGCATAAAAGCATTAATATGCCTCCCTGCAAGTGCTCCAATCTCAAAAGTTGAAGCAACAAAAGGTTATGGTGCCGATGTGTGCCTAGTCCCCGGTGTTTACGATGATGCCTACATGAAAGCATTACAACTACGCGAAGAAAAAGGTTACACTTTTGTACATCCCTTTGACGACCCCAAGGTCATTGCAGGCCAAGGGACAATAGGTCTTGAAATCCTAGAAGAGCTTCCCGATGTAGAAGCCGTAATAGTACCCATTGGAGGTGGAGGATTAGCATCAGGAGTAGCATTTGCAATAAAATCACTACACCCCAATATAAAAGTTTATGGAGTGCAATCATCGGGAGCCCCAAGTATGGCAACCTCTCTTCAAGAAGGAAAAATACAACATTTGTCGGCAGTTTCGACAATCGCCGATGGCATCGCCGTTAAAGAACCGGGCATCAACACATTTGAATTGTGCAACAAATATGTTGATGAAGTAGTTACCGTAAGCGATGATGAAATTGCGGCAGCAATACTTGCCCTGCTTGAGCAACACAAACTTGTCGCTGAAGGAGCCGGAGCCGTTGCTGTAGCCGCGGCAATGTTTAACAAAGTCCCCATCAAAGGAAAAAAAGTCGTGTGCTTGGTTTCAGGAGGGAATATTGATGTTACAACATTGAGTCGCGTAATTACACGAGGGTTGTCAAAAAGTGGACGTAACTACACCTTCAAAATTGACCTTTATGACAAACCCGGTCAACTATCAGGTGTCTGCAACATCATCGCCGATTTGGGAGGAAACATTTTATCGGTATCTCATGAACGCATCAATGCAAGTTCCGAGATTAATGGTTGTATCCTTCGCATAGAACTTGAAACTCTAAATCACAACCACATCGAAACAATTAGACGAGGGTTGAGCGAAGCCGGATATTGTGTTATAAATTAACACAACTCCTCATTTTTGGGAAAATCTACGCCAAAAGTGCTATTTAATTGGCACTTTTGGCATTTTTTATGATTTCTCAATTTAATATACGATGGATTTGCATTAATTTTGCACGAATTTTAAGTTACACATAAATATATTATGAAAATAATCTCAATAAAATCTTTAATTGCATCATTTTGCATAGGAGCAGTTCTCCCTTCTTATGCTCAAGAAGAGAGCTATAATGACACACTTGCCCTTTCGCTTGATCAATGTATCACTATTGCCCTCAGCGAAAACCCCACTATCAAAGTGGCCGACATGGAAATTGAGAGAATGGACTATTCTAAAAAAGAAACTTTAGGCCAACTTCTCCCCAGTATCAGTTTTGGTGCACAATATAGTCGCACTATAGCCAAACAAGTAATGTATCTCAATATGGGAGCTCTTGGTGGTGGTTCGGCGTCAGGGTCAACTGAAGGTGCTACAGGCACAGAAGGGAGCGAAAGTGAAGCAGCAAGCCGCAAAGCATCAAGTGATGGTGGCATAAAAATGGGGCTTGACAACTCATGGTCAATGGGATTCTCTGCATCAATGCCTCTTATCGCACCTCAATTATGGAAATCTCTCAACCTAAGTGATAGCCAAATTTTACAATCAGTTGAAACGGCTCGCAAATCACGCCTTGATCTAATCAATCAAGTTAAATCAGCATACTACGCTCTTTTGCTTGCAAAAGACTCTTATAAAGTAATTCTTGACAACTACGAAAACGCAAAAGTTACTCATGAGATCTACTCTAAACAATTTGAGTTGGGGGCTGCATCTGAATACGATGTTTTAAGAACTTCTGTTGCGGTAAAAAATGTGGAACCCGAACTTTTACAAGCCGAGATTGCAATCAAACAAGCAAAACTTCAAATGTCAATATTGATGGGTATGGATGTAGCAATTCCATTTGAACCCACAACAACTCTTTCCGATTATGAAAAGACAATGTACGACGATGTCCTTTCGATCAATCGATCAATCGATCAAAACTCCGACTTAAAAATGCTTGATTTGCAAACTCGTTCATTAAAAGATGTCCTTGAAGTTCAAAAGATGGCATGGTATCCTACCCTCGCCCTCAGCGCAAACTATAACTGGACTTCTATGTCAGATGGCAATCCTTTTAAAAATTTCCGTTGGAGTCCATATTCTACAGTAGGATTATCCCTCTCAATCCCGATTTTCCAAGGGGGACAACGATATACTAAAATCAAACAAGCCGAAATTCAAGTCAACGAAATGAAATTCCAACGCGAAAATCTTGAACGCGCAATAAATATGCAAGTAGATTTAGCTATTGACAATATAAACCAAAACGTTAAACAAATTTCTTCATGTGCCGAAAGTGTAAAACAAGCCGAAAAGGCTCACGACATCATGGAAAAGAGTTTCAAAATAGGCGCTGCTTCATATCTCAACCTTCGTGATTCAGAATTAGCCTTAACTCGCTCTAAACTCGCATACTATCAAGCAATATTTAACTACCTCATCGCTAACAACGATCTTGAATTATTGCTTGGCAGTGCCAACATAGACCAATATACTAGCGAAGATTAATCAAACAAATATATACTCCATTAGCAAAAAACATATCTATATGAAAATATATCGCAAATTACCAATCTACATTGCTATTGCTACAACAATGATAGCATGTTCTTCTAAAGAGGAAGAATCAGCACAAGCACAACAAACAACAGTAGAAGAACTCCCTAGAGTTGACGTAAAAAAAGTATCATCTCAAGATGTGTCGCAAATCAAAGAATATACTGCGACTGTTGAAGTTGACAACCTCAACAACATCTCTCCGTCAACCCCTAATCGCATCAAACAAATATTGGTTGATGTGGGTTCACAAGTAAGACGAGGACAAACGCTTGTCATTCTCGACAAAGCAAATACAGACCAATTAAAGGTGCGCCTCGACCTCGCCCAAATTGAATATGAACGTGCAAAAAACTTACTTGAAATCGGTTCTGGAACTCAACAAGCCGTTGACCTACGCAAAACCGAACTCGACGCGCTTAAAAGTCAATATCGTAACATGATGGAGAACACAGTCCTCACTTCTCCTATCAATGGAGTTGTAACTGCTCGCAATTATGACCCGGGTGACATGACAGGAGGATCTCCTATCTTAACCGTTGGTCAACTCAGCCCAACAGTTATCGCTATGATCAATGTTACAGAAAACGATTATTCAAAACTTAAAAATGGTATGCATGTAGATGTTAAATTTGATGCATTCCCCAATGAGTCATTTAGCGGTCGCATCAAACGCATTCACCCCACTATTGACTCTCGAACTCGCACATTTGCCGTTGAGATCAGCATCGCAAATAACAACCAACGCATCAAACCGGGTATGTTTGCTCGTGTAGAAATCAATCATGGCACAGAAAAACACGTTGTTGTCCCCGATCGTGCAGTCGTAAAACAACAAGGTTCGGGTAATAGATATGTATATGTATATAAAGATGGTAAAGTATCATATAACAAAGTGGAACTTGGACAACGCATCAATGACTCTTATGAAATCATCTCCGGAGTTGAAGATGGAGACCTCGTAGTAATTACCGGCCAAGCGCAACTCATCAATGGCTCTAAAGTTGAACTAATCAATCGCGAAGCCAATGGTAATGCAACTCAATCAAATGCTGCCGATACTACTCAAAATGACTCTATAAAAAAATAATCATAAAAACATATTAACCACAACATAACATCTCACAATCATGAGTTTATATTCAAGTGCGGTAAAACGACCTATTATGACAACGCTATGTTTCGTTGCCATAACCATTATGGGTCTTTTCTCGCTTTCTACTCTACCAATCGACCTTTTCCCCGATATTGAGACCAATACCATCATGGTAATGACTGCATATCCGGGGGCTAGTGCCCAAGATATTGAACAAAATGTGACTCGCCCTCTTGAGAATACCCTCAACTCGGTAGAGCACCTTAAACACATATCTTCTAAATCAAGAGAAAACATTTCAGTTATTACTCTTGAATTTGAATTTGGTTATGATATTGACGCGCTGACCAATGATGTGCGCGACAAACTAGATATGGTCGAAAGTTCTCTGCCCGATGACGCAGAGAACCCCATCATCTTCAAGTTTAGTACCGACATGATTCCTATCATGTTGTTATCGGTACAAGCCGATGAAAGTATGCCAGGGCTATACAAGATTCTTGACGATGCTGTTGCCAACCCATTGGCACGTGTTGATGGAGTCGGTTCGGTTTCTATTTCAGGTGCACCTAAACGTGAAATTCACGTATATGTTGACCCAGTACGCCTTGAGGCTTACAATCTCACTATTGAATCAATCTCAGCTCTCATTGCCGCTGAAAACCGCAACATTCCCGGTGGTAACTTTGATATCGGTTCTGACACATACTCATTGCGTGTACAAGGTGAGTTTGTTTCACCCGAGCAAATGAGCAACATCGTAGTAGGCTCTCAAAATGGCAAAAACATCTATCTTAAAGATGTAGCCCGAATTGACGACTCTCTTGAAGAACGTGCTCAACAAACTCACACCGATGGCATCAAAGGTGCAATGGTTATTATTCAAAAACAATCTGGAGCCAACTCGGTTGAAATCTCAAACAAAGTGCTTGAGATGCTTCCTTCTCTTCAAAAGCGACTCCCTGCCGATGTCAAACTCGGTATCATCGTAGATACATCTGAAAACATTCGCAACACTATCAACTCACTCGTCGAAACCGTGTTGTATGCCCTATTATTTGTGGTTATTGTGGTGTTTAGTTTCCTTGGGCGTTGGCGCGCTACAATGATTATTTGTATCACCATTCCTATCTCATTGATTGCATCGTTTATTTACCTTGCAATGACCGGAACAAGCCTCAACATCATCTCTCTATCATCCCTTTCAATCTCTATCGGTATGGTGGTGGACGATGCTATTGTGGTACTTGAAAACGTAACAACCCATATTGAACGTGGTAGCGACCCGAAACAAGCCGCCGTCCATGGCACCAACGAGGTGGGTATATCGGTTATCGCATCTACTCTTACATTGATTGCCGTATTCTTCCCATTGACACTCGTAACAGGTATGACCGGGGTGCTATTCCAACAACTCGGATGGATGGTGACAATCATGATGATTATATCTACCACTTGTGCCTTGTCTCTCACTCCTATGCTTTGCTCTCAATTGCTTCGCAAAGGTGTAAAACATGGAAAAATCTATCAATTATTTTTCACCCCAATTAACAAATGCCTTGATGCAATAGATCGTGCGTATGGTCGTTCTCTTGAATTTGTTGTACGACACAAAATCTCAACCATAATTGTATGTACAGTCATTTTTATAGCATCAATATTCTTGCTAAAATTTGTGGGGACAGAATTCTTCCCTACATCCGACAATGGTCGTTTAGGAGTATCTCTTGAGCTTCCTATTGGCACTCGAGTTGAAATTGCCGATGAGGTTACCGCTCGTCTCGCCAATGAATGGCGTGAAAAATATCCCGAAATCGATGTACTCAACTATACTACCGGGCAAGCATCAAGCGACAACACCTTTGCATCATTGCAAGACAATGGTTCTCATATTGTGTCAATGAACATCAAGTTAGTAAATGTCGCCGATCGTAATCGTGGCATTGTTGAGATTGCCGACCTTATGCGTCAAGACCTCAAAAACTACCCCGAATTCAAAAAAGCACAAGTAAATGTCGGTGGTAGCCGCGGCAGTGGTATGAGTGGACAATCAACTATTGACTACGAAATATATGGCTATGACTTTGAAGCAACCGACTCAGTCGCACAACAACTCCGACGTGTGCTACAAGGCATCAAAGGAACTGCCGACATTACCATCTCTCGTTCAGATTACCAACCCGAATATCAAGTAGATTTCGACCGCGAGAAATTGGCTATATATGGATTGAATCTCCAAACTGCAGCCGGATATCTTCGCAATCGCATCAATGGTAGTATTGCTTCTCTTTATCGCGAAGATGGTGAAGAATATGATATTAAAGTAATGTATGCTCCAGAGCATCGTACTTCAATCGAAGATATCGAAAACATCCTCATTTATAGCGCAGATGGAAATGCAGTCAGAATCAAAGATGTGGGTACTGTCGTTGAACGCTTCTCACCTCCTACTATTGAGCGTAAAGACCGTGAACGTATCATTACCGTTTCAACTGTCGTTTCAGGCGTTCCAATGAGTGAAGTTGTTGCCGCTTCTCAAGTAGAAATTGACAAAATGGACATTCCGGCAGGTATCGCAATCGAACTCGCAGGTAGTTACGAAGACCAACAAGAATCATTTGCCGACTTGTTGATGCTTGGCTTGCTAATCATCATATTGGTATATATCGTAATGGCAGCCCAATTTGAATCGTATGTATATCCGGGCATCATCATGACATCATTACCATTCGCATTTACCGGTATTTTCTTGTTATTATTCCTAACAGGGCAAAACCTCAATGTAATGTCAATGATTGGTGGTATCATGTTGATAGGTATCGTTGTAAAGAATGGTATTGTGCTCATTGACTACATCTCTCTTAACCGCGAGCGTGGCATGTCAATTCGAACTTCGGTTGTTGATGGTGGTGAATCTCGTCTTCGTCCTATCGTAATGACTGCATTAACCACTATTCTCGGTATGGTGCCTATGGCTGTAAGTTCGGGTGAAGGTGCCGAAATGTGGAAACCAATGGGTATCGCCGTTATCGGTGGTTTGACATTCTCTACATTCCTAACCTTATTCTTTGTTCCTGCGATGTATTGTATGTTTGCATCAGTAGGAGTAAAACGAACTCGCAAAAAAATGCGCAAAGCATTAGGAATAAAAAAAGTAAAAGTAAAAAAATCAAAGAAACTCAATGCTAATAATGATATTGTCTAAAATTAGCACAAATTGAGCCTCAACCTAAAATAGACTAAAAACAATGAAATCTATATTGATAACATTTGACCAAGCCTACTACGAACGCATCATTGATATGCTTGAACGTAACAACTGCCGTGGTTTTACCGCATGGCAAGAGGTACAAGGTCGTGGATCCAAAAACGGAGAGCCTCACTATGGCTCTCACGCTTGGCCTTCTCTTGCCTCGGCTATCATTACCGTGGTTGAAGACAATCGCGTAGATAATGTGCTTGAAATTTTGCATCAAATGGATGTTGAAACGCCTAAATTAGGACTTCGCGCATTCGTTTGGAATATTGAAAAATCAATTTAATGCAAAAATATTTGCACGGTTACGGAAAGTTTACTAACTTTGTACCCGTAATCATTGCGCACGTGGCGTAATTGGTAGCCGCGCTAGACTTAGGATCTAGTGTCGTGAGACGTGGGGGTTCGAGTCCCTTCGTGCGCACAGAAAAGAACTAATCATCAATTGATGATTAGTTCTTTTGTATTTAGAGCAATATTGGGCTCAATAGCTTTTAGTGTGGAGAATCAAAAAGTTTGGCAATTCTAGATAGAATAAACATTCATCTAATAGAAATAATTTATAATGACAATTTAGTGATTACATACTCTTTCCATATTGTGAGATTTCGAACAATCACCCACACAACCATTAATAATACTAGAATTATATATATGAGCCTAACTTGTTTATTGTTCAGAATCTTCCTCTTTATAATTGCCAATGATAAAGTGATTGATACTAATAATAAATATGGATTATACCAAAATGCATCAATGAGATTTCCTTTGAGAAGAGAAACCATTGCCCTTTGCGCACCACATGCCGGACAATCATATCCTGTTAATTCTTTAACTATACACTTAATATATAGTGAATCAAAAAGTAAATAGTTAATACAAAATAGAAAGGTGGCAACAACTAGCACACACAATAGATAGTTTGCTCGTTTGCCACCTTTTTTCATTTTTATTATTGAAATATTATCCTTCGCAGATAACATTTCCTTCACCATCTTTGTATTTCTTTACCAAGATTATTATGAAGTCTATTAGCCACCAAATGCCACAGCCTCCACCTGTTAATAACTGAATTACACCAAATACAGTTTTTCCGGCATAAAAACTGTGAATACCCAAACCTCCTAAAAAGAAACACAATAAAAGTGTCGATAACCAACTTTTTTCACTTTTCATAATTTTAATTTTTTTTTAATTAATAATTAATTTAAGTTTTCTTGACAAAAGTAGCATAAAATTATCGTTATCGTTTTATCCATTTTGTCCATTTGAGATTAGTCCAAAAGTTTAGAGATAGACAAATAAAAAACGTGGACTAAAACTTCGTCTACGTCTCAGAGGTATCGGCAAACACCATGCATTCATATACGAGTAAAAGCCCACGGATATACCGTGAGCATTAACTTCCACTCTTGAATGCTTCTAATTTTTTGCCGAAATTTCTGAAATCACCTCATCAATAGTATTTCCATCGCGATCATAGAGTGTTATGGTTAGGTTGTTGTCAGTGGCTTTTAGCAGTAGTGCGCCTACAGTCTTTGCCCCCTCGCTCCATCGACTTTTAATTATATCGAGGTTCTCGGTCCACTCTTTCAGTTCTTGCCCACGTTCATTGTCGGAAGATGGTGTTTGAATATACACCGTTCCCTTGCTTCCGTCGGTTTCCACTCCTCCGAAAAGAGCATTTGTGCGTGCATAGATGTGATTATTGGCCGCAATGGCCAAATCTACACCACATTCATCAAAGAGTTGGCGCCAACGGTCATATTGCGACGTTTTACCCGATTCGCCAAAGAACCATTGATAATGTTCCATTACAACAATAAATCGGTGGGGATTTTGAGCGATAACATCGCGCACCCATTGTTGCGCCTTGAGCAACCCTTCATCACTACGCATCGACTCATTGTTGAGCATAATGAATAGCGTGTTGCCATAAGTGAAATGATAGCACACTCCTATTTCACCCTCATATCCATTCAGAGGATTATTATTGGTATTACGGAAGAACTGATTTGATTGATGAGCATAACCGCGACTCATATTATCGTGATTGCCATTAACACCTGCCCACACATATTTTTTGAACGGTTCGTTTGCATAAAGGTCGCGCCAAAAAGAGTAACTGCCACCCCATGCAATAATATCACCCACATGCAATACCATATCAAATGCTCCATTGCGTTGTTCAAGCATCGCTAGCATATTCATTGCCGACTGAGTGCGTGCCGGGAGCGGCGCATAGGCATGGAAGTCAGAGATTATCGCAGCCGACCAATTATTATCACTTGGTGCCGTAGTGAAATATCGTACAATAGTATCGTTATCGATTCGATACATATATCGTGTGCCGGGAACGAGCGAATCAATCTCAAGAGTGTTGCGTATAAAACGTGCTTGCTCATAATAATCCTTATTATCGGCAGTTTTCGAGAAGATGCTATCAAACACTGTGCACAACTCTTGATGAGCCTTTATTGATTTAGCATCTACCCACTCAACATCATCAACCGTGGTATAGTGGCACACACTCTCACCACCATTCTCATCAGTGTGCCAATTAAGGCGCGCATTGCAGTAGAGGCATCTTCCCCCACATTAGCAATCACCGTATATGGATATGCTGCCCAACACTCAAGGCAACATACTATCGCAAATAAAAATATATATCGCAAATATCCCATAGCATAAAATCTTTTAGTATCACAAATTTACTCATTTTTACAAACTTGTATATATTCATTTTACTTTTTATTTGTTTGTATTTTTCATACCTTTGCATAAATTTTATTGAAACATCTTTACTATGGCTACAGAAAACAAATACAAATCCGAATTTATTGAAATTCTTAAGGATACCGGTCGTGAGAATATTGATTATGTAATTGAAGATCTTGAGGACCTCGGATTTTTTGAGGCTCCGGCATCAAGCAAAAATCACTTTAACTTTGAGGGTGGTTTAGTAGAGCATTCTCTCAATGTTTATAAAATAGCAATTATGCTCAAAGAGCAAATAATAAAATTACGTCCCGATATAGTAAATCGTATTCCTGACGATAGCATTGCCATCGCAGCCCTTCTCCATGATGTGTGTAAAGCCGATATTTACAAGAAAGTAGTCAAAAAAGTCAAAAACGAAATAGGAGTGTGGGAACCACAAGAATCATATAATATTGACTATTCAAATTTTCCACTTGGACATGGCGAGAAATCAGTAATAATATTATTGCGTAGTGGTCTTGATCTTAGCGACGATGAGATTATTGCAATCCGTTGGCACATGGGTGGTTGGGATTTACCTTTTCAAAGTAGCGAAATGATAGCAAGCAATAAAAAAGCAAAGGATGTGTGCCCTCTTCTCACCCTCATACACACTGCCGACACTCTCGCAGCCGGCATCCTCGAAGGGAAGTAATTTGAGTTGAGAGTTGAGGGTTGTTTTTTGACAGAATGAACCTATTTAATGCGGAGTGCGGAATTGAGGGTTGCTTTTTGTAGGGACACGGCGTGCCGTGTCAGAAAAGAATTAGACAGAAGGACAGAATGAACATAAAGGCTGCCGCATGGCAATTATGCTTTATGAATTATGAATTATGAATTATAAATTAGACTCCCCCCTATTTCTTCGAGCTGGGAGAAGTTGCAATCGAAACATCGAGAATAAAAAATGAGAGTTGTAATTCGCAAAGATTCAACTCTCATTTTGCATAAGCACTGCATTTTATTCATAAATTAATGCATAAATACTCAATCTGCTGCATATCAGGGATAAAACTTCTACAAAATCAACTTTTTTATCTTATTTATTGGCTATAAATCCATATTTATTTGTAACTTTGTACACTTTTAGGTCGTCTATTCTCAAATATTTATCTAAGAAACAATTACATTTTATATTTCTATATTTTATTAATTTAATTTTATGCTTATGCAAAAAATCTTTTCACGATTTTTGATGTTGCTCGTTATCGCAATGAGCAGCGTTGTGATTGCACAAGCTCAAAGCCTTACGCCTAAAAAAGGCGTGGTGCGCGTGAAATTGCAAACCGAGGTTGCTAAATCGGTAGGCAATAAGACTATCACCGCAACCAATGGAGTGCTTAGCACAGGTGTTCACGCACTAGATGCTTCGGCTCGTCAAGTAAAGGCCATGAGTTTCAAAAGGGTATTCCCTTATAGTGCAAAGTTTGAAGATCAAATGGCACAATTCGGTCTTGACCGTTGGTATGAAGTGACATTTGACGAAACTATCAATCCCAAAGACGCACAACGCATCTTTAGCCAAACAGCAGGTGTGCAAGTGGCTACATGCAAAGTGCCTATGGTATTGAAAGAAAACGGCACTTATAAAGTAGCTGAACCACTTTCTGATGAAGTGCGTCCTTCATCTATGCCATTCAACGACCCTCGTTTGAGCAGTCAATGGCACTACAACAACACAGGGGTATTAGGAACCAGCAAAGTAGGTGCCGACATCAACCTCTTCAAAGCATGGGAAATCACTACCGGTAACAGCAACACTCTTGTTGCAGTAATCGATGGTGGTATTGACTACACTCACGAAGACCTTGCTGCCAACGTTTATCTCAACCAAGCCGAGTTAAATGGTGTAGCCGGTCAAGATGATGATGGCAACGGATATATCGACGACATTTATGGTTGGAACTTCTGTACCAACTCAAAAGACATCTATCCTCATGCACATGGTACTCACGTAGCCGGAACAATCGCCGCTGTCAACAACAATGGCATCGGGGTGTGTGGTGTAGCCGGTGGTAACGGTTTTGCCAATAGCGGTGTTAAGATGCTTTCTTGTCAAGTATTTGATTCTCGTTCAGGTTCAGGCCAAGGCGACTTTGCCGCTGCTATCGTTTATGCAGCCAATAATGGCGCCAACATCGCCAACTGTTCATGGGGTTGGGCCACACCCGACTACTACGAACAAGATGTGCTCGATGCTATCGACTACTTCATCGCAATGAACCGTGGTAACAACGTGAGCGGTGGTGTAATGTTCTTCGCAACAGGTAACGATGGTGCTACAGGCAATATGTATCCTGCATGCTACGAAAAAGTTGTTGCAGTAGGTTCTATGACCGATGATTTCACTATCGCCACTTATTCAAACTATGGCGAATGGGTTGACATCGTAGCTCCCGGTGGTCTCCTCGACTATGGCGAAGCTCATGGTGTGTTAAGTACTCTTCCCGGTAACCAATATGGTTTCAATGAAGGTACATCAATGGCTACACCTCACGTTACCGGTATTGCTGCCCTTGTTGTTTCACAACATGGCAACTCTACCCTACCGGCTGAAACTGTTCGTCAACAAATCGTCACTTCGGTAAATGACATCTATGCTTACAACGAAGGGAAAGAAGGTCTTCATGGTGCAGGTTATATCGATGCTGCAAAAGCCCTCAACATGAGCGGTAGCGGTGTCGCTCCCGAACCGGTTGACACATTCACTGCACTTCCTGCTCAAGATAATATCACACTCGAATGGGTTATCCCTGCTTCAAACGACAATAACGTGAATTATCACGCTCTTTATTTCAGCACTGAAGCATTTGATGCAACTACTGATTTGAGCACTATCAACAAGGTAAACATCGATACAAAATTCCTTTCTTCGGGCGAAACTACAACTTACGTGTTGGAAGGGCTTCAACCATTGACTACTTACTACCTTGCAATGAAGGCAGTAAACCGTTGGGGTGATGCATCGGCACTTTCTCCTGTTGTTGTAGCAACTACAAATGCCGGACCAAAGATGACAGTAAGCAAATCTTCATTGTCATTTACAGTTAAACCAGATGCACAAGGCAATGCAACCTTCAACATTGGCAATGACGACGAAGGTCTTTTGAAATGGAATGCATTTATCCACACAACTCAAGCAACCGCTGCTACTCGTTCGATTGAAAAAGCCTCTCCGGGAGCTATCGTTAAGTACAACAGCAAACTTGGCGCCACTCCTTACGCAGCTAATGCAGTATTTAAAACAACCGACTTCATCGCAAGCGACTATCCTAAAGAATTTAAATATTTCAATGAGCTCTATGCTTCAATTGGTGACGAAGACAAAACATTGACCAACTCTATGGCTCAATGGTTCTATGTTGACGCGGAAACTTATCCCGAAGGGTTCAACCTCACCAACATCAAAGTAACAAGCACTTATGGAAAGAACCCGACATTCCAAGTTTACAAAGGTAGCAACATCTCAACTTCAACACTCCTTCAAGAGTTTACACCTTACTTCTACTCTGACGGAGCAATGAAATTAGATGAACAAATCTATTTCGCTCCCGGTGAATCATTCTGGATTGTTGTTCACTTCCCAGCAAACCAAGAAGATTATCCTCTTGGTCTTGCCACTGTTACCGACAATAACTATGCCGCTTACTCTTATATGAGTAACGACATGGGTAAAACTTGGGTTACTCTCGCCGACGCGCTCAAAGGTTCTAAATACGAATCAATCAGCAGTAAAGCCGGTTGGGCAATCACAGCAATGAGTCTTAACCCCGACTGGAGTAAGATTATCACAATCACTCCTAATGAAGGTCAAGTAAAACATGGCGAAACTCAAGCCGTTATCGTTACAAATGACGGGCAACCTGTTGTAAACGGTACATATAAATTTAACCTCCACTTCAACACCAACGAAAGCGAAAAGAACACCACTGTTATTCCTGTTACAATGACTGTTAGCGGCAACGCTCCTGTAATGTCGCCGGCTAAAGTGGTTAACTTCGGCAACCTCCTCGTGGGTGAAGAAAAAACTATCACTGTTGAAGTATTCAACGAAGGTTATGGCCCATTTGGTTACTATGGTTCATTGAGCGGCAACCGCATCAGCTCTACTTCTGAGCATTTCCAAGGTCCTACTTATGTAAACGGTGGTTTCCCTGCTCGCACATACAAAACATTTGATGTGAAGTTTGCGCCTAAAGCAGCCGGTAGCCACACAGGCAACATCGTGTTTAAACACTCTGACAACTCTGAATTCAAAATCACTGTTACAGGTGTTGCAACCGATCCTGCTCGCATCGCTATTGACCCCGACACTATCGAAGTGGGCGCACTCAATATCGACTCTGCCGAAATCACTAAAACATTCTCAATCAAAAACGAAGGCAACTATCCTTTGGAATATGTATTCCCTAAATTCTCTGACCGCAAGCTTGAAAACCAAGGCAAAGCCGCTCACCGTTTTGGCTATGTAACCGCTACTAACCTCAATGAAGCTACCGACTTTGCTTACGATGGCAATCCTGCTCTTATCGGTGGTACAGACATCACATCTTCGTTTGATGATAACACCTATTTGTCAAAACAAATTCCTCTTGGATTTGCGTTCCCATTCTTTGGCGAAACATTTGACTATGCTTATATCACAAGCTATGGTGGTATCGCGTTCAAAGTAGGCGAATATGCTTACTTCTCACCATTGACCGAAACATCTGAACGCCTTGTGGGCGTGCCTTACATCTCGGCTTATGGTCGTCAATTAGCATTAGGACCTAACTCAAAGATTGAGTATGGCGTACAAAACGGCAAATTCGTGGTTAACTACTCTAACGTATTAGCGTTGGTTTATGACCAAGAATACACTCCTATTTCATTCCGCATCGCCCTTTCTACAAATGGCGACATTGAAATATTCTATGACAGTTACGACCCAATGTCGATGAGCCTCTTCCAAGATGGTTCTACTCTCTATTGCGGTATCCACGATACTTACGGAGCCGACCCATTGACAGTAACCTCGGCCGATATCGCTGACTATTGGGGCAACAATGATGATCCTGCCGGTGATGTATATACTCAATTCACCAATCAAACAGCAGTGAAATTCATCGCTCCTAAGCCAAACTTCATCACAGCACTAACAAATCCTTATGGAATTGTTAACCCCGGTGAATCAATCGATATTGTCGCTACTCTTAAGGCAAATGAGTCAATGTATGCAGGTGCTACATTCAACAACCTCATTGTGTCAAGCAATGACCCATACAACAGCACTTCTTACATTCGATTTAATGCCAACATTGAAGGTTCTAGTCTCGCTCCTGGTGCTGCAATTGTTCAAAATGAAATCAACTTCGGCAAAGTGTTCCGCACTTCCGATGCTCGTCTTCCTTTGACAATCAAGAACACCGGTAACGACACTTTAACTGTAAACAAAGTTAGCACATATAACCACTTGGTTTATATTGATTCTATTGGCATCAATTCTGCTAATGAATTCAAAATTCCTGCCGGCATATCAAAAGATGTTATCATTATTCTTCCTACTGAACAAGAAGGAGCGATTAAAGATAGTATCTTCGTATATTCCGATGCCGATACTTTGGCTGTAGCAGTTAATGGTGAAGTTATAGGTTGTCCTGACATCAACTTGAGTTTCACTTCAATTGATTCTACCCTATTGAGTGGTACTAAATTAGAAAAACCACTTAATATCGCAAACATTGGAAACGAAGTCCTTCGTTACTCTATCACTCCTAACCCCGAATACTTCTCATTCAATGACATCACCGATGGTGCTAACGTTGCTTATTCTTATAGTGCATCTGTTGATGACAAGAATGTTACTTTCAATTGGGTTGATATTGAGACAACCGGTCTTGGCGAACAAAACAACTTCACTTACTACAACAATAATGACTATGTAGAAGTGAAATTGCCATTTGAATTCCCATACTATGGTAAGAAATACGATACAATGTATATCTACAACACCGGTTTCGTATCATTCACAAAACGCAATGATGACAAGATTTGGCCTGAACCTCCTGCTGAATTCCCCGGCGGTACAGTTTACACCAACATCATCGCTCCATATTGGGGTATGCACACTTGCGACCAAAGCAAAACTGCAGGAACATATCACTATATGACCGAAAACGAAGTTATCGTTTCGTGGATGGAATATGGTAACTCTATGAACATGGGTGTATGTTATCAACTCATCATGAAGAAAGATGGTTCATTCAAGTTCCAATACAAAGGTTATGGCGACTACGCGATCATCTATGGAGTCTTTGGTCTTGCAGGTCTTTCTAACGAAGACGGCTCAGTGGGCATCCGCCTTCCTGAACGTTATGTAACATTCAACAACGCTGTTCAATTCTATCCTGTTGTTGAAAACGCTATTGAGCCAAACAATAGTCGCGATATTGATATTGACGTAAATACCACTCGCATGGCAGGTCAATATAGCAGCAACATCGACATCACGTCTAATGTTCCAGGTAAGGAAAAAATTCAAATTCCTATCAACCTCACTATTACAGGTGAAGCGAAACCGGTATTCCCTACTGACTCTATCATTGTTGAACGCGTAATAGGTCACTTCGATGATCCATCAGCAGGTCCTGTTACCCAAATGGGTGCTAACTATGAAGCATACTTCAACGTTGTTAACGAAGGTACTGCTCCATTCGTAATCACCAATATCAAAAATGGTGGTCCCGGCTACGAACAAGAAGATTGGTTTACCGGTGAAATGGTATGGTATCCATTATTCATGACTTATTATGAAGCCGAAGAAACCGACTGGATGACCGGCGAACCTACAGGCAACCGTATCTGGACACAATACTACGACAATACTCCTATCACAGTAGGTTCTACTCCTCAAGGTGTATCTGTTCCTATGATGTATGACATGGCTTCACAACCCGGCACATACGATGTACCTTTGACATTCTACTACAACGATAACGACTCAGCGGTAGTAAATATTCGCTTCATTGTCACACCTGCTCCTAAGTTGGCTCTTGACAAAGAAGAAATTCGCGCTGTGAACGTTACCGACGACTATGTTGGCGAAGACTCAGTTGTGATTAACAACGCCGGCGAATATCGCCTCACTTACGAACTCCGTCTCGACCCAACAGGCGAAGGTGAAGTCGTTGAAGAAGAAGACCTCGGTGGTGGCATTGCTCCTGCTGTTATGGCTCGCACTCTCTCAGCTCAAGCCGATTCGACTCTTCGTCAAAACATCAAAGTTCCTGTTAAAGCATTTGAAAATGCCGAAGTATCGGTTCTTGATGCTCCTAGTTCCGAAACATTCTCTTACAATAGAGCTCTTTACTACCCAACTGCGACCGGCAACAACACATCTTACCAATATGGCACCGGCAACACATTTGGCGAATACAAAGCTGCTACTTACTATGTAGCTCCTGAAACCGGCTTCAACATTTCTCACATCTACACCGCTACTTATCTACCCGGTCTCAAAGATGTTGACATCAAAGTTGAAATCATTAAGGGCAACAATGTTGAAGGCACTACAGTGCTCGGTAAAGGCACATTCCATATCGACGAAATGGAAACTGCCAACTTCATCGTTATTCCTCTCGACCGCGCCGTTTACATGGCTCCGGGTCAAGAATTCTACGTTGTGATCACTTATCCTGTTGGTGTTGAATATCCTGCTTACCTTTCTTATAAAGAAGAAGGTGTGGAATCTAACCGCTTCATGGGATTTGTAGAAGGTTACGGATGGTTTGACGTTGCTACAATGTTTGAAGACCAATATGGATCTCTCGGTTACATCATGACTTGTCTTGAAACCAAAGAAGGTGCCGCTTGGGTGAAAATGCTTAACCCCGAAAGCGACAAAGTTGGCGTAATCGCTCCAGGTGAATCTCTCAACATGAAGTTCCGCCTCAGCGCAGCCGATGCTCCTATGGATAAAGAAAATAAAGCTGTGCTTGTGATTAAGAGCAACGATCCGGAATCTCCTATCGTTAACTTCCCAATCTTCCTCGACAAGAACGCAGCTCCTGCAATCACTGCTCCATCAAGCATCACTTATGCTAAAGAAGGCGCATTGACTCAAATCGAGTTTACAGTTAACGAACCTGAAAGCGATGACTTCACATTGCGTCTTGACGACAATGGTAATATCGCTAAACTCTCGGCCGTCACTTCACTCGACGAAAACGGTGTTATCGAAATCAGCGAAAACACTGCAACCGTTAAGGGAGCTGTTGCCGGTGTGAAAGTTGTAGCCGACATCACTCCTGAATTTGGTTCAGCTGGCGACTACGCATTGACACTCACTGCTACCGACTCTTGCAACAACGAATCACAAGCTTCGGCTCGTTACCTCGTTGAACATGTTAACCGTGCACCTCGCGTGGTTGCTACTACTGACTATATGGTAATGATGGCAACAACTACATCTGACATCATGTCGTTTGCCGACATGTTTGAAGATCCCGATGGCGATGCGTTGACATTCGAAATGACAGTATCACCCGACGATATCGTTACTGCATTCAAATCAGACGAAAGCGCAATCTTCGTTGCCAACGAAGTAGGTGTGGTAATCGTTCGCATCACAGCTACCGACCCATCAGGCGCTCAAGCTGTTTACGCATTCGAACTTGAAGTAACTGAATTTGATGGTGTTGAAAACATCTCAATCAACTCACAAGTGAGCGTATTCCCTAACCCAGTGGTTACTGCTCTCAACGTGATTTGCGACTTCAATTGCGATGCTGCAAACTACTGCATCTATGGTGCAAATGGTGCTGAAGTTTATAACGAAACAACATCTTGCATCAGCGGTCAAGCAAAAGTTATCAATGTAGAAAAACTCCCTGCCGGTCTTTACCTCCTCAAGGTGACAACCGACCAAGGTGTTGCTACATACCCATTGATCAAAAAATAATCTCTAATACGGAATTTAATTCTTAAGAGATTATCTCAAATACCAACAATGGCGGCCTCATCGGTCGCCATTGTTTTTTATATTCATTTCAATATCGTTCTAACCCGTACTAATCACACAGACATTTCGCTATCTCAATTATTTTCATTACTTTTGCACTCGGTGTTTTACACAAACATTTTAATACCACTTATAAATAAGACAAATAACTAACAAACATAACCATGCAAAAAACAAAAAAATGGCTACTTTTAGCCTTACTCTCGCTGTTTATCTCAAGTAACATTTTGGCCGTAACTGCTCCTAAACGCGAATTCCGTTCGGTGTGGATTGCAACAGTGGCAAACATCGACTGGCCAAAACAAAAAGGCTCTTCTGCCTCGGTCGTAGCGCAACAAAAAGCCGACCTTCTTGCTTATATCGAACGAATGCAAGAAATGAATCTCACTACAATTTGTTTCCAAGTGCGAAGCATGTGTGATGCAATGTACAAATCAAGTTATGAACCTTGGGCAAGTTATCTTACCGGCACACGTGGCACCGACCCGGGTTGGGATCCTTTGCAATTTTGCGTTGACGAATGTCATAAACGTGGCATTGAAGTATATGCGTGGGTAAATCCTTATCGCTGGTCGAGCACAGGCTCTACCTCTACTTGGAACACCGCTTTCGACACCCAAGTGAAAAATAATGGTTGGCTCATCACTAACGGCACGTTTACAGTGTTGAACCCGGGGTTAGATGAAACTCGTGAGCATATCGTAAAGGTGTGTAAAGAAATTATCTCAAATTATGCCGTTGAAGGTATGATTTTCGATGACTACTTCTATCCATCAGGTGGCACATCTGAAGGTAGTGACGCACCTGATTATCAGTTATGGAAAAACAGTGGCACAAGCCTTTCAATAGGCGATTGGCGTCGTGAAAATGTCGATAAAATGATTGCCGACGTATATAACATGGTGCAAGAAACTCGCCCCGAAGTGCGTTTTGGTCTCGCACCTCCGGGAACTGCCGGTGCATCGGCAAGCAAATATGGTCTTACTACTTGGCCCGGTGGATATGACACTCAATATACTTCGCTTTATTCCGACCCTCTCTCGTGGATGAACAAGCATATTGTCGATTTTATGTCGCCTCAAATCTATTGGCACAACGACCACTCAATGGCTTCATTTGGCAAAATCTCAAACTGGTGGTATGGTCTTGCCAAGCATTTTGGCAAAGTGCATTGCAGTATTAGTGTAAACATCTATGACCTTGCTCAAGCGATGGGCTACCAAGAAGATCTTGGCAACACTCAAGAGCATTGGGAAGAACATGTGTATAATGTGAAACAATCTCGCCAATTTGCTGCCGACAACGGCGTGAAGGCATTTGGCTCAAATTTCTATAGCATTCAATATTTCTGTGGCGAATACAAATCTCATGGCGACTATGTGGCTAAAGAATGTTTCCCCACAAAAGCACTTGTGCCCGAGATTGATTGGAAAACAGTGACTCCATATGCCGCTCCCGGCAATCTTACCAATACAAACGGCACTCTCTCATGGACTGCCGCAACAGGTCCTCACGCTAAAACAATCATTCGTTACTCTATCTATGCCGTGCCTTTGAGCGTTACAATCGATGACGCTACTACCGATGACGGCATCGACGGGCAATATCTCGTTGACGTAAGTTACAACAATTCGTTCACATTACCTACCGACCGACAATCGGGCTATTGGTATGCTGTGTGTGTATATGATGGATTCGGCAAAGAACACCCCGCCTCATATGTGGGGTATCCCGATGGCGAAGCCGAAAAAGTTACACTTATCTCACCTATTAATGGAGCAGCCGTTTCATGGGATAGCGCAATATTCTCATGGAGTGCTATCGAAAACGGAACATATAACCTATACATCTGCGATGATGCTGCTTGCACATCGGTGAAATATAGCCAAACTGGGCTTACCTCAAACTCAATATCAATTGATGTTAGTGATATAGCCGACTTCAAAGACAATGCTACATATTATTGGAAAGTGACATCTTCACAACCCGGCAAACTCACTGCGTCAAGCGAAATTGCCTCATTTAAAAGTCCGGCACGTGTTCAAGGATCAAAGCCACAACTCGTATCACCCGAAGATGGTGCAAGTCTTGAAAATGAAGTGACATTCACATGGCTTGAATCTGATGATGGCATGACCGACTATCGGGTGGAAGTGTCGGCCGATGCTTCTTTCCCCGCATCTTCAACAAAAACATTTGAAGGAATGAGCGGAACGGTAACTGTTCCTGCAGCTTCGATAGGTGTGGGTACTTATTATTGGCGTGTGATAGGTGGTGGAGGTAAATATCTCGACACTCCGTCCGATGCGCGTTCGTTCACTATCACAAGCATTGGCATAGGTAACTACGAAAGCGGTTATACTATCAAAACCGATGGTGATTCATATAGCTCAGTAGGTTCGATTAACGTTGAAAGCATTTGGTTCCGTTCAGTACGCACCGGTTACAAAAATATTGTTTTTGCCGGTTCAGGAAGTTACAACCGTTCAATGGTTGCTGCAGGTAACTATGTATATATTTCAGGACGCACCGAAAACGATGAAACCGGCACTGCATTCCTTGAAAAATATAGCGCTGCAACAGGTGAGCACATTGGTCGTCTCACCTTAGGTTCAGAAGCATCTGTTGCTTACTATCCTTGTAACAATGTGTGCAAAGACACAAAAGGCAATGTATGTATTTCTAACCTCATCATGATGCAATATGGACCGTTGGTAATACACAAAGTAAATCTCGAAACCGGAGCATTGACCGAGGTGGCTCGCATTACATCATCAGTAAGTGACGCTCGTTTAGACTATATTGCAATCACAGGTGATGTGACATCGGGCAACTTCATTGTGTTTGGGGTGCCTGCAAATAACAAAAAAATCATTCGTTGGATATTCAAAAACGGTTCTTATACCGAATCGGTTACTAACGTGAGCCAATTCTACCCAACTTCGGCATCTGATTTCGGCATCGCTCCACGCATAATGCCTATCTCCAATGATGATGTATTTGTCGATGGCGCCAACACATATTTTACTCGCTATTCATTGACCGATGGCTCTCGTTCGGGTTCTTTCATGGCTAATACAACTGTGCAACCCTCAAGCATATCGGCTAATGGTGGCGCATTCTTTAACCTTGGCGACAACACCTATGTGATATATGCCAATGACGACCCTGTCACTCGCCCCTACAATACATTCAAAGTTGTAACAACTACCAGCAACTTCACCTTTGGAGATATGTCGCAACTATGGGTACTCCCCAAGAAAGGTCTCGGCTCGGTAAACAGCCAAACTGCAAATGCCGTTGTGGATTACTTGCAAATGACGCCCAACACTGTGCGCATTTTCCTTTATATCCCCGGTGATGGAGTGTGTGCTTATGATATTAAAGACTCAAGTATTTCAAGCATTGAAGATATTCAATCAGAGATAGCCTCTCCTTTGGCTCCAATAGAATACTACAACCTCAACGGAGTGAAAGTAAATGCCGACAATCTCATCCCAGGCATCTACATCACCCGCCAAGGGAACAAAACCTCAAAAGTGTTGATTAAATAAAAAAATACGACTCTAATATTATAGCAACGGCTACCGAGTTACACGGTAGCCGTTGGTCGTTTAGTAATAATTCTATGTAAAACTAATTGTTTTGAAGCTTGTGATTGCTTTATATTCCGAAAGATAAGGTTGTAAAGTAACGAAGTTGACCATTATTGGTATAAATGGGTCGGAACTCTAGTGACACATATTGATTATCATATCCCCACCACGTTGCAATTATCCCATTTGATATATTTTGTACACTAATTGGCGAGCCATATTGATTTACCAATGTGCGATAAACATTATTATATCGTCCTCTATCATAGAAGTTTGTTGAATACATCAATTGTGAGCCTGTCAAACCTCCAGAGCCGTAATAAAGAGTTGCGTCGGGCCAAAGATAACCATATTGATTAACGTTGCGGAGATAGATTACATCGTTTCCATATCCATAAACATTGTAACTATTGCGATATAAATAATCAAGTGAAATATTTATCGCTGTTCCAAACGTAATTCCAAATACACTTCTCAATACCGGACATCCGTGATATGGACGAAATGTAGGGGGAGGAGTGGGGCGATGATATGGACGAGGTGGTGGGCAGTGAGGACGATGTACATGTCCGTGTCCGTGACTTGGAGCATGGTAATGGTTGCTGCCTGGCTTTGGTGCATAGTGGTTATTTCCTCCGGGTTTAGGCGTGTTGTGATAGTTTCCACCGGGGCGTGAGTTGTTACCGCCGGGACGAGAGCTGTTACCACCCGGTTTTGGAGCATTGTTGTTGCCACCGGGTTTTGGTGTATTACTATTACCTCCAGGTTTAGGCGTATTATTGTTTCCTCCCGGGCGTGAGCTATTGTTGCCCGGTCTTGGTGAATTATTTCTGCTGCTATTTGATCGTGATGGACTGCTTGAACGAGATGTAGATGTTGAATAACGTTGTCCACTATTATTTCTTCCGCGTGCATCTATTTGTGGTGTAGATAATGCTCCACAAATTATTGCAATTGATAATATTCTCCAAATCTTTTTCATGATCGTAAGTTTTAATGATTCGTTTCTTTATATGAGATAAACATTCCCAAAAGGTTTAATTGAAAAATAAAAATTCGCCATTTTTACCAATATAAGGCCATTTTTAACAAGTTTTCAAAAGTTAGCACCACTTAATTATGTGTTTTTTCAAGAAAAATCATCTTTTATAATTTGCAATTACACTTTGCTTGCATTAATTTTGTAACTTAAATCAATTAATACCTATTTAGATTATGGAAAAAATGGAACAACTTTTAGCCGAAAAACTTTTAAAAATTAGTGCTATAAAATTGCAACCCGACAATCCTTTTACTTGGGCTTCGGGCTGGAACTCTCCTATATATACCGACAATCGCAAGACTCTTTCATACCCCGACATTCGTAGTTTCATCAAAGTTGAATTATGTCGCTTGATTATGGAAGAATTTGGAGATGTTGACGCTATCGCAGGCGTTGCAACCGGAGCCATCGCTCAAGGTGCACTCGTAGCCGACACAATGGGCCTTCCTTATGTATATGTTCGCTCTACTCCAAAAGATCATGGTCTTGAAAATCTCATTGAAGGAAACCTCAAACCCGGTCAAAAAGTAGTAGTGATTGAAGACCTCATCTCAACAGGTGGTAGCAGTCTTAAGGCGGTAGAAGCTATTCGCGCTGCAGGATGCGAAGTTGTAGGGATGGCAGCAATTTTCACCTATGAGTTCCCTGTTGCAATTGAAAACTTCCGTAAAGCAGGAGTTACACTTCGCACATTGAGCAACTATAATTCTATGCTAGACGCAGCATTGGCTACCAATTACATCAAGGCCGAAGATATCGAAACTCTTAAAGAATGGCGTAAAGACCCAGCCAATTGGGTGCCAGGAAATCCTCAAGCAGAATAATTATTTTTTTATGGCAAAATATGAAAGCAAACCTGTAGCGGTCAACCAACCTATTGAAGTATTGTTTGACCGCTTCAGTGATATATCTCTTTTTCAACAAAAAATTGAAGAAATACCAGCCGATCAACGCGCTAAAATCGGAGATGTAACATTTGAAGCCGATGCTATATGCATCAACACTCCACAAGTTGGTCAACTTAAGTTTAAAGTTACCGAGCGTACGGCTCCAGGGCATATTGTTTTCTCAGCAGTAGGTTCTCCTATTCCATTATCAATGGTCATTGACATTACTGCTATCAATGAAACATCATCAAATGTTGTTACTGCAATTGATGTTGACATACCCGCTATGTTGCGTCCCCTACTTGGAGGAAAGATGCAAGAGGCCGCCGACAAATTCGGAGAAATGATAGGTCAACTCAACGGCAATAAATAAACTAACACTATAATTATGGCATCAAAACTTTGGGAGAAAAACGTAAAAGTTGACCACAATGTAGAAACATACACTGTGGGTCTTGATCGTGAAATGGACCTATATCTCGCACCGTATGATGTACTTGGTTCAATGGCTCATATTACAATGCTTCAATCAATAGGGCTTCTTGAAGCCAATGAACTCGACATATTACTTAATGAATTACGAAATATATATTACATTACCACAAGTGGCAAATTCGTAATCGAAGAAGGTGTTGAAGATGTACATTCTCAAGTAGAATTGATGCTAACTCGTTCCCTTGGCGATATAGGGAAAAAGATACATTCCGGTCGCTCTCGTAATGACCAAGTGCTTGTTGACCTAAAATTGTTTACACGCTCTCGCATTGAAGATATTGCAATGGCAATGAAACAATTATTCAATACACTCATTACCCAAAGCAATCGATACAAAGATGTAATAATCCCGGGATACACCCACCTACAAGTAGCCATGCCATCCTCATTTGGTCTATGGTTTGGGGCTTATGCCGAGTCCCTTGCCGATGATTTGATGGTATTACAAGCCGCATACAAGGTTGCCAATCGTAACCCTCTCGGCTCAGCTGCAGGATATGGATCATCATTTCCTCTTAATCGTGAGATGACTACTCGTTTATTGGGATTTGACACTATGGCTTATAATGTCGTATATGCGCAAATGGGCCGAGGCAAAACAGAACGCATTGTGGCTCAAGCCATTGCCGGAATTGCCGCTACACTATCAAAATTAGCATTTGATGCTTGCATGTTTAACTCTCAAAACTTCGGGTTCATCAAACTTCCTGATGAATTTACCACCGGATCTTCAATAATGCCTCACAAGAAAAATCCGGACGTATTTGAGTTGACTCGTGCCAAATGCAATAAACTGCAAGCACTTCCAATGGAGATTACATTAATCACCAACAACCTCCCATCGGGATACTTCCGTGACCTACAACTAATTAAAGAAAACTTCCTGCCTGCATTTGATTCAATTATTGATATTATCAACATGGTTAATACAATGCTTGCTCAAGTAAAAGTCAACACCGAAGTAGCAACCGATCCTAGATATAAACTAATGTATTCGGTAGAAGAAGTAAATCGTCGTGTAGCAGAAGGAACACCATTCCGTGATTCTTACAAACAAGTAGGGCTTGAGATTGAAGCAGGCAACTTTGAGCCTCGTTATGACATTAGCCACACTCATGAAGGTTCAATCGGCAACCTTTGCAATGACAAAATAACCCAACTCTTTAACGACACGTTGGCTCAATTTGACTTTGATACCTATCATAAAGCATTTGACAAATTGTTAAACGCATGAAACATTGGCTGCTTTCCATTATAACAATGGCTATAATATTCACTTCGTGTGAAACCATTAACGACGACCGCATTCCACCAGTAGCCGTCAACATTGAATTTGCAAACGTTGGAATGTGGAATACCTATGGAGTAGCAGCAGCCCCCGACTATCGTTATTTTATCAAATCAGAATTAAAACCATCGGGATTTCCATATACCGGATTATCATATACCGGATTTGGAGGTGTTTTACTTGTAAGCAACATCATGAACATACCATTGGCTTATGATATGGCATGTCCCTATGAAGCGAAAAGCACCGTAAGAATCTACATTGACCGAGAGAAACTCCAAGCCGTATGTCCTCAATGTGGCAGTCGATTTGACGTCTATGACAACCCGGGCTACCCCATCTCAGGCCCTGCAGCCGAGAAAAAATATGGACTACAACAATATCATGTATTCGGGCCCAACGAATTCGGAGGATACACCATAAGACGATAGTCAATACATGGAGTGCGAATCCCTCTCACACCATAATCATTTTGACCATTTTTATTTCAAAATCCACATCACGCAAAAAAATATTTTGCAGAATAAAAAAAAAGCAGTATCTTTGTGCGCTAATTTTCCGCAATGGGCTCAAATTAAGCAGCGTGCAATGGTTTCGCACCTCGCCCAACGGATGTAACCTGTAATTTTTTATTTAACAGATGTACGCAATCGTAGAAATTCAAGGACAACAATTCAAGGCTGAAGCTGGTAAGTTCTTGTATGTTCACTATCTCGGCGAGCAAGTTAAAGAAGGTGACACAGTAGAATTTGATCGTGTTCTCCTCGCTGATGCCGACGGTGCCGTTAAGGTTGGTGCTCCCACCGTAGAAGGAGCAAAAGTAGTTTGCGAGGTAAAACGTCCCCTCGTAAAAGGTGAAAAAGTTATCGTCTTCAAGAAAAAAAGACGTAAAGGCTATCGCCGTAAAAACGGTCATCGCCAATGCTTCACCCAAGTAGTGATTAAAGACGTAGTCGCATAACCCTCTAAAATCTTAAGAAAATGGCACATAAGAAAGGTGTAGGTAGTTCTAAGAACGGACGCGAATCGGAAAGCAAACGACTCGGCGTTAAGATTTTCGGTGGTCAATATGCTAAAGCTGGCAACATCATCAAACGTCAACGTGGTACAGTTCACCACCCAGGTTTGAATGTTGGTATGGGCAAAGATCACACTCTTTATGCTCTTGTTGACGGAACAGTTCTCTTTACCGAAGGTAAAAATGGCCGTCGTTTCATCAACGTAACTCCTGCTGAAGCATAAGCGACCCGCTTAAATTCAGACAAAAAACATCACAAAAGGCGTCTTCATAAACCTTGAAGTCGCCTTTTTGATTAAATGCAACTTTTCAACTCTCAATCTTAACACTAAATCTAAAACAAATCAACAACCATACAAAATGAAACTCTTTCGAATCAGCACATTGGCACTAGCTTCAATATTTTTCATTTCTTCACAAGCAGCCACCCCATCTTTAAAGATAACCCAAGGCAAGAAAGGATCAACAACTAAAGCACAACATACCATAGTAGGCATTACCGAGCCAGGAAACAAAGCATTCATCAACAACAAAGAGGTACACGTTTACAAAACAGGCACCTTTGGCGACATCGTCACCCTTAACGAAGGCGACAACACCATCTCCATTATCACAAAAAACGCCACTGCCGAAACAAATAGCCAAGAGATAAAAATCAATTACAAAAACATCAGCAATTCATCACTCTCATCAAAAGACCCTGCTGCACGTCCAAAAACAACACACATAAGCCCAGCCCTCAACATCAAGACCCTACCCAATGCTTATTTGCAATTTGGCGATGGCAGTGACCGACTTGGCGGCTCTAAAATGGGATACCTCGAAGCAGAAATTCCATTAAAAGCAATAGGACAAACGAGCAACCTTTACCTCGTTCAACTTTCAAAAAATCGCGTTGCATATATCCCCAAAGAATATGTAGCCGAAACCCTTGAACGTGCCGAAGTTGACAATTCCGGCAGTTGGGCAATCAACAATACCGGCAAGACCGACCGCATCACAATCTCTCTACCCACTCGTCACGCTTATCAAGCATGGACCCAACTTGACCCCACTACAATATGCGTTGACATTTTCGGAGTAACCAACAACAGTAACTGGATAACCCAACGCAACAAATTGGGCATGATAGAATATGTTGATTGGCGTCAAGTTGATTGCGATGTCCTTCGCGTTATCATCAAACTTAAAGACAAATATTCATGGGGCTACTCCGTAGGATACGAAAATAACAACCTCGTAATAAATGTAAAACACTGCCCCTCACTAAACCTCAAAGATTTAACAATAGGACTCGATGCCGGGCATGGAGGCAAATATCCCGGAGCGATAGGCAACACCGGACTAAAAGAAAGTTTTGTAAACCTTGACATCGTTCAACGCATCAAAAAACTCCTTGAGAAAAAAGGAGCAAAAGTCGTTCTCTCACGAGATAGCGATGTTGACATCACCATGGCAGAACGCAAAAAGATATTCTGCAATGCAAATGTCGATTTAATGATGTCGGTACACAACAACGCCGGTGGATCAGCACTTAAAGAAATGGGCACAAGCACATACTTCAAACACATCTCTAATCGTGACCTGGCACAATGCGTCCTCAACCGCATGCTTGAACTTGGAGTAAGAAATTTCGGGCTTACCGGCAATTTTAACTTCTCACTCAACGCACCCACCGAGTACCCTAACCTACTCCTCGAAGCATTATTTATGAGTAGCCTCCCCGAAGAAGAACTCCTTGCCGACCCCGACTATCGCCAACGAATAGCCGAACAAGCGGTAAAAGGAATCGAAGACTATCTCAAACTCGTGAAACAATCAAAGAAAAAATAAAAAAATTTGCATCTTATAAAAAAAATTATAAAATTTGCACAAAAGTAACAATAATCATTTTTTTGCCTATGTAAATAAACCAATAAAGACATATTAATAAAAAAGCGTTAGCTTTATTCTTGTTTCTGAAAATCGCCAATTAGAAGAAACTCCCAAGAGTAGAAGTTAATGCTCGCGTCATATGACGTGGGCTTTTACTTATTTGGGAGTAAGGTGTTTGGCGATACCTCAGAAACAAATAAAGATTAGGTCCACGTTTTTTTATTGTCTACACATCAAAAAACCGGACCTTAATTTACAACAAATAATAGGCCTAATGGCCAATAAACTAAAACAATAAACGTAAACACTATGACTAAATCATTCTTTTATAGCATTATTATAGCAATTGCGGCTTTTGCAATTTCATCATGTGGCTCCGCTAGAAAAACTTATATTGTTCCTAATGCCATTAACACTGTAAATTCTGTATCTCTTAACGAACTAAACTTAGAAAACGGAGACTATCAAATCCTAAATACAATTAGTAGTGATGCAGTAATTAAAGCCATTATCAAAAAAAAGAAAGGAGAAATTCATGAAGGCACTGGTGAATTTTCCCTATACTACGAAGATCCCGGCTTTGGATTAACTCTTAAAAAATATAGTGGAGTAGTTCGTCTTGGATATCTTAATAACACTTATAATCGAACTAATTTTGAGATATTCAATCCCGAAGAGTTAGCAATCAGACTCGCTTCATATCGTGCAATAAACACCGCTCAACAATATGGAGCTGACGGATTAATCGAGCCTATCATTTCCACTAAGGCAGAACAGATAGGAGATGAGATTATTTTCAAAACAACAGTCACTGCAAAATTAGTAAAACTTAAAACTTCTAAATAATTAATATGAGAACAATAATAAAATACATACTAGCAATCTGCATTGCCTTATCAATACAATCTTGCGGTGGTTCAAAGAAAGTCATCGTACAACAACCCACCACCCTTGACATAAGATTAAATCTCGCAAAAGATGGCGAGCCCAATAGATTTGTCAACTTAGACTATGGAATCAGACTAAAAGTAACAGATGCTCGTGCTAGTAATAAAATATTAAACATCTACGACGCAAGCGTAACATCTACGCCTAGAACAACGATATATCCAGATGTATCTTCATTTGTATCAGAAAGCACTCGTAGATATATGCGCAACATGGGATTTAACCTTGACGCAGATATTGCCACCGACTACTTTTTATCTATAACTATTAAAGAATATAATATTAGTTATCTTTCAGGAATTGGTTGGTCGGGATTAGTTCAACTTGGCATTGAAGTTCACGACAACAATCGGAAACAAGTTTACCCAAATGTTACTGCAGCAGGAAGAGCAAATGTAAGTGGTTCCAGCAAAAATTCAGCTTTGGCATCTCAAGCAATTAACAATGCTTTTGCAACAGCCCTTGAAGATATTGACTGGGACAGAATCGCATTCTTCTTAAAAAAAGCAGACAATCCTGCCCTTGAGAAAAACAAACAAGTAACGGGAGAAGGAAACACTGCACTTGAAAGCACTGTTATTCGCTGGTTTATTGAATCATCTCCAAGAGGCGCCGATGTTTATACTCGTGTTGTATCTTCTACTTCTGATGTAAAAAACACAAATCAAAATTATGTAGGAACAACCCCTTATGAAACGACCGAAACATTTGACATCAAAGGCCTCACATTTAACAACTCCGGAAATGTTCAAATCGAAGTTATTTGCGAAAAATCTGGATACATTACTCAAAAGAAACGATTCAACCTTCGCCAAGCAATTGAGCAAAAAGAGATTTCAACAAAATTCAATCTAATCAAAGAAGAATAAACACTTCTAAATTCAATAATGAATGAGTCTCTGCAAAATAATTTTGCAGAGACTCATCTCTTTTATCTTCTCCAATATTACATTGGTTAAAATTGTGTTAAATTTTCTCTTTCATTTGTTTTATCAAGAAAGCAATCGCTATCTTTGCAGTGTACTATTACACTAATACACTCACACATTATGATTGAAGTAAAAAATTTAACCTTTAGTTACAGCCGAAAGAAACCTGCTGTACTATCCGACTTTTCCATCAATATCGACAAAGGAAAGGTCAGCGGACTGCTTGGCAAGAATGGAGCCGGCAAATCTACACTACTTTATCTTATTTCGGGATTACTGACTCCTAAAAGCGGAGAAGTATTATTCAACGGCACCAACACTCGTCGCCGATTACCAAAGACTCTTCAAGAGATTTTCATTATTCCCGAAGAATTTGATCTACCATCAATTTCCCTTTTAGAGTTTGTAAAAACCAATGCCCCACTCTATCCTCGATTTAGCATTGACGACATGATTCGCTATCTTCATCTATTTGACATGACTTTAGATCTCAATCTCGGATCATTATCTATGGGACAAAAGAAAAAAGCGTATATGTCATTTGCCCTTGCGACCAACACTTCTCTTATCCTCATGGACGAGCCCACTAATGGTCTTGACATCCCAGGCAAAAGTCAGTTTCGCAAATTCATTGCAGCGGGCATGAGTGAAGAACGAAACATCATAATCTCCACACACCAAGTGCGCGACATTGACCAACTTCTCGACCACATCATAATTATTAACGACAACGAGGTATTACTCAACCATGACATCAATGAAATATCAAAAAACTTATATTTTACCAACGTCGATTCCAATCAAGCAATACCCGAAGTGCTCTATTCACATAGCACAATTTATGGAACATCAGCCATACTACCCAACACCAATAAACTTGAAAGCGATATAAATCTTGAGACCTTATTTAATCTTGCAATTGAAAAACCACATATTGTTAAAGAATATTTTAATCCTAATTCATCACAATTATGAAATCTTTATCTGACAACATATCATTTACTCGCATCTCTCAACTTCTCAAGAAAGAGTTTTTTGAGAAACGAAAAGTATTAATCCTTCGGAGTATAATACTAATTGCAATTTTAACTTCAGCGACCCTATTTATTGGAGTGAGCAACAATTACCATTACGAGAATATCACCGAAGAAATTGACAATAGCCCTTCCGGCAAATACACCCCAATCGCCTATGAATGTTATCATGATTATAATCTCCAGATTAATGGTGTCCCAACCGACCATGCCATCAATGATTCTATTATCTTTTTCTTATTTGCGTTCCCAATAACAATGGCACTAAGTGCATCATTTGCATTTGAAGGAATGTCATCTAAAAGAAAAAAGATCTCATTTCTAATGACACCGGCAACGACACTCGAAAAATATATCTCACAATTCATAATCTACATATTCGGAACATCTATAATATTTATTATAGGATGCATAATTGCCGATTTTGTACGATTCCTCATTTTTTCCGCAATATACACCGGGTATGGCATCATCCAGATGATACCAAGTCATTATATAGTAGAATTATTATTTGACTCTAATTTTTATAACACTTTTGCAGTCAACCCGGTCAACCTATATTTACTCATAACAATGTTCTCTACTTCATTATTCTTCCTTGGGAGTACAATATGGCCTCGATTTTCATTTGTAAAAACATTTGGAGCATTATCAGCCATCTTCTTTTCTAATTTACTGTTAGCAATGAGCATTTTAGCAAAAGACCCTTTATTTGAATTAATTTTTGACGACGCAACAATATCAATTACGATAGTTCTACTTGCATTGGCCATCGCATCAATATTCTGCTTCACATTAGCATATTACCGGCTCAAAGAATCAGAAATCATCCAACGAATGTAACCCCAGCATATATGAATTTTCAAGAAAACAAACCCATATTCCAACAACTCGCCGATCGCATATGCGATGACATCATACTTGGCAAGTACAGCGACCACGACCGCATACCTTCCGTTAGAGAATATGCAGCAACCGTGGAAGTCAACGCCAACACCGTGATGCGCACATACGAGTTACTTCAAAATATCGACATCATTTATAATCGTCGAGGCATAGGCTACTTCATTAGCCCCGACGCAAAGAAAAAAGTTCTAAACATGAAACAAGAATCATTCCTTAACAACGAAATAGAATACTTCTTTCGCCAACTGCTCACACTTGGTATTGATAGCGAAAGATTGACAAGCCTTTACAAAGAATATTGCAACAACCACAAAACTTTGAAAAAATGAAAACTACAACAAAAATATTAATTTTCACCACAACCCTTCTATGGTGCATATCCATTGTCATCTTTGGCATTAACCACAAAGAAGAACACTACACCGGCAATTATAATACAATGGACACTATTGTATTAGATAACACTTTTAATCCTATCCCTCCAACTACCACCCACATTGCGATATCCGACTCTTCTGACTCATACTATCGCCCCAAAATAGTTTTAACACCAACCTATAACAAAAATACTCCTGGAATACACATTGCCAAAAAAATAAAAAAATACGTCTCATTCAAAACTATAGGAGACTCACTAAAAATCAAAATCAGCATCCCTTATGACTCTGATTTTAATTATAGCGACATTGCCCGAACATGCATACATATATCGGCTGATTCCGTAAAACACATACACGACTACTCTAATAATTGCGTAACTATATCTGAGATGACTCTTGATTCTCTTTCAATTATAGAGGGGGACTTTGAATTAAACAACTGCAACATCAACAAACTAATCATTGGCAAAATGGCAAGAATATCTTTTATCAACTCAAATATTCTCGAATATTCATTTATTGGCGATGCTAATAATTGGAGAATGGTCAATTATCACATCGTAGAAGAGAAGAGTTATTAATCTAATTTCATCAATATTCCGACACATAATATTTCTGATATATTTCACATGGACTGCCTCAATTATTTTTGAAGCAGTCCTTTTTCATACACACAAACTTTTTTCTCAAAATCTTTGATTATAAGCAAATAAATTTGTACCTTTGCAGTCCGATTATGTCCAATTAATAACCCCGACATGTCAATATGACGATACTTCTGGCCGAGTATCGGCATTTTTGCGGTCAATTTATTTAACTATTAATCAAACATTTAAACGTGGATACTTTAAGTTACAAAACCGTATCACCTAACGCTCAAAGCGTAGAACGCGAATGGGTCGTTATCGATGCAACTGACCAAGTTCTTGGTCGTCTTTGCGCTAAAGTTGCGAAAATTCTTCGTGGCAAGCACAAACCCACATATTCTCCTAACGTAGAATGTGGTGACAATGTAATCATCATCAATGCCGAAAAAATCGTTCTTACAGGCAAAAAGATGACTGACAAAACTTACCTTCGTTACACAGGTTACCCCGGTGGTCAACGCGAAGCAACTCCTGAGATTCTTATTAAGAAATCTTACAACAAGCACATCAAACCTGGATATCACCCATTGTATCTCCAAGTTATGAAAGGTATGCTTCCTAAAAACCGTCTCGGTCGTCGCATCATTGGCAACCTTCACGTGTATAACGGACCAGAGCACCCACATGCTGCTCAAAACCCAAAAGTAATTGATATCAACACAATTAAATAATTGAAGTATGGAAACAGTTAACGCAGTAGGCCGTCGTAAGGCTGCCATCGCACGAGTAATCGTTAAAGAAGGCAATGGTTCAATCACCATTAACAAGCGCCCTATCGAAGTATATTTCCCTTCTTCTATACTTCAATATATCGTAAAACAACCACTCTTGACTCTTGATGCAGTAGAAAAATACGACATCAATGTAAATCTTGATGGTGGTGGTTACAAAGGCCAAGCAGAAGCACTTCGTCTTGCTATCGCTCGCGCTCTTGTAAAAATCAACCCAGAAGATAAGCCTGCTTTACGCGCCGAAGGTTTCATGACTCGCGACCCTCGTTCAGTGGAACGCAAGAAACCAGGTCAACCAAAAGCACGCAAACGCTTCCAATTCTCAAAACGTTAATATTTTTGGTGCATTATTTGCACCGATATATTATAAAGTGTTTAGTATCTAAATCTTTGAGATGGACACGTTCCCTACTCATTGATTGTAATTATTAAGAACGTAAACAACATTATTAAAAAAATGTCAACACCTACATTTGAACAACTTCTCGAAGCAGGTTGCCATTTCGGTCACCTAAAAAGAAAATGGAATCCTGCTATGGCTCCTTACATTTTCATGGAGCGCAATGGTATCCACATTATCGACCTCTACAAGACTGCAGCAAAAGTTGAAGAAGCCGCTGCTGCACTTAAGAGCATAGCAAAATCAGGCAAAAAAGTGCTTTTCGTTGCTACTAAAAAGCAAGCAAAACAAGTTATTGCCGATAAAGCAACTTCAGTAGGTATGCCATACGTTATCGAACGTTGGCCTGGTGGTATGCTCACCAACTTCCCTACTATCCGCAAGGCTGTTAAAAAAATGACATCTATCGACAAAATGATGAAAGATGGCACATTTGACAACCTTTCAAAACGCGAAAAACTTCAAGTAACTCGTCAACGTGCTAAACTTGAAAAGACTCTTGGTTCAATCGCTGACCTCAATCGTCTTCCAGCAGCACTTTTCGTTGTTGACGTATTGAAAGAACGCATCGCTGTTGCAGAAGCAAATCGCCTTGGTATCCCCGTATTCGCTATGGTAGATACTAACTCTGATCCATCAAACGTGGATTTCGTAATCCCCGCTAACGATGATGCTTCTAAATCAATCGAAATCATCCTCGACACTGTATGTTCAGCAATGGCAGAAGGTATCGAAGAACGCAAAGCCGAAAAAGTTGACACTGCTGCTGCAGGTGAAGGCGAAGCCGCTGCTCCAAAACGCACTCGTCGTCGCATCTCTAAATCAGCAGAAGAAGAAGCTCCTGCAACTGAAGAGGCTTAATTAAAAACATTTTATTAATCGACATTAAACTATATCACAGATATGGCAGTTACAATGGCAGAAATCAGCAAACTTCGTCAAATGACAGGTGCTGGTATGATGGATTGCAAAAAAGCTTTGACCGAAGCCGAAAACGACATGGACAAAGCGATTGAAATCCTCCGCAAAAAAGGTCAAGCAGTTGCCGCTAAACGTGAAGACCGCAATGCAGCAGAAGGTTGTGTTCTTGGTCAATCAGTTGGCGAATATGCTGCAGTTGTTGCCCTTAATTGCGAAACTGACTTCGTTGCTAAAAACGCAGGTTTCGTAGGCCTTACTAAATCAATCCTTGCTGCAGCAGTTGAAGCAAAAGCAAAAAGCATTGAAGATGTAAAAGGTCTTGAAATCAACGGTCAAAAAATCGCTGACCTCATCGTTGAAGAATCAGGCAAAACAGGCGAAAAAATGGAACTCGGCGCATTTGAATATGTTGAAGCTCCTGCTACTATCGCTTACAACCACTTCGGCAACAAACTTGCGACTCTCGTTGCTTTCAACAAAGCAGGTATCGCTGAGCAAGTTTACAAAAACGTAGCAATGCAAGTTGCTGCAATGAATCCTCTTGCAGTTGACGAATGCAACGTTTCTGAAGAAGTTAAAGAAAAAGAAATCGCTGTAGCAATCGAAAAAACTAAAGCCGAACAAGTTCAAAAAGCAGTTGATGCTGCATTGAAAAAAGCAGGCATCAACCCTGCTCACGTTGATTCAGAAGATCACATGGAAAGCAACAAGGCTAAAGGATGGCTCACTGAAGAAGACGTTGTTAAGGCTAAAGAAATCATCGCTACCGTTTCTGCCGAAAAAGCAGCAAACCTTCCTGAGGCTATGATTCAAAACATCGCTAAAGGTCGCCTTGGCAAATTCTTGAAAGAAGTTTGTTTGTTGAACCAAGACGATGTAACAAGCGAAGACAAAAAATCAGTACGCGAAACATTGAAAGCAATCGACCCTGAATTGAACGTTGTTTCTTTCAAACGCGTAAACCTCAACGTAGACTAATCTCGTAGTCATAACATCTCAACATAGAGAGAGCCGACAACTTCGTGTTGCCGGCTCTTTCGTTTTTAATAGTAGCAAAATTGGGATTATTAACTTACTGAGGCAAAAACATAACCTCAAAGTAAATTCTTCTTTTGTCGCACAAAAAAATAAAGGGAATTATAACTTTGTTGGCACAATTTTCGGCATAATGAGTTGATTGTTATATGGTAACCCCCTCCGAATTGCATTCGCAATTCTCGTCCCCCTATTTTTCTACGAAAAACAAAGGGACAGCCAAATTACTAATAG
>JAFQSX010000031.1 GCA_017409345.1 Muribaculaceae bacterium | reverse complement strand
TGCAAAATTACACACTTTTTACCACTCTGCCAAACTTTTTGCAATTTATTTTTTACATCTTTTTGCCCATCTCCACCAATTATCCCTGGATATCAATATTTTAAATATATAAAATTTTTATGTTGTAAAACATGTTTTTAACATATGCCGACTTTTGCACATAGATATAAAACCTCTTCAAATAGGAATACACAAATTATATAACGTATTAAGAGCAACACAATAGGTTGCTCTTAATTTTAAGTTTTTATTGATCAAGTCGAAAGACTATACGCTGCACTCCATCTTGATAACGTGAACTTGAAATGCGAAAATGCCCTATTTGAGAAGTTCGTTCCACATGAGCTCCCACGCATGGACACGCATCATAATCTCCTATATGCACAATGCGAAGCATTTCGGATGCATCCTCGGGCAATCGTTCAAGGTCATAAATCTTCGCCGCCTCACTTGCCGGAATAAATTCAAAAGACACAGGAAAATCTTGCTCTATTATATTATTAATAGTGTTTTCTATCTCTTGTAATTGTTCAGGGGTCAATGGCTGCGCAAGTGGATAATCGCACTTTGACTTTTTGCGTTCAATATGAGCATTGTGCGAGCGCTTACAGCCAATCATTTTCACCATTGTTCCGTTCAACAAATGTTCGGCAGTGTGCATCGGGGGATACTCCTGCTTGTTATGTGAGTTGAGTTGTATTTCTTGTTCCATTATTTAATTCTTCTGATTTATAAGATTTACCACTACTTTTACCATAATATCTTTTTCCTCGGTGCGACTCTCGGCAATCATTAATGTTAGTGCAACAAGTGTATTATCTGCAATACGTTTCTCCCCATCGGGACGATATAGAATCCCGTTTCGTTCCATAAACCAAAGAAACAACATTGCAGCAATTCGTTTATTGCCATCACTGAAAGAATGGTTCTTCACCACTAAGTATAACAACATTGCCGCTTTCTCCTCAACACTTGGATATAGTTCTACACCATCCCATGTTTGATAAATTTGGCCTATTGAACTACGAAAAGAATCATCTTTTTCATTTGCAAATAATGCACTCCCTCCAAACTTGGGTTTTAGACGATTTATTGCGTCCATTGCATTTTCGTATGTTGCATGAAATCGCTCCTCTTTTATTGTATTTTCAATGAGTAACTGTTGAAAATCATATCTATCAAGAGTATCAAGCGCATAAACATAATCGGATATAACTGAAAACAATCCATCAGACTCATCAGATGATAGTTTTTCTTGTGCTTTCACTGTTGTCGACAATAAGCGCACTACGTTTTTAAGGTCGTTGTAATGCTCTAATTTGATTTTGTCATTAATCGCATATCCTTTAATCAAATAATCTTTTAATACACGATTAGCCCATTGCCTAAAACGAGTACCGTTTATAGATTTCACTCTATATCCAACAGAAATAATAACATCTAAATTATAATATTCGGTTGTAACAACTTGTACAAAGCCTTCCTTTCTACCATATTTCTCGGTATGTGCAAAATTTGCACATACCAAGGACTTTTCCAATTCTCCTTCCTTAAATATGTTATTTATATGACGACTTATTACTGATCTATCACGACCAAACAACAACGCCATCTGACTTTGAGATAGCCATACGGTTTCATTTTCCAATTTCACATCAAGCGAAATTTGATTATCCTCAGTAACATATATCATAATTGAGGACGAGTCAAACTCAGCAATGTGCTTTGGTGGATGCTCCTGCTTGTTGTGCGTGTTGAGTTGTATTTCTTGAGCCATTATCGCTTAAATACCAACCAATTTGTGTGATAGTTATGAATTTGCATATGCATATCTACAAAAGTATTGCTGTCGGGGCGATACCAACCATACCACCATGTGCCCATATCAAGATAAAGCGCATGTTTCACTCCATATTTCACCAAACCATCAATAAAATCGCCAAATCGCATCATTCCTCTTGACTCTATCACCAATAATTCCCCGTTTTTCTCGCAAAGTGCACGAAAAACATTTGTATTATCTTTGGGACGAACAGTCTTTACACATTTATTATTATATATCATCATTTCTTGCTCAAAACCACAGCCATGGTTCTTGGACGCCTTTGCTAGCAAATAGCCATAATTTTTATTTTTCCAGCCTCCATAACAAAATTCCCATTTATTATTATAATACACAAAGGCTCCTGTATTACGCTTACACGAATACCCTTTATATTTCTTGCCTCCACCGGCATGAGGACCAGCAATATTGCTATGCGAAAACTCTTCTAATCTTTCGCCCGTAAATGCTGCGCCAAAACAAGCAATTACCGATTTGCTTTCTTTGGGCGACTTATTTCCAAATACTAAATCTATTGATGTAAAATTGGGTTTTAGAACGATAAGTTTTTCAGTCTTTACAACATCTACCCATTTCTGAGTGTCCTTATTTTGCGCATTAACCATTATTGCCAATAACACAAAAATAGTACATAAAACAAATCGTCTTGTCATAGTCACTTTATTTTATATAGATTCTTCTAAAAATGACTCCAATGCCCCTTAAAATCAAGGCCATCGCCTACAACCTACTTATTCTTTTTATAATTTCCTCAACCAAAGAATAAGACATTGCAATAAAACAAAATAATGTTATTAGAAACACAAATATACTTGTTCCTATTCTCCATTGTTTTCTTGTTGCCATTCCTTATTTCGTTAAAAGTTTATTCTCCTAATGCAATGCTTTTAATTATTTTTGGTATTTCAGTGTTATCATGCACACCCATAAACTCATAAGCCCCACGACCAATAGCAAATAACGGAACGGGGTCTCCGGTGTGACCTGTAGCCACCCACCCAAAACCAGATTTTTCGTTCAAGATATTAAACACCTCAACCGAAAATTCATTAAATGAGTTATAAAGAGTCTTTTGATCGGCTGAATTACGCATTTTAAATGTGTTTTCAAATTTCTCCATCAATACCTTTTCTTGCGATTCAGATATTGACACCTTATCCCAAAATCCAAGCAAAGACTTTAATTCGGCTTTCATATCATCCCAAGTGAAGATGCGACGTGAATTGAGAATTGACTTGGTATAATTTCCAAATTGATCTTTCGAAATTTTTTGATAATCAATTAGAGACATATCACCAAATCGCACAGCCAATCCCCCTGTATTATGGTCGGCAGTAACCACTATAAGAGTTTCATCGGGGTGTGCGAGATAAAAATCATACGCAATTTTAATTGCTTGGTTAAAGTTCAAAATTTCTTTTACCACAGCACCACCATCATTAGAGTGACCGGCATAATCTATATTCCCACCCTCAACCATCATAAAAAAGCGTTCGGGTGAATATTTTTGCAAATGATCTACACAAGCCTGAGTCATTTGAGGTAGAGTGAGTGCTCCATCAATCGAATCAATAGTATAACCCACATTACTATCAAGTGAATCTTTATTTAATAGAACTACTCTTTTTGAATTTAGTCCATTAAGAGCCTCTATACCTTTCACTATCGCAACATTATTATCGGCAAAATATGAATATATATCAGTGGAATTACCCTCTTTATCTTTTGTGCCTTTGAGTTTAGAACCGGCAACAAATTCATAACCCGATTGAGCCATTTCCTTGTCAATTTCATAAGCCATCGAACGACTTGGTTGGTGAGCATAAAATGCTCCCGGAGTAGCATCATCGGGGGCAACAGTAGTAACAATGCCAATACCCCAACCTGCATCTTTTAGATAACGTGCCACCGATGTAACAGGCACAGAATCGGGGGTCACTCCAAGCATTCCATTATTGGTTTTATACCCGGTAGAAAGAGCCGTTCCTGCAGCAGCCGAATCAGTCACACGGCCCGAAGCCGAATAAGTAGTCACCATTGACACAACAGGGAATTGCATCATTAACAATGACTCACTACTCTTAAGAACTTCGCGATTGTAACTTTGAGTAGCCATCACATGCCCCATACCCATTCCATCACCAATGAAATAAAATACATATTTTGGAGTAGCAGCATTGGCAATTGAAATCGCCGCTATCAATAATAGCGATAAGAATAATCTAATTTTCATATTTTATGTTTTTTTATTTTTTACCACTCAGAATATCAATCTTTAAATCTATTCAATACTATCATCAAGAAATCCAAACCGAAAACTGAAGTCAATGCGCCCAATTTATTTTTCATTCTTACGCGAGGATTTATCAATGCCATCTTTCGTAATTGCTTGATATTTTCCCAACAACGAGCCACAATTGCATCATCCTTAATTCCGGTAGCCGACATAAGCCACAAGATATTCATATTAGCACTAAACTTTCGCGAGCAAGCCGCATCTGTCAATGCCTTGTGATTCTGCCCCATAAATTTCACCAAATCATCAACAACATCAAGAACATCACTTCTTTTCAATGAGAAAGATCCCAATATACTTGTTTCACGCTTACGATAGAAATATAATGGTGTTGCAGATGTTGCTATATATTTAGCCTCTAGACACACATAGGGGATAGTTGCCAAATCCTCATACAATATACCCACCGGGAATCTATGAGTTTCAAAAAATGATGCTTTATATAATTTACCCCAAGCCGAATTATCGATAAATCGCTGTTGGAACAACATCGATTCAACAGCCTCTACTCCCGAATAGAACACTTTAAGTTCTCCTCTAGGAGCCGTAGTGGGACACACATCATCATCTTCAATATCAATCGCTGAAATTGTTGAAATTTCAGCGCGTTCGGTTTCAATATATCGATAAAGTGTAGTTATACATTCTCTATGAATCATATCATCAGAGTCAACAAATGTGACATATTCACCGGTCATCACATCAAGCCCCGCATTACGCGCTGCGCTTAATCCTCCATTTGGTTGATGTATCACCCTGATATTTGCATTGTGGTGAGCATAGTCATCACATATCACTCCGCTCCTATCGGTAGAACCATCGTCAACCAATATGATATCAAGATTTTTATATGATTGATTTAATATCGAGTCAACACATTTGCCCACATATTTTTCTACATTATAAACGGGGACTATTACAGATATTAGTGGTTGACGATTCATAATTGATTCATTTTTAGCATTGGGTCAATAAATTGTCTGTTATTAGCGAGACGTGGCACTTTGCGTTGGCCACCAAGTTTTCCGGTTGAAGCGAGCCAGTCATCAAATAATCGATCACGCGCTACAATTACCGTCAATTTATCAAGGAATATTCCTTTATATCGTTTTGCTTGATAATCCGAATTTTCTTGTTGCAATAATTCATCTAGCCGAGTTGCAAAATGCCCCATATCACTTGGCTTTACGGCAAACTCTATCAACCATTCATGGCGACCCTTTGAATTATCTGCAGCATAAACCGGCGCTGCCGTATAATTGAGAATAGCACAATTCATCTCGGTGCACACCTTTGCTATTGCAGCATCGGCATTATGCACCATCAATTCCTCTCCAAATGCATTGATAAAATGTTTTGTACGCCCGGCAATAGTGATTTTTACCGGATTCACACTCTCAATCTTCACAGTGTCACCTATTGTATAACGCCACAGGCCATTGCATGATGATATAACAAGCCCATATATCTTTCCCGGCTCAACTTTCCATATCGGCAATAATTGTGGGTTAGGATTCTCAAGTTGGTCAAGAGGCATAAACTCATAAAAGACTCCAACATCAAGCAATAGCAACATTGCTCTATCATCAATAGCATTCTGTACGGCAAAGAAACCCTCCGAGGCATTGTAAGTCTCAAGATAACGCATTTTTGAAGCATCAGTAATCGACGCATACTGTTCACAATAGGGTGCAAACGCAATCCCTCCATGAAAAAACACCTCAAGATTGGGCCACACATCATGAATCGTAGTAGCCCCTGCTTGAGCAATCACAGCTTTTAACACGGCAAGAAACCACGATGGCACTCCCGATAGGTTGGTTATATTTTCCCCCATCGAAGCCTCAACAAGTGCCGGAAGTTTCTTCTCCCAATCTTCCATCAGAGCAATCTCTTTTGATGGCACACGCACCATGTTTACCAATGGATTCACCTTGTCAATAAGATGAGCTGAGAGATCACCCACTCGTGCATCTTCACGCAAATGAGCCACCTCATTTGCAAAACTTCCTCCAAGAATAAATCCTTTACCCGAAAACATTCTACTATCGGGATATAACGAAAGATAATGTGCCACAACATCACTTGCACCTTTATAATGGCATCGTTGCAAAGCATCATTAGTAATTGGGATATACTTGCTTTTGCCATTGGATGTACCACTTGATTGAGCAAAACGATTCACTCGTCCACGCCACAACACATCACTTTCTCCATCAAGTTGACGCATTATCCATGGAGCGACATCCTCATAACTGCTCACCGGCACCTTTTGTGCAAAGTCTTCGTAATTTTTTATCTCTCCATAATGATATTTTTCTCCCCAACGAGTGCTTCGCGACTGTCTTATGAGCCATGCCAATTGTTCTCGTTGTGTATCCTCACAACCACTAATCCACCGCAGTGATTCCTTCACTCGGTGATTAAATATCAATCGCGCCAATGGTGTGAGATTTATCATTATAGTTTGTAAATGCGTTTAAGTCACAAATTTAATAATTTCTTTTGTATTTTTACATATTACAAGTTACTTGATTATGAAATTTTTGGAAATTATTTTGAACATGGAGTCCAAGATCATATCAATGAGAAAAATAAAATCACACAATCCATTAATTTTCAATTCAAATTATTATCTTTGTAATTCAAACCTAATAACTCCAAAAATTATGAAGGCTAAAAAGTTATTATTCCCATTTATGATGCTGTTGATGATGGCTGTTTCATTTTCATCATGTTGCGAAGATGATGATCGATACTATTCGCCATTAGTAGGCAGTTGGGAATTACTTGAAGATCAATATGGTCCCGTTCCCCAAGTTTATATTGACCGTTTACATTTTTATTCTAATGGAGTGGGTGTATATGAAGCCTATGACAGTTATGGACATTGGAGTAATTGGGATTTTTGGTGGGACGATTATGGCCGATATGAGAACACTGTCGAAATAAGATTTCATGATGGTACAACATGGACCTACTTTTGGGAGTTCTATCGAGGATATCTCTATCTCTACGACTATTGGGACGATAGGAACTATTTGATTTATCGACCATTATACTAACATACCTTTATGAATACGCTTGAGAACTCCAAAGAGTCCAAATGGACTGAAATAGAACTTCTTCCCGAATGGGATGAAGAGTTTTATGATGTATATACCGCCAAGAAGTTTGGCAAATGGCTAATGCTCAAAACTCTTAAACCTCAATATCGTGGCATTGAAAAATATGAAGCGATGATTGAGAAAGAGTTTGATGTGCGTTATAATCTTGCACACCCTCACATTGTAATGATTAATGATTTTGAGGATGTGCCGGGTATAGGGCGTTGCATCATAACCGATGATGTATATGGAGATTCTTTGCGCAAGCTCATCGATGAAAAACGCGTAACTCCAAAACATATTGAGCAACTACGACATCATTTAGTGAGCGCAATGGACTATATTCAGTCAAATCACATAGTGCATCACCCTATTCGCCCCGAACGGATTATTTTTACCGAAAATATCGGCAACCTCAAACTCATTGACGTGGGCTTTGATCAAAAGGAGCATCTTGAACCTACCGACGCAGCCGAAGACATTTATAATTATGGGCTAGTGCTAAAAGAAGTGCTTGACAACGTTGATGGTGAATACCCCAACCTTCATAAAATCGCCGACCGATGCACCGATCCCAATCCGTCGCGTCGTTATCGCGATGTTCAAGATTTACACCTCGCTCTTGAACGTCGCTCGGGCAACCGACTATATTTAATGATAATAATCTTTTTAGTCTTGATGATATTATTTTTAGCGGGAATAATCATTCTTGAGCCACAAAAAATAAATCAAATATCATCTATAAATAATCTCATAAACTCTTTTGATAAATTCTTCACATTATGTCTGTCATAGTAAAACCTATAACACCTAAAAAAAGTGAACTAAAGAAATATGTTCAATTTGGCATTGATTTATACAAAGGCAATGATTGCTATGTGCCACCATTGGTTTTTGATGAAATAGACACCTTGCGTCCCGATAAAAATCCGGCATTTGACTTCTGTCGCGCACAGTCATTTATGGCCTATCGCGACAACAAGCCGGTGGGTCGCATCACCGCGATAATCAATGATGTGGTAAATCAACGTACAGGTGAGAAAACAATGCGATTTGGATGGGTTGACTTTATTGACGACAAAGAAGTTGCCGATGCTCTATTCAAGGCAGCCGAAGATTGGGGACGCAATCAAGGAATGACTTCTATCGTGGGGCCTATGGGATTTAGCGATATGGACCACGAAGGCATGCTCATTGATGGATTTAACGAATTGGGCACAATGGCAACTATTTATAACCATGCCTACTATCCCACTCACATGGAGCGCATGGGATATGTAAAAGATGCCGATTGGGTCGAATTTCGCATCACAATCCCCGATGCCGTACCCGATAAATACCAACGTATTGCCGAAATCGTGCGCAAAAAATTCAATCTTCGCACAGTAAAATTCACTTCTCGCAAAAAACTAAAGGATGCCTACGGACAGGCTCTTTTTGAACTCATAAATGATGCTTACGACAAACTGTATGGTTATTCTCCATTGACACAACGCCAAATTGATTATTACATCGGAATGTATCTTGGTGTTTTAAGACTTGAAGATGTGAGCGTAATTGTTGATGAAAACGACAAATTGGTGGGTGTGGGCATCTCAATGCCATCATTCTCACGTGCACTACAAAAAAGTGGAGGCAAATTATTCCCATTTGGATGGCGTCACATATTGAAAGCAATGAAAGGTAAGAGCGAAGGGGTTGACCTTATGCTCATTGCCATCGCTAAAGAATATTTGGGTAAAGGTGTTAATGCATTGCTATTTACCGACCTATTACCCGGTTATATTCGCAATGGCTATAAATGGGCCGAAAGCAACATTGAACTTGAAGACAACCAAAATGTACAAAAACAATGGGAATACTTTGACTATCGTCAACATCGCCGTCGTCGTGCATTTAAAAAATCTCTATAATCGGTTCTTCTGATTCTACTTCAAAGGATAAGCCAAAGAAATGCAACGTGATGATGTGGATTCTATAACATGAATCTCAAAATCACGCATACCTTTTATTGTGTTTACTTTAGCGATATCATCATCTTTCTCAATAGGAAGCATAATATCGTCAGCCAAAGATATCCCCGGCGACTGCGCGACTTTATATAAAGCCTCTTTCATTGTCCAAGCCTGAAGCATGAGTTGAGGAGAGTCATAATGAACAATTTCCTTTTGAGACAAAAAGCGTTCTTTTACTTTAATCAATTGTTCACGCCATGTTTCAATATCTATTCCTATGCAATGATTTGGATTTACCGCAATTGCAATATCTGTAGCACTATGTGAAATGGAAATATATCCTTCAACTCCCACTAAAATAGGAGCACCATTGATGTCATGATCAATCTCTGCATCATTACCAAGAATATTCTTTACCATCAAATGCGATGCAATGATTTCACGTTTGCGACGCATTGACTTACACATACTGACCTTTGCTCTAATATCATTATTACACAAGAGTAATAATTGTTCTATTTCAAGAGGTAACTCTTTTATATATATATGTGTATTGCCAAAAGAATACTCTTTCATGGCTTATTTATCATTTTGAGAGTATGAATAATGTCACGTTTTATCACATTTATTACCGGACGAATTGAATCAACATTGGATTTGCTTTCGCCATTAAGATATAAAGCCCCCGACACTACCCATTTCTTATTATCGGTAGATATAAACTGCAATGGAGTGGTATTGCTTTCTTCAGTAACAAGTATCTGTGAGGCAAATCCATTTGCGTTTGTTAACTCAAGCAACTCTGATGTGTGGTTGCCGGCATTTAAAGCCATTCGCTCACTCCTATTTTCCAATATATCATCAATCGTTGAATCATCTACCGGAGTAAACGTGCAATGAATAGTTGCATTATATTGATTATAAAATACATTCAACCATCGCGTTCCTTCTCTTTTTTCATTTGCAATAACCGTATCAAGCGTTATTTGTGCAATATCACTTATTTCAAAATGCAACGGGGCATTTGCCACAGCAACAAATGAAGAATCATGTGTAACAATACGAGGATATGCTTTGCGACGAGGAGTGTCGGCCGAATTATTTTTACAATCACACAAGACTGAGGCGCATAAAATAGCCAAAAGCCACACCGGAAGCATTGCCACAAAAGCAGTAAATGTATTATGCTTACGAGACACCTTACTCATTATTATAATATAAATCGCTTAAACTACTTGATTATCGGGCATTACTTTCACCCTGACACTTGTGATGCGATGATGATTAATATCAAGAATAAGGAATCGGCAACGACCATAGACGAGTGGCTCCTTTTTCTTGGGGAAGTCTCCTTTAAGAGTAAGCAACATTCCGGCCAAACTTTCGGAATCTTCCGTAATTTCAGCATAATCCTCCTCATTAAGTTCGGTTATCTTAAAGAAGTCTGTGAGCAATGTTTTTCCATCAAATATAAATGTGTCATCGGGAAGACGTTGATAATTCACTTCTTCCTCATCATATTCATCATTGATATCTCCAACAATTTCTTCAAGCACATCTTCAAGAGTAACAATACCCTGTGTTCCTCCATATTCATCGACTACAATTGCCAAATGAATCTTTAGTTTACGGAAATCTTCGAGCAGATCATCAATCATTCGTGATTCAGGCACAAAATACGGCTCACGAATAAGTGTTTGCCACTCAAAATCTTCCACATTTTTACCTATATAAGGAAGGAGGTCTCGGCTATATAACACCCCTTTAATATTGTCTTGAGTCTCTTCATATACCGGAAGACGAGAATACCCGCTTGATATTACAATCTCCATCACTTCATCAAATGTTGAATCGACATCAATATCGGTAATATCTACACGAGGAGTCATTATTTCCTCTACTGTTTTATCCCCAAATTTCAATATCCCTTCAAGCATCTCTTTCTCTTCATCGGCTGCCACATCAGTAATTTCAAGAGCCTGACTCAACTCATCGGCCGAAATATTTTGAGTCTTTTTTGTCACAATCTTATTGACAATCACCGAACTACACATTAGCACCGACGATAATGGCTTAAATATTTTTGTAAAGAAAGATATACCTCCCAATGCAAATTTTGCCCATTTCAATTCATTGTTTTTAGCATAAAGTTTAGGAAGAATTTCGCCAAAAAGAAGGATAAGAAAAGTGAGAATAACAGTTTGCAAAATAAAACTTAACACCGGTGACATATTTTCAAATATGGGTCCCAATGCGAAGTTACACAAAATGACTATTGACACATTTACAGCGTTATTGGCAATCAATATTGTAGCCAATAATCTCTCTGGATTGGATAAAAGTTTACGAATGGCAATGCCTTTAGGCGTGTCCTCGATTTCTTCGAGTTGTGACTGTGTTAAAGAGAAGAAGGCTATTTCACTACCTGAAATAAAACCTGAAACGAGAAGAGCCAATGCCGCTAATGATAGTGCTATTATTTCCGGTATTCCAAATTCTACAGCACTTAATTGAGCCAGCATGGCAGTGGCTGGTAAGGGGTCTATATCCAAGATTAATTGATATTAGTTAAACAATAAAATAGCATCATTGCTATTTGATTTTGCAAAATTAATCAAACTTTCTGAATTTAGCGAAAATTCTTGCTAATTAGTTAGAAAAGTTTTATTTTTGAAAACGATTAATCACGAAAAGCAACCTAATAATTATGAAAAAGAAATTAGTCATATCAACCGGAGCAGGGATAAGTGCCGAAAGTGGGATTTCAACTTTTCGCGACGCTGATGGTCTATGGGAAAAATACCCTGTAATGGAAGTGGCAAGTGCCGAAGGATTTGCTCGCAATCCGGCTTTAATCCATGAATTTTATAATGCTCGACGCAAACAACTATTAGAAGTAGAACCAAATGATGCACACCGCACTCTCGTCGAATTAGAACAACAATTTGATGTGAGAGTAATCACTCAGAATGTTGACGATTTACATGAACGTGCAGGCAGTAGCCATGTGTTACATCTTCATGGCGAACTAATGAAAATCAGGTCAATGAAAGTTGAATCGCGAGTATATGAACTAACACCCGATAATATCGAAACGTCGGTTGATACTCGCGATAAATATGGCGATGCAGTGCGACCTCACATTGTATTTTTTCAAGAAGCCGTCCCCAACATCGAGCCCGCTATTGATTTAGTACAAGAGGCTGATATATTTGTTGTTATAGGGACTTCTTTGAATGTTTATCCTGCCGCCGGATTGTTAAGATATGTACGTCCGGGAGTTCCGGTATATTACATCGATTTAAAACCGGCACAAGTGCCTCCGGGAGTCGAGGTAATAGCCATGCCAGCTACTCAAGGAGTAAGAAAATTAAAAGAGATTTTAGAGGCTAAATGTTAAATATCCACAAATTTGCAAATGTAAACGTCGAAAGCATTTTCGACGTTTATTTTTATTTTTCTATAAATTAGTAACTTATGAAAAATGTTGATAACTTTTTCGAAATAATTGTGCATATTACAAAATTTGAATATGTAAATTGTAAATAAATTTTTGTAACTTTACAACCTAATTTAGAAAAAGTCAATAACTCCTACCTAAAATATTAAAAGTCACTATCACACAATGTCTGAACAAGTGTATCACATACCGGCATTATTGCCCGAAACTTTAGACGCATTAGATATTAAATCTAATGGCATATATGTTGATGCAACCTTTGGTGGTGGTGGGCATTCGCGAGCCATTGTAGAGCAATTAGATAGCAACGGACACCTTTATTCGTTTGACCAAGACGAAGATGCAGTAAAACGAGCATTTGAAGACCCTCGATTTACGATTGTATATAGTAACTTCCGTTTCCTCTCAAATTTTCTTCGATACTACAATGTTGACGGAGTCGATGGCATATTGGCCGATTTAGGCGTATCATTTCATCATTTTGATGACAAAGACCGTGGATTCTCATTCCGTTTTGAGGGTCCATTAGATATGCGAATGAATCAAAAAGCCAAACAAACTGCCGCATGGATATTGGCCAACTATAACGAAGAGCAACTTGCCAATATATTTTATCTTTATGGCGAATTAAAAAGCGCGCGAAAAATAGCATCCGCGATTGTCAAAGCTCGCAATATATCGCCAATTGACACTATTGAACGTCTTCTTGAGGTTACCAAACCCTTAATCAATCCTCGACAAGAGAAGAAAGAACTCGCTATGCTCTTTCAAGCATTACGCATAGAGGTAAATGGAGAAATAAATGTATTAAAAAAATTCCTACAACAATCGCTTAATGCATTAAAACCCGGTGGTCGATTGGTAATCATCACCTACCATTCATTAGAAGACCGATTGGTTAAAAACTTTATGCGCTCAGGGAATTTGACTGGAGAAATGGAAAAAGACTTTTTTGGACGCAACTTGTCCCCATTTAAGTTACTCACTTCAAAACCAATCGTTCCTTCGGATGAAGAAATTGAACGAAATCCACGCTCACGAAGCGCAAAATTGAGAATCGCACAAAAATTACAACCCTAATAAAACACACTTTATGGCATCAGAAACGACAAAAACACCGAAAGAAAAGAAAAATTGGTTTTGGCGCGTGATTCATGGGCAATTATTGACCATTGATTTTTTTGCTCGCCATTGGCTCAAAATCCTCGTGTGCGTGATTATGATTTTGATTTATATTTCTAACAAATATCAGTGTCAATCACGAATGCTTGAAATTGATAAATTAAAGAAAGAACTTGAAATCGTAAAAAACCAAAGCATTTCGGAGCGAAGCATCTATATGGGTAGAATTCGCGAATCGGCAATGCAAGATTTGGTAGACTCTCTCAAATTAGATCTACACAAACAAGAACAACCTCCTTTTAAAATATCTTATTCAAAATGAAAAAAACATTCAAAGCACAAATCATCTTCAGATATGCATTGATTGCAGCATGCATATTGATTTTTTCCGGAGCTATCATCGGCGAAGTTATTGACACTACAATCACAAACAAAGAGCATTGGAACGAGAAAGCCGATTCGATTCTAAAACAACGTAAAGTAATATATCCCAAACGAGGTGATATCCTTGCTTGCGATGGTAGTGTATTGGCAACCAATGTTACAACCTATACTGTGCGCATCGACTATCGTAGCGAACAATTTAAGGAAAAAGAATATGTTGACTCAATGCCTAAATACGTTGATAGCCTTCTTGCACATTTTGACCGTTTCAAAACAAAGAAAGAATGGACTGAATATCTCATGGCTCCATTGGCTAAAGAAGCAAATAAACGGCCAAGAAGTTATACGTTATTATCAAATATTACATATACCGAATATCTAAAGCTTCGAACATTCCCATTTTTCAACTTCCCAAATAAAAACAAGTGTGGGATAGTGCTTGAATCGCGCGAAAAACGGAAAAATCCTTATGGAGAAATGGCATCACGAAGCATCGGTGTCGTTGGAGAAATCAAAAGCACAGGCGAACGCCATGGTGTTTGGGGACTTGAATGCGATCTTGACTCATTGTTATATGGTCAAGTGGGTTGGGCTAAAGTTGTACCCGTAACGATTAACACCATCAATTGGACCGAAGTTCCTCCCACAAATGGTTATAACATCAAAACTACCATTGATATCAATATGCAAGATATTGTGGAGAATGAGCTCAACAAAGTGCTTTTAAGCACGCATGCCGATTGGGGTGTTGCAATATTAATGGAAGTTGAGACCGGCGACATTAAAGCCATTGCTAATCTTGAGATGGATACCGCCGACTTCAACAATTATATAGAAGGTAGCAACCGCGCGGTTGTAGGGTTTGAACCCGGATCGGTTATGAAACCCATTTCAATGCTCATCGCACTTGAGAAAGGTTGGGTTACTCCCAATACCACTCTCACCACCGGAAATGGATATAAATATGCCAATGGTCCGGCCATTTTTGATTGTTTGCCCGTAAAATCAATGCCAGTGTGGGAAGTTATTGAACGTTCCTCAAACATCGGTATGACCAAAACAATAATGCCTCATCTTGAATATCCTCAACAATTTAAGGAATGTCTTAAAGAAATAGGGTTCTTTGAGCCAATGAACCTACACATTGCCGGAGAACGCACCCCTCGCATTCGCGATTTAGGGTCTTCAAACTGGGATTATATTGATGCATCACGCATGTCTTATGGTTATGCAACTGAGATACCTCCTATTTACACTTTATCGATTTATAATGCAATTGCTAATGGTGGTAAATATGTGCGTCCTCGATTTGTTTCAGAAATATCACGAGAAGATATTGATTCAATCATACCGGTATCTTACATTCGCGAAAGAATATGTAGTGAAGAAAATGCCGACATATTGCGCAAAATGCTAAAACGCGTTGTTTCAGGAGAATACGGCACTGCTAAAATCGTGGGTAAAGACAACAAATATGTTGACATTGCCGGAAAGACAGGCACCTGTTTTTCAGTAATCGAAAAACCTCGTGTAAACAAAAAAACCGGAGAAGTGATAACCAAAGACCGATATGGTCGCCCTCTACCCGAAGGCAAACCCGGCACTTATGATAAAACGCGAAAACGCCTTTCTTTCTGTGGCTTTTTCCCAGCCGACAAGCCCAAGTACTCTTGCTTTGTAATGGTATTCCATCCAAAAAATGGCGTAGGTGCAGCAGCATCAAGTGGTGTTACATTAAGAGAAATTGCATTGAAAATGTATTCACGAGGAATGCTTGACAATAGCAGTGATTTCACTACTCAAAAAGGGACTGCAACCCGTCCTATCATGTATGCAACAAATGCAGAAACAAAATACGACAACATCAAAAACGGTTTAAATATAGGAAGTATAAACCATTACACAACAAAACCTCATTCTTCGGGTGTGCCATCGGTTGTGGGTATGGGGCTACGCGATGCAATTGCTACATTGGAAAGAGCCGGATACAATGTTGAATTTGATGGAGTGGGTCATGTCGTTTCACAATTACCCGCTGCCGGAACTTCTGTCACAAAAGACGAAAAAATTAAATTAAAATTATCTCATATATAGACTATCAATAAATATGAAACAATTATCACAATTGCTAAAATCAATTGATGTAGTTGAAATCGTAGGTGATATCAACCGCGAAATCAGCGAGATTGTAAGTGACTCGCGCATAGCATCCAAAGACATGTTATTTGTTGCCGTCAGAGGTGTTAATGTTGATGGACATCAATATATTCCACAACTCCTAGGCAAAGGATTGGCTGCAATAGTGTGCGAAGAGTTACCTCAATCTATTGATAGCAATGTGACATATATACGCGTCAACAATTCGGCTATTGCTTTAGGCAAACTAGCCTCACAATGGTGGGACAATCCTTCTCAAAAATTAAAACTCGTAGGGGTTACAGGGACAAACGGTAAAACAACCACAGCAACCCTCATTTACGAAATGGCACGATTTCTTGGGCATAAAACAGGATTGCTATCAACAGTATGCAACTATATTGACAATGAAGCCGTTCCCGCTACACACACAACTCCCGACCCATTGAGTCTAAATGCGTTATTGGCACGAATGGTCGATGCCGGTTGTGAATATGCTGTGATGGAAGTGAGTTCGCATGCGGCTCATCAACATCGCATTGCCGGATTGAGATTTGTGGGAGGAATCTTCTCTAATCTCACTCGCGATCACCTTGATTACCACAAAACAGTAGATGCTTATCTTGAAGCAAAAAAAATGTTTTTTGATGCGTTGCCCGAAGATGCATTTGCATTGACCAACATTGACGATAAAGTGGGAGAAGTAATGCTTCAAAACACTAAAGCCACAAAAAAAAGATATTCTTTACGTTCACAAGCCGATTTCATGGGACGAGTTATTGAAAGTCGTCTTGATGGTACTTTGATGACCTTTAACTCTAAAGAAGTTGAAGTATTATTTACCGGGCGTTTTAATGCCTACAACCTTACAGCCGTTTATGCTACTTCAATATTACTGGGATGGGATTCCGATGATGTATTAGTTGCAATGAGCCGTTTGGTTCCGGTTGCAGGACGCTTCCAAGCCTTCCACTCACCCAAAGGATACACCGCGATCGTTGACTATGCACACACTCCCGATGCAGTTGTAAATGTATTAAATGCCATTCGTGATGTGATAGGCAATAATGGAAATATAATTACAGTAGTAGGCGCCGGAGGAAATCGCGATAAGGGTAAACGCCCTATTATGGCAAAAGAGGCTGCCGCTCGTAGTGAAAGAGTAATTCTCACCTCGGACAATCCTCGAGATGAGGAACCTGCCGATATCCTTCACGACATGGAGGCTGGCCTCAACGACGAAGGGAAAGCCAAAACTTTAAGCATTTCAGATCGTCGTGAAGCCATTCGCACGGCGGCATCTCTTGCCCAAAAAGGCGATGTGATTCTCATTGCCGGCAAAGGTCATGAAGATTATCAAGAAATCAAAGGTGTAAAATATCACTTTGATGACCGAGAAGTGGTGGCTGAAATTTTTAAACTTGAACAAAAATAATTTTTAGACATATGTTGTATTATTTATTTGACTATCTACAAGACATTGATTTCCCGGGTGCTCGATTAATGAGTTACTTTACTTTCCGTTCGGGTGTTGCATTCATGTTATCACTCCTTATTACTATTTTTATCGGTAAGAGAATAATTGAAAGATTGCAAAAAATGCAAATAGGCGAAATTATTCGCGATCTTGGTCTTGAGGGACAAATGAATAAAACCGGGACCCCTACCATGGGAGGCATAATCATTATTATTGCAACTATCATTCCTTGTCTATTGGTAGGAAATTTAAGCAACATATATATGTTATTAATGATTGGGTCAACGATATGGTTAGGCACTCTTGGATTTCTTGACGACTATATTAAGGTTGCTCGTAAAGACAAGGATGGATTGAAAGGTAAATTTAAAATTGCCGGACAAGTTGGGCTTGGGCTTATTGTTGGGCTAACAATGTATTTCAGTCCCGATATGACAATGCGTCTAAATCATGAAGTTAAAGATGTTGATAATGTAGAAGTTGTTGATGTGGTGTATGAGAAGCAAGAGGTTAAAGATTTACAAACAACAATGCCATTCTTCAAAAACAATAACCTTGACTATGAATGGGTTACTCAATGGATGGGTGATTGGGCAACTCCTGCTGCTTGGATATTATTTATTTTCGTTACCATTTTTATGGTAACTGCAACTTCAAACGGGGCAAACCTTACCGATGGGTTGGATGGTCTGGCCACAGGCACCTCGGCTATTGCAGCCGTTGCATTAGCCATTATTGCCTACTTGGGAGGTAATGTGATATATTCATCATACCTCAACATTATGTATCTACCCGGCAGTGGAGAATTAGTTGTGTTTATGGCTGCTTTTATAGGTGCCCTCATTGGATTCTTATGGTATAATGCGTTCCCCGCTCAAGTGTTTATGGGCGATACAGGAAGCCTCACAATAGGTGGCATTATTGCCGTGTGTGCAATCATCATCCACAAAGAATTACTTCTCCCCATCCTCTGTGCACTGTTCTATTTTGAAGATCTATCGGTCGTTATACAAACCGGCTACTTCAAATTATCACGCAAATTAACAGGAGAAGGGAAGCGTATTTTTAAGATGACACCTATTCATCATCACTTCCAGAAACCGGGCAATAGTGGCATTAAAGCATTGATCCAACGACCTTATAATGCCGTACCCGAGTCTAAAATTGTAATCCGATTCTGGATTATTGCCATACTTCTTGCAGTAATAACATTTGTGACATTGAAGATAAGATAATGAAAACAAAAAAATTAGTAGTATTGGGTGGAGGCGAAAGCGGCGTAGGGGCTGCTATTCTCGCCAAAGAGAAGGGAATGGATGTATTCCTTTCGGACATGGGCAAAATTGCTCCTAAATATAAGCAAGCCCTTGATGAGGCTCATATCCAATGGGAAGAAGGGACTCACACCGAGACGATGATTCTTGATGCCGATGAGGTAGTAAAAAGCCCGGGCATTCCTCCCACCACTCCTTTAATGCTGAAAATTGCGGCTAAAAACATTCCTGTCATTTCAGAGATTGAATTGGCCGGACGATATACCAATGCTAAAATGGTGTGTATAACCGGTAGTAACGGGAAAACGACTACTACTATGCTCACCTATCACATTTTGAAAGATGCAGGTATAAATGTAGGTCTTGCCGGAAATGTAGGACATAGTTTGGCGTTACAAGTGGCTCATGAGCAACATGATGTATATGTTGTGGAATTGAGTAGTTTTCAACTTGAAAACATGTATGATTTCAAGGCCAACATTGCCGTGATAATGAATATCACTCCAGATCATCTCGACCGATATGATTATGAGATGCAAAACTATGTAAATGCAAAATTTCGCATACTCCAAAATCTAACATCAAATGATGCATTCATTTTCTGGAAAGGAGACCCTATCATTGAGGCTCAATTGAAAAGAATTGAGACCGAGGCTCAACTTTTCCCATTCTCAGAAGAGAAAGAAGAAAATTCTAAAGCATATACTGATGCTGAAAACAATCTTATCATCAATGCCCCTAACTCCACTCTCAATATGCCTCGTGCCGACTTGGCCTTGAGCGGGTTGCACAATCTATATAACTCAATGGCGGCCGGGCTTTCGGCTTGTTTGCTTGATGTTAAAAAAGAAGATATCCGTCGCGCACTATCCAATTTTGAAGGCGTTGAACACCGTCTTGAATATGTTGACACTATTGACGGAGTGAGATATATCAACGACTCAAAAGCCACAAATGTCAATTCTTGTTGGTATGCGCTTGAAAGTGTTCCCAAAAACACAATTCTCATTCTTGGTGGGAAAGACAAAGGCAATGACTACTCCGAAATCGCACCACTAGTAAAGGAAAAAGTCAAAGCAATTGTGTGCATGGGGAAAGATAACACAAAACTTCTTGACTTTTTTACCGACAAAGTTGATATCATAAGTGACACACACTCTATAGAAGATGCCGTGAAAGAATGTACTCGTATTGCTCAAAAAGGCGACACTGTATTGCTTTCACCTTGCTGTGCAAGTTTTGATTTATTTAAAAGTTATGAAGATCGTGGCGAGCAATTTAAGTCAATCGTAAAATCAATGAATCACTAATTTTAATTTATTTTAATCAACTATGAAGCCAAAAGAGACCAATAACGCAACTACTACAAAAGGCAAGAACCCGCCCACTCCACCGGGTGACAAATATATATGGGCCATATATATTACACTATGTCTTATTTCTATTGTTGAACAATATAGTGCATCTTCAACAATGGTCACAACCAATAACGTAATCGGACCATTGATGAAACATATTGGACACTTATTTTTCGGCTTTATTATAATTTACATAGTGCAACGCATCCATTACACAAAATTTATCCCATTAATTCCTATTGTAGCAATCGTGAGTGTGGGACTTTCGATATTTGTATTATTCGGTGGAGACGTAATCAATGGTGCACGTCGTAGTTTTAGGCTTTTTGGTGCGCTCCCCATACAGCCTGCCGAATTGATTAAGTTCTCGGCTGCTGCTCTAATTGCATTTATTATGTCAAAGTCTCAACTTGCAGATGGGAAAGGAGTTTCTCAGAAAGGGCTTATTATTGCATTGGGGGCGATAGTTATATTTGGTGCAGTATTAATAAAACAAGGCACAACCAATACAATTATCCTATTGGCGATATCTTTGTCTATGATGGTTATTGGCGGCGTTCCATTGAAGAAACTTTTTGCAATAATTGGGATTTGCATCTTATTAGGAGCAGCCGGCATTGGGATAAAACTTATGCTTTCACAAGGCGAAAGTAATGAAAATGAAAAAGAAAATATAACTGCCGTTACTACCAATGCCGATTCACAAATTGAAAAAGGTGAAACGATTGACCGTTTCTCTCAAGTAGTAATCCCTCGCATAAAACGCTGGTGGTATGGCGACTCTATCCCTAAATGGGAACAAAAAATAACTCGCACCAACTATCAAGAGCAATTCTCCTATATGGCTCAAGCACATGGTGGAATGTTTGGCAAAATGCCCGGCAACTCAATCGAGACTGCTCGATTGCCTTTGGCCTTCTCCGACTATATATTTGCCATCATAATAGAAGACTTAGGGTTAATAGGTGGTATATTCTTGATAATCTTATATCTATCATTGCTCTTCCGTGCAGGAGGTATTGCATCTCAATGCACTCGAGCCTTCCCTTCAATGTTGGTAATAGGTATGGCTTTATATATCACATTACAAGCATTGTTCCATATGGGCATCGTATCGGGATTCTTCCCCGTATCGGGCCAGCCATTGCCATTAATTTCGGCCGGAGGTACATCTATTTTAATAACATCATTGGCCATAGGTGTAATGTTGAGCGTAAGCCGATTTGCATCTCGTAAGGGCTCGGCTCAACGAAAAGAGATAACACAAGAGATTAACGCATTGCCCGAAGATGGACGTGCCGAAAATCCAAGTCAATTATAATTATTGAAATTTCATCTTTTATGAAAAAAGAAAAGACATATAAAGTTTTAGTTAGTGGCGGGGGGACCGGTGGACACATTTTCCCGGCACTATCAATTGCAAATGCACTAAAACGTCGTAATAATAACACTGAAATACTCTTTGTCGGGGCAGAAGGGCGTATGGAAATGGAAAGAGTTCCTGCTGCCGGCTATGAGATTGTTGGGTTGCCCGTGTGTGGGTTTGATCGTCGACGATTGTGGCGAAATATAAAAGTACTTTTCAAGTTATGGAAAAGTATGCGTCGCGCACAAAAAGTGCTACGCGACTTTCAACCCGACATTGCTGTGGGTGTAGGTGGCTATGCAAGTGGGCCTATGCTCAAGGAGGCTCAAAAAAAAGGAATACCTACCCTGCTACAAGAACAAAATTCCTATGCAGGAGTCACAAATAAGTTACTCGCAAAAAAGGCAAATGCAATATGTGTGGCCTATGAAGAAATGGAACGCTTCTTCCCGGCTGACAAGATTATTCTTACAGGAAATCCGGTAAGAGCAAACATATTAAATTGCGAATTGACACAACAACAAGCCAAAGAACAACTTGGCTTTGATCCTTCTCGCAAGTTAGTCCTTGTTGTAGGTGGTAGTTTAGGGGCTCGCACCATTAATGATAGTGTAGCAATTGCTCTTGACCAAATCATCTCTACCGGAGCGCAAGTAATGTGGCAAACCGGCAAAATTTATGCACAAGAATGTTCTCAAATCGCACAAGGGAAAAATGGGGTTATTGCGACTGCTTTTATTTCGGATATGAATGTGGCTTATCGCGCTGCTGATTTAGTCGTATCAAGAGCAGGAGCAGGCACAATTTCGGAACTTCAATTGCTAGGCATGCCGGTATTGCTTGTTCCTTCGCCCAACGTTGCCGAAGACCATCAACGCAAAAACGCACAGGCTCTTGTTGATAAAAATGCGGCAGTAATGCTTCTTGATGCCGACTGTCGTTCAAAACTCTCTCACGAAGTGATTGCATTACTTGATGATGATGCTCGACGTGAGGAATTGTCTCGTAACATCAAGAAAATGGCTCTTGTAGATGCTGATGAAAAGATTGTTGATAAGATTTATGAACTTTTGAATAAGTAAGACTATGGATACAAAAAAGACTAACATATATTTTGTGGGAGCAGGAGGAATCGGAATGGCTGCTCTTGAACGATATTTTCTTTCTCAAGGATGCAAAGTTGCCGGATATGACCGCACTCCATCGGCTCTAACAAAAGCACTTGAAGAAGAGGGAGTGAATATTGTTTATGATGATGACATCAATCTCATTCCCGAGGAATTTAAAAATCCGGATACTACTTTAGTCGTATATACTCCGGCTATTCCCAACGATCATAAAGGTCTTAACTTCTTCCGCAATGGTGGGTTTGAAATCCTTAAACGCGCTGCCGTTTTAGGTTTAATTACTCGTGGGTCTAAAGGATTGTGCTTTGCCGGCACTCATGGCAAAACCACAACATCGTCAATGGCGGCACACATCCTCAACACTTGCGAAGTCGGTTGTAATGCTTTTTTGGGTGGAATATTACGAAACTACAATAGCAATTTATTGTTGAGCGAAACATCGCCCTACTCTGTAATCGAAGCCGATGAATATGATCGCTCATTCCATCAATTAACTCCTTATATTGCTGTTATTACATCTACCGACCCCGACCATCTTGATATCTATGGCACAGAAGAAGCCTATCTTGAAAGTTTTGCCCATTTTACCGAATTGATTCGTGAAGATGGAGCATTGGTATTACATGAAGGGTTAAAAGTAAAACCTCGCGTGGCTCCCGGAGTAAAAGTTTATACCTATTCTCGCGATAGTGGCGATTTCCATGCTCAAAACATTCGTCGTGCAAACGGCTCAATCACTTTTGATTTTGTCGCTTGCGATGGTTCTGTAATAAAAGATATTGAATTGGGGGTACCGGTTGAAATAAACATTGAAAATGCTATTGCTTCATTAGCAGGATGTTTCCTTACCGGAGATATGCAACCCGAGAAGGCTGCTCAAGCCATGGCTTCATTCATGGGCCCAAAACGTAGATTTGAATTCTGGCTCAAGGAACAAGGTGATAATGGACGCGCCATCATTGATGACTATGCTCACCACCCCGATGAACTCACCGCTTCAATCAATTCGGTAAAATCGCTCTATCCCAATCGTAAAATTACGGTGGCTTTTCAGCCTCACCTATACTCTCGCACTCGTGACTTTGCTCCTGAATTTGCTCGTGCATTATCATTGGCCGATGATGTGATTTTGCTCAACATCTATCCGGCTCGTGAATTGCCTATTGAAGGAGTTACATCAAAAATTATTTTTGATGAAATCACGACCGATTCAAAGATTCTTATTGACAAAGAAGAACTTGTTGATACAATCAAGAATCACAACATTGATATTTTATTAACTGTCGGTGCAGGTGACATATGCAATTACTTGCCTCAAATATGTGATATCGTGACAAATAATGAATAAGAAAAACCTTTTAGACATAATATTATCAATCTTGTTGGTGGCTTATATGATTGTGGCCTTCAGTTTCTCATCATATCTGACACAAAACGATTATTGTACGGGGGTAGATATTGCTATCGATGATCCTTCAAACATTAATTTCATCACTTCCGAGGATATCACTCGCGAAATTGGCAATGAAAATAATCGTTTCACATCAATGCGATTGAATGAAATCAATACACACAAACTTGAATTATCACTCAACTCTATTGACAAGATTGAAAGTGCTAACTGTTTTATAACTAAAGACCGCCGACTTAAAATTGATATTACCCCATTAATCCCTGTCGCACGCATTTTTGATTCAAAAGAATCTTATTACATCAATCGCGAAGGTAAGAAGATGTCGGCAAGTGCTAGATATCATGTTGATGTGCCGGTTGTTGTGGGACAATTCAATTCCGACATTCAATCTATTTCAATATTGCCACTATTGAAATATATCAAAAATGACTCTATTTGGAATTCATTTGTGGCTGGTATTAAAATTGAGCCAAATAATGACATTATTATTGCTCCTATGCTAAAAGGACATGTCATAAACTTTGGCGACACTTCAAATATAGAAAACAAATTCAATCGCCTCAAAACGATTTATAAAACAGTAATGCCTGTCAAAGGGTGGTCATTCTATGACACTATCTCCGTTAAATGGCACGGACAAGTAGTAGCAACTAAAAAAAACAAACGCAAATCCGTGTCTAATGCTACACATGCCGACTCTATTGATATTGAAGAATCTTTACCTGTCTCATCAATGGATGTGACTAATAATCGCCCTGACGACTCTTCTGAGTCAAATAAGAAATCAGAAGAAACAGTTAAATCTGATTCCCCAAAAGCAAAGAAAAACGATTCTAAAACCAATGAATCTAACTCAAATAGTAAATTAGAAAAAAACAAAGAAAACAATAATAAACCCAATTAATTATGGAACCCAAGTATATTGTCGCTATCGAAATCGGAAGCTCAAAGATTAAAGGAGCAATAGGTCTGGTCGGTAAAGATGCGCCTCTTGAAATTATTGCCGTAGAGGAACATGACTTTATCGACGGAGTACGTTATGGTTGTATTCAAAATGTTGAAGATGTAAAGCAATGTGTCAGTTCGGTAATATCTGCACTTGAAGCAAATGTCAAAGTAGCACCTCAAAAAATCAAAGGGGTCTATGTCTCTCTTGGTGGACGCTCTACTATGTCACTCAAACGAGTTATTGAAAAAACTTTTGACGAAGAAACCGAAATTACTCGCGACATAATTGATAATCTCATCAACCAAGCCTATCAAGAAGCACCTACCGATATTGATGTTGTTGATATTATTTCTTTAGGTTATACCGTTGACAATATTACTCCTCAAAATCCGATAGGGACTTTTGGACATTCTCTCAAAACGACATTAAACTACATCACTTGTCGTCCACAAATAATGAAAAATATCAATCGTGTAATCGAAGAACGACTACCTCTTGATATTAATGGGTTTATCGTGCGACAAATTGCGCTATCTAATCTCATACTAACTTCCGACGAGAAAAAACTCGGTTGTATGCTCGTTGACTTTGGTGCCGAGACAACTTCAGTGTCTATTCACAAAGCAGGAGCTTTGCAATATATGGCTACAATACCTTTAGGTTCTCGCAACATTACTCGCGACCTCACTTCATTGAGCATTACCGAAGAAGTGGCCGAGAAAGTAAAAAGAAACACCAATGCCAACCCTCAAGAGACAATAGGTACTTCAGGAAAATCAACCCTCATTGAGGGCATTGATGATGCTGAAGTAAATAATTATGTGCAATATCGTTCTCGCGAAATCATTGCCAATATTATTAACCAAATAAAATTGAGTGGATATAAAACAAGCGATCTCCCCAATGGCATTATCATTGTAGGAGGTGGAGCAAAACTCAAAGGATTCAACTCTTATCTTGAGACTCAAAGTGGTCTAAAAGTAAGAGCCGGCATTTTAAACGGCAATATTCGTCTATTAGATACTAGCATCAATCAAGCCGATGCGATAGATGTCATCGCAGTGCTATATGCCGCATCTCAAAATAATAGCATAGAAAATTGCTTGGATGGCGCAAAAGAGATTGAGATTAAACCTAAAGATGACGATGACGTATCTCGACTTAAAGAAGGCTTTGATAAGATTGATAACGATATTGATGATCTAGATGACATTGAAGATAAAAAGCCTAACAAAGATAATAAGACACGTCCGGCTAAGCCTTCTATCTTGGATAAACTTTGGGTAAATTTAGAAAAACTACTTAAAGAAGATGACGACAATGGATATGAAAAATAATAACAACAATTATACTAACAATATGAGCATCGAGGAAATTTCAGCCGACGCTAACTTTATGATTGGCGAAGATCGCATACCCGACATTATGGTTGTCGGCGTTGGTGGTGGTGGCAACAATGCTATCAACAACATGCACAAGCAAAATGTTAAGGATGTGGCATTTGTTGTGTGTAACACCGATAAACAAGCATTAGACAATTCTTCTGTCCCCAATAAATTATTATTAGGCCCGACTGTTACATTTGGTAAAGGTGCCGGCAATGACCCTAAAAAGGCACAATTGGCAGCCGAAGAAAGTGAAGACGATATTAGAGACATGCTCAGCAAGGGCACTAAAATGGTGTTCATTACAGCAGGAATGGGTGGAGGCACCGGCACAGGTGCTGCTCCTGTAGTGGCTCGGATTGCTCGCGAACAAGGATTGCTCACTATCGGTATTGTTACTATTCCTTTCTTGTTTGAGGGACAGACAAAGATTGAAAAAGCCCTTGAAGGAGCCGATGAAATGAGCAAATATGTTGATGCTCTATTGGTTATTAACAATGAACGACTATCAGAAATATATAGTGACTTGACATTCCTTAATGCGTTTGGTAAAGCCGATGACACTTTGACTATCGCTGCTCGAAGCATTTCAGAACTCATCACCGGTGAAGGATATATCAACCTTGACTTTAATGATGTTGATACCACTCTACGCAATGGTGGGGCAGCAATCATCTCAAGTGGATATGGCGAAGGTGAAAATCGCGTATCAAAAGCATTTGATGAAGCCCTCAACTCTCCATTGCTTAAAAATCGCGACATTATGAAATCGAAGAAGTTATTGTTTAACATATACTTCTCCGACGAAGCCGAACAACCATTTGCAATGAGTGAAACCAAAGAAATCACCGCCTTTGTTTCAGGAATTAATGCAGGAGTTGACATTATTTGGGGTGCAACGATTGATAAGTCACTTGGTAATAAAGTGAAAATTACCATTTTGGCAGCCGGCTTTGACATGGAATTGCGTGGAGAAAATGAAAACAGCAACAAGGAAGGTGGAATAATCAAATTCCCACAAATAATTTCCAAACCGGAACCAGCTAAATCAACAACTACAAGCAACCGAATAGAGACCGTTTATGGCTCTGATAAAGTTAATGAATTGAGTTCAACCAAAGAGAATCTGCGCACAGTGTTATTGAGTTGCGAAGCGATGGACGACGATACTATTGTAGAAGCATTAGAAAAATCGCCCACATATACTCGAGAAAAGACCGAAGCCGAGCACCTTCGTTCACTTGTAAAATCTATTTCTGAAGGTAAAGGTATCTCTCTTATTGAAAAAGAAGATACCAATAGCAGCGAAGGTCAAACTATCAGTTTTGCTTAATAAGCATCTATCAATTTCATAACTTCTACCTCTATTTTAGGGACAATGATATAAAATCAAATAGGAGAGTTAAATAACTCTCCTATTTGATTTTTTCTATTCTTTTCCACCATAGGCTAAATCTCCGGCATCGCCCAACCCCGGCACAATATACGAATGTGCATCTATTTCATCATCAATAGCACCAACCCATATTGTAGTGCGATCCGAGGGCAAATTTGCTTTGATATAATCTATCGCCTGTCGTGAAGCAATTACCGATGCCACATGTATGTGAGCAGGCTCTCCTTTTGTGAGCAATGCTCTATAGCCAAGATCCATTGAGGAACCGGTCGCCAACATCGGGTCGGCAATTATCAATGTCTTTCCATCAATACGAGGGGACGCAATATATTCAATGTGAACATCAAATTCATTCTCATTTTTATACTTTCGATAAGCCGACACAAATGCATTTTCAGAATGATCAAAATAATCAAGAAACCCTTGATGAAAAGGCACTCCGGCACGAAATATTGTAGCCAACACCACCGGTTCATCCAATACTTGACATTTAGCCACTGCTAGAGGCGTTGTGGTATCAATCGTCTTGTAACGCATTTGTTTGCTCATTTCATAGGCCATAATCTCTCCTATACGTTGTAAATTGCGACGAAAACGCAACATATCTTTTTGCACAATTTCATCGCGTAATTCCATCATATATTGACTCACTAGCGATGGCTGTTCAGCAAAATTTACTACTTTCATTCCTTTATTATTTTGTCGGTTAATTTAATTTACAACACAAATATATATAAAATACACGATATTTTGTATAACTTTGCATAGTTGAATTATAACTCTTATATTATATAATGGCAAATTATTTACAAGATCAACGCAAAGTAACCACTCATCGTCTCGCCGAGATGAAACAACGTGGTGAAAAAATCGCTATGCTCACTGCATACGACTACTCTATGGCTCGTCTCATTGATGAAGCCGGCATGGATGTTATTCTTGTAGGGGACTCGGCTTCAAACGTAATGGCCGGTAATATGACCACATTACCCATGACGCTTGACCAAATGATTTATCATGCAAAGAGCGTAGTTAAAGGAGTGAAACGCGCACTTGTTGTGTGTGACCTCCCATTCGGTAGTTACCAAGGGAACTCTAAAGAGGCTCTTGCTTCGGCTGTACGCATCATGAAAGAAAGTCATGCCGAAGCCGTGAAAATGGAAGGTGGTAGCGAAATTCGCGAATCGATCGAGCGTGTTCTTTGTGCCGGTATCCCTGTTATGGGACATCTTGGTCTTACTCCTCAATCTATAAATAAATTTGGCACATACGCTGTGCGAGCCAAAGAAGAAGCCGAAGCAAACAAACTTATTGAAGATGCTCAAATGCTCGAAGAGATAGGTTGCTTTGCTCTCGTACTTGAAAAAATCCCTGCGACATTGGCCACTCGCGTTTCCCAAGAAGTTAACATTCCTGTTATCGGAATTGGTGCAGGTGGTGGTGTTGATGGGCAAGTCCTTGTGATGCATGACATGCTCGGTATCAACAAAGGATTCTCTCCACGATTCCTACGTCGTTATGCCGACCTATCAACCATTATTAACGACGCTGTAGCACACTACATCGACGATGTAAAAACCAGCGACTTCCCCAACGAAAAAGAACAATATTAAAGATATTTTTCTAGAAAATAATGGGCTATGTCTATTTGACATAGCCCATTATCTATCTATAAATCAAGTATTATTTTGAATTTGCGACAAATTCTTGATATAATCCTAAATATATAGTATCTTTGTTTTCTATACATAAAGTAAATTTCAAAAATTTAGACTAAATGAATAACAATCAGAATATGCCCCATCAACAAGTCATAGTTTCATTGACTTCATTCCCTGCGGCAATACCTTATGCTATTCATGCCATAAAATCTATCTTAACAGGAAGTTTTCTTCCCGATAAGATTGTGCTTTACCTCACATTCTCGCAGTTTGATGAGAGTGGAATCCCATCTGAACTCTTGAAACTTACAGAAGAATGTTCAATCTTTGAAATTAGGAATTACGACAAAGATATTCGCTCTTATAGAAAACTAATCCCGGCATTAAACGATTTCCCTGATGCCGTGATTGTCACCATCGATGATGATGTTGCTTACCACAAAAACATGTTGCGTGACCTTTTACTCATGCACAAACAGATTCCCAATGCAATCATCGCTCATCGTGCCAAACTTATGGTTCCCAATAAGCCCTATCGCAAATGGAAGAAATATCGATGGTATCACTTTCTGTTAAAAAGAATACACTCTAATTTCAGAAATATACAGACCGGTGTTGGTGGAGTTCTATACCCTCCCCACTCTTTAGATGCCAAAATGCTTGACGTTGATCTTTTCACTAAATTGGCTCCTACAACCGATGATATATGGTTTTGGGCGGCGGCTGTTGCGAAAGATATTCCGGTTATCCCTGTACCATTTGGGCATAACAAACCACGAGGAATAGGGAAACCTAAAGAGTTATCATTGAAAACAATTAATTTCAAATCGGGAATTGATAGAAATGCTACTGCTCTTAGAAATATCCTTGAAGCATATCCCTTAATTAAACAAAAGATTCAGTATGGAAAATAGTTCTGACAAAAAGAAAATTATCGTATCTCTCACATCTTTTCCGGGCGCGATTTCTTATGCCGAACAAGCCATCTATTCAATATTAAACGGCACTATCCTACCTGATAAGATTGTGCTTTATATTACTTTATCTAGATTTGAAGATAATGGCATTCCTCAAGGGCTATTAAAACTCTCAAACGAGAATCCTATATTTGAAATTAGAGATTACAACCCGGATATTCGTTCATATCAGAAACTAGTACCTGCATTAAACGACTTTCCCAATGATGTAATTGTAACCATTGACGACGACATTTTTTATCACAAAAATATGTTGCATGATTTAATCCGTTTACACAAGCGTCTGCCTAATGCAATTATTGCACATCGAGTAAGGAAAGTTCTATTAAATAAACCTTATAGCAAATGGAGAAAATATAAATGGTATCATTTCATCTTCAAAAGACACATTTTCAAATTCTCTTCACTTCTAACCGGTGTTGGCGGGGTTTTATATCCACCCAATTCATTAGACACAAATATGCTTGATTCGGCTCTTTTCTCTAAAATTGCTCCAACAAATGATGACATTTGGTTTTGGGCTGCAGCTGTATCAAAAGGCACCTATGTTGTTCCTGTTCCGGGTTGGCACCATAAACTTGTAGAAATAGGCAAACCACGTGAATTTTCACTGAAAACAATAAATCTCAAACCGGGAGATGATCGCAATCGCGAAGCATTCGAAAAAATTCTTGAAGCATATCCTATCGTAAAACAAAGGATTGAGAATGAATAATAAGATAGAGACAACAGATATAGACATTGTCTACCTTTGGGTTGATGGAAATGACCCAAAATGGCAAGCCAAAAGGAATAGATTTATTGGCAATATTGTTGAGAACTCATCAGTTAATTGTGAAGGTCGATACTCTAATAATGATGAATTAAAATATAGCCTAAGATCAATTGAATTGTATATCCCTTGGATAAGAAATATATTTATTGTTACTGACAATCAAATCCCTGAATGGCTTGACACTTCTAATCCCAAAATTAGAATTATTGACCACAAAGAAATAATGCCGCCGGAGAGCCTGCCATGTTTTAATTCTTGTCTAATAGAGCATTTCATTTATCGAATACCCGGACTGTCCGAGCATTTCTTATATGCCAATGACGACACTTACATAAACAAGACTCTTACTCCAAATGACTTTTTTACAAAAGAGGGGTTCCCTATTGTACGCCTAACGCGTAAACCATTCCGAAAACTTCGTTGGTTTTGGCGCGAAAAAATACGTAACAAACCCCTAAAGACATATAGCAAAACCGTGGATAACTCCTCTCGATTGGTTGAAGACAAATATGGCAACTACTATACAGGAATGCCACATCACAATATTGATGCCTACTTAAAAAGTGACTACCAACGTATTATCGAGAAAGATTTTTGCGATGAATTTGTTGCAAATAACAAAAATCACATGCGAAGCAACGATGATATTCTTCGTATTTTTATATCATATATTGCTCTTGCTGAGAATCGCGGTCAATTACGCTATGTAAATCAAAATGAGTCAATGCACCTATCTATACACAAGATGCATCACTATAATAGACTCAATAAAAAACGCCCCGCCTTTTTCTGCATGAACGATTCAGAGTATGCTCAAGACAATGATAGAATTACCGCAAAAGAATATTTAGAAAAACGATTCCCCCAAAAATCAAAATTTGAAAAATAAGGGCCCACTTTTGAGGTTATTCCTCCTCTATATCATTAAGGTCATATCTTTCAAAATATCCCATGTCACGCAAACTATCTATGCGAGCACGTCCACGAGCACGTTTAGCAAGAAATTCTTCATAAGACTTTATCGCATAGTGATTAATCTTAATAACATCTTGCTGGGGGACACGATCTCTAAAACCTTTTTTCAAAGGATTTCCATGTGAATCGGCGGCTCGACCCGATATGCGCGATGCTTCATGACAACCTACCATCGTACACACACGTCGTGGATCAACGATGCTCTTAACATGAGTATTAAGTTTATGCTCCGGCATCGAGTGTTTACGAAATCGCTCCATAACTCCACCCGGCTCTTTCTTCTTGGCGCCTCCACTTCCATAAACAAGCCAATTTATTTCCACCGATGAATACTGCTCCAAATCATGCAAAAAGTCAGGGATAGACTTATCCTTTATGGGAACGATAAATTCATCAAGATCTATAACCGCAATCCATCGAGCATCTAATCTATGACGTTCAAAACAATCATCATAGGTTGCTAATTGCTGTTTCTTGCCGGGCCAATAATTATACTCTACCAAACCCGACTCAATGTATGGAGCAAGCACCTCTTTGGTGCAATCAGTACTTTCATTGTCATAAATATAGAACTTCTCAACACCTTGTTTTTGATGCCAATCTATCCATTCCTTAAAATATGGACCTTCATTTTTGGCTATTGCACATATCGCCAAATAATATTTTGGAGGAGTTTGGTTCTGTTTTAATCGATGCTTCAATTTTAAGGTATTCCATAGTCCATAACGCAAAATACCACGCCAACGGTTTCGCGTCATCTTATGAGGTATTACACCTGCTATAATTTCGGCAAGGACCTTATTCATAATTCAAAACTTGATTTTTCAGGCAATATTGATTCAAATGCGTTCTTTATATTTTCCATCACTTGCTCATAATTGCGTATTCGCACATTGTCATTCAAGCAAATCAATGAATATGATTGCTCATAAATAGCCCTTACGGCTTGTTTAGACCTAATCATGAGCGGGAACATTTTAGTGTCCTTGTATGTATTATATGGCTCAAAATTGCCACTGCATATCTGCCATGTCCTGAATAGTTCAGGCGTATAGTCAGTTACTGCTCTAAATCGATTGACCGAGGTCTCGGTCAATTCCTTTTCGGCAACAGCCCACACATCCTTAAATGTTCTTTTTAAATATGGTTGGGCATTATGAGGTGTGCGCAATGTGATGAATTTTCCATAAGGTTTCAATATATAATTCAATCTTGCTTTTGAGCCATAACTTTCATGAAACCACTTATCACGGTTACTTGCCATCACCTCTTTTTTATCAAAATGCTGATTGATTATTCTGATATTATTCTTAATCCTCTTATACCACTGCGACCATGATGGATTATATTGAAATACAGCAATATCACATGGCAAACCATTCTTAAAAAAACGTTCCGGACTTATTTTATTTATAATATAGAAATCATCATTGAAATAGACAAAATGCTCTGCCAAATCAGGAATTTTATGCAGATATCGCTCTATTACTACAGAGTTATATGTGGGCAAAAACTGTTGAGGAATATAGTCTTTGTGATTAACAATATTTATTTTGGGATTATTTTCATCAAGCCAATCCGGTTTCTGACCACTTGTCACAAAATGTATTTTTCGCACCCATGGAGCAAACTTTTCCACTCCTCGAAACCAGTATCTCAAAAAACCATAATCGCGAAAACGAGCCTCAGATACACCATTTTTCTCATTCTCTTTCTTATTGGAATACTTCGCAAATTCAGTTTTCCATTTTGGGTCTTCCATATCAACCCATGTAATTACAAAATCTATATCCATATTTAAAGGCTCTATTCTTCTTTTAATTCTATTGCATGTTTAAACCTATTGTGAGACCATAGATACAACTCTGGACGGCTTTTAATCATTTCCTCCAACATTTTATAGTATAATGCTGTCAGTTCAAAATCGGGCAGTGATTGTGGATCATCGTGCATCTTTACAAATTCGGTCTCATAATAACCGCGTTTCACTCGTTTCACATCAAGGAACCATGCTTCAAATCCAAAATGCTTTATAATTTTTTCCGTTCCGGTTAGCACCGGGATATTGTGATGTAGAAATGGTAAAAAATGGCGCACCTCTCGCTTTTTAGGTGATTGATCGGCAATAAATCCTACTGCTCCGACCTTATTAGATGACACCATCTCTTTAATGTAACGCACTGTTTGACGCATCTCCACATTTATGGCACCCATACGCCCACGATTACGTAACACTAGTTTATTCATATTCTTATTACGCAACTCATGATATATCTGAACACCAATTGTGCCTTTTTCCATGTGCAAAGGTAATGAAGACACCCATTCCCAATTACCATAATGTCCCATATAAAGAGCAATAAACTTCCCTTTCTTCATTACGCTGTTTACTGCCTCTAAATTTTTAAATTTCATTCGACGACTAATCTCTTTGGGTGAGATTGTTGTCATTTTTAGACTTTCTAAAATATTATCAGTAAAAAAATGGTAAAATTTTTTCTCTATCACTACAATCTCTTGTTCACTTTTTTCAGGGAATGATTCGACCAAGTTCTTTCGCACTATGCGACGTCGATATCGTACGACATAATACAATAGATAGTATATTCCATCCGATAATATATATAATATCCCAAAAGGGATACTTGATAAAATTTTCATTAAAAATGATATCAAATATATCATAGTATCTATTTATTTCTACAATTATATTTTAATAACTAGACATTACTAAATAAACTATCCTGCAAAAATAGTTTAAATTTCCTTCTTTAGCAATTTGCGCATTAAAAATATGATTACTTATCACAAATCATTTGTAAAATTACATCTCAAAAAAGCAAGATGGACAAAAGAATAATAATGACTCATACTCATCCTCTCATGAATAGCTCTTAATATTCAAAAAAACAATGAGCAGATTGTCATCACGACAGTCCACTCACATTTACACAATTATCTATAAAACAACTATTATTACATTATTTCTTTATTTTCTATCACAAAGATAGTAATAATTTTAACCAAACAAAAATATAGAAAAATTTATTTATCACAATTATAAATTATCGCTGTCCATAAAATATTTTCTTTTACTCATTCTATTTTGACATTAAAATATAAAAAAACGATTGAAAGCCAATGCAATCAATCGTTTTTATATCTTCAAACCTTTATTAAAGTTGTCGATTAATATTCATCTTCGTTGAAGAAGAAATCTTCTTTGCTAGGATAGTCGGGCCAAATATCTTCGATACATTCGTATGTTTCGCCCTCATCTTCCATTTCTTGAAGGTTTTCAATTACTTCAAGAGGTGCTCCCGAACGCATTGCATAGTCTATGAGTTCTTCCTTTGTTGCAGGCCATGGAGCGTCTTCGAGTTTTGATGCTAATTCAAGTGTCCAATACATAGTGATTTATATTTTGTGGTTATTGTTATTAGAAAAGTGCCGCAAAATTAGTCATTTTCTTATAACTAACAATCTTTATTCCAATATTTTTCTTCTATATCGGAAGAAATATTGATAAATCGAGCCAAAACAAACAAATAATCGCTTAATCGGTTGATAAATTTCAACACATTTGGGTCGATATAGGTCGTTTCGCTCAAGTCAATAATGCGTCGCTCACATCGCCGACACACCGTGCGAGCAACTTGTGCCATTGATGAGGCTAATGCTCCTCCCGGCAAGACAAAACTTTTTAATTTAGGCAACTGACTATCGACCTCGTCAATTGCTTTTTCCAATCGTTCAATGTCGGAGTCATTAAGTCCCCATACCGACGGAGTTTCTCCTTCATTAGACTCTGTAGCAAGATAAGCCCCGATGTTAAATAACTTATTCTGAACAAAGGTTATTATTTCCTCTTGTGATAATTTATAATCATACGATGATAACATTCCCACATGAGCGCTCAATTCATCAACTGTGCCATAAGCCTCGATGCGAATATCGTTTTTCTTCACTCGTTTACCCCCCACAAGCGATGTGGTGCCGGCATCACCGGTGCATGTATAGATTATACTCTTTTTCATTTTCACGGTAATTTATTGGGTTATATTTAATTCATCAAGGATGTTGCAACATTCTTGTGGCGTAGAGGCGACTTTCACTCTCCACATCAATTCTTGTTCCATCAAGCGTTCTTGAATCATCACCTTGATTTGTTCCAATGTATTATCAAATAGATGATTCTGATTGAGAAGGATTATTTGCTTGGTCTTATTATCGGCAAATGCAAGTGAGGTAAATATTGAGATAAACTCATCAAGAGTGCCATACCCACCGGGCAACACGACAAAAACGTCACTCAACGATAGCATCTTTGCTTTTCGTTCATTTAAATCTCGTGCTTGTATCAATTCATCATCAAATACATTTCTCACTTCCAAACGAGTAATCGGCACTATGCCCACAGTGCGTCCACCAGTCTCTTTTACGGCCGATGACACAATGCGCATCAATCCTTTATCTACTCCTCCATATATCAATGTCGCACCATGTGAGCCAATCCATTGACCCACGATTTGAGCCGACTCTTTATATAGCTCATTGATATTTTCGCGTGAAGAACAAAATACAGCAACTCTCATTCTTATATCCACTTAACGACTTAAGGGAGCATCATGTGACACTCCCTATATATTTTTCTTGATTGTATCAAACCCACTATTGTGGGAGCGACTCTTATTGTTGAGGTGCTGCTGGTTGTTGAGCGGGTTGCGCCTCTGTTGCAGCTGGTTTTGCTGCGTTGTCTGTACCATATTGACCTGTTGCTTCAACAGGAGCGGTTACATGGTTAAGTGTTTTAAGCGAATCGCTGCTTTGGTTCATGTCTTTCATGAAGAAAGCCGATGCGATAGCCAATACACAAATGATTGATGCAAGAGTCCATGTTGCTTTTTCAATGAAATCGTTTGTGCGACGCACACCCATAATTTGGTTTGAGCCGGCAAAAGTTGATGAAAGACCTCCACCTTTAGATTTTTGAATAAGCACTACCCCAATCAAAAGGATTGATACAATAACTGATAATACAATAATTAAAATGTCCATATTAAAATGTTGTTTAATTTTTTATTCTTTAATAACTGCCTTCGGCATCAATTAACCTTTTTTTGCTTTATTTTGGTCAATATAGCGTTGATTTATGATTAATTTCTGCAAAAAACGCAATTGGTCTGCAAAGTAAATACTTTTTTCTGGAAAATTCAAACTTAAATTGCGTATAATTTCGTAAGCCTTAGAATATTTTCGTTGTTTTATGTAAATTTTCGCCAAACTCTCACTCAACATTGAGTCATCGGCCGACACTTCGGGCGATGAAACCGGAGTCGTATCCGGTGTTTGTTCTACCGGTTTAGGCTCGGCGATAAGATCTTCACTTATTGCAGGGAAATGACCTTGTTGTTCTCTGCTCTTAATAATAAACGCATTGATTAATGCATCTTGAGAATCACGAGCCGAGAGATCTTCATGTTTAGGCACACTTCGTTCCTCCTCTTCTGCCAATAATTGAGCATAATCGGGAGTGGGGTTAAATATCAATCGCTCAAGCAATGCTTCTTCTTTGGCACTACCTGAACCATAATTATCAAGAAATGTATCTATTGCTTCATTGGTTGAAACCGTTTGTTTACGCTCATCAAGAGGATAAAAATGAGCCCACAAATCACCATCAGGACCTACAACCATCGACAATGAATCGCGATCGGCAGTATTTAATGCCAACCGTTGCACCATCTTTTCTTTCACTTCGCCACCGATAGAGTTATTGCGACGAAGCAACAACGACATAGGCAATGTAAAATATGGATATTTTTCACCGATTTCCTCAACCCATTGTGGGTCAACTTCCATCTGGTCATTATCCAATAGTGATGATATGGTTTCTTGCAATGTCATTCTCTAAATAATAATTACCAATTACCCAATGTGGCATTAAATATCAAGTCAACTAATTCCTTTGAAATCTGTTGACACAATTCGTCTTGAACATCGGTCAACATTTCCGAACTATCAAAGTCACGATAGGCCGAGAATGTCTGGTCAATATCTTTACCTTCGGCTTTATTATCGGTATATTTAATTCTAACGGTTATCGTCAAGCGAGTTTTTGATGCATAAGCATCTTCGGTAACTGCTTGTGGCGAAAGGTTATAACCTGTTATCTCGCCCGATAGTTCAAGGTCGGACGAGCCGTCAACCGTGCGCAAACGAGTGTTACGAGTAATATAATCGAGCAATTCGTTTTCAAATGTTTGTTGCAATGGTGGATATACCAATGCCGCTCTAATAGGAAATTCCGACACATGAATTGTTTTATAAACATTATAATCAAGTGCGGCCCCATTAAATTTATAACTGATGCTACAACCTTGCCATGTTGTAACCATAGCAAGCACCAAAAATATTTTTAGTAACACTGATTTGCTCATTATCTTAATATTTTATTCTAAACCATACTCTCTTATCTTGCGATAAAGAGTTCGTTCCGAAATTTGTAATTCTTGAGCAGTTGCTTTACGTCGGCCTCCATTTCGTTCAAGTGAACGGCGAATCGTTTCGCGTTCAGTATCTTCAAGTGTCATTGACGACACCTCTTGACTCTCTACCTCGCGCACTTCATTTGAGTCATCATCAACTTGCAACACTCCTCCATCAAAAGCCGGGCGCTTAATTATAGAGGATGCACCATGGTGAGCATCAAGAAGTTGAGGCGCTCCTGTGGAGGCTCCTGTTACCAAGGCTTTAAGCGCTTCAATCTCGCGTTGCAATCGAAATATCATATTAAACAACATCTCTCGCTCATCATCATAAGAGTGTAACGAAGTCTTGCCTTGCGAAGTCACTACCGGAGAATAAATTGTGGCATTTTGAGGTATATATGCTTCAATATCTTCGGCTGCTACTTGGCTTCCGGCCTCAAACAACGCAATCTGCTCTACTACATTCTTTAGTTGGCGCACATTTCCCGGCCATCGATATTGCATCATCAATCGGCGTGCCGAGTCATCAAACTGGATTGCCGGCGTACGATATTTTTCAGCAAAATCCGAGGCAAATTTACGTGCCAACAAGGCGATATCATTCCCACGGTCGCGCAATGGTGGTATTGTTATCAACACCGTTGACAAGCGATAATATAGGTCCTCACGAAAACGCCCTTCCTCTACCGCTTTTATCAAATCAACATTAGTGGCTGCAACGATGCGGATATTCGTTTTCTGCACCGTAGAAGAACCCACCTTAAGAAACTCGCCACTCTCAAGCACACGCAATAATCGGGCTTGTGTTGTTGATGGCAATTCGGCTACTTCATCAAGAAATATAGTGCCACCATCAGCCTCTTCAAAGTATCCTTTTCGAGAAGAAACGGCTCCGGTAAATGCTCCCTTTTCATGCCCAAAGAGCTCCGAATCGATTGTTCCTTCGGGTATTGCACCACAGTTCACGGCGATATACTTATTGTGCTTACGAGCACTGAATGAATGAATTATCTGTGGAAAAAACTCCTTACCACTACCACTCTCACCGGTAATGAGCACCGATAAATCGATAGGGGCTACTTGAATGGCTCGCGACACTGCCGCGATTAATGCCGGAGCATTCCCCACTATTCCAAATCGCATCTTGGCTTGATGCACTTCAGGTGATATTTCGGCCGGATTTATTTGCATTTGCGTAATTCGTATGTTTTATCTTTAAGAAACTGTCCTAATTCCTCTACTGTGCCGGAGTGTTGCATTTGCTCTTCGACCGAGATGGGATTTCCCACTGAAATATGTAGTGTGGCTCCTTTTTTGCGGAACACTTCGGCTGGAAGACGCAATGTGCGCAATTGCCAGCACACCACTCCCAAGAAGTTGAACCACCAACTATTGCTACCATGGAAATAGATTGGTATCACGGGAACTTTCATTTGTTGAATGAGTCTAACTATTGTGGGTTGCCAATCGCGATCTTCAAGTTGTCCCTTGATATTAACTTTCGACACCGCACCGGCAGGGAAAAATCCGATAGGATTACCTCGACGCACTTGCATTATGGCACTCTTTATGCCTTGCATTGACACCGCCTTCTTCTTGGGGTCATCAGAAGCCAAAGCATCTACTGCAATAAAATTGGGTCGCATAGCGCTGATATAGTTCAACACCATATTCACCATCACCTTAAATTGAGGACGACGGCTTCCTATGAGATTTATCAAAGTGATACCGTCCAATGCTCCAAATGGGTGATTACTTACTGTGATAAACGCCCCTTCGGGGAGATTGTCAAGCACCTCCTCATTATCAATGCGCAACTTTATGTCAAGATCTTTCAACAATCCGGTTGTAAACTCATATCCCGGAGTGTCGCAATTGTGGTCGTGAATCCAATTCACTTTATCGACCGATAGAAATTTTAGCAAGCGATTCACCAACTTTTCCTTGCCCTTAAACCAAGGCACCATCTGTGAGATGTCATTATAGTCGAGAACCGTGCGTTTTATAGGTGTTTCTTGTTGATCCATGTAATACAATGATAATTATCACCACAAAATTAATCAAAAAGCCGCTAACAACAAAATTATCAACCTTTACCATCCTAAAACAATATTAAATTTCACACAATCAACCACAAATTATGAATTATTTACTTACCTTTGCCTCAAACTAAATCTCAACAATTATGAAAAAGGCTGTTATCTCTCTATCTCTCTTGTTTGTGGCACTCATGTCATTTGCCCAAGATTGGAACGCATGTATCAAAGATGCCGACGAAGGCTTTTCTTATCGACTCATTCGTTATGGACTGTGGCAAGATGGTCAAATGGCAACCCAAGAAGAACCCACTCACATTGAGATATTAGAGTTTCACCCTCAAAACTCCACTCTCTCATGGCAAGGCAACGACCTGGGAGACCTGCGTTATAAATATCGCATCAGTGGTGATAAACTATATCTCACCGATATCGCCGGCACGGGACACGACAATATCATCTCCCTTGCCCGAGCCTTTGAACAAAAAGGCGAACAATGCATCCTCACCATTGATAAAAATTTCATTTATCGTATCTTCTTCCTCAAAAAATCAGAGTAAGATTGACGATATTTTTAGTAAACTCGTGAATTATAACTAACTTTGCAATTAATAAATTATCAAATAATCTTGAGTCATTAACTAATAAACTTTTTTACAAAACAGAGATTTATACATTAACGACATAACGATATTTTGAGCTTTTGGGCTCTTATTCTCACATCTGAAAACCGCCAATTTTTAAGCACGAGAATAAGCATCTCCCGATAGTTCATATCCTATGGGTGTGAATTATTTGTATGCTTATCGGTGCGAAGGCGCTTGGCGGTGCCTCAGATGTAGATAGCAACAAATAATTCCGCCTTTTTTATGATACATATCGGACAACTCATTCGTCAAGAACTTGACCGCCAGGAACGAACTCCCACCTGGCTTGCTCGCAAAATCAACTGCGAGCGTCCCAACGTGTATTATATCTTCTCGCAACCATCAATCAACACCGACCTCCTCCTACGCATATCACAAGCCCTCAACCACGACTTTTTCCAATACTACACCACCTCCCTCACATCCAATAGCGACCACACACCGTAAAATCTTTTGACACTTCCGTAAAACTTCTTTACGCACAACCACTAACCAATCCAATAGAAAACCTTTAACTTTGCCGTAATCATTTAAAATCATTAAGAACCCCTAAAATTATGAAACGTAAAACAATCGCTCTTATTTGCGCAGCAATTTTCGCTTGCTCCGGAACCGTTACAACTTTTGCTACTACAAGCGAAAGTCAAACAACAACCGAACAAAGCCCTCGTGAAGGTCGCACCGTGAGAGATGCCGGCAACCGACCAACTAAAACAAAACGAAGCGATAATGGTAAAACTAACGACAATCGCAAAGTGGTACCAAGAAAAGACAACCGTAAAGTTGTTCCTAGAAAATAATTATTAACCCTATAAAAATATTTTAGTTATGAAAAAGATTTCAATTATTGTTTGTGCTTTTGTAATGGGCATTTCTGCATGTATCGCAAGTAATTCTGCATCAAACTCATTTTCTTTTGTCTCAATGGAACTAGCTGCCCCTAGCATTAATGTCCCAACAGGAGTATTTTGGGATGGTAGCAACTTTATCAAAGTAGAAAGTAGTTGGATAAGAATTTGCGTTAATGGGTCTATGAAAGAGTATAGTTTCTCTACTGAAATGGATCCTCAAGGCAACTATATACTCAAATTTAATAGAGAGTGTATTACAATATCTTCAAATGGGAGAACTCTTTACTATAATGGCACCTCTTATTCAAAAAAGTAATACTAACAAAGAGGGGCATTATTATTGCTCCACAATTTCTTATATAAATTATTAAAATCATAAACAATGAAAAAATTTATATTTTCCCTAATTTCGCTTTTCATCTGTGTTATCGCTTATGCTGAAACCGATTCTGGTGTATATGAAGCCTTTGAAGATGGTGAGTTAACTGCTCGTATCGAATTGAATCGCGATGGGACTGCAACAATTCAAGACCTCAAATACAATGAAACAAAATATGTTACCTACAACATTAATGGAGCAATACAACCCGGACAAACTTGGCGTATTGAGTTCTATGACAATGGTCAAACATATAGAGGGACATGGTACTGGGCTACAAAAGATGGCAAAGCAATTGACTTTAGTGGAATGTTTTTTAAACGTGCCGGATTTTCAAAATATCACCGTTAATTACTAATCTATAGTTTTTATTATTATGAAAAGGCTCTTTATTTTAGCATCATTAGCCGCATTAATGTTTAGCCCTATTGTTTTTGCGTCAAATAGTCAAGCAACTACATCTTCTTACACTAGCGGCTCTCCACAGGTTTGTCAATTTTCGTTATCTCATTACACGGGAACAATCAACAGTAGTTCAACTAAAACATTTACTGTAGGTCTCAGTTGTCCACAAGAAACAGATGCCTATGCTACCGTGATTGTTGTTATTGAAGGTGAACTTGTCGCAAGTGAAGTTGTCAAAGTCCCTGCTGGCAAGACAAAATCTACTAGCACATCTATTAATGTAGGTTCTTCATATAACGGCAAGTCCTACAAATTGGGAGTACAATAATTTAGTTTGCAAAGTTCTATAGCCTTTTATTTAAGGTATCAATGTCAAAAAATAGAACTCCTACAAATTATATTATTGGCACAATAACACTTCTAATAGGAGGGCTAATATACCTTTTCTTTCGACAAGACATATTGGCTCTCCAATATATTTTCAATAGCGAATGGCTTAAGAGTATTAATATTAAAATAAACCACCATTCAATATTTATTGATTGTTTAATTTATAATCTACCTGATGCTTTATGGTATTACTCGCTATTGTCTTTTATGATTGCTTTTTATGACAAATCGATAATTAATCGTATCCTTTTCATAATTGCAATTTTACTCCCATTTATCTGGGAATCATTACAATATTTTCGTATTATATCAGGGACTTATGACAATATTGATATAACATTTTATTTAATCACTTTAATAATTTTCCTATGTTTACAAAAAAAATTAAATCATTAATTGCTCCCATCGCAATTCTTGGAGCATTTACTTTTCTTGCTGCTAGTAGTTCATCTACATCTTCCATCTCTGAAGAAGATGCATACGATGCAGGATATAAAATTGGAGAAGGGCTTCACCATCTACTCAATGATGCGTCAGATTCCTATGATCGTCCCAATTTTGATATGCCAAAAGATTCTGTAAATACAAATCAACTTGTTTGTTACAACTAAGACTATTACTACCAGAAATATCCTTTCAAAAACAGAGTGCAATGCACTCTGTTTTTTTATCTCGGTAATATTGCCTAAAGTAAAAGACTGCGTAATTCCCCTACAACAACAGCGTCATATATATTGGAAGATAGGTGATTCCGTCATCTTCTTTTAGGTCATTGTAGTGTATTACGATTGGGGGAGTACTTCAAGGACACGAGCACTAATTCTAAATAAGGATATTTTTACTAGGTAAAAACTCTTATTTTTATCTTTTTGTACAAATAAGCAAAATAAAAACATCTTATTTTACACATTTTGTTTGGATAAGTCTTTTTTTTTATTTATTTTTGTCTTAAATTTAATCTTGAAGAAATATGTTTAAGGACCTTATTATGAAAGAACAAATAATCAGAAGAATGCAATTTGATAATCCATGGTGGGTATCAGGCTCAATTCCAAACGATTACAAACAAATGCAACATAGGCTATATCTTGATATGTTTTTCCCTTTAGTAGCCGATATCTCTTCTCGCAGAGGCATTATACTTATGGGACCGCGTCGCGTAGGCAAAACCGTAATGTTATTTCATGCAATTGAAAAATTGATAAGGCAAGGAGTTCCACCTCAAAAAATTATTTACTTATCGATAGATACTCCAATATATAATAATATATCGTTAGAAGAATTGCTACAATTAGCAACAGAATCTTTGAAGCAAAATAATACTCCAATGGAAAACTATTATGTATTTTACGACGAGATACAATATCTTAAAGATTGGGAAATACATCTAAAATCATTGATAGATAGTTATAGGAATATTAAATTTGTTGCATCGGGGTCGGCAGCTGCTGCATTGAGGATGAAGAGTGTAGAGAGTGGAGCTGGCCGTTTCACGGATTTTATGTTACCCCCCCTAACATTTAATGAATATATACATCTTCTGAATCTCAATAGTTTAATTGTTCCAGCAAAAATGAATTGGAATGGGCAAGAAATAGATAGTTATGATACAATTGATATCAATACACTAAATAAACACTTTGAGAATTATATTAATTATGGAGGATATCCTGAGATTGTACTATCTAAGAAAATGCAAGAAGATGTCGCTCAGTATGTAAGACACGACATTGTAGATAAAGTATTGTTGCGAGATTTGCCAAGTTTATATGGAATAAAAGATATACAAGAACTAAATCGGCTGTTTATACATATTGTATATCGCACTGGAGAGGAATTTACATATGATAATTTATCTCAAGATTCAGGAATAAGCAAAGATCTTTTAAGAAAATATATCCAATATTTTGAAGCTGCATTTTTAATCAAGGTCGTCCATAAAGTAAATGAAACCGCAAAAAAGTTTCAGCGTGTTACTGCATTTAAAATCTATTTGACCAACCCCTCTTTAAGATGTGCACTATTTTCTCCTCTATCATCTTCAGATAGCATGTTTGGGCACATTGTAGAGACTGCTATTTTTGCTCAATGGATACAACGTGGAACTGCTGAAATACATTATGCCCGATGGACCGAAGGCAAAAAAAATCGCGAAGTTGATATGGTTGGAATGGATTTAGCAAGACAGAAACCATATTGGGCTGTTGAAATTAAGTGGAGTGATAGATACGTTGACCAAACCGCAGAATTAAAGCCATTATTGGATTTCTTAAAAAATAATAAACTCCCAACAGCATTAGTTACAACAACAAGTAAATATATTTACAAATCTCTAAGTTCTGTAGGTATTCAATTTATTCCAGCAGCATTGTACGCCTATATTGTTGGAGACAATACAATAAAGCAGCATAAGTCCGCTTTTTGAATATATTAAACACTTAAAACAATTCCCATTATAGGGAAATAACATGGAACCACCGAAAAGAATTTTGACCAGTCGTAGCCCTGAGAATTTTCAATTCACAGGGCTATCAGTTAAATACCAAGCGAACTAGTCCCTACAAACCTCTCTCTTCGCTATGTTTGAGCCACTTATGTGCCTACTTTTTCGGCTGTAACAATTCCAAATTTTTTCAACCTTTTTTATTATTGGCTCCCCAATTAACCCCTAATAGGTTGATTAGTATGTAGCCGGATTTAGCCTAATGCGTCTCAATGACTGATTTAATCGCAAATGTAATTCGTGAGGATTATTCCTTTTTTTACCACCTCCCCACTTCGGGGTACTGACTATGTCTTCGATGGACTGCACTCGGCAATAATCAAGTAAAAACCACCTCCCGGCTTCGCCGTACTCCTCCTAAAAATTACTTAGCAATTTTCAAGAGGAGAGTTTCTTATACTAATGGGAATATAACTGTACCTTTGTTCTTGTAGAAAAATAGGGGCAATACCTCTCGGCACTGCCCCTATTCACTTAAAAACCAAAATATTTATGAAACAATTTATTTCTTTTTAACCACCTCACCCCTTCGGGGTACTCCTCCTATTTTTCTGCGAAAAACAAGAGGAGAGTTGGGGCTGACGCGTGAAAATTAAGCATTGAGCATTATGAATTAAATTTAACCACCTCCCGGCTTCGCCGTACTCCTCCTAAAAATTACTTAGTAATTTTCAAGAGGAGAGTTTTGTTCTCTTTGGCTCCATTGTTCCTCCTATCAACTGCGTGGTAGGAGGATAGTTATTGGAGGTTATCGTTTAATCAATCGTGTTGTTGAGCCGGCGGCGTGAACGATGTAAACACCGGTTGGGAGGTCGCTCACATTGATTTTCACTTTAGTGTCGTCGGCATCAAATTCTTTCAACAACTGACCATCCACAGAGAAAATCTTCACATCGGTGATAGTTATAGGAGCTTGAAGAGTCACAACACTATTGGCAGGATTTGGATACAAGCGCAATGCACCATTACCTACACCCACATTCTCAACACCGGTAGTTGGTGTTTCGATGATTCCATCCATTACTAATGTCTTATAATCCTTATTAACAGTGGTAATCATCTGCAATTCATAACCCGATGTGCTTCGAGAAAGAGGATTGACAAGAGCAAATTCATAGGCTCCACTTTGTGGATATTCATTAATTTTAAATTCGGGAGTTTCCACCGATACGATAGGATAATTTGCACTCAACTCGAAACCGAATCCTGCATCACCCGTATTAGCAATCTTATCATTTCCAGCCCACACATAGTGAATCTTTAATGGAAGGTGATTTTCTTCAGTGGCCAATGCTGACCAATCTTCTTTTCCTGTATAACCAAGTTTGGTTAATACCGATTCGTTACTATTACCTTTGCGAGTGTTGTATATATCCACTTGCTCATCGGTTAATAAAGATGCCGCATAATATGGAGTCCATTCACTTGAACTGCCGTCGGGGTGTCCTACACATTCAAATTTTGGAGTAGCATGATAACCCATATAACGGACCAAATTGTCATTGAAATCATTCCATGCAATATCTACAGCTGCATCATAGAAGTATTTATAGTAACCTCCATTTATATAATTGCCGTTTTCATCTTTGCAATTATTATCCCAGTGTGTTGTTGTTTCCATGAACAAGAACCCGGGAGATTTAGTCGCATTAATTGAAGGCGCCGCGAATGTGGGGTTAATCGTGATTAGATTTTCGCTCACACCCACTGCATGAACATGCTCGCCATTAATATATCGGCGATAGTTGGTTTCAACAACCAATTTATATTCCTTATTCTTTTGAGGATTATAAACCAATCGTTTGCGACCGTCGGGCGATGCCTCCTCGTCAGCACCTACGGGCATACCTGTGATATCGAATGATAACCCTGAAGTATTAGAATATAACGAATTCACATTTGCATCGGTAGATTGTTGATCATATTTCTGAGCCTCACGAATTAAAGTCCATTCTTCGCCATTCTTTTCATACAATTTAAATGTATAAGCAATATTCCATGTTGCATTTTCATATATTCCGTTGGCATTTCTTGTACCAATTATATCGTCAGTCACAGCAAGAGGTTGCAACATAGCGCCGAGTGATCCTATATAGTTGGCACGAGTGATTGCAACAGGATTTGTTGGATTTTCAATATCGCCTACCTTTCGGAATGTACCCATAGGATAATCATCGGTGGTTACAAGTGATGAATAATCTCCTTCAAGAGTTACAACACCAACCGACCCATTATCTTGGTTTGAAATCCATTGTGGAGAAGGGAGAGTCATTGTCAATGCATCTGCATCGGGTTTTCCAAGGATAGAGGCATCTGTTGCAGTGAAATTGAACGTACGCACTGCACTTGCATAAACTTGTGGTTGGAACGAGTGCAATGGGTTCACATTTTTCCATGTGAGTGATTTGGTAGCCTTTGAAAGGTCATCTGATGGAGTTACATCGTCAATATCAACTACCATATACCAATCATTTATCACATAGTGGTTGCAGTTATTAGCAGTCATTGTTGCAGGACCTTGATAGAATCGTCCCACTTCGCTCACATTTGATGCGGCGTTAAGCACCTTTGCAGTCGCTTCATCAACTACAATCACATATTTAGTCATTGTAGGCAACTCATCATTATCATCTCGGAGAGATGCGTTAAACACATCAGTGTTAGGAGCGAGGTCGAGTTTGACATCAAATGAATAAAGTGTCACACCATCTTTCACCTCGGTGGGTTGCGACAATGTTACAGTCACAGGCTCACATGGTGCAGCCGATGTAACGGTGCGACCTTTGCCTGAGATTGATTTTGACTTTACTTCACTTGCATAGTTTGCTGCTGAATAATAGTTAGCCACCTTGTAATTATAGATGCGGTTATAATCACTACCCGGAGCAAGATTTTTGTGAGTAAACTTACCTGAAGTTGAACCCGAAGCGATAGTTGCTGTTCCGGCTTCTACCCAAGTACCGTTATTGTCATACACACGGTTGCCCGATGCATCACGGCGCATAGTTTGGTAATAAACCTTATATTCACCGGCTTCACCGGTCCAGGTAATATCGGCATCAACAGTGCCTGCAGTAGTGTTGCTACCTTCGCCATAACATTTGCGAATTGCCACTACATTTGAGGGAACAGGATTACCCAAACCGGTAATCGTAGCAGTAGAATTAGTAACCGTAGCACGAGCCGAAGTCTTAACTGCATATTTCAAAAGACCCTTTTCGCGAGATGCGATATAAAGGTTGCCTCCATGGTCAAATTCCATTTGGTCAACTTGGCGTGTACCACTTAATGCAAAATTATATTGATGAGTAAAGGTTGGAGTACTTCCATTCCACGATACGCTATAGACATATACTTTGAGGTCTTCATCAAGGAATACGCCTGACGCTGGAGCTGTTTCGGTTCTACCATTAATAATCGCAAATGTTTTATAGTCGGGAGTTATTGCCATACCACCATTACTTGAACCTGTCAATGTACTATTAATTACATTTGATTTTAATATAAGATTCAAATTGTGGTCAAATACAGCAAACACAGGGTTCGTCGCCTGATTATTACCGGTATAGCGATTTTGTGAAACGATAACAGCATTGTTAGTGACAAGAATATCACCATCACCGTTATCCAATACACCAGCCTGATAGAAATACGCCGATGGGCTACCTGATACCCATGATGAATTGGTTCCGATATTAAATCGTTGCACATATCTGGTAGAATTATGGCTACCAAAGGCTATACGATTAGCTCCTTCGCCATAGAAAGCAATAGCTCGTTCATAATATGTAGATCCCGATACTTTTGTTACAGTTTCCGTACCAGTTGGGTCATACACCCAAACACCGGGGTTCTCACTTGCATAGTTTGCAATATATACTTTCCCTTGATTTACTTCCAAGCGGTTTGAACGAGTTGTATAACCTGTTTGTTGACCAAACTTACCTGTGAGAATCAATGAGCCGTTTTTAGTCATATCGGCATTGAATTTTTGAAGCCCTTTCCCGGTCCCGGTTATTGTGTATATAGCGCCAAAGTTTTTACTTGTTTGGTCATTGTCAATAGCAACGCCTATACGACCATTCCCTAATACAATTGAATTATCACTAGCGACTTGTGTTACGGTGCTATTTGCATTATTAGTAAGTTTTACTGCCCAAGTGTAATCACCTTTAACGATGTCGTAAGCATTAATTGTTATAGTATTTTGACCTTTTACGATAGGTGTTTTTATTTCGGTTTTCGCGCCGGTTGATTTGTTGGTAAGAACGATGCGGCCATTCTTTCTTGCACCGGTTGATTTAAACTTAAATGTATATACATCGCCACTCTTTGATGATTGCAAATCGTAGGCAAAATAGCCCTCGGTTTGAGCATCTTCAGCCTCATCAGTTTCGGTTGGTTCCGCATCGGGATTAGGCGCATCTTCGGGTTCCACGCCAATGCCAGGACCTTCATCTGGATTAGGAGTTGAAGTTGAAGCATGCAACGTAGAGAGGTCGCCAGCAATAGTTACATTCCACACACCTTCCCATGGAAGAGCGATGTTGCCACCATCTTTATCGGCGATAAGATTGAGTGTGCCTCCATTTGTAATAGCTCCACCCGGAGTGAGGTTACCATTATTAAATGTAGTAGCATCACCTTTGTTTGTTGAGATTTTGAATGCTGTTACATTTTCATTGAGTGTAACGGTATATTTTGTTCCATCATTAGCAACTTCAACTGCGTTTTCAGTATTCCATGCACCGAGTTCGGCAGTATTACCTACGATATAAAGTGGAGGAAGCGGTTGAGGAGTTGAAGTAGTAGCAGTCAAAGTAGAGAGGTCGCCTGATACAGTAATATTCCACACACCAGCCCATGGAAGGACGAAGTTGTTATAAGAATGTTGTGCTATCAAATTTATAGTGCCACCATTTGTGATAGCCTCGTTGGTAGTGAGGTTTCCGGCATCAAATTCTGTCCAATCACCTGAAATATCTCCCTTGCCTGTTGAAATCTTAAACTCAGTAGTATTTTCATCAAGGGTAATGGTGTAGTTTGTGCCATTGTTGGTAAACTCAACAGCATTAGCAGGGTCCCAATTACCAACAGCATCGCTGTTACCTACTATATAAAGAGGTGTGGGAGGTTTAGCCCCAACGACTGTTCCTTGACCGTTAGTTACAGTTTGACGTGCCGGAGTTTTAATTGCATAAACCAAAAGACCTTTTTGACGAGATGCAATATAGAGGTTATCGGCATGGTCAAACGCCATTTGGTCAACAGCATATGTTCCACTCAATGTAATTGTATAATGGTATATAAATGTTGGAGTTGAACCATTCCATTTTACTGAATAGATTTTTACAGGAGCTTCATAAGCTGAATTGTTGGTAGCTCCCTCTTGGACAGCAAATATCGATTTATCTTTTGAGAAAGCAAAACCACCACCATTACAACCTTCCAACGAACTCCCGTCGGTTGCTTCAGTATTTAACCATTTTGAGTTAAATTTGACATTCCCTGAGAGGTCAGAAACAGCAAACGATGGCACTTCGAGGGCGTTATTTGGAGCATAGCGAATTTGAGATGCAATAATTGCATTATCGGTAGCATAGATGTCGCCATCACCATTTACCAAAAGTGTTCCTAATGCGCTAAAAGTAGAAGATGCACTGCTCGACCAAGTATCGGCTGTACCTATATTGTAACCATAAGCATATTTTGTTCCACTTATATACATTTTTCTGCTTGACCCTGTACCGGAAAATGCCACACCGGCAGCTTTTGTGGAAATAACTCTTGAGTGTGTCGAAGTTGATGGGTTCCAAACCCACACACCGGTAGAAGAGGCATCATTGTTGGCGATATATACCTTTCCGTTACTTGTTTCCAATCTAACAGAGTTGGAGGTACTTGATATGCCAAAATAGCTTGTCAAAAATTTACTGTTATCTGTAGAAAAGTCGGGGTTGATTTTTTGCATACCCTTACCATAACCGGTAATAGTGTAAATCGTACCAAAGTTGGCACTTGTTTCATCGTTGTCAATAGCAAGACCAACACGATAATTGCTTGTAGCGATATTACTATTGCTATGAAGGAGTTTATATCCGGCTGATGCAGGGTTGTCAAATGCAACTGCCCATGTGTAATTTACACCATCTTCAAGTTCGGTAGCGTCAATTGTTATGGTGTTTGAGCCTTTGCTGATTGACCCAGTTGGGATTACAGTTTGCTCTTTGGTTGATGAGTTGGTAAGGATAATTTTACCATTGCTCATTGCTCCAGTTGACTTGAATGATGCAGTATAAGTTTCATCATCAACCTTTGTCAATTTTAACCCATAAGCATAATGACCTTGAACTGCAGTGCCATCGGCAACGGTGCGCATGTCAATATTGAGATAGTTTGTTTGATTGGCAGTAACAGTAACTGTTTGTGTCACATCACCATAACCAACACGCGAGTGCTTAATAGTGTAACTGCCGGGAGCAACTTTTTTGAACATATATGCTCCATTCCATTCATCATCGGTGAGATATGAATCTACCAATACTCCTGAAGAATTATACAATTCTACTGTTACATGGTTAATTGGTTTTTTGTTATCGGTTTGGTTGATAGATGTATTAGCATCAACTGTATTTGATCTTGTTACTTGATAAAATGGATGATCCATTACAACCGAGTGGTCACGGACGATACCATAAATTTTACCATAACTATCTGTTTTGCCAAAGCCGAAATAATCATTAATACCACGAGCATACATTTCACCTTCATGGCGAGCAACATCATCGTTTAATGCTCGGTGAAGACCGGGTTGGTAAGTGTGGTCATATCCTTCAACCAAGAATCCGGGAACATCGTGTTTTAATACACCATAATAACCAATATAACTACCTCCGCTTTTTAGACCATATTGAAATGTAAGGTCACCTTTTATCCAATATGGATTACCATCGGCATCTTTGCCTGATGGATAGTAGCACATTTTATTATTAGAATATGATTCGTTATTACGTGGCTGATTGGGATTAGATAACCAATTATAGTTCATGTGCTTGTTTGACATTGCATGAGGCCAACTTTTTGTAGCCATCTCTATACTAGCCGACTGTGATGATGAATAAGTTTTCCCATCATAACCACGATATAAGTACAAACAATGATTTAAGTGAGTAGGCACATTGTGGTCGCCGGTTGTTGCATTAGAGTGTATTGAAATGAAATAGTCAAAGTTGTTTGAGTTTGCTTCTGCGGCGATATCAGATAGGTTACGATTATATTCCCCATTTGTATTAGACCCACCGCATTTCACATGGCTCATCACAATATTTTGACTCAAATCAAGAGCTGCTCCCACGCGTGCTGCATTTGAGTTTGTTTGATTCTTTGTGCGATCAAAGGGAACTCCATATTCAATAAGTTTTTCCAACAATCCGAATCCTTTTTGTAAGTTCGTGTTTGATTCAAAGAACCCGGCAGTGTCTGAACCGACATTGGTACTCGTTTGATTCCCATGTTTGATTGTTGACATCGGGCGGTCAGAGCCAGTATACGAACCATGCCCGGGGTTGATGTAGATGCGCACATCTTCGGGATTTGCTGCCGATGCGCTTAGCGAAAGGAGTGCTACCGATGTAGCAAACAGAAGTTTTTTTAGTTTCATAAATCTTGGTTACGCGACCCGGCAATTGTTTTGAACCTCTCAAAACAAAAATATCACGAAAAGAGTGACACTTTTCATGGTATTCGCAAGGTTTGACGTATTAATTTATAGGTTAGTATATTATTTTTGCAAAAATAAATAATTTGCCACAAAATAAAGCATTTTAGACAGGCTTTAACTAAATTTAATCATAAAGTATCCCTATTTTGCCGACTAAATCGCATCCATAGACTGTATTTTAGAAAGAATGTCAACAGCAGCCTCAACAGTTGCCACCATATCAATAGATATACTTCGACGATTATTGTTTTCACGAATGTGGCATCGACGCGCATTTTGTTGCATAAAATTGATGATTTTCCCAAACATCGCAGACTGATAATAGGCCTTATTGCTATCATCAACAAAATATAAATACATCCTTTCCTGCTTTAAGGACACTTTTTCGATGCCGAGTTGTCGAGCAAGACGACGCAATCGTGGCACACGAAGCAATTCGGCTGTTTCGGATGGGATTTTGCCAAAACGGTCGTGCAATCGGTCTTTAAATGCTTGAAGATCTATCTCACGTTCAATGCTATCTAGTTCTTTATATAGAATTATTCGCTCACTCTCTTGAGGCACATACATTGCCGGTAGAAGGAGTTCCATATCACTCTCAATCACACAATCAGCCACAAACTCTTTGTCGTTCTCATCTTCAGCCACAAGAACATCAGAAAACTCTTCGGTGCGAAGTTCAATAACTGCCTCTTTGAGAATTTTTTGATAGGTCTCATATCCGAGGTCGGCAATAAATCCACTTTGTTCTGCCCCAAGAAGATTTCCGGCACCCCGAATGTCAAGATCTTGCATCGCAATATGTATGCCACTACCAAGGTCGGAAAAACTTTCAATAGCCTGTAATCGACGACGTGATACAGGTGATAGGGGTATATGAGGAGGAACAAGAAGATAGCAAAAAGCCTTACGATTACTACGCCCCACACGTCCACGAAGTTGATGAAGTTCGCTCAACCCAAAGTGTTGCGCATTGTTTATGATAATCGTGTTTACATTGGGCATATCTATCCCCGACTCTATGATAGTTGTCGCCAACAATACGTCATAGTCATGATTGGCAAAGTCAATTATCACTTTTTCAAGTTTATCGGGCGACATCTGCCCATGACCAACCACCGTGCGAGCATCGGGCACTAATCGGCGCACCATTGCCTCAAGGTCATAAAGTCCTTCAATGCGATGATTTACAACAAATACTTGTCCGTTGCGCGACATCTCAAAGTTTATCGCTTCAAGCAATATATCATCGTTTAATGCATTAACCGATGTAACAATGGGATAACGATTGGCCGGAGGTGTGGTTATAGCCGAAAGGTCGCGCGCTCCCATTAACGAAAATTGTAGCGTGCGAGGGATGGGCGTGGCACTCATGGTCAATGTATCAACATTGATTTTCATCTGTTTGAGTTTTTCTTTTACCGCAACCCCAAATTTTTGTTCTTCATCGACGACCAACAATCCCAAGTCTTTGAATTTTACATCTTTACCTATCAATTTATGAGTTCCGATAAGGATATCAATCTTTCCCTCGGCTAGGTCACTAACAATCTGTTTCACTTGTTTAGGTGTTCGAGCACGAGAAAGGTAATCAACCCTCACCGGGAAGTCTTTCAACCGATCTTTAAAGGTGTGATAATGTTGATAGGCAAGCACCGTTGTAGGAACAAGAACAGCAGTCTGCTTCCCATCGGTGGCGGCTTTAAATGCAGCGCGAATAGCAATCTCGGTCTTACCAAAACCCACATCCCCACAAATGAGACGATCCATGGGACGCGCACTCTCCATATCGGCTTTTACGGCAGCCGTAGTCGTAAGTTGGTCGGGGGTGTCTTCATAAATGAATGATGCCTCCAATTCTTGTTGAAGATATCCATCGGGCGAAAAACTATAGCCGGTCTCATTTTTACGTGCTGCATATAGTTTTATAAGGTCACGCGCAATATCTTTGAGTTTTGACTTGGTGCGTTCTTTAATACGATTCCATGCACCGGTCCCCAATTTGTTGATTTTTGGAGGCACACCCTCCTTCCCACGATATTTTGAGAGTTTATGTAGTGAATGTATTGATACAAAAATGATATCATCATTTTGATATGTGAGTTTAATCATTTCTTGTGTTTTGCCATTGACATTGGTGCGTAGCAACCCGGCAAAACGCCCCACTCCATGATCGACATGAACAATGAAATCGCCCACCTCTATTGAAGATAACTCTTTGAGCGATAGGGCAAGTTTGCCCGAACGAGCACGATCACTCTTGAGAGTGTATTTATGGAAGCGATCAAATATCTGATGATCGGTAAAGAAGCAACTCTTGGATGCATGATCAACAAACCCCTCATGAATAGTTGAATTTATGGGAGTAAACACAATATCGTCGCCTCGATCTTCAAATATCACCTTCAATCGCTCAATCTGCTTGGCACTATCACTTAGGATATAAAGTTTATATCCTTCATTTAGCATCTTGGTAAAATCTTCACTTATGAGGTCAAAATTCTTGTGATAAATTCCTTGAGGCGAACATTCGAAATCAATTGATGCTTTTGCTTCACTATCGGGTTGTGTCGCTGATGTAAACCTTAATTGGCGAAATTGAGCAAACTGACGAGCAAAATCATCGGCATCAACCACTTGACTCATCGCATTTTTATCCCCTTCATTTGCGATCAATGAACTTTCCGAAAAAGTCTCGCCGGCAATTTCTCGTATGCGGCTCAATGTATATTGAGCATCACGCACGGCAATGAGAGTATCTTCGCCAATAAAATTGAGCAATGAATCACCATGTGATTGCTGGGCGACATTAGATGTTATTGACACTTCGTCATATCGTTGTTCCGAAAGTTGTGATTCAATATTGAATGTGCGCATTGAATCAATCTCATCGCCAAAGAAATCTATACGATAGGGTAACTCATTGGAATACCCAAAGATATCAAGAATAGATCCACGAAGGGCAAAATGTCCCGGTTCATACACATAGTCAACTTCCACAAAGCCATTTTCACGAAGCCATTTTAAAGTATCTTCCACATCTACTATAGCCCCTTGCTTTAGGCTCAATGTATGGCGTGCAATGGTTTCTTTTGATGCAACACGCTCGGCAATGGCATCGGGATAGGTTACGACATATCTCAATCGAGAATCAGCGTGCCAATGATTTAGAACTTCGGTGCGCAATATTTGAGATGGAGCATCGATTTGACCATATTTGATATCACGCTTATACCCCGACGGAAACATCAACACTGCATCTTCGCCTAATATTCGCGATAGGTCATGATATAAATACCCTGCATCATCAAGACTATCCCCAATAATAAGCGTAGGAGACTTGCGTGGTGTCATACCGGCGAATAATAATGCCGGTGCCGACCCTGCCAATGAATAGGCCGAGCAACACAAAGATTTTCCCACAAGCATCTTGTCTAATGCTCGACGGCGTTGCGGAGTTATAAATATTTCGCTTATACCGAGTTGAGACATTATTTCTTTGCGGGACTCAATATCGATTTATATTTTTGTGCATCGTGAAGAACGCTTGCTGCCGAATCAACGGCCAAATCGGAACGAAGGCCTTCGATAACTTGCCCCTTTTGATAATAATAACGCACTATAATTTCTTCGGCAAGGTATTCGCTTATCGCTTTACGATTTGTGTCAAGATCTTTTTCAAGATTGTGGCGCAACATCTTTTCTAGTATATCAAATTGCGCTTCAACACTATCATTCATATATCCTTCGTTTTTCGCAACTTTTCGAAGTTCGGCCAACCCCATTTCGCACACTTTGTCATATTTAAATTTTTCGGGATTGATAAACTTCTTAAAATCGTTATAGATTGAATCAGTGATAACAAATTCTTGTGGCGAAGGGATAGAAGGTGTAGTTGCAGCAAAACGAGTAGCATAGTCAAATGCCCAATGATTCATCACAATATTATAAACCAATCTATTTCCTTCGGGATATACAACTTTAATATCAGGTGTAATACCTCCTCCGTCGCGCACCTCTCTACCATTTGCTGTTTTAAACACATTAGTTAAACTATCGGGAATACGAGCCGCAGAACCATCGGCATTGCGACGCGAATAATCAATAGCCTGAATGAGGCGTCCACTCGGTATATAATATTTTGCTGTGGTCACTTTTAAAAGACCATTATATGGAAGGGGGCGAGTGGATTGCACCAATCCTTTGCCAAATGAACGACCGCCTATTATTACGGCTCTATCAAGATCTTGCAATGCTCCCGAAACGATTTCGGCACTTGAGGCCGTACTATTATTAATGAGCACAGCAAGAGGTATCTCTGTATCAATAGGTTTTGAAGTAGTCTTATATACCTTTTCATTAAGTACCCCTTTGCCTCGTGTGCGAAGTACTTCAGTGTTTTTAGGAACAAACAATCCTACAATCTTAATCGAACTCTCAAGTAAGCCTCCGCCATTATTACGCAAGTCAAGTATTATTGATTTAACACGAGGATCTTTCTTCAATTCGATAAGTGCATCTTTTACATCTTGAGCCGAATTTTCATTAAATGTCGTCAAGCCTATATATCCAATATCTCCTCTTATTACACCATAGTATGGTACCGGATCAACTTGAATCTTTCCACGGGTAATTTCAAATGTAAGAATCGAATCAGCAACATAAGGACGTTTTACCATTACACTAACTTTTGTGCCGGCTTGACCTTTGAGGCGCTCACTCACTTTATCGCTTTTCCACCCCAACACAGTGTCTCCATCAATAGCCATAATCAAATCTCCGGCGCGCAATCCCACCTTATGAGCAGGAGCCCCCTCTTGGGGTTCTGATATATATACATTTCCATCGCGTTGCATTATAACCGAACCGATTCCGGCATATTCACCCGATGAAATCGTACGAAATTCGTCTTGTTCCTCTTCTGAAATATATTCGGTATAAGGGTCAACGTTCATCAACATTGCATCAATAGCAGTGCGCATTGACTTATCGGCATCAATAGTGTCAACATAATTGGTCTGTAATTCTTTGTATATCGAGTTAAATATATTCAAGTTGCGTGATATTGCCGATTTTCCACTACGAGTTGATGCCGACGAACAAAAAATTGTGACTGCACACACTGCTATAATTATTGTTACAATAGTTTTTCTCATATTGATGATTAAAAATAAGTTGTTATTTAATCTATTGAAATAGGCAACGAAGATACACAATATTATAACAATAACGGCACTATTTTTCTCAAAAAAGAATTAAAAACAAAAATAAATGTGAGATTTTTGCTAAAATTATTGCATAATTCAAATTTTGGGATTAATTTTGCATCGCAATTTTGAAAAGGGTTGCATTTTCTGCTTCAGTAGCTCAGTTGGTTAGAGCACCTGACTGTTAATCAGGGGGTCGTTGGTTCAAGCCCATCCTGAAGCGCAAAAAGTTTAGTTGGTTAATATTTGCTTCAGTAGCTCAGTTGGTTAGAGCACCTGACTGTTAATCAGGGGGTCGTTGGTTCAAGCCCATCCTGAAGCGCAAAAAGAGATTGCAACAGCAATCTCTTTTTGTGTTTTATCGGAAATAGGCTTTTGCTATACATCAATAATACATGCTTAGCCTTATATAAACAAAAAGTGCATTTCCTTTAGGAAGTGCACTTTATCTATTTATTCCAAATATGTTATATTATTCAAGAATACGAGATAAGTGATTTACAAATTCGATATATTCTTTGTAGCCAGTTTCTACATGGTGAATTTTACCATTTTTGTAGAACACCAATGTAGGGATTGAAGAAATACCAAGATAGTTAGCCCATTCTTGGTTGTCTTTTACATCAAGATCAACGCGATAAAAATCAATTTGACCACTATATTCTTTAGCAGCCTTAGCCATAACTGCTTCCATAGCCTTACATGGACCACACCATTTTGCATAGAAGTCAATTACCATTGGGCGAGTTGCGCTTGGTTGTATTTGTTTAGTGAATGTTGTGTAATCAATTTCTTTCACTTCTTGAGCCTCGCTATTGAATACAAAAGCGAGAATCATGCTCATAATCAAGAGTACTTTTTTCATAAGTTGCAATATATTAAATTGTTAATCATGCACAAAGGTAATATAAAAATTTAACAAATCATCTATTGAACAGATATTTTTTTTGCATAGCAACTCTCTACACCTCAGTTTTTCAATATTCTATGGTTCCGATAACACCATAGAAGTTACACATTTTTTCGTTTTACACCTTCCCTCTCATGCCATTTACATCTTTAAATATGCTTTTGGTTAGGAGCTTTTGTGCAATCTAAAAATTAAAATGAATTTTATTTTTGAAATGCACCCGATTTACATTATCTTTGCACATTAATTAAATAAAAGGCAAAAAATATGGATCTTTTTGATAAAATAGGCGCCGATATCAAGGCTGCTATGTTGGCTCGTGACAAAGTGAGACTTGAAGCCCTTCGTGGCATCAAAAAAGAGTTTCTTGAAGCTAAAACCGCCAAAGGTGGTGATGGCACACTAAATGATGATGCGGCAATGAAAGTGTTGGTGAAAATGGTAAAACAACGCAAAGAAAGTGCTCGCATATATCAAGAACAAAATCGTCCCGAACTTGCCGAAGGAGAACTAGCCGAGGCTGCCGTTATTGAGGAATACCTTCCCAAGCAATTGAGCGAAGAAGAACTCGTTGCCGAGTTGAAAAAAATCATCGAACAGGTTGGTGCCACATCAGCCAAAGAGATGGGTAAAGTTATGGGCGTTGCCAGCAAAGCTCTTGCCGGTCGTGCCGATGGTCGAATGATTTCTGCCAAAGTAAAAGAATTACTCGCTTAAGTGGACTCATAAACCCCATTAAGACATTATATTGACAATATAAACCGAAATAGATATGCTTACTATTGCTCAAATTAAAGAGAATCCTCAATATATCATCAGCCGTCTTGCCGTAAAGGGATTTGACGGAAATAACGATATTGCGAAAATACTTGAACTTGATGGCAAACGCCGCGAACTTCAACTTAATAACGATAACCAAGCTGCCGAACTCAACAAATATGCCGCTACCATCGGTAAGTTAATGAAAGAGGGCAAGAAAGACGAAGCACAAGAAGCAAAAAATGCTGTTGCATCGCTCAAAGAATCACAAAAAGCCATCGCCGAACAGCTTGCAAGCGTAGAAGAAGAAATTAAAAATATTCTTCTTTCAATCCCTAACATTCCTTGCGAAATGGTGCCTGAAGGTCGCTCTGCCGAGGATAATGTGGTAGAAAAAGAAGGTGGCGTGATGCCTGCTCTCGGTGACGAAGCTCTTCCCCACTGGGATCTTGCAAAGAAATACAACCTCATCGACTTTGATTTGGGAGTAAAAATCACAGGTGCAGGATTCCCTGTATATATCGGCAAAGGTGCTCGCCTACAACGCGCACTCATTCAATTCTTCCTCGACCAAGCTGGAGAATCGGGATATCTCGAAGTGCAACCTCCTTATGTTGTTAATGAAGCATCGGGTTATGGCACAGGACAACTTCCCGACAAAGAAGGGCAAATGTATCATTGTCAACTCGATAATCTATATCTTATCCCCACTGCCGAAGTGCCTGTTACCAACATCTATCGCGATGTAATTCTCACCGACGACAAATTGCCGGTTAAGAACTGTGCTTATTCTGCATGTTTCCGCCGCGAAGCAGGTAGCTATGGCAAAGATGTACGCGGATTGAACCGTCTACACCAATTTGACAAAGTGGAAATTGTGCGCATCGAAAAGCCCGAAAATTCTTATGCAGCTCTTGAAGAAATGAAAGATCACGTGCAAGGATTGCTCGACAAACTCGGTTTGCCTTGGCACATTCTTCGTCTTTGCGGTGGTGATATGAGCTTCACTTCGGCTATCACTTTCGACTTCGAAGTGTATTCTGCCGCACAAAAACGTTGGCTCGAAGTTTCTTCGGTTTCTAACTTTGAAACATACCAAGCCAATCGCCTAAAATGTCGTTATCGTGGCGAAGACAAAAAGACTCACTTATGCCACACCCTCAACGGCTCGGCGCTCGCATTGCCTCGCATCATGGCGGCATTGCTCGAAAATAACCAAACACCCGAAGGCATCGTAGTGCCTGAATGTTTGCGCCGTTACACAGGCTTCGACATCATCAACTAATTAATTTCGACATTATACAATAAAGCCCAATCAAATTGATTGGGCTTTATTTTTATCTTAAGATTATTTACTTTCCGGTGTGGGCATAGGCCAAAAAATAAGATGTGCTTGATTGGCATCTGTTACCTTTAGGGTTGCTTGTGCACTTTCGATAACAGGGATATTATGACTTACATGACCAATAGGTACATTAAATGCCACCGGATAACTATATGGTTTTACCATATCATAAATCATTGTCTCCATATCACGATAGTTGCTATCTCCTCGATATTCGGTAAATTGACCTACAACCAATCCACGTAGTCGTGGCAACACCCCACTCAATCTAAGTTGATACATGATGCGTTCAATCTTATAAATCGGTTCCGACACATCCTCAATAAATAAAATCGTGTCATCCTCAATTATATCATATGGGGTATTTATCAATTCGGCTATTACTGCCACATTTCCGCCGATAATCTTGCCACTACATTGTCCCAATCGATTATATTGATGACCTTCAAAGGTAAATGCCGGAGCCTGTCCACGCAATATTTCAAACAATACTTTATTATCAATATCATCAGCTCCTTTGCGTATATGACTTGTCATTGATGCATGAATACTCGCAATCCCTTTGGTTGACATCAACGCATGAAGGGCTGATATATCACTATAACCTATCACCCATTTAGGATCGTTTTCGATAGGCAATCGATTAAGCGCATCCATCAGATGCACTACACCATATCCTCCACGCGAACAAAGAATAGCCCTCACTTCGGGGTCAAGAAAAGCATCTTCAAGATCGGCAAGGCGCTCGGCCGGAGTTCCACTATAATTTCCCCAACGACCAAGCGTGTGAGGCATCACCCTTACCTTCCACCCCTGCTCCTCAAGAACAGGTATAGCATATTTTACATGTTCAGGCTTTACTATTCCGGCCGGAGATAATATAGCGATGGTATCTCCCTCTTTTAATGGTGCCGGAAAAACTATATTTTGACTCATAATTATATCTATTTATTTCGTACTTATTTCTTAACTAACTGTTACATTAATTCCTTCCCTACACATTTGCGATGCAATTGCTTCGAGTTCTTCACGCGACACCTTTTCAAGCTTCTGTTCCGGGGTTTTGCGGTCGATTGAGTAAATCATTACTTGTCGGGGAGAAATGCGCTTATATGCCTTTATTAAAGCCTCAACCTCTTCGGGGGTAGTATTGTCTATGATTTTGCCATCATGTTCTCCTCGCAAAAACATTGTTTGTACCACACACTGACCTGCAAATTGCGCAATTTGCTCTATCACACCCTCACTTGTAAACGATGGCGATGCCGGTTGGTCAATCAATCGCATGGTTGATGTTATTGCCGAGTCGAGTTTAAGAATATTATTATCTACCTTACGGAGTGCAGCCACAACCGATTCGTCGCCTAAGCGAGTGGAATTACACAACACACTTATTTTCACCTGTGGAAAATATTTATCTCGCAAAGCAATAGTGTCATCAATAATTTCGGCAAACTGAGGGTGCAACGTAGGCTCCCCATTCCCCGAAAATGTGATTACATCGAGATGCTCACCCGCTTCAATCATTGACTTCAACTTCGCGTCTAATTCTCGACTCACATCTTCGCGCCGCGGCAACCCTGTCGTTCCGGCTCCTTGCGAATTATATCCCGCTTCACAATACACACAGTCAAACGAACACACCTTCCCATCATTTGGCGAAAGGTTAACGCCCAATGATGATCCCAATCGGCGGCTATGAATAGGTCCAAATATCGTTGAATGAAATAATATCGTTACCATTATCCTATCAATAAAAATTCCTCTATATTTTCAGGTGTAATAACACAAAACGAGCTATCGGGATATGCTTTGAAAAAAGCCTCAGGCCGTTTTGCGTTTGCCTTTGAATTCCACTTAAACTCATATGTGTTAATAACGCCATTTTCTTCTTCGATATAATCTATCTCTTTTTGTTGCATAGTGCGCCAAAACCATGTTGTCCCGAAGAATTCTCTTAACGAATTCACCTTCATTCTCTCAGATATAACAAAATTCTCCCACAACATTCCTGCTTCCTCATTCATTCTTTGCTCCAAAAATGAGAAATTTCCTATAACTGCATTTCTTATACCATTATCCCAAAAATATATTTTGCGACTGGTTTTCAACTCATTACGCAAATTTCGAGAGAAAGAGTTTAATCTAAAGATTATGAAACTTTTTTCTAATATATCAATATAACGTTCTACTGTTTTAGAGTCAAGTCCTATGTGTCGTCCTAGTTCATTATACGACACTTGAGAACCCACTTGATAAGCCAATGCTTGCAACAAACGTTGCAATTTATCGGGCTTTCCTACCGAATCCAACGACAGAATATCTTTATACAACACACTGTCGCACAACTCTTTCAAAATCACCTTTTCATTTCCGGGATTGGTCACCACTTCGGGATAATACCCAAATACCAATCGATGCGGCAACATTCGTTTCTCCTCAATAAAGCCTATATGGTCAACCATTTCTGAAAACATCATTGGATACATTTGTATCTGACGTTTACGTCCTGCCAATGATTCATTTACTTTATTTGCCAAATCAAATGATGAACTGCCTGTAGCTATAACTTGTACCCCCGAAATCTGGTCGGTTATCAATTTAAGTTTCAACCCTATGTCGGTAATTCGTTGGGCTTCATCTATAATCACTAAATTATTTTGCCCTATGATAGCCTTTAATCGTGTTGATGTTATATTTTCAAAGAGCCCTCTCACATCGGTTTCGTCGCCATTTAACCACAATACATTTTTTTGCCCATCAAACATTTGTGACAATAATGTAGACTTTCCCACTTGGCGGGCTCCCATAATAATTATTGCCTTATTTGTTCCCAATTGGGCTTCTATTAAGTTTTTAATTTTGCGATCAATCATTTTAAACAATTTATACTGCAAATTAAATGACTTTTTTCGTAAAATCCAAAAATCTTATAATATTTAGGGATTTTGTTCCGAAAATCTTATAATATTTAAGGATTTCATTCCGAATTTCTTAAAAAACTATTGCAAATTATGAATTATGCATTATGAATTAAATACATCACTCCTCCTTGAGCTGTTCAAACATCCAATCCCATAGTGCATTGGTGTGCTCGGCATATAACCAGTGACCATTATTTTCACCTATGAGAAGCGTTTTTGGAGCAGTAATCACATTATAGGTTGAGCGAGTGGTTGTGGGTGCACAAGTCAAGTCATTATAACCCAAGAAAAAGTGAATCGGTGCCGATAGATTACGAGCAAAGTTAGTCACATCATAATAACGTGCTGTCGAAAGTTTTTCGGGAGTGCAATTATCTTTACTCTTAAACACATGAGGCCAACCTCCGGCACGACCACGAGTATAACCCTCCAAATCACACAATGCAGGAAAATATGCCACCGTTGCATTGATGCGACTATCGAGTGCCGATGTCACAATCGACAATGCGCCACCCTGACTTCCGCCAAAGGTGCCAAGTTTACCATTAAACTGAGGCAACGAAGCAAGGAAATCAATGCCGCGCACACAGCCTATATAAACTCGTTTATAATAATATGAATAGCGATTATCGATATTATATGTAGGATATGAGGCAAGCGCGCCACTATTAAGGTCGCTATAAATAGTGCTACCTGTGAGGTTTACAGGAATACCATGGATGCCAAATTCAAGTATTATTGCACCACGAGCCGCATGGCCTATATCGCCCGACTTTTCGCCAACTCCCGCTCCCGGGAAGCGAAGAATTGCAGGATATTTACCTTCAGCCTTGGGCATTGTCAACATGCCATACATGCGAGTATTGTTGATGTTGCGATAAGAGATATGATATACATTCACCTTGTCGGTGCATCGCTCGGGAATAAGCGTCATAGTGGGTTGAAGGTCAATCTTGCGGGCAGCTTCAAGTTGTGCGTCCCAAAAAGCCTTGAAATCTTTAGGTTGCGTAACCGTAGGCAACAACTTTTCGGTATCGTAACCAACTGTTGATATTGCCGAATATTTCTTTCCGTCTTTCTCCACAACAGCCTTCACTCGCAAATAACCCGGCTTTTTCATAGTGCCAAGGTTGATTTCCCCCTCATGACCTTTGAGGGTTATTGACTTTGTGACGTGGGGATTCATCAAGTCCTCGCTCACCTCATAATTTACTACAACATCATTAAGAGCCATACCACAATCGGTAGCCATCACTTTTACCTGGTAAATATAACGGGTTACAACAACTAGGATTCCCCGAATACTCTACTCAATATGGTTGGGAAGCGACATTCATGGAAATGGACTTCTTTAAACAACACGCTCAATTCAATGAACTTCCCAAACCTACCGAAATCGACACCATCGCTGTTGACATAACTAAACTTAATGCCATAAAATCAAATGCCGATAGCCTACAAAAATGGCAAAGTCAATTAGTGCGTTTCGACAGCGTGCAATGGGTAGAAGCCGGCAAACCTTATTCTGAAGCATCGGCATCGACCAATCGCTATATCAAAGATGCTAACGGAAACAAAATGCTTGTACGCAATAGTAGCTATGCCACTTTCCGCGACAAACTTCTCCCAAGCGGAACCGGTAGTGTGGTTGGTATCCTCAGTTACTACGGCACAGAATGGCAAGTATTACTTCGTTCAACCGACGATTGTATAGGTTTCGATGAAAGTGCTCCTGTGGTTCCCGATGCCCCAACAGGTCCGTTAAGCGAACTTGAAGAAGACTTTGAAGGTGTTTCTTCTATCAGCGACCTCCCCGGATGGACTTCTGTTAAAATCGCCGGTGACAAAGAATGGTATTTCACCGATTTCGACAACAACACCTATGCTGCTTGTACTGCATATAAAGGTACCGACGGCAGTGGTTACGATGCTTGGTTGATTACTCCGGCACTCAATGCCGATGAAATGGCTCAAAAGGTTATGAGTTTTGAGTCTCAAGCAGCATATATGGGTGGAACATTTGAAGTTTATGCAATGTCATCTACCGACCCAAATACCGCTACTCTCACAATGCTCACTTGCGATATTGCAAATCCTCCTGCAAGTGGTTATTCAGGATTCGTTCCTTCAGGTCAGGTGTCATTAGAAGAATTCTCAGGCATTATCTATATCGGTTTCCGTTACACCGCTGAAACCTCTGCTCGTTCTATGACTTTCTGCATCGACAATGTAGTGATTGGCAAACAAGGAGGCTCTTCTAACACTCCTTCAACCGGCGATGGCTCTGAAAACTCTCCATTCAGCGCTACCGATGTGCAAAATGGTGCAACAGGCACCGGTGTGTGGGTAGAAGGTTACATTGTAGGTTGGGTTGATGGTATGATTCTTGCCGAAGGAGCTAATTTCAGTGTTCCCTCAACATCTCAAACCAACGTGCTTATCTCCGACAATCCTAAGGCTACATCAGCAGCCGAATGTATTCCTGTACAACTACCTACGTCTATTCGTGGAGCGATCAACCTCATGGACAACCCATCTAACCTTGGCAAAAAACTTGCAATCAAAGGTAACATCACCAAATATTTTGGCGAAAATGGGGTAAAAGAAGGTACCGAATATAAACTCGATGGCAAAGCTCCTGCTACGGCCGAAACTGCTACCTATAAAAAAGTAACATCTATTACCTCAGGTAAAGAATATATCCTCGTTGCGTCGGGTAAAGCGGCTACAGCTATTACCGGAAACTATGGTTATCTTCAAGTTGTAGATGCTTCCGATAATAATGGTATTATTGAGGTTGCCCAATCTTGTGGTTTTGTGATTAAAGAAGAAACTACAGGAGGTTACACTATCACTGATGCTAACGGTAAATATATGTATATGAAAGGAACATATAATAGCTTCAATGTCGATACCACTCTTCCTTCCGAAGGAGGTGTGTGGACCATCGCTCCTCAAGCCGACGGAACAATGATTATCACCAACGTGGCAATGAATAAGTCTATTCAATATGATGCACAATACACCTCATATGGAGCTTATCCCGATGTGAGAGGTACATTCCCCACCCTTTATGAAAAGACCAACTAATCAACACAAATAAACGAATTGCTCTATGAGAAATTTAAGAAAATATATAGGACTATTGCTCACATTCATGGCTGTGAGCATGGTGAGTTGTCAAGACGACTTTGACGCTCCGGGAATACAAGTTCCCGAAGCCACTATGACCCCCAATACTACAATTCTTGAATTGAAAACCATGTATTGGAGTGATGAAACTAACTATATCGACACTATCGGGCTAAACGAGAATAATGAACGTATCATTATTGCCGGTCGTGTGGTAAGTTCGGATATGACAGGTAATATTTACAAAAACCTCGTTATTCAAGATGGCTCTGCTGCATTGACTCTTTCTATAAATCAAAGCGGTCTTTATAACAAATATCGCATTGGTCAAGAAATTGTTCTTGATGTGACCGGTATGTATATAGGTAAATATAGCGGCTTGCAACAACTCGGATTTCCCGACTATGAAGAAGGCTACGGATGGCAAGCAACTTTTATGCCTTATGAATTCTTCCAAATGCACTCTGAACTCAATGGATTGCCCCAACCCTCAAAAGTAGATACCATTGAGACTACTATTGCTTCTCTCCCTACTAATCCCGAAGGCCTTCGCAAATGGCAAAGCCAATTGGTGCGCATCAACAATGTACACTTTGATGGTGGTGGCACTCTTTCTTACACCGATGCTCACAAAGAAAATGCAAACCGTACTCTTATTGATGCTGAAGGCAACACTATCACTGTGCGCAACTCTGGATATGCTACTTTTTGGAGTCAAAAACTTCCCGAAGGGAATGGCGACGTTGTAGGTATACTTAGTTATTTCGGTTCATCGGGTTGGCAATTATTGCTTCGCTCTGCAAGCGACTGTATGAACTTCGGAAATCCTACCCTCACGCCAGGGGCTGAAAGTAATCCTTACACAGTTGACCAAGTAGTGGAAATCGTCAACAACGGACAGACTGTTAATGGTTGGGTAACCGGATATCTCGTAGGTGCTGTTGCTCCTGAAGTAACGACCATTTCATCAAACGAAGATATCGAATGGGATAGCCCTACAACTCTTGCCAATACTATTGTTATCGCTCCTGCCCCCGAAGTGAAAGATATTGCATCTTGTCTTGTTATTGAATTAAAGCAAGATTCAAAACTTCGCGAATATGCCAACCTTAAAGACAACCCCGACATTATTCAATCACAAATTTGGCTGCTTGGTAAGTTTGAAAAAATAGAACTTGGTGTTTGTGGATCTAAAGAGGAATATACTCCCACTCAATTCCGCATCGATGGTTTTGATATTCCCGGCAATACTCCAACAGCAGGCGATGGCACTGAAGCAGCCCCATTTAGCGCATCACAAGTAAAAAGTGGCGCAACAGGTACCGGTGTGTGGGTAAAAGGTTATATCGTTGGTTGGATTGACGGTATGAAACTTGCCGATGGAGCACAATTTAATGATTCTGCAACAGTTCAAACCAACCTCCTTCTCTCTGACAATCCATCGACTACATCGGTAGATGAATGTATCCCTGTGCAGTTGCCTACTTCTATACGTGGAGCTCTTAACCTCATGGACAATCCTTCAAACCTTGGTAAAGAACTTGCAATCAAAGGTAACCTCACTGCTTATTTCGGCGTGAATGGCGTGAAAGATGCCACCGAATATAAACTTGATGGTGCTAGCGATGCTCCTTCAGGTCCCGTTACCCCTGTAACATCACTCAACGAAACATTCGAAGGTGTTAGCTCTATATCTAATCTCGCAGGTTGGACATCTAAGATTGTTGCCGGAAATAAAGCATGGTATTTCACCTCTTACGACAACAACTATTACGCAGCATGCACAGCCTACAAAGGAACTGACGACGGCAATGGTTATGACTCTTGGTTGATCACTCCTCCATTAAATCTTGATGGTATGAGCGAGAAATCATTCTCATTTGAAAGTCAAGCAGCCTACTCAGGCGGTGCATTTGAAGTATATGCAATGACTACAAATGACCCCACGACAGCAACACTTACAAAACTCAACTGCACTCTTGCCACACCTCCTGCAAGTGGTTATTCAGGATTCGTTCCTTCAGGCACTATTTCATTGGCACAATTCTCAGGCACTATCTACATCGGATTCCGCTACATTGCTGAAACATCGGCTAAATCAATGACTTATTGCATTGACAACGTGATAGCGCCTGCCGGAGGCGAAACACCTGAAGAACCCGAAGAGCCTGAAACACCCGATAACCCCACTACCGGAGATAATGTTGCCGACTTCAACACAATGAATGGTGGCACTCCAAAATCTACTTATGCCGAATATACATCAGCCAATGGCTGGGTAGCAACCAACTCGGCTCTCCTTGCCGGCTCGGCAAGCGAAACAGCCTCTAACCCACGATTCCCATTCATTGGTGGAGAAAATGTATTTGCTCCTTGTCTTAATGGCAAGACAACAACTCCCGGTTCGCTCACCTCTCCTACTTTGACCGGTGGTATAAAGACTCTATCATTTAATTATGGTTTCCCATACACCGATACTCAATGCAAAGTAACTATCAACATCAAACAAAATGGTTCGGTAGTGAAATCACAAGTTCTTGAACTCACTTCAATCGAAAAACAAGTTGTCTACAACTTCTCAATGGATGTAAATGTAAGCGGCGACTTCGTGATTGAAATTGTCAACGATTGCTTGAGCCAATCAACTTCAAACAAAGATCGTATCGCAATTTGGAATCTCACTTGGACTAAATAAATCATTAGATTCTATAACTCTATTTCACGGCATTATCTTTCTCACGAGGTAATGCCGTGATTTTTTTGACACTAAAAACAAAAATATGCCCCCAAAATATCATTTAACTTTGTTGTGATTTTTCAATAATTATTATATCTTTGTGTGGGCAATATTTTGCTCTCTGATATGATTATTATCACAATTTTATAATATAACCAATGGATTATAGTTTATTAGACTTTCTGACGTTGCTTGGAGCCGTAGGTATATTCCTATATGGGATGACTCTTATGAGTGAAGGTCTCCAAAAAGCCGCAGGTAACGGGCTTCGCAACATTCTAGGGGCAATGACCCGCAATCGTTTCACCGGAGCTCTCACCGGTTTTTCAATCACAGCATTAATTCAAAGTTCTTCGGCATCAACCGTGATGGTTGTGAGTTTCGTGAGCGCAGGGCTCATGACATTGGCTCAATCTGTTGCCGTGATTATGGGTGCCAATGTGGGTACTACCGCCACTGCTTGGATTATCACCCTCTTTGGGTTTAAAGTGGATATTGGCGCTTTTGCTGTGCCCATAATAGCATTTTGTATTCCACTCTTGTTCTCAAGCAATAGCCGCCGAAAATCCATTGGTGAAATTGTTTTAGGGTTTGCTTTACTGTTTATCGGTCTTGACTGGATTGAAGCAAATGTGCCCGACTTGAAATCAAGCCCTGAAATTTTTGGGTTCCTATCCCAATATGCGAATATGGGTTACGTTTCGGCCTTAATCTTTGTGTTGATTGGCATCATTACAACAATGATTATTCAATCATCATCGGCTGCCATTGCAATCGTGCTCATTATGTGTACCAAAGGATGGATTACCTTCGACTTGGCATGTGCAATGATTCTCGGTAGTAATATCGGTACGACAATCACCCCCATCATCGCATCATTAGGTGCTAATTTGGCCGCCAAACGTGCAGCATTGTGCCACTTAATGTTTAATGTATTAGGTACAATATGGGCTTTGGCTCTTTTTATTCCTTTTACCGATTTGACAGTGTGGGTAACCGAACACCTCGGACAAGGCGACCCCACCGAATTATATGCTGCTATTAACAGTAGCACCCCCGCCGACCCAACACAAATCGCAATTATGGCCGGATGGGCTTCATTTGGGCTTTCAATCTTCCACACAATCTTCAACCTCATCAACCTTTCAGTTATGATATGGATGACCGGGTTTTATGTGAAGGTTGTGGAAAAAATCATGCCCAGCAAGCATAAAGGTGACGACGAATTCCAACTCACTTATATCTCAAGTGGTCGTGTGGCGGCTTCAGAATTAAATATGGCACAAGCCGAAAAAGAGATTGGGGTATTTGCTAAACGTGTTAGTCGAATGTTGGATATGGCTCAAAACCTCGTTCACACTAAAGAAGGTAGCGACGAATTCAACAAACTATATTCTCGTCTTGAAAAATATGAAGAGATTTCTGACCGCATGGAAATTGAGATAGCCAATTACCTCAATCGTTGTGCCGAAGGTCGTCTATCTAATCAAGGGAAACAACGCATTGCGGCTATGCTCAACATTATCTCCGAAATAGAAAGCATTGCCGATAGTTGCTTTGGTGTAGCCAAAATTCTTGCTCGCAAACAAGAAGGTCATGTGGCGTTTAATGATGAAATCTACGGCAATATCGATAGCATGTTTGCCTATGTCAAGAAAGCAATGAAAAATATGATGGTATTGCTTGAAGACCTTGAAGATGTGCGCGAAGAAGATATCATCGTCTCTTATAACCATGAACGAGAAATCAATAATATGCGTAACAATTTGCGTGTTGCCAATATCGAAAACATCAACAATCGTCACTACGAATATCAAGCCGGTATTTATTACATGGACCTCATTGGTGACCTTGAACGCACCGGTGACTATATTATAAATGTTGTGGACACCGTTAAAGAATGGTTTAGAAAGCAAAAGCATAATTAAGCAAACTTGTGCCATCTATTAATTTATTGGCACAATGATGACACAAAACGGTTACTATTAGTTAAAATAGTAACCGTTTGCTTTATCTTTGCACGCGACAATAAACACGATGAACCATTTTTTACATTAAATAATGACAAATTGCCAAGGTAAGATACTTGCCATTGATGACGAGCCCATAATCCTTGACTTGATTAAATTCAATCTCGAAAACGAAGGATATTCTGTTGATATATGTAAAAGTGCCGAAGATGCCCTTCGTTGCGACCTATCGATATACGATCTCATTCTCACCGATATGAGAATGGATAAGATAAGTGGAACAGAATTTATATCAATAATAAAACAAAATGCTGCCACTGCCCATATACCCGTTATCATATGCTCCGCAAAAGGCATACAACGAGATGTCACCGATGGCCTCGGTTCTGGAGCCGATGACTATATTCTCAAACCTTTTTCTACACGTGAACTGATAGCACGTGTACGCTCTATCTTGCGCCGTAAAAGCAAATAAAAAAACGCTGAAAATCCCTCGCATCATCAGATATTGTGAATGCATAAACGCTCGTTATAGCGCGAATATGAATTTCACATTGAAAACCAATATAGTTAAGGCAATAAATTCTACGAATAATTCTTATCTTTGCAATATCTTTTAAATTCTATCATTGATAGAAACAAGCACATTGTATTTACCAAAATTGCAAATATATACCTATAACTATATGAAAAAAACAATTATTGACCTTTTTGAATCATCGGTCACTCGTTATCCAAACAACACATTCCTCCTTGAAAAAACAGGAAAAGAGTTTACTCCCACAACCTATGCATCGGTAAAAGAGCAAGTATATCGACTCGGAGCCGGGTTGCAAGCCTTAGGAGTTAAAAAAGGTGACAATATGGCGCTTTTGAGCGAAGGTCGTAATATGTGGATTATTGGTGAACTTGCCATGTTCTATGCCGGAGCAGTTAATGTGCCTCTTTCAATCAAACTCGATGAACGCAGCGACCTCATGTTCCGACTCACTCACGGCGATGTTCAATATATAATGGTTTCAGGCACTCAACTTAAGAAAGTGAGATCCATAAAAGACGAATTACCTCAACTCAAACAAATCATCCTCTTTGACCCTCAAGATAAATATGAAGACCGAGAAATAGCCCTTGACGACATCTTATCAATGGGGGATAAATTTCTTGCAGCACACACATTAGAAGAGTTTTTGAGCGTAGCACAATCAATCCAAAACGATGATTATGCCACTATCACTTATACAAGTGGGACCACTGCCGACCCTAAAGGAGTAGTGCTTACCCATCGCAACTACACTGCCAATGTCGAACAATCACTCACCCTCGTTGACATTAATGAATCATGGCGCACACTCATCATTCTTCCTCTTGACCACTGCTTTGCTCATGTAGTTGGGTTCTATATCATGATGGCCCAAGGCGCTACCGTGGCAACCGTACAAGTGGGAAGAACTCCTCTTGAAACACTCAAGAACATCCCTAAAAACATCAAAGAAGTTAGACCTCACTTTATCCTCAGCGTACCTGCACTTGCTAAAACATTCAAAAAGAATATTGAACAAGCCATTCGCGCAAAAGGCAAAACAACCGAACGCCTCTTCAATATGGGCCTAAAGGTAAAACAAACATATTATGGCGACAGCAACCTTGACTGCAAAGGGTGGCGCATCTTATTAAAACCTCTTGTTGCCCTTTTTGACTCTCTCATATTCTCCAAAGTGCGCGAAAACTTTGGTGGAGAACTACGTTTCTTCATCGGTGGTGGAGCCTTGCTTGACAAAGATTTGCAGAAATTCTACGTGGGAGTAGGAATGCCTATGTACCAAGGATATGGACTATCCGAAGCAACCCCCGTTTTATCTTCTAACGGTCCCGAAAAATATCGCTTCGGCTCAAGTGGTAAACTCGTCACCCCTATTGATCTTAAAATCTGTGATGACAACGGAAAGGAGTTACCATTGGGACAAATGGGCGAAATCGTTGTTAAAGGAGAAAATGTGATGGCCGGATATTGGAAAAATCCCGAATCTACCGCCGAAACCATTCGCGATGGATATCTTTATACCGGCGACCTTGGATATATGACCAACGAAGGATTATTATATGTCAAAGGACGATTTAAAAGCCTTCTTATATCAAGCGACGGCGAAAAATATAGTCCCGAAGGCATCGAAGAAGCAATGGTACAACTTGCTCCATCTATTGACCAAATAATGCTTTATAATAACCAATCTCAATACACAACCGCTGTAATTGTTCCCAACAAAGACTTCCTCAAACGCACACTCGCCGAAAAAGGATTGTCACTTGAGACCGAAGAAGGACGCATCAAAGCACTCAAACTGATTGATGCCGATGTGAATATGTTTAAGAAAGGTGGCATTCACGAAACAATGTTCCCACATCGTTGGTTGCCTTCATGCTTTGCCGTATTATCGGAACCTTTCAGCGAGCAAAATCAGATGATTAACAGCACAATGAAGATGGTGCGTGGAAAAATCGAAAAAGCCTATGCTAAACGCATTGAATATATGTACACCCCCGAAGGCAAACAGTTGACAAATCCTCAAAACATTGAGGCTATCGCATAATCTTCTCGTCTATATCAATGCTTCCCAATTGTTACATATCCAATCGTTATGAAGCAGGATGCGACGAAGCCGGTCGTGGATGCCTTGCCGGACCGGTATATGCCGCTGCCGTCATCCTTCCCGACGATTTTCATCATCCTCTTCTTAACGACTCCAAACAACTCACCGAGGCTCGACGAGAAAAACTGCGCCCCATCATTGAATCTGAAGCAATCGCTTGGGCAGTGGGAGTTGTTTCAGCACAAGAGATTGACAAAATAAATATCCTCAACGCATCTATTCTTGCCATGCATCGCGCTCTTGACGGTCTGAATATCGTGCCGGGAGCAATCATCGTTGATGGCAACCGTTTCAAGCCTTACGGCGATATACCTTGGCAAACATTCGTGAAAGGCGATGGCCGATTTGGCAATATTGCTGCAGCATCTATTCTCGCCAAGACTCATCGTGATGAATATATGTGTAATCTTCATAAACAACATCCTCAATATGGATGGAACATCAACAAAGGTTACCCCACAAAAGCCCATCGCGAAGCAATAGCCACACACGGTCCTACAGAACATCACCGTCAATCATTCCGTCTCCTCAACCCTCAATTAACATTGTTCTAAAGAGAATTTCAATCCCCCATATAACAAACAAGAGCGACACTTTCGGGTGTCGCTCTTGTTTATATTAAACATATTGACGTCTTAGAAACTCCAATACATACCAAATGTCAATGAGTTGTTGTTTACATTAAAGCCAAATGAGCTATAAGAATCTACAACTTGTTGGTAACCTAAGAACCCAAGTTTAGCAACAATGCCCACTTTCTCAGAGAGTTCAACTTTTACACCTGGGCGTAACCCAATGTAAAATTGTGTTTCAGAATCAGAGAGGACTGTTCCATCGCTATCAAATTCGGTAGACCCTACCCCGAAACCACCATCTACAAAGAACGATGCGATGCCAGCCTTTGCAAAAGTATAACGAGCGTATGGCTCTACAGATATTGAATTTGCAAAATCTCCATCATAAGAAATAAATGATTCATTGAGAGCGATAGCAATATCCCATTTGTCATTGAGAGTATATCCGACTTCGGGAGCGAGAGTAAATGTTGTAAGTGTTTTTGCTCCATCAAAATCGGGTTTTGTGAAATCAAGACCGATAGATCCACCCATCCACACTTGTGCACTTGCAGCAAATGACATTAATGCAACGACTGTAGCCAAAAACAATTTTTTCATAACGCAAAAATTTTACAAAATATTCCTACTCTATTAAAGGTTTTCGGAATCCCCTTTTGATATTGACATAAAATTATAAACAATTTTTATGAAATCCAAATAAAATCACTAAAAAATGCAAAATTATTTTATATAGCAACTCGCAGAGTAAAATTCCAACCTTCAGCAAAGCCAAATTCGTACTTTATTTTCAATGCAAGTAGATGCATTGAAATTTTGCTCCATCTCAGTCATAGATCTCAACCCTCATTCCACCATTGACGATATTGGTGTTTTTAAGAATATGGAGTTCGGGGTATAACATATCATAAAATATAGAAAAGGTACGGTTTTTACATATTATATGATAGGTTGAGTAAAATTACTTATTGCTTGTTAAGCTATTTTTCAAAGCAATACCTTTTGCTGTCAAACGGTATTTCTGTTTTGGGTGATTGGGCTTATCTGGATATATCATTTCCACATACCCTTCAAGCAGTGCAGGTTGAATTGTATGTTTCTTAAAATACCATTTTGACTTGTACTCTTGCTTATAAAGCAACTTGTACACAGCCAATATTTCATCAACAGATAACTCCTTGCTACTTATGCTATGTATCAGCATTTTAACTTGCACACTAACTTGTACATCCACTTGTTCACTGGGTGCCGACTGGGTGCCATCTTGTACACTTATAGGCAATGTAATACGGATAAAGTTATCTGTAAACTTAAAACAATCTTCGCCGTAGGCTCGCAAGATACGAGGAATGCCAGAGCCTAATGACTCTACCAACTCCACATCACGATAGATACGCATCAACTCCTTATTGCGCGGGATAGAAATGCCATTGAAGAATTCTTCTCTTGTGAGTGATTCGGGCAAACGACCAGCCGATGTAATTTCAAGTCTATCAGGGAATATTTCAAACTTGGGTGGTACTTCAAATGAATAGTCATTATGTACAATCGCATTGATGACAGCTTCACGCAAAGCGACCTTATTCCACAATGGAGTTTCAATACGCTCCATCGGGGTTATTGTTGCAGCAACCTTGTTTTCAATATCCAATTTTGACAACACACTTTTTGTTGCCTTTATGAGGGAGCAATAACCATACTCATTGTTCTCTACCAAATCGCAACGATCGAGGCTTGAATACTTTGCCACTTTGATTGAATTGCTATTCTCGTCAGCCAACAGATATGCCACATAGTTGTACTTGCCATCATCTGTAAGCAACTCCAATGTACGCTTGAAGTTATCATTGAGTCTCTTGCCTCGCTCATCATAATAGATACGCAACTGTTCAAAACTCAAATCTTGACGGTTAGATACGATGCGTCCAATGGAGTTACGGGTACGCATAGCAAACAGACGATCAATCTGCTCTTGAGGCATCGGCTCGGCAGATGTTCCCACACGCATATACGCACCTCGCGGAGTCATTCCATACTTCGTTTTGAAATATGGTTTCTCTATTCCGCTCGCTACCGTAACCTTGATAATGCTGCGTCCATTCTTTTGCTCCGCGGCAATATCAAACAGCCCCATAGCAGAAGGAGAAATATTGTGCTTTATGCGGTCTTTCAACCTCAGCATACAATCATCCACATCACTGACGCCCACAGTTGAACCATCTTTATCAATACCGATATAGATGTATCCGCCCTCCTTGTAGTTAAGGAACGCCACAACCTCCTTCTCAATATCAAGTTCTGGAGTCAATTCTCTTTTATATTCTATGCGGTTGGTTTCTGACATATACGAACAGTAATATCTCTATATTTTAATGAATATTCTATTTAAACCAGTTCATTATCCAGTTTACACATCAACATACTGGCAAAATGTAATTTTCTAATGGCATCTGCTTTTGATAATGTTTGATTGCTATGAGCTTTGGGGTTTCTTATGCCAATCATTGCTCCCACAAACATTTCCATATATCCTTGTTGCACATTTGTACCTGTTTCTGTTGAAATATCTCCTAATTTTATTATTGGATTTTGAACAGAAAAAGCAGCCTGCATTAATTTTGCACCATCTTTCTCAACTGATGTCCTATTCTTATAAATTCTTTTAACTCTTGTATTTACTTCTTTAAATGCAGCTTCTACTGCATCTGCATAATAGCTGTCATCAAAACGACCTTTAGCGACAGAAATTATCTGTGGGTGTATATTATCCCAAAGAGACGATGAATTATTATTACTATATCCATTTAGATATGTAATAGTTGCTATAACTTCGCCAAAAGAGTATGAGTTAATACCATTCTGAGGAGTTACCAGTTGTTGACCAAATTGATCTACCGAGATTAGATCTGATGTTTTTAAGTTAGGTAGTATCATATCTCTCAACCTGTTTCTAAATATATGAAACTCTTCTGGGATTAATGGTACTAATTGATATAAAACACTATAAAGGTCATTATAACTAATAGCGTTACTAGGAATCCGTCGTACATTAATCATATTACGAACGCTATCAACAACTTGAATACATTTATTTAACTGTTCTCTATATTTGTTCATAGTTCCAATTGTTTTCTGTAAACTGAATCCAATGTGTTACCTTCTTTATCTTTCCACACGAGCCAGCCATTATTGCTACTGCCTATGCAAAAGTCAGCAGCAGTGCTGGGGCTTGAGAAAGTTTTATCGGAGGTCATTACCAATTTGTCGTCCTTAACCGTAGTGTATTCTTGCAATAAATTTTCTCTTTTTTCTTTCCAATTGAACGATGGCACCATAGTTTTGGCTATCAAACTACCTTTCAAAACGGTAAAACCATTGGAACTATAAAAACCTTTAGCATCGCAACCACGACCTTTGGTGAAGAAAAGATGTTCAGCTTTGGGCTGCGACACCTCAAATATATTGCAACCAATAAAAGATGCTAAGAACTTTACATCTTCAAAGAACTCATCCATTGAGTCTTGCTGATACTCGGGCAAATTTGGAGCTTTGGGCGTCTGCTTATTGTCGCTCAATACAAACGCATTGGCTTTCTTTGCTTCGGCTATTGCCTTGTGCTCTAAATATTGTACATCTGCTTTGGTCATATCGGCATCTTTTGACACAAATATGAGGGCCTTCTGCCAAAATGCTTTCTTACTATCGTGATCTTTCACTCGCTCACGAAAATTCTCCGTTTCTCCAATATATGCTTGAGGTTTTGTCGCCTCATTCTCACCAAGTAAGATGTAAAATGCAGGCTTCTGTAACTTCTCTTGCGTATTTAGATATGAGAGGTTGGAGCGTGGCACAACAAACATCTGGCAAATCTTATTGCTGATGAACGCATATTGAGTTCCCTTTGGATCTCCATCAATTAAATATGTAGTTACTGTTTTGCCCATGATTTCTTAATTTGTTATTACTTTTAATATTTGATCTAACAACGGTTTGAAACTTACTAAATCTTCTGCAGTCATTTGTTTGATTTTTCTTTGATTCATTTCTTGTTTTTGTTATCTTCCCTTTTAAATCATTCACTAAATTTAACAGCGTTTTAAGTTGATAACATTTTACGAATCTCCTTTTATCAAAAATCCCATGAAAAATCAAAGTGATAGCCTCGAATAAATTACTCTTACCTGAGCCGTTTTCGCCGATTAGTGCAATATAACTGTCTTGGCTGGTAAAATCATACGTACCAGAAGTTTTTTATAATTATCAATATATATAGATAGTAGTTTCATGGATATTATATATTATATATTATCTAAAATTAGAGTATAATTCTCAAGAACTCCTGACCTTTGGAAATACAATCTTCAAAAGTTTTTATAATATTTGCCAAACTATTAGAAAGTTGTTTCTTGGACTTATTGAATGTCTGCTCTGCTTTCGGTAATGAGTCAATAGAATTTTTAAACTCAATACACCCAAATTTTGCCTCTGATAATGCCTTAAGTAGTTCGCTAATTTCATTATATTCTTCTTCCATAGTCTCTTCACAATCGGAGAATATAAGAGATCTCATTTTGGTTGCATAGTCTATCATATTAAAGAATGAAGTCCGTAATGAAGGTGTATTATCTTCGAATATTACAGAAAGCTTATTCATTCCATTGGCTGTTGCTCTCATAATTCCTTTAGCTTGAGAGATGTTAGGGTGCAAAGGATCAATACTTTGCAACTTTCGAGTATTAGAATTAAGCATATCATTATGCTTTAATATGGCATCCGATAATGTGGTGCAAATTTGGGACACATTCTCCTTTTCCGTCTCTATTGATTCTCTGTAATCCAGAAATCCCAATTCTTCTACATAATCTTCCTCAACCTCTGTTTCTATAATTACAGGCAAAGGTGTAGTTGATAATGTTGTACAGTACAATATAAATGCGGCTTTATTTCTATTCCAAACAGATGGTTTGATGCCAATATCCAATCTGTCAGAAAGCACCTCACAGAGACCATCCATAGATTCTGCATTATCTATTTTGATAGCCTTTTCCAATGAACATAACCAGCCCAATTTGTCAATTGATGTATTTGGTAGTAAGATTTGGATAATGTGCTTATTCAACGCCCAAGCCGCCCCCATCTCATTTAGACAAACTTCACTATTCTTATAGTTGTCGGAAATCATCAATAAGACAATATCTGCACACGCAATGTTTTCTTGGATAAATTGCGGAATACTTTTTCCTGCCGTCACACCAGTATCTTCACGAGAGGTGTAAGCAATAATTTCAGTATCAACCCCCATTCCCAAAAGAAAAATTGAATCTACAAATTTGTCGATCAACTCTCTGTCTTTTGATGCGTGACTAATAAAAATTCTTTTCTTAAAAGATGATATAGTTATTGGTACAGATTCAACCATCGTCTGCTTCTGCGTGCCAAAATCTTCACGCTCCAATTTGTCTACCAATACACTGAAATCCTTACGAATCTTTTGGTAATTACTTTTTAACTCATAGCCATTCCCATTGTTATCTACACTAGTAAAATTGCTATACTCTTTGCAATTGTCATCAAAGTAATGGCTAAACACAACGCTTGATTCGTCATACCATGAGTGATACGCTTCAATAGTCCTATGGCTATTGATATCAGTAATTAATGCATCGTAATTAGCTCTTAGCTGTTTGATTCGTGCAATCTCCGTTTGCAAGGTTTCTATGTCTATCATATTGAAAATATATTACTACTCAAAAATCAGAGTTTCGAAGTTGGTTAATGCAGAACTATACTTAATTGTCGCAGTCTGCTGTAGTTTTTTAATTTCTCCCTTAATCTTATCTATGCGCTTGACAATGCTATTCTGAATATCAAAAGAAGGAATAGGTATTTGAATATTCATAAATACATCTTCTGTTATACGAGGCATTCTCGCACCACTTGTCAAATCGGTAATCTGTACCTGAACGATACTCGACCCCAACACAATCTCAAAGAATCGAGTATTTATACTCTCTTTAACTTTGAACACAAATAATTCTGACGAACATACAAGGTTCTCCCAATTTGTATCATTGTACCAATACTTGTTTAAGTAAGGGCGAAGCTTGCCGTATATAAAATACCCATCTGGTACTGCAATAGTTTGACTTTTTACTTGAGCTCCTTTTATGATAGGAGTCTCCAATAATTGACCTGTACCCTTTTCAATATGTTCCATTCCGATATAACGGAAATCTTTTGATGGGGTTTTATATGTCTCTATTCTTAGAGACTTGCCGTTTGAGCTTTTCATAAAATACTCTATGCAATCTCGGAACTTGACAGCTTTATATTTTGTGCTGAATTTGGAGGTGTTCTGTAAATATCCAATATCCCAACGATCTAATGAAGAAAAGGATACTGTTGCCAACCCTTTTTGAGCGGTTTCTTTCGAGATGTTTACACCTAATTCTGTTAATAGTATAGCGTTTATGTCGCTGTATTTTGCAGCAACTTGTCTCTCCGAGTCTATAGCAATAAATATTTGCTTATTATACTCCTTGACCAATTTATTCTGCTCGGCTAATGATGGAATAGGAACTTTGATATTGAGGAATAAAGGCTCCTGCAAGTAGTGGCGATTAGTTGTGCCATTACTTGCTTGCTCGCAGAAGTTTACAAATGCTTTAGTGGTGGTTAATAGTGCTAAATAATGAGGATTAACAATGTCATAGTTCACATCGAAAGTCCAAAAGTTACCTGTAATAATACCTCCGTCTAATTTCTCTGGGACAACTCCAAATGCACCATTACGAGCATCTATCTTAGACAGCAGAAATTGCCCTTTGGAAATTAAAAACTGGTTCTTAGTGCCAATCTTTTCGCCCAATATTTCATCTCTGAGAGAAATGCCGCCATTGCGAACACGGATTCTTGGACGCTTGTATATAACATCATCCTCTATAACCACAGTTGTTTTGTTGCGTTTCAGGAACTCCCCGATACGCATCATTGGGTATGCCTTGCTGAATGCAATCTTTGAGTCATTCAGATATTGCACACTCCAATTGAACAATCCGCTAAATGGGACTGTCGAAATATATTTCATAGCATTTAGCATATCTCCTCCCATTCGCCGTCGTTCAACTTCTTATAGAGATGGTTGTTTTCAACCTTGTATTCATAGCATTTTGCAGTAGCCTCCCAGAGCTTATGCTCCTTGCGATAGGGTGCATACTCTTTGAGCAACTCATCCAATTCGTTCTCACACTCGGCGCCAGTGGTGGTAATGCCAGCCTTCTGCACCTGAGCGATAGGAATCTGATAATCGAAAAGCTGTTTAACTATCGGCTTAACTTCTTCGGCAATCTTTGCTTCAAGTACCTTTAATTCTGCTTTCTTCGCCTTAATTTCTGAACGAGGATTATTCTTGTCGGCAATAAATGTGTTTAATGTAGCAAGTTCCTCGGCATATTTATCCGTTACCTGCTCGTAAGCCTCTGCTTTCGCCTGCTCGTATTGTACGACCTCCTCCGTAGTAAACTTCTTGAAGAACATAAGGCTTGGCTTAACCGTTGCGCCCGATGCCATAAAGACATCTTGAGGGATAGAGGTAATCAAAATAATCTTCGCCATACCCTCGAAGAGTTCGCGCACACTTTGTAATTGAGTGTTGTTCAACACACCCTCTGGCAACACGATACCTAAGCGACCACCAGGTTTCAGCAATCGCAAACAACGCTCAATAAACAACACCTCGGTCAAGCCGCTAAGTTTGCCTGAATCGTAGAGGTTTAGAATGGGTTCTCCAATATGATCATTCACTTGAGACATAGCCTTATGGTATGTTCCCTCCCCGTATTTTTTTTCATACTCGGCAATCTTCTCTTCGTTTGTCTCTTTATCCGCTAATGTTATTTTGAGCGTTTTTTCAACACGCGAACCGAATGGCGGATTTGTTAAGATTACATCAAAGCGATTTTCAAAGATTCCATTTACATTTAGCAACCCATCTCGATGATGAACTCCGCCGTGACCATCGCCGTGCATAATCATATTCATCTTGGCCGTGCGTGCCATACGAGGATTAGCATCTGTGCCGAAGATGCAATCACTCGATAGATGCTGCAAACGACTATTTGTGTGAATAGTGTCAAGCTCTTGATTGAGAATGGTGAAATATTCATCAACACGCTCGTCAATATCAGCTTTTTTCTTATCGCTCAAAGAATCATATTTCTCATCATAAAGCTGTGCTTTAATCTGATCTTTAACTTTTTGGATATCATTCTCGATCTTCTCGCGCACATACTCGAAGGCTTTAATCAAGAAACCTCCACTACCACAGCAAGGGTCACAGATAATCTCACCCTCCTCAGGATCGAGCAAAGTAACCATAAAATCTACAATAGTGCGAGGTGTAAAGAACTGACCTAACTCACCACGGAAAGTTTTACCCAAGAATTTTTCAAAGGCAATACCCTTAACATCATCTGCCGTGCGAGAGAGGTTATAAATCTCCAGCTCCTTTACGATTGCCTCAAAACTTGCTTCTTTGATTTTGATGGTATCGTTTGACTCGAATAAGTCTTCTTTTCGGTATTGTTTCTTTGTTTCTTCAAATAAATTCTGATAAAATGGTTTAGCGTCACCTATACCCATCTCTTTATTGAGCATCTCATATGATTTGCGGTTATTTACAAATCTATCTTTAGAGAAAATTTGTCCTTCATCATTTTTTCTCTCATAGCGAATCTTTATAAATAATACCTTACTTATCTCATCAAAAGCAGCTTCAGGAGATAGCTTGTCATTATTGCGGATAATATTATGACACTTAAGGAGTAGCTTACTAAACTCATCGCGAGTAAGAGCTTTGGTTTGGCTTAACAACTCTTTCATCTTTTTAGAGTTAGTAAGTTCTTCGGCTTTGGGAATATCCACAATTTCCTCCAAACGCTTAGGCAACTTACCCTTGTTCACTTTGAACACTCGGGTCTCTTTGAGATTGGTAGTAACAAAGAAGTCAGCACCTGCCCAAGCAGCATAGTTGTATCCTTGGAAATAGTCCTCTTCACGAATGGTGATATGCTCAGCTTTGCACTCAACAACGATTGTTGCAGCATCCTCGTTGCTCTTAGCCGAAGCAGACTTCCACACTACAATATCAGCTCGCGCCTTACCTTGACCGCGGTGAGAATTGTTTACCTGCAGCTCCTGCTCCATTTGCGACAAGTCATAGCCATAGTGATTCACCAAGCGGCAAATATACTCTTGGCGCACACGCTCCTCTGGAGTTAAAACAAGTTCTTTGTTTTTGAGTGGAGCAAATATCTTGTTACCGTTAATTTTGAGTTCCATATCTCGTTCTATTTATTTGCGATTAAATCTTTAGGCTCTACTTGAAGAATCTTGGCGATCTCGAAGAGTTGTTCGAGGCTCGGTTGGCGGCGATTGCACGCATAGGCATTGACAATACTAAAGCTCTTGCCGAGTTGTTCGGCAAGCCAAGTCTGTTTAATTCCCTTTGCTTCAAGGACTTCCTTTATTCTATTCATATATCTTGTGTTATTTATTCGCAATAATTTGTCATAAAGATATGAAAAATTTTGCTATAATCATAATATTAGACCAATAAGCCCAAGAATCTTATTAACAAACCAATATAAACCAAAAGAGAGTTACATTTCTGTAACTCTCTTTTGCTGTGGTGCCACCGGGGATTGATGTATCCTTGTAAGCACTTGTATCTCAACGCTTTGCCTTTGGCTTATATAAAAAAGCCACGAGACTGGCACGTTTAATCTACAATAGAATTCACCTTATTTCATAAACACGTTACGTGCACAT
>JAFQSX010000030.1 GCA_017409345.1 Muribaculaceae bacterium | reverse complement strand
TCTTCCCATTCCGAACAGAGAAGTTAAACCTCACCGCGCCGATGGTACTGCGAAAGTGGGAGAGTAGGTCACCGCCCCCTATCCGAGCCCCGACTCAGAAATGAGCCGGGGCTTTTTGTTTTAATCAACTTCGGGGGAAGGATGGGACAACTGGGACGACTGGGACCACTAAGACGACTATGTCTACTGGGGTGATGGGGGAGAAGCGATAATAGTTATTTATATATTACCTTTGATGCTTTGTTGCCTTTGCGTTTGATGAAGATGCCCGATGATGGGTTGTTTATTTTTATTCCTTGTAGGTTGTAATATTCTTCTAGAGCATTATTATCATTAGTAATGCTTAGTATCGATGCATCGGTGTTGTCGGTGAGTTCGTAGGCGCTTATACCATTGCCGGGAGAAAAAATGTATAATAATCCTTTATTATCTGAGATTGAGTCGAAGTCAGCAAATACGTGTAAGGTTCCTATCGACACAGTGCCAAGCCCGCTATTAGGCAAAGTCCACATTGCATTCATTGAACTAAAGTCCATTTGCTCGTTAATTGAAACTAATTGAATATTTGATGGGTTTGTAGTGTTACTGCAATAATTATATGCGTGAGCGATGTAGCTTTTTCCGGCAAGGGTGAAGAATGTTGCACCAGCCGCCGATGCTTTTGATGCTGCTGCCGAACTCTTTTCGGCAAAAGACTCTGTAATCTCGCCAGTGGCAAAATTATATCGAGTGAGGTAGGTGTTTGTGCCATCAACAAATATGTCGTTTTCGTTGATAGGTATTACAAGAGGAGCTGTCCCTAATGAAGATGCACTTGCGGGATATAACGATTTTAAAGTGCACACATCGCTTACAATGGTGTCACCGGTAATAGTCCAACGGACAACTTTATTTGTCCCTTTAATCGCTCCAAATACATAAAAATGGTCAGATAACACATCGCCACATACAGAAATGTTGTCGATGCGTCCTCCTTCGGGGCAAGTGAGATGGCAAAGGGCTTTTGCCCAGCAGGTGTTTAAGTCTACATAATTTAATATTATCGCAATAGAATCGACGCGTGTCGACATATTTGCGATGCATACGTTGCCTTTGCTATCTTTTGTTACAGTGTTGCAAGGATATGAATTGGAACTTGCTGAATTGTAGATGAATTTGTCTTCGATATGTTCGCCTGTGCGACCATGATATTTGCGTAGATACACCGATGCGTATGATGAGTTTTCACTGCGTCCGGCAAGATACACATATCCATCTTTAGCAATGAAACTGCGATTGAGTTTTCCATTATCTTCAAAGGAGATATTTGCAAAGTCAGTTTGAGTAGTGCGCATCCATAGATTTTCTATGCTTATGCCATCTTTGTCGGGATATTTGTAAGGGTCGTTTTTAATCTCGTATCCATCTTCAAAATCCCCCGTGCCTACTTCTGTTACTGCGAATGAACGATAATCAGATATAGAAGAGTTAACACGTTTCCCTTCGCTTACCACGCGCCAATAGAAAGAGCCTAATCCAATAAATGCGGAAGGGATTTCAGCCTTATCGGCAGTAGTTTCTACTTTATATATAATATCAACGAAATCTGGTGAAGAGGCTATTTGTAATGTAAATATATCGGCATTAGCATCGCCATTCCATTCAAATGCGATGTTTTTGCCCACATTCTCATTGTCTTTTGGCGAAATAAGATTGGCCTTAACTGCAACTTCGCGAGTAGGAGAGATAAAATTCGACACCTCGCTTGTAGTTTCTAATTTGCCTTCTTCTATAGATTTTACTCTCCAAAAATACTCTTTGTTGCTTTCGGCAAAACCAAGATCGATAGTGATATTGGGTGTTTTAATCCGGTTTTGACAATATGCGATGTCGCTGAAATCTTTGTCTTCAGCTATTTCGAGGGAATATGTAGCATTATCGAGAGCAGTCCATGAGAAGGAGCACTCCCAATCTACTTTTTTGCTATTAAGAGGGTCTAAAAGTGTTACCGGTTGCGACACACCATTGTCGTATCCAATAATAGCCGGTTGTGATTCTCGTCCATATCCATCGTAGATGCACACCGCATACCAATGATTATTGACACAATCAGCAGGCAAAGAGTAAACCGAAGGGTAGCTTACCCCAAGAAGATATTCGTTGTTCAGACCATCGTCGGTGAGTGCATCGCCATAAGAGATAGAATCGGGTACGGCATATATTGTGTAACGAATAATCGCATTGCCATTGGTTGTGGCATTCCATTTTAGCAGTCCTTCTTCAATCGTCAAGCCACTCACAGGGGCATAGTCTTTCCCTTTTTTCCATTCAAGAATAGGATTTAGAGCGGGGCGAGAGAAGATTTTTTCTTTAAAATAGGCTCCGGCACCGGTCACTGAGGGACCATTAAGATATTTTGTGCTGAAAAAGCATAAACCAAACGCTCCGGTGCGAGACAATCGGCGTGCAATGAGAGTTTGATTTACATGCTCGTCCCAATGTGATTGTGTGTTATCGTCGTTTAAGCATGAAACGTCTAAACTTGTGTAGTGATGACGGCCGAAATGAGTAGCCATTTCGTCCCACCAATCAGTGAGGGGTTCAAAAGGTCTTGTAGCGTCGTCGGTGTGAAAATATTCTTGTGGTGAAATGAAATCGATAGTGCCGCTATTAAGCCATGAAAGCGGGTCGGAATATATTCCTTCGTATTGCCAGTCGTTTTTAGCAAATGGAGCAGTGGGGAGCCCATATTTCCACGCAGAGCGACCTGCCGTTGAAGCCGGGGATATACCAAAACGCAAATCGGGTCGATTATCTTGCACCATGTTATACACATCTTTTATCATCTGGTCAACATTTGCACGTCGCCAGTTGCTAAAACTTAAATCTCCGTCATACTCATTCCATAGGTTGTAGTCGCCGGCAGTTTCATCGGCAGGGAGAGAATTGGGATAGAAATAGTCGTCGAAAATCAATCCTTGCACATCATATTTGGTGATGATTTCCTTGCAAACATTCACTATGTGTTCACGCACTTCGGGCAATCCGGGATTGAGATAAATGCGCTCGCCACTTGCGAGCAATAATCCTCGATCTTTAAATGATTGATCAATCGGTGTTTTCCAATTAGCATTGTTGCTGGTCCAGCGATAGGGGTTCACCCAAGCATAGCAATCAATACCACGTTTATGACATTCTTCTACCACAAATGCCAAAGGATCCCACCCCGGGTTAGTGCCACGTGTGCCGGTAAGATATGATGACCATGGCTCATAGCTCGATTCATACATGGCATCGCACATTGACCGCACTTGAAAGCATATGGCATTCATGTTCATCATCTTTAGACCGTCGAGATAATCAATCATTCCTTGTTTTTGTTGTGCAATGATTTCGTGGCTTGTGCCTCTTACTCGTGGCCAGTCGATATTGGCTACTGTGGCTAGCCAAGTGGAGCGCCATTCACGTTTAGGAGATTCGGCCAACACATTTGTGAAAAATAGAGTGGCAAATATTATCGTAATAAAAAATCGTTTATTCATGATACTAAGGTTATAATGTTGCGATTACAAATATAATATGATTTTTTTACGATAACAATAAATCTCTAATTTCTAAGACAAAAAAGCGATGAGAGTCAATCCCATCGCTAGATTTTAAGAGTTATAATATATTACAATTTCTTGAAGTAGAAGTCGAGGACGTCGCGGGCGGCGGTGAATGAGCTTTGTTGGTTGGCGAGGACGCGTTTCTCGCGATCTTCGAGAAGTGCTGCTACATCAGCATCGTTATAGAAGTGGTTTCGGAGCTTTTCGTTGATTGTTTCATACATCCAATAACGCGCTTGTTGTTGGCGTTTTTGCTCGAAGTGACCATTGGCTTTCACGAATTCGAAATAGCGGTCAATCATTTCCCACACTTCGGCAATACCTGTTTCATAGTAGCCTGAGTAACATAACACCTCGGGCATCCAACCCGATAATGTGGGTGGGAATAGGTGCAATGCGCTACGGAACTGAGCTTGCGCAAGGCGTGCACGGTCGATATTGTCGCCATCGGCTTTGTTGATTACGATGCCGTCGGCCATTTCCATAATGCCACGTTTAATTCCTTGTAGTTCGTCGCCAGTGCCGGCAAGTTGGATTAGTAGGAAGAAATCTACCATTGAGTGTACGGCAGTTTCGCTTTGTCCCACACCTACCGTTTCAACGAAAATGTTGTTATATCCTGCTGCTTCGCAAAGCACTATTGTTTCGCGTGTTTTGCGAGCAACACCACCAAGTGAGCCTGCCGATGGGCTAGGGCGAATGAATGCAGCAGGGTGGATAGAAAGTTTCTCCATGCGTGTTTTGTCGCCGAGAATACTTCCTTTGGTGCGTTCACTAGAGGGGTCAATGGCGAGTACGGCAAGTTTGCCACCACCTTTGAGCACATGAAGACCGAAAGTATCGATTGAGGTAGATTTCCCGGCACCCGGCACTCCGGTGATGCCTATGCGTCGAGAATTGCCTGAATAGGGAAGGCATTTCTCGATAACCTCTTGTGCCAATACTTGGTGTTCTTGAGAAAGACTCTCAACAAGAGTCACTGCCCGGCTCAACATTGTAACGTCGCCTTTGAGAATGCCTTCAACCATTTCCCCTACTGTGGGAAGAGGTTTGCGACGACGGCGAAGATAAGGATTTACTATAGGTGGTTGTTCAACCCCTTTGTTTACGGTCAAACCGTTATATTGTTCATCGTTTTCGATATGTTCCATAATTCATGAAAATTAGACTCTTTACAAAGGTAACACAAAGAATCGAGAATTGAGAATCAAGAATTGAGAATTTTGTGAAATTAAACTATTTAGTCAAAACAAAGTCAAAAAAATAACAAAAACTTAAGAGAATTGTTGTACCTTTGATTATTAATCAAAAAAATAAGGATATGAAACGAATAGTATCACTATTTACACTGACTTTAATCTCGTTAATGGCATTTACCACTTTAGCGGCGGATAATGGTCCGGTAATGACATTTGAGGAGAAGACCCATGACTTTGGAACAATAAAAGAGGCTGATGGCCCGGTATCGCACACATTTGAGTTTACCAATACCGGCAATGAACCATTGGTAATAATTAATGTGAATGCAAGTTGCGGATGCACTCGTCCTGAATATTCAAAAGAGCCTATCAAGCCGGGTAAAAAAGGAAAAATCAAGGTGACTTATAATCCTGCCGGTCGTCCCGGAGAATTTAGCAAGGATGTGAAGATTCGCACAAATGGGAACAAACGCCCAATATTAAAAATAACAGGAACAGTTATCCCTAAATAACGATAAATGAAAAAAATAGTAATAGCATTAATGGCTTTGCTATGTATCTCAAACGGATTGAGTGCTCAAAACTCAATCCGTTGGGTTAATAGTGAATATGATTTTGGAGCATTTAAAGAGGATTCGGGCTTGGTTACTTGTCAATTTAAGGGTATTAATGTGGCAAACGAGCCGATATCAATAGTTAGTACTCGTGCTACATGTGGATGCACTACACCCGAATATTCCTATCAGCCTTTTGCTCCGGGAGATACCATAACAATTACTGTTTCATACGATCCGGAGGGGCGTCCCGGACGTTTTATGAAGAAGGTGTATCTAAAAAATAGTAATGATGAGTCGCAATCGGAGTTAAAAATTCGTGGTGTGGTAATCGGTAGCGAGGCAACATTAAAAAGTCGTTATCCTATCGTGTGTGGAAAATTGCGATTGCAAAGTGATATGGTTGCAATCGGAGAATTGTCACGAGGGAAAGCAAAAGCAATCTTTGTGAGTGTTTATAATCAGACGACTGATACCATAGTCCCCCAACTAAAGTATGTGCCGTCATATATCAAATCATCAATTATCCCATCAAAAATTGCTCCTGGAGAACAGTCTTCAGTGTCGTTTCATTTTGATGCGTTTTATTGTGAAAAGTGGGGAATTGTAAATGATTCGGTCACACTTATTACAGATGAACATGATGGAGAAGTTGTAACTTTTGATGTGACAGCCAATATTGTCCCTAATTTTTCAAAGATGACACCCGGTGAATTAAAAAATGCGCCTATTTTTGAACTAGAAGAAAATAGGATCGACTTTGGTGTTGTTGATCGCAAAGGTACTCCTATGACAATGGAGTTTAAAGTGAAAAATTTAGGTAAAGATGATTTGAAACTATATCGAGTGTATTCACTTGATAGTGGAGTGGAAGTTATAGCAGAGAAAGATAAAGTAAAAGGTGGAAAAAGTGCGAAAATAAAGGTTACCGTTACACCATCAATGCTAAAAGGAGAATTGCTAAATGCGACAATTAGATTTGTGGTGAATGATCCCGGTAATCCACAACCCATAGTGAGAGTGGTGGGAGAGTTGGAATGATTCATAATTCATAATTAACTCGGGTAAGCCTCGTTGAACCCTTCGGGGTACATAATGCATAATTATGGGCATTCTGTCTAAAAATATTGCAAGGAAGACGCAAGTTAAAAACATAATACACAATGCATAATCGTAGGAGATTTCTAAAACTTAACAGGGCAATGTTATCACAACATCGCCCCGTTAAACTAATAAACCAATCATTATCACATTTCTTGCAATGGAAAAAGTAGATTTTCTATGTGTCATTTGCTATTTACTATTAAAACAATGGTTGAACGAAAAAGTTTAGTTTGAAATAAATTTTTTTGAATAAAAATAAAACTGCAAATTATTTCTTGTTGTTGTCGTCGTTTTTCATTAACTTTACGGAAAGATAAATCAATAAAAGAAGTATTAATTAATATAGGTGTGCAATTTTATTGCCCTTGTGAAATGCTATCTTTGTAACATAAAACAAGAAACAAATCAAAAAAGTTATACAATGGCAAAACAAACAACAAAAAAAGGTGCTGAAGCCGATCCTAAAGATGCACGATTGGCTGCTCTGTCACAAGCAATGGCACGAATAGAAAAAGATTATGGCCGTGGTGCTGTGATGAAACTAGGCGATGAAGTAGTAGAGGATGTAGAGGTAATATCTACAGGTTCTATCGGTTTGAACCATGCACTTGGTGTGGGTGGATTCCCTCGTGGTCGCATCATTGAAATATATGGTCCTGAATCATCAGGTAAAACTACTCTTGCTATCCATGCAATTGCCGAAGCGCAAAAGAATGGTGGTATCGCTGCTATTATTGATGCCGAACATGCTTTTGACCGTTTCTATGCCGAAAAACTTGGTGTAGATGTGGCAAATCTTCTTATTGCACAACCCGATAATGGAGAACAGGCTCTTGAAATCGCCGAACAACTAATCCGTTCATCGGCAATTGATATTCTTGTAGTTGACTCGGTTGCTGCTCTTACTCCTAAGAGTGAAATAGAAGGAGATATGGGCGATCGTAGTATGGGACTTCAAGCGCGATTGATGTCGCAGGCTATGCGCAAACTCACCGGTACGATTTCTCGAACAAATACCACATGTATATTCATCAACCAACTGCGTGAAAAGATAGGTGTGATGTTTGGCCCATCTGAAACTACTACAGGTGGTAATGCATTGAAATTCTATGCATCGGTGCGTATCGATATTCGTTCAAGCACTCCTATCAAAGATGGTGAAGATGTGCTTGGCCGCCACACAAAAGTGAAAGTGGTGAAAAATAAAGTTGCGCCTCCTTTCAAACGTGCCGAATTTGATATCATGTTTGGCGAAGGGATCTCTAAATCGGGCGAAATTATTGACCTTGGTGTGGAATATGGTATTATTGCAAAAAGTGGTTCTTGGTTTAGTTATAATGGTACACGATTGGCACAAGGTCGCGATGCTGCAAAACGTGTCATAGCCGACAACCCTGAACTCGCTGATGAACTTGAAGAAAAAATCATGCGAGCGCTTAAAGGTGAGCCCATTGAAGCCGAAGCACCACAAGCCAAAGCCACAAAGGCAAAGAAAGATGATATCGACATAGACTTCGATACATCGCTCCCCGATGATTTTATGATTGAAGAAGACCTATAAACAATTCATAATTAAAAATGCATAATGCATAATAAAATAGAGGCCTATTAGGTCTCTATTTTTTTGTATAAACAATAAAAATAGACGATTTTATCTTGTATAGAAGATAAAAATGGTGTTTTTTATTCAATATGAAAGATAATAATGGCAGACATGAACTTATAAATATTAAGGTTATTTGCACATTATTTAAGAAATATTTCATACATTTGCAAAAATGAGAATTACCAAACGAAGGTGGTTAATATTAACAATATTAGTACTAACTAGTGTTATTGTTGTGATGGCATACTTGTTCAATCGTAAAAGATTGTGTGTGCCTTCACAGGATTTGACCCAAATAGTTGAAACCGGAGATCTTGTTTTCAGCGCAGGAGAGTCTATAAGGAGTGATATTGTACGTTTTATGAATGCTGATTCAGAATGTGAATATTCGCATATAGGTTTGGTGATTAAAGGAGAGAGTGACTATAAAATTGTTCATATGTCCTCCGATCTTGGATATATAGTCTCTCAATCAATAGATGATTTTATTGAAACATCAGATTCTTATAGACTTGGAATATATCGAATGGAAAGAACGATTGATAAAGATCAAATGAAGGTAATTGTCAAGTCGTTGTTGCAAGATAATAAAAAATTTGATGACGCATTTGATATTAATGATGATTCAGAATATTATTGTACAGAATTTATATATAAAGTATTTAGAGATTTAGGCAGTGAAGTATATCATGATTTTAAATTTAAAGAGTATATACTCCCGAATGATATTATAAATTCAGTATCAATGCATAAGATTATAGAAATATAGAAACAAACCTAATTAATAACTAAAAATTACATTATGGAAGAAATTAAAAAATTCTTAACTTACAAAAATTCGCGAACTATAATTTTAGCGTGTTGTGCGATTTCTTTGGTATTGTTCTTTTTGCCGGTTATCTCTGTTATGGGCAAAATGAATGTTTCAATGGTAAAATGTTTGTTTGATGCTCCATTTGGGGATTCATGGTGGACATTGTTGTTCTTGATTTGCCCTATCGTAGGTGGATATTTGGCATATAAAGATAAGGTAATAAAGCCAATCGCAGGATATTGTCTTGCCGGCCCGATTGTGGCATTTTTATTATTCTCTCCTATGGGAGTTTCTTTTGCCGGGTTAGGATTCATTTATTTCTTGGCAGCAGCAGTAGCAATAGCAGTACCATTTCTTACTCCGAATAAGGAAGGCGAAGAAAAATAATCTCTAAAATAGGATATATAATAAATAATTTTGGGCTAAAGAGTTCAGACCTGTTCTGAACTCTTTGTGTTTTATATAGTTTTTGGTAAAAAATAAACTTATGCCTTGATATTGCAGATGTTTTTGTTATATTTGTGAACGAAAACAATAAATGTTATGGATAAATACCTTTTTTTAGACTTTGATGGGGTGTTGAACACTGAGAATAACACTAAGTTTCTGCAGACGAATGGATTTGATCCAAATGACGAATTTGGAACGCGATTTGACCCTGATGCATTGCAAAACCTAAAAGCAATAATAGAGCAAACGGGAGCAAAAATCATAATTTCTTCATCGTGGAAAGAGTATGGAGTGGAGTTTTTGCAAGAGTTGTGGCAAGAACGTAATTTGCCATCAGAAATTTACTCAATAACACCATCTCTTATTATGACCAATTATTTGGACCAAATAGAAGGTGGTTCATTCCATTTGCCCGAGAGATATTCAAAGGGGTTGGAGATTAATGCTTGGCTTGAAAAAAATGCGTCGGGCAAATATAGTTATTGCGTAATTGATGATGAAAACTATTTCTTGGCTGAGCAGTTGTCGCATCTTGTGCAAACATCCTCAAAAAATGGATTAACTGCCGTTGATGCAGAAAAAGTAATTGAAATATTAAAACAATAAAGGTATGGCTTCTAACTTGTTGAATAAATATGTGTGGTTGGTCGAAACGATTTATCGAGCCAAACAAATCACGTTTAATGAGTTGAGAGAAAAGTGGCTCGACAATGAATTGAGTGAAGGAGTAGAGTTGCCATTACGCACATTTCATAAGTGGCGCATTGCAGTAGAAGAAATGTTTGGTTTGGTTATTGATTGCCAACGCAAAGGTGGATATCATTACTATATTGCTAATGCTGAGGAATTGAAAGGTGGCAATATACGTAATTGGTTGTTAAATACGGTTTCGGTGAGTAATTTGTTGATAGATAACCAACGCTTAAAAGATCGCATTTTGCTCGAAAATATCCCATCGGGACAGCAATATCTTGCCGATATAATAGGTGCGATGAAAAGCGGTAGCACTTTGACTGTGACTTACCAAAATTATTGGCATGATGAAGCCCATACGTTTGATATAGAACCTTATTGTGTGAAATTATTTAAGCAAAGATGGTATGTGGTAGGGCGTACACCATATTATGACCAAGTTCGCATCTATTCGTTGGATAGAATTTTAGACCTATATGTCAGCAATGACAAGAGATTCAAGATGCCAAAAACATTCTCTTCTGAAGAATATTTTGAACAATGTTATGGCATTGAAATAGGGAAAGATATAAAGCCTGAGAAAGTGAAACTGAAAGTATCGGACCATCAGGCCAACTATATTCGAGCCGTGCCACTACATCATAGCCAAGAGGAAACCGAACGAAACGAAAATTTTAGTATCTTTGAACTATGGCTTCGTCCCACGTCCGATTTCCTACGCGAAATACTTTGGCACTGCAACGACATCGAAGTGCTTGAACCTATAGAATTTCGCAATGAAATAGCACGCAAGATTGAGGAAATTGGAAGGAAATATAAATAATTTGTTAATGTTGAGATTAATTATAATTTTGTAGATATGACAATGCAGGATAAATTAACAAAATGGGTTAAAAACGCTTTTAAGTTTTATCAAGAATTAGATAGAACGGAAACGAAAGGGTTTTATACTCAAACGCCCTTGAATGATATTTCATCCAATCCAGATATTGTTGTGATGGGTATTAACCCAGGCTCCAATGGCTCATTTCAAAATGACTATTCCATTGAACAATTTATAAGAGGAAATTCTAATTGGGCTCAACATAGAAGTTGGGTATATATCAAAAGAATTGAAGACTTCTTGAAACGAGGATTAGGAAACAATGCAGAAAATATTTTTTCTAATGATAATAGAATTGTGTATATAAATGCATCTTGTTTTCAAACAAAAAAGGCAGGTGCGTTAGGATATAATCTTCTTTGCAAATCACTTCCATTCACAATTGATTTAATAAGAAAACTTAACCCAAGGTTATTGTTATGTTTAAGTGCAAAAAAGATTTTTGGTATAGAACAGTCATTTGAAAGAGAATATTTAACCGAAGATGTTTTAATTGGTCAACTTGAAAATATTCAAATTATAGGTACCCCGCATCCATCGGCTCGTTTGACAAATGCAAAACGAGAATACATTAGAAATGTAATTAATTTAGCCATAAAAAATAGCCATTTATGCTTGAAAGAACGTGCAGAATTAATAAGAAATGAAATTCAGTTTATTCCTCAAAAAAGATATAAACAACCATCAAAAGAAGAAGTAAACGAGATATTTGAAAATATAACAAATCAATTAATATCAATTTTGGGGAAACCATTTGAATTAAATGATAAAACACAAAGATTTGAGTTAAATAATGAAATTGCAATAACTATTACTAAAACTGGGAAAGGATATATTGGAATTAGGCACATATCGTTTGACAATAAGAAGAAATATTCTAATGAAGAATATCCAAATATTCAAAAATATACTGACATATTAAACCAATATGGATTTAATGTATTGCCAAAGAATGGGTGTTGGATTGGAACTAAATTTTTCAAAAGATACGGATATGATAATGACTCAACAACAAACAATATATTATCTGAAATAAAAACAATTATTGATTTAATGAGAGAATAAACGGCAATGATCACTCTTAAAAAACGTCAGAATTGATATAACTTTTTAAATAATTTCATTATTTTTGTGAAAGCAAAACACATTAGTAGTTCCTTAAATGAGGCTCAGGCTACTTGCTAGTATTAAAGTGGATTTTATGAAACATTCCTATGTTAAATTAAATTGATTATTTCAGATGAAAAAAATTGCATTAGTATTGCTCGTATTTAGTGTTGTAATGCAAGGAATTGCTTCCAATTTTAAAGTAGATGGCATTTATTATAAAGTTATTGATGAAGCGAAACAAATCGTTGCTGTAACATATAGAGATTCTTATAAAGATTCTAATCGGAAACATTATAAGGGACATATAGAGATTCCCAAAACAGTGACAAGAAAAGGGGTGACATATATCGTGGAAGCAATCGGAGATAACGCATTTATAGGGTGTCATGATATGACTTCGGTAACTATCCCCAATTCTGTCACCAAAATTGGCAGTTTTGCATTTGACGATTGCTCTAGTTTAACATCTATGACCATTCCAAATAGTGTCGTTTATATTGACATCCAGCCTTTTCGGGGTTGTAATAAATTAGAGGAAGTTAACATCAATACGGATAATTTTACCTATTATCGCTATTCCCTTTTTAATGAATGTAAAGGTTTAAAAACTATTCATTTTGGAGAGGGAGTGAAAAATATTCCTGAATACATACTTTCTCAATGTAAAGAATTAACATCTGTAACAATACCTAATACAGTTACATCAATCGGAGATTATGCTTTTAGTGGCTGTTCAAAATTGGCTTCAATATCACTTCCGGATTCGCTTAAATCAATAGGAAACTACGCTTTTTGTGGTTGTGTAGGATTAACTGCTTTGAAAATTCCTAACTCGGTTATATCTATTGGAAGTCACGCATTTGCAAATTGGGTTAATCTAAAAGAGGTAACAATAGGTGAGGCTGTGAAAGAAATTGATAGTGATGCCTTTAAAGGTTGTACAGGAGTAGAGGTTCTTAATTACAATGCTATTGATGCAAAAGTAGCAAATATAGGCATAGGTGGAGATTATGTGTCTCAAGCATTTGGAGACATGAGTAGGTCGATTAAAACTTTGCAAATTGGAAATAAAGTAAAGAAAATTCCAGATTATGCATTTGTCGGATTTAACAGATTGACACATGTGCAGCTTCCAAATTCCGTGAAAGAGATCGGTGCCGGAGCATTTGTAAACTGCAATTTGAATACTTTAATTATAGGAGCCGAAGTTACCAAGATTGGTGTAAATAGAGATGTTTCATATATGTACGGTAGTAGGAATCGTTTTCATCTTATGAATCATAGAGATACATATATTTCTATTAAGACAATATGGTTGACCAATACTCCACCGGAGGGATATGAAAATGCCGAAGGTGCGATTAATTATGTGGCTAATGATCTGTATACAGGTCTAAAGACAGTATGGAAATATCCGTATTTGAGTTCAATGTTCGTTGTCGATGGAGTGAGATATGTGCTAAGAAATCCTTCGGAGCGTATTTGCGATGCGATAGATTGCACCTATGATCCCCAATGTACATTCTTGTGTTTGCCACAAATTGTGTCATACAAAGGTGTTGATATGCAGTTAAATTTAATAGGTGATTATGCGTTTCATGGTAATAGTTATATCAACAAATGCGCTATATTCTCGGATTATAGGGGGCCTATAGGTTATGGGGCATTTAAAGGGTGTGTGCACCTTGAAGAAATAGCAATTCCAGAAGCAATGGAATATTCATTCTATGATTATGCCTTTTGCGATTGTAAATCATTAAAGAATATCTTAATTCCTAAAGGAGTCCCTGCTATTGGGAACTACGCTTTTGGAGGGTGTGCATCTTTATCAAATGTGGTCATTGCTGATAGGGATGAACCGCTGGAATTATATTCAAACAAAGAAAAAGGATTGTTTAATGATTGTCCGTTAGATTCGGTTTATATCGGAGGCGATATTTCTTATTATGAAGACAAAGAACATGGGTATTCTCCGTTCTTCCGTAACCAAACTCTAAGGACGGTCAAGATTGCCGAACGCGAAACTGCTATTTCTAATAATGAATTTTATGGTTGTTCTAATCTGAAATCAGTAATAGTGGGTGATAGTGTTACATATATAGGCAACAATGCCTTTTCGGGTTGTTTAAGTCTTGAGCGTTTTGAATTTGGCAAAAGTTTGGAGTTTATTGGGGCTGAAGCATTCTCTGATTGCACTTCTCTAATCTCTATTTATAGCAAGTCAAATACTCCACCATTTTGTGAGCAACAGGCTCTAGATGATTTAAATAAATGGAATTGCAAATTATATGTACCAACTAATGCGTTAAATAAATATAAGGTTGCTGAGCAGTGGAAAGAATTCTTTTATATAGATATTTGGGAATGAAGATATGTGAGAATTTTCATGAAATAGAAGTGTATTTGATTAAATTGCATCAGTCCACAAAGTTAGCGAAAAAATGAAAAAAAGTTGTGATAGCAAATAAAAAAAACTGCCGGGGCGATTGCCTCGGCAGTTTTCTGTTTTTTATGTAAAAGCTAATGATTAGCCGTTTACTTTCTTCATGTGAGCGATGAGTTCGAGAACTTTGTTAGAGTAACCGATTTCATTGTCATACCAAGAAACAACTTTCACGAAAGTGTCAGTCAAAGCGATACCAGCTTTAGCGTCGAAGATAGAAGTGCGAACGTCGCCAAGGAAGTCGCTAGAAACAACTGCATCTTCAGTGTAACCAAGAACGCCTGCGAGTTCACCTTCAGAAGCTTCTTTCATTGCTGCACAGATTTCAGCGTAAGTAGCAGGTTTTGCAAGGTTAACAGTAAGGTCAACTACTGATACGTCAAGAGTAGGAACACGCATAGCCATACCAGTCAATTTGCCGTTAAGTTCAGGAATAACTTTACCTACAGCTTTAGCAGCACCAGTTGAAGAAGGGATGATGTTGCCGGCAGCAGCACGACCACCACGCCAGTCTTTCAAAGAAGGACCGTCAACAGTTTTTTGAGTAGCAGTAGTCGAGTGAACTGTAGTCATAAGACCGTCAGCGATACCCCATTTGTCGTTCAATACTTTAGCGATAGGAGCCAAACAGTTAGTAGTACAAGAAGCGTTAGAAACGAATTGAGTACCTTTTTCGTATTTGTCGAAGTTCACACCGCAAACGAACATAGGAGTGTCGTCTTTAGAAGGAGCTGACATAACTACATATTTAGCACCAGCATCGAGGTGACCTTGAGCTTTGTCTTTAGAAAGGAAAAGACCAGTTGATTCAACAACGTATTCAGCTTCAACTTCGTTCCATTTCAAGTCAGCTGGGTTACGTTCAGCAGTTACGCGGATGTTTTTACCGTTAACGATCAAAAGGCTTTTTTCCAAGTCATAGTCGATAGTGCCTTCGAATTGACCGTGCATAGTGTCATATTTAAGCATATAAGCCAAATAATCAACTGGGCAAAGGTCGTTAATACCTACGATTTCGATGTCATTTCTGTTTTGAGCAGCACGGAAAACGAAACGTCCGATACGGCCAAAACCATTAATACCTACTTTAGTCATAATTGTAAATAATAAATATTGGGTTTATAATCTTTTTACCTTGCTTTAATTTAGCAGTGCAAAATTACTACTTTTTTTTCAATTAACATATATTCAAAGGCAAAGATATTTAGAAAAATAGGTCAAAAAGTTTAAAATAGGTCTATAATATGCTATTGTCGCAAAAAAAATTCCTATTTTTGTAAAAAAATTAAATTAAAAATAAAACATTAAAGATTATGGGAAAGTTCATAAATGAATTTAAGGAATTTGCAGTAAAAGGCAATGTAGTAGATATGGCAGTCGGTGTCATCATCGGTGGTGCATTTGGTAAAATTGTTACATCATTGGTTAATGATATTATTATGCCTGCAATAGGAAAGATTACCGGTGGAATTTCTTTTGCCGATTTGAAATATGAATTGACTGCTGCTGTAATGGAAGGCGGCAAAGAGGTTACACCTGCTGTGTATCTCAATTATGGCCAATTTATCCAGAATGTAGTTGATTTCATTATTATTGCATTCTGCATCTTCCTCATGATTAAGGGTATCATGAAACTTAAAAAGAAAAAAGAAGAAGCGCCTGCAGCTCCTGCTGCACCATCAAAAGAGGAAGTTCTTCTTACTGAAATTCGCGACCTTCTTAAAGAAAAGAAATAAGACGAGGTGCATCCGATTTTTCTCATTGGATATATGGGTTGTGGCAAGTCAACGATGGGGCGTGCTGTCTCAGCGTTGACCGGTGTGCCATTTATCGATCTTGATAATTATATTGAGCAGCGTTATCACCTCACAGTGAAGGAAATTTTTGCTCAGCGAGGCGAAGATGGATTTCGTGATGTGGAGCGACGTATGCTTCAAGAGGTAGCCGATTTTGAGAATGTGATTGTGGCTTGTGGTGGAGGCACTCCATGTTTTTTTGATAATATGGAATATATGAACGCTCATGGCACTACTGTGTTTCTCAATACGCCTATTGAACGCCTTCACTCTCGATTGATGCGAGGTCGCCACAAACGTCCGCTTATAGCCAATAAGAGTGATGAGGAGTTGTTGATATTTATCAAGGATGCTCTTGCCAAGCGCATGGAGCATTATTCAAAGGCTCAAATTGAGTTTTCGTCAGAACGACTTGAGAATAAATCGGAGATAGCAAATACGGCTCGTGAATTTGTCGAGTTGTTGTCAATCCCGACAATCAAATAATCAGAACTGATTGCAAGGTTTTATAAACAACTAATATAATGAATCAGCATTTGAGTCCCACACCTGTAGAACAACCATCAATGGTGGCATCGTCGCGCAGAGCAATTACTATTGGATTGCCAAAATGTGAGAGTGCCAATGATGGCCGATTCCCAATGACTCCTGAGTCGGTGAATCGGTTGGTGGAGAAGGGTTATGATGTGAAATTGCAAAGTGGAGCCGCTCAAGTGATTCATTATAGTGACAATCAATATGCAAGCAATGGAGCGCATATCGTGGAGCGTGATGAGGCTTTGATGTGCGATATTGTGATATATTTTGATAATCTGTCATCAGTAGATGTCAATAAAATGCGTCGTGGTGCAATGTTGTTGACTATGAAGCAATATATACATGGCGAACGGTTGTTGTCTTCTTTAATAAGTAAATATATTACCACTATTGCCGTTGATCAAGTAAAAGATGAACAAGGTAATCAGCCATTTGCCGATATCCTTGCCGAGATTGATGGGCGTGCTGCCATCTCGGTTGCTTCATCGTTACTAGCCAATCAGCATGTAGGGAAAGGGATATTATTGGGAGGCATTGCCGGAGTTGTGCCGTGTGAGGTAACAATTATTGGTTCGGGAATAGCAGCCTGTGCAGCAGCACGTTCGGCAGTTGGGTTAGGAGCAACGGTACGTATGTTTGACGATGATGTGTATCGATTGCGTCGAGCCGTGCGCGAATTAGGACCTATGGTTATCGGATCGGCATTGCATCCACAAGTGTTGCATAATGCTCTTCGTAGTGCCGATGTAATATTAATGACACCCACGCGTCAAGGGTATGCATTAAATCAAGAAGAGGTGTCGTTGATGAAACGTAGGGTATTGGTTTTTGATTTGAAAAACGAGGGACCAAACTCGCCATCAGTCGCTCTATCTCCTCAATCGGCAATAACGCTTCCGTCATTGCAAAATGAAGGGATTCAAGATCGAATGTGCATAGTCGAAGTGGGACAAACGGTGCCTCGCACAGTAGCAATGGCTTTGAGTAATGCTATGATAACTCTGCTTGGCGACCTCATGCATGCCAACCGACACATGAACTCAACAACTCATCTTATTCAAGGGTGGCAAGATGGTGCAATCGTGTATATGGGAAAGGTGGTAAATAAAGAAATTGCAAATAGATATGGACTACGATATGTTGATATCTCTTTGTTAACTCAATTATCGTAAAAATGGCTCGGAGAAAATTTTATGTGGTGTGGGTAGGAGATAACCCCGGGATATATGACACATGGGAAGAGTGTGAAGCCCAAGTGAAAAATTTCCCCGGTGCGCGTTATAAAGCATACGATGACCAAACGGCTGCTACACTGGCATTTCGAGGGAATGATAGTGAAGAGGTGGCAATGTTGCGCACTATCGCGTCTCATAAAGCCAAAGTGATAAATTACGAGGCTTTCCCCGAAATTGTTCTTGACAGCATCGCTGTTGATGGTGCATGTGCCAAGAATCCCGGCCCAATGGAATATCAAGGAGTGAATGTGCGAACAGGAAAACAAGTATTTCATGTAGGACCACTTGATGACGGAACAAATAATGTGGGCGAATATCTTGCACTTATTCACGCCCTAGCCATGTTGGATAAAGAAGGTGATACCACAACCGCGATTTATAGCGACTCACGCACTGCTATTTCGTGGATAAGAAAAGGTGGGCATCGTTCAACGCTTGCTCGCACATCAAAGAATGGTAAAATATTTGAGTTATTGGCTCGTGCCGACAAATGGCTCTTAGCACACTATCCGGTAAAAAATCCAATCCTCAAATGGAACACCGATGAGTGGGGCGAAATCCCTGCTGACTTCGGAAGAAAATAATGTGAATCCAACAAAAAATATGATAAATACAAAAAGGGTGAGCCATTGAGACTCACCCTTTGCATTATATTAAATATTTCTTTAGATGCGGGCTTTGATAGCGGCGGTTGCTTCTTCGTAGCCCGGTTTTTCGAGGAGGGCAAACATATTGCGTTTGTAGTCCTCTACGCCCGGTTGGTTGAATGGGTTCACACCAAGGATATAACCACTGATGCCACATGCTTTTTCGAAGAAGTAGATTAATTGTCCGAGGTATTCTTCTTTGAGGGCAGGGATAGTGATTTGCATGTTGGGCACACCACCGTCGATGTGAGCAATGCGAGTGCCGAGTTCGGCCATCTTGTTCACTTCGTCAACGTGACGACCGGCGATGTAGTTCAATCCGTCGAGGTTGGCGTCGTCGCTTGGAATGATAACCGAGTGAGCTTGTTCTTCAACAGATAGAACGGTTTCAAAGATAGTGCGTTCGCCATCTTGAATCCATTGTCCCATAGAGTGGAGGTCGGTAGAGTTGTCAACGGCAGCAGGGAATATGCCTTTGAGGTCTTTACCTTCACTTTCGCCATAGAGTTGTTTCCACCATTCTCCGAAGTAGTGGAGTTTTGGGTTATAGTTTACGAGAATTTCAATTTTCTTGCCTGCGTTGTAGAGCGCATTGCGAGTTTTAGCGTAAATCTCGGTAAGATTGTCTTTAGAGTGTTCTTTTGTCGCGTTTTCCATGTCGATGGCACCTTGCATAAGTGCTTTGATGTCATAACCGGCAACAGCGATAGGGAGCAATCCCACAGGACTCAAAACAGAGAAACGACCACCCACATTGTCGTCGATAACAAATGTTTTATAGCCTTCTTCGGTGGCAAGTTGACGGAGGGCGCCACGTTTAGCATCGGTAATAGCTACGATGCGACGAGATGCTTCAGCTTTGCCCATTTGTGCTTCGAGTTGAGCTTTGAGTAAGCGGAACGCGATAGCGGGTTCGGTAGTGGTTCCTGACTTAGAAATCACGATGATACCGAATTTTTTATCTTTGAGATAGTCTTGAAGTTCGTAGAGGTAGTCTTCGCCAATATTTTGACCGGCGAAAAGCACTGTAGGAGTAGTGCCACGATAAGCGGCAAATGAGTCGCTTAATGCTTCAATTACAGCTTTGGCTCCAAGGTAACTTCCACCGATGCCGATTGCTACTACCACTTCGCAGTCGTTGCGGAGTGATTGAGCAGTTGCTACGATGTCATCGAGAAGAGTAGCAGGAGTGCGAGAGGGTAGGTCGAGCCAACCAAGGAAGTCGTTACCTTCACCCGAAGCGTTGTGTAATTTTTCAAGTCCGTCGGCGGCCGCAGCGTCGAGAGCTTCAATTTGTGCTTCAGAAACTGTGCCGAGCACATCTTTAATGTTTACGTTGATTGTTTTCATTGTTTAATCACAAATAAATTAAAAATCTCTATATACTTAAAATGCTAATTATTAAACAAAAGTTTCTGCCATGGCACGAATAGCCTTTTCGGGCGATACGCGACGATAAAGAATGTCATACATGCCGTTTAGGATTGGAGTATCAACTTTTAATTTTTGGTTGATCTGGTAGATGCAGTTTGTACCATAATACCCTTCGGCTATTTGTTCCATTTCCATTTTAGCCACAGATACTGAGTATCCTTTGCCAATGAGAGCCCCGAAATTATGGTTTCGAGAGAAACGAGAATATGAAGTGACAAGAAGGTCACCAAGATATACGGAGTCGCAGATTTGGCGTTGACGAGGAGCGGCAGTTTCAAGGAAACGCTCCATCTCGCGAATGGCATTTGCCACAAGCATCGCCGAGAAATTATCGCCTTTTTTCATGCCATGAACAATTCCGGCTGCAATAGAGTACACGTTTTTGAGAACGGCAGCGTATTCAATGCCGTCAACATCATCGGATGTAATCGTGTGAGTGTTGCGACTTGCAAGACATGAAGCAAATTTTTCGGCATGAGGAAGGTCATGACCGCCGACAGTGAGGTATGATGGACGCGAAAGAGCCACCTCTTCGGCATGACATGGACCACTGATAACCAACATGTGATCGCGATGTACCCCATATTTTTCTATCATATAGTCGGTAATCAGCACATTTTCATCGGGAACAATCCCTTTTACGGCCGACACGATATATTTGTTGCTGATGTCAACGTTGAGTTTTGCGAGGTGATCTTTAAAGTAGGGCGATGGCATCACCATTAGCAAGGTGTCGCATTCGGAGCACACTTTGTTGATGTCGCTTGAAAATTCGATGCGTTGCACATCGAAGTGAACATCGGTGAGGTATGCGGGGTTGTGACGCAAGCGTTTGAAATCCTCGATGCGGTCGTCGCGGCGCATATACCAATCTATCATTTCGCAGTTTTCAAGCAACAGCTTGGCGAGGGCGGTAGCCCAGCTACCACCACCCATCACTGCTATTCTTCCTGGAAAATTCATTCGGTGTATCTTTTGGTAAATAATTAAGGTATAAACTCAATGAGAAAATATGCTATCTCAATATTTTACTTTTTTGCATTGTCAATCCACGCATTTACATCGTCGATTGAAGGATTTTTGAGTTCGAGTTTATACTTTTTGTTGATACCACAAAGGTCTTGGTGTAATTTGCCTGCACCTGCTTCGGCGAGTGCATCGATAGTGAGCACACCTGCTTTTTGAAGTGGAGCAACCCATTCGGCAGGAACACCTATTGCGGTGTATGCTTCCTCTTTGTCGCGGCGTTGAGTCTTTTCGGGACGCATTTGTGGGAATAACAATACTTCTTGGATTGTTGTTTGACCTGTCATTAGCATCACGAGACGGTCCATACCGATACCCATACCCGATGTAGGAGGCATACCATATTCAAGCGCACGGATAAAGTCTTTGTCGATAATCATCGCTTCGTCATCGCCCTTTTCGCCGAGTTTCATTTGTTCAACGAAACGTTCATATTGGTCGATTGGGTCGTTAAGCTCTGAGTAAGCGTTGGCAAGCTCTTTACCGTTAACCATCAATTCGAAACGTTCGGTCAATTCCGGGTTGTTGCGATGACGTTTGGTCAATGGCGACATTTCGATAGGATAGTCGATGATGAAAGTAGGTTGTATGTAGTTGCCTTCACATTTTTCGCCGAAGATTTCGTCGATGAGTTTGCCTTTACCCATTGTTTCGTCGGCTTCGATGCCGAGTTGCTTGCACACGTCGCGAAGTTGTGCTTCGTCCATGCCGGTGATGTCGATGCCGGTGAATTCCTTGATGGCATCAATCATAGTGACGCGTTTATAAGGAGCCTTGAAGTCGATAACGTTGTCGCCCACTTTCACTTGTGTGGTGCCGTTCACTTCAAGCGCGATGCGTTCAATCATCTTTTCGGTGAAGTCCATCATCCAGTTGTAGTCCTTGTAAGAAACATAAATTTCCATACAAGTAAACTCAGGGTTGTGGGTGCGGTCCATACCCTCGTTGCGGAAGTTCTTTGAGAACTCGTAAACACCTTCAAAACCACCCACAATGAGGCGTTTTAGATACAACTCATCGGCAATGCGGAGATACAAAGGAATGTCGAGCGCATTGTGGTGAGTGATAAATGGGCGTGCCGATGCACCGCCGGGGATTGATTGGAGGATAGGAGTTTCAACTTCCATGTAGCCATGTTCGTTGAAGTAGTTGCGCATTGAGGTGTAAACCTTGTTGCGCTTGATGAAAATATCTTTTACGCCATCGTTAACAACTAAGTCAACGTAACGACGGCGATAACGCAATTCGGGGTCATCGAATGCGTCGTAAGTCACACCATCTTTCACTTTTACGATGGGGAGAGGACGCAATGATTTGCTCAACACTGTGAGTTTTTGTGCATGAACGGTGATTTCGCCCATTTGAGTGCGGAACACATATCCGTCGATACCGATGAAGTCACCTATATCGAGGAGTTTTTTGAATACGATGTTATATTGGTCTTTGTTTTCGTCGGGACAAAGGTCATCGCGACTGATATATACTTGTATGCGACCGCAAGAGTCTTGTATTTCAATAAATGAAGCCTTACCCATGATGCGACGGCTCATGATGCGGCCGGCGATGCTCACCTCGCGATGAGGCTCATCGTCTTTGAAATTCTCTTTTATCTCATCGGTATAACCGGTTACTTTAAACTCTGCTGCGGGATAGGGGTCGATGCCCATTTTACGCATTTCGTCGAGACTGCCACGACGCACTATTTCTTGTTCGCTTAATTCAAGTATGTTCATAATTGTCAATAATTATTCTAAATTACGAAATATCTTGACAAAGATACAAAAAACAATTCAAAATGACACAATTATTACACATTTAAGCGCATAAGTGTGCAATCGAAGAGGAAAGATGAGCGAAGGAAAAAGGAAGTTTGAAGTTGTGAATTGAGAAAATTGAATATTTTAGACAGAAGAACAGAAGAACAGAAGGGCTGGCGCGTGGAAATTATGCATTGTGCATTATGAATTAATTTAGCCTCCCCCCTTCGGGGTACTCCTCCTAAAAATTGCTTTGTAATTTTCAAGAGGAGAGTTATTGCCCTCATTGGCACCATTGTTCCTCCTAAAAATTGCTTTGTAATTTTCAAGAGGAGAGTTATTGCCCTCATTGGCACCATTGTTCCTCCTAAAAAT
>JAFQSX010000004.1 GCA_017409345.1 Muribaculaceae bacterium | reverse complement strand
TGAAAAACAAGGGGACAGTTACATTAGCAAAAGCATCAATAGCTCTCCCTCTGAATTTTGCGTAGTAAAATTTAGGGGGAGTACGGCGTAGCCGGGAGGGGGTAAGATAAACTTTGTGCCAACAAAGTTATAGTCCCCAAAATTAAAAACTTCGTTTTTTTCTTGCATTTGCACTCAGCTTGCACTATCTTTGCATCAATCTTATGGGTGGCAGAGTGTTGCCCTCCCCATGGGAGACATATTTGTGAAAGCGTTTCAGCTTTATCCTTATTCGAAAATTCGCCAAAATTTTGACACGAAGGATAAGCAGTGAAAATGCTCTCTCTTGTCGCATATCCACTCCCCGGCAAGGGGTTCGAGATATTCGATAAGGCGTGGGAGTGGACTGTTTATTTCGTGTCGGGCGTTTGGCGATGCCTTCGAATAAATAAACTGACAAAGTCTCACGTCTTTCTTTTTATACATTTTGAAAAACGCCGAATTTGGAGACTCTATAGGCACACAAAAATAAAAGCTTATGCGAAGAATTGTTACTCCTATTATGATGCTTGTCGCCATTGTTGTAATGGCCGACACGCCAAAGTATCTCACGCTTCACGCCGGAGGGAAAGTTGAATCTTATTCAATTTCCAACATTCGCAAGATTACTTTTGGCAAACAAACCGCCAACAATCTTGAAGTTTATCAAAAAAGTAAAACCACTGTTGACAACTATCCTTATTCCACATTTGAGAAAGGAATTTTCGAGGTGGAACCCTCGGGAGTCGAAGGGGTGATGGCAGATAATAATGAATTGTCAGTAGCTTATAATTCCGGCTCACAAGAAATCATGGTATCATCATCACAAGAAATCACAGCCATTGTGGTGTGCAACCTCAATGGCATGGTGGTAGAAATGTTAACGCCCATGACCACCGAAGCCACCGTTTCCCTTGCCGACTACGCATCGGGCATGTATGTGGTAAAAGCAGTAACAGCAACAGCCACCCAAACACAAAAAATTGTCAAACACTAATCTAATCCTATATAGAATATGAAAACAATAAAAAGAATAGTAATATCAGCCATCGCTATTGTGATGTTGTTGCCAATGGTGGCACAAGAGCAATATTTACACATCTATAAAGGAGGCACAAGAGAAAAATCCTATCTTCTATCGTCGATTGATAGTATGTTGATAGATGAAACAATAGCCGGAAGTTATATGGACTTGTATAACAAAGGCCGCAAACATAGAGTGGGAAACATTGCCAATATTGATGAGTTTAGAGTTGGAGGAGAAGTATTGCCAAGCGGCATCTATATGGGAGTAATGGGTTTTAACTCAGAACTCTATACAAAATCAATCGGTTCATTGTCATCAACCACAAAAAGCAGTTACACCTCATTTGTTAATAACCTCACATCAAGCAAAGGTACATTGCTCTATTATGGAGTAGAAAATGCACTTGATGCACTTAAAACAGCCGTTGTTCCCGAAGATTTGTTAAATGTAACATTAGTAACCTTTACCGATGGACTTGACCAAGGCTCATTCATGATGCAGTCCAACTATACTGACAATGATGCGTATTTGTCAGCATTAAATAACCGCATTAAAAATGAAAAGAAACAAAACGTCTCAATCAATGCCTATTCAATCGGCTTACGCGGCAATGACGTTACCGATGTCGCCCAATTTCAAAAGAATTTGCAGTATCTTGCCAGTAGCGAGGAAAATGCAGTAGAAGTAAGTGATATTTCGGAAGTAAATGCAAAATTTCAAGAGATAGCCAACGATGTGTATAATGAGAGTTTCTCAAATACAGTAGGCTTGACCATTCCCGGACAAAGTGATGGCACGAAAATACGCTTCACTTTCGACAATGTGAGCAATGCCACTAATTCAACCATGTATATCGAGGGCACATTTAGATTGAGTGATAGAGCATTAGTAGATGTAACCTATCATGGGGTATCATGTAGCAGCGGAAATGTAATTGTAGGCGAACAAGATGGGATATTTATTACTTTTACCTTTGAAGAAGTAAAAAGCCTAACATCACGCACTATCAGTGCGAGCAATATTGATCAATGGAGCTATGTAGCATCATCGGGAAATTGGCAAATCAACTCAGAGTTTACCCCCGAAAGTGATACAAAAATGGAAGTAACACGCAAAAGTGCATTGATAATGTTGGTATTGGACTGTAGTAGTTCGTTGGGTAGTCAATTTAGCACAGTAAAAACTCAAGCTAACAACTTTATCGGCACCCTTGCCGGTTATGGTAACGATGAAGGATTTAGTTCTATTGATATATCATTAATTGACACCGACATTTTTTCAACTCTTGAGAAAGACGAGATGGTTTTTGTAAAAGGCGGCACCTTCACTATGGGAGCAACCGCAGAGCAAGGTAGTGATTATGATAGTGATGAACGTCCAACACATCAAGTAACATTAAGTGATTTTTATATTGGAAAATATGAAGTAACTCAGCAATTGTGGGAATATGTTATGAAATATAGTGGCACAGCAGCCGATGGCTCAACGATGAGTGCTTATGGCTCTGATGTATGGTTAGGCTCAAATCCATCGTCAAGTTATGGAGTGGGGAATTACTATCCTGCTTATTATGTGAGTTGGGAAGATATAGTCAATATCTTTATACCTCGTTTGAACAAGATAACCGGCAAGACCTTCCGACTCCCCACCGAGGCCGAATGGGAATATGCAGCTCGTGGTGGGAATAAGAGTCAAGGGTATATATGCTCGGGAAGTAATAACATAGACGATGTGGCGTGGTATTATTATAATTCAATAAAAACCCACCAAGTAGGCACCAAAGCACCAAATGAATTAGGCCTATATGATATGAGTGGCAATGTGTGTGAATGGTGCAGTGATTGGTATAGTAGTAGCTATTACTCATCAAGCCCATCAACTAATCCCACCGGGCCCACCTCAGGCTCTTACCGCGTGTATCGAGGTGGCGGTTGGAACTACTATGCGCAGGGCTGTTTGGTATCGTGTCGTGGCAGCGGCGATCCCGACTATCGTTACTACGATCTCGGATTTCGCTTAGTGTGTGCAAGTCTATAGGTTTGGGCATTCGCTCTATTTCTAAGCTAAAAACATTCAGAGCATAAATAATAATTCCCTAAATAGGGTGGCTCCGCACACCCTATTTAGGGAATTATTTATTATGCGATGCAAACGCAAAAAAAGTAATATGCAAAAGTAGCTCTCCCCTTGAATTTTAGAATAAAATTTAGGGGGAGTGGCTCGAAGAGCCGAGGGAGTGTTGCATAATCTTAGTACAGCGAAGCCGTTTATTTTGACTCTAATTCTTGTTTGATAAGTTCTAATATAGCATCAGGCATTTTCCATAGCTGATTGTTTTCGATATGGATTACTTTTATCCCAAAATCATGTAGTATTTCAGTTTTAATATCGTCTGCAATCTGCCCACCAGAAGAAAAGTGATGATTTCCATCTAATTCAATACCTAATTTAGCTTTAGGGCAATAAAAATCTAAAATGATGTTTCCAATGGAATGTTGTCTTCTCCATCTCCAACCATCAAATTGTTTGTTTTTTAGTATTCGCCATAAGGTTGCTTCTGCCGGGGTGCCATTAGTGCGTAAGCTTTGACGAATGGTTTTTAGTTCGGGCTTATTGGTTAGTTTCATGATTATATTACGTTTCCCAACTTGTAAATATTGTGAGAGAATTGGTGTTTTGTGAGATTTAACCCCCTCCGGTGCAGGCACCTCGTCCCCCTCTTTTTCTGCGAAAAACAAGGGGACAGCTTGGCTGACGCAATGAAATAAATGACAAAGTATCTCTCCCCTTGATTGCAGTTCAAATAAGTGGACGGTTAAAATACCAATAACATAAGCAACTCTCCCCTTGAAATTTACGAAAGAAATTTTAGGAGGAGTACGGCGAAGCCGGGAGGTGGTCAGAACGTACGTTGGCCAAAACTCTCCTTCTATCCCCTGCGTGGGCAGGAGATTGTTGCTGCGCTTCGGAAAACAAGAAAAATGCATTAAGGAAGAATTAACTCTCAACTTTCAATTTATTAGTTCTATTTGCTTGCTTTTTGCTATTTTTGTGTTGGTTGAGGTTGCAAAAATCTTTGCAAAATGAAGAAAAATAGAAAAAGTTTACATTTTTCAAGAAAAAATTTACAAAATGTTAGGATAATACGATAAAAGGTTATATCTTTGTAGCCGTAAATGATGCGAAAGAGCATCATGATTGTTTTAGATTATATTTACATACACATAATACTTCATTAAAGAAAGAAATTTATGAAAGCAGTTGAAGTAATCGACAAATTGAAATGTCGTTTTCCAAATGAACCTGAATATATTCAGGCAGTAGAAGAAGTTTTATCTACAATCGAAGATGTTTACAACGAACACCCCGAATTTGAACGCTACAACTTGATTGAACGCCTTTGCATTCCCGATCGCGTGTTCACATTCCGCATTTCGTGGGTAGATGATAAAGGAAATGTACAAAACAACATGGGTTACCGTGTGCAACATAACAATGCTATTGGTCCATACAAAGGTGGTATCCGTTTCCACTCATCGGTTAACTTGTCAATCTTGAAATTCCTCGCATTTGAGCAAACATTCAAAAACTCACTCACAACACTCGCTATGGGTGGTGGTAAAGGTGGTTCCGACTTCTCTCCACGTGGCAAGAGCGACATGGAAGTGATGCGTTTCTGCCAAGCATTTATCGCTGAATTGTGGCGTCACATCGGTCCCGATACCGACGTTCCTGCAGGTGATATAGGTGTAGGTGCTCGCGAAGTAGGGTACATGTATGGTATGTACAAGAAAATGGCTCGTGAATTCACAGGTACATTCACCGGTAAAGGTCTTGACTTTGGCGGTTCACTCGTGCGTCCCGAAGCAACAGGTTATGGTAACGTTTACTTCTTGTTGAACATGCTTGCAACAAAAGGTATTGACATCAAAGATAAGAAAGTTGCTATCTCAGGTTCAGGTAATGTGGCTACATATACAGCTAAAAAACTTCTCGAACTTGGTGCGAAAGTTGTGTCAATGAGCGATTCTAACGGTTCAATCTATGTGCCCGAAGGTATCTCACAAGAACAACTCGACTATATCTTCAAACTCAAAAACGTTTATCGTGGTCGCATCAAAGAGTTTGCCGAAGAATATGATTGTCAATATTTCGAAGGCGAACGTCCATGGCAACACGCTGTTTGTGATATCGCAATGCCATCGGCAACTCAAAACGAACTTGATGGTGACGATGCTCGCGCACTCCTTGCTAACGGCTGTTTCGCAGTGTCGGAAGGTGCTAACATGCCTTCAACTCCCGATGCAATCAAAGAATTCCTCAACGCTAAGATTCTTTATGCTCCCGGTAAGGCTGCAAACGCAGGTGGTGTGTCAGTATCAGGTCTTGAAATGGCTCAAAACTCACAAAAACTCAACTGGAGTGCTGAAGAAGTTGACGCTAAACTCAAAGGTATCATGGCTGAAATCCACAAACAATGTACTATCTATGGTAAAGAGGAAGATGGATATATCAACTATGTTAAGGGTGCAAACGTTGCCGGCTTCATGAAAGTGGCTCGCGCAATGATGGCTCAAGGTATCATTTAATATATAGTAAATTAGATCAAATATATGTGAGGATCGGCGTTTTGTCGGTCCTCATTGTTTTTTATCTACTCTAAAATAGGTATATTTGCACTATGAAGAAATTTGTTGCGATAATCACGTTGTTTTGTTCAGTCTTTGGTGGATATGCCCAAAGTGAGGCTGAGCCGTTATCGTTACGTGCCGATTGGACGCCTACATGGGAGGCGCAAGATGGTGACAATGGATTGATTGTTGATGGTGCGCAGTATGTTTCGTTGGTATTGCCATGGGCAATGAAGGCGGTGGGGCAGCCTACCCGGTCGGGGTGGGGGCGCATGGCTGTATCGCAAGGTCTTGGTGTGGTGATGATGGCTGGAAGTGTTGATTGGTTGAAACGAGAAGTAGGGGAGATTCGTCCTGATGCTACAAACGATCGTTCATTTCCATCCGGACACACTGCATGGTGTTTTCTTGGAGCAACGATGATAGAACGAGAACTTGGCTGGCGCTCGCCATGGTACACGTTTGGAGGTTATACCTTTGCCTCGGCAATTGCGATGCAGAGGGTGGTTGATTGTCGACATTTTCCGGTCGATGTGGCCGGTGGTGCATTGATAGGAGTTGTGACCGGTCACTTGGGATATTTTATTGGTGACAAAATTTTTGGTGAAAAACAACTACAAAACAGATATAATAAGCTGTCGGTTGAAGATGAAAACCAATCCTTTTTGTCTCTTGAAACCGGAATGAGTTTTAATCTCGGAAGTTTCAAGTCGCAAGGATATAAGATTTCGCGAGAGCCGTCGCTCAATGTGGGATTGCGTTTCGGTATGCCGTTTGGTGACCATTGGGGCGCATCGGTTGGAGCGATTATGCGTTCTACTCCCATCTTCTATGAGTCGGCAACGTGTGAGCGCACTTTTGTAGCACCCGAAAATGCAGTTGGGGTAGAACTGTCACCATATTATCGCAAGCAGTTGAGCAGTCGTTTTTCTTTTAATGCCGAAGTGGCTTGTGGTTATTATCGTAATTTTTCGCTCAAATCAATAGATAGAGCGATAGAAACAAACGAAGGATTTGTGAACGCACGCATTGCAGCCGGTTCCACCTATCGATTAAACGATAATATGAGTGTTGGGACCACTTTGGGCTACGAAATAGCTGATGCTGAATATAGATTATCCCCTAATGCCACATATGGAATAGCCACACCCACAGCCATTGACAAAACAACCCATTCATTGACATTGAATATATCAACAAGAGTGTTGTTTTAGGTTGGCGAAAATTAATTATCTTTGCATATATGAATGCTCAACACATATATAATATAATAGTAGCAGCCGGTAGCGGTAGCCGATTTGGTGCCGCGTTGCCTAAACAATATTGTCTTATGAATGGCCGTCCGGTATTGATGTACACGATAGAGAATATGCGAGTGGCTTTGCCCGATTCGCATATCGTATTGGTGTTAAATAAGGATTTTGTTGATTATTGGGCAGAGTTGTGTGAGCAGTATTCATTTGAGTCCCCATGTATTGTGGTGGGTGGTGATAGCCGATGGCAATCGGTGAAGAATGCCATTGATACAATCCCCGATGATGCCGAAGTGATAACAGTTCATGACGGAGCACGCCCCATCGTGGATCGAATGATGGTTGAGCGATTGATAGCCGCTCTTAATGATGCACCCGGAGCAATACCGGTTGTTTCGGTAACCGATTCATTGCGTCAACTAAATGAACAAGGGTCAGTGCCGGTTGATCGTGCTTTATACAAAGCAGTGCAAACTCCTCAAGTATTTCAAGCCGAAAAACTAATTGAAGCATATTCATTGCCTTTTACACCAACATTTACTGATGATGCATCCGTAATGGCTGCGATGGGTTATGAGGTAGCATTGGTAGAAGGGGATACATATAATATAAAGATAACAAACCCTCTCGACATTGAGATTGCACAACTATACCTTCGTCAACGATGAACCGATTGCGCTCTCTCGACATAAAATATCTCAAAGGTGTTGGACCAAAACGAGCCGAATTGTTAGAAAAACAACTTGGCATCAAATCCTATTATGATTTGTTATATCATTTCCCCAATCATTATCTGGATAGGTCGTCGATATATACTATTAGAGATATTCATGGCGATATGCCATCGATTCAATTAAAGGGTAGATTTATCACATTTTCGGTTCAAGGAACTGGCGCAAAGAGTCGTTTGGTTGGATTATTTACTGATGGAACAGGAACCATTGAAGTTGTTTGGTTTCAGCGCATAAAGTCAATAAAGGATGCCTATCTAGTAGGCAATGAGTATATTTTATTTGGTAAACCAACGGAGTTTAATGGCCGATGGAGTATGGTGCATCCCGAGGTTGATTCCATTGTGGCAGCAGGAGCAATGCAAGGATTGAGAGGTGTATATCCGTTGACCGAAACATTGCGAAATAGAGGTGTGTCATCACGCACATTATTTAATTATATACACACAGCATTGTCTGTAGTAAACAATATCTCTGAAACATTACCTCCTTATATTTTGTCTCGCTTAAATCTTATGCCAATAAAAGATGCAATTGTGGCAATTCATAATCCACAAAATAATGAGCAATTGCAGAAGGCTCGATTTAGACTCAAATTTGAGGAGTTGTTTTATATGCAACTTAATATTTTGCGCTACACTCGACGTCGGTCGGCGGTAATTAGAGGATTTCATTTTCCTCGAATAGGGCATTTTTTTAATACATTTTATTCTCAACAATTACCATTTGAACTCACCGGGGCTCAAAAACGAGTGATAAAAGAGATTCGTGCCGATATGGGGAGTGGTAAGCAGATGAATCGATTGTTACAAGGTGATGTAGGGAGTGGAAAAACTCTTGTGGCATTGTTGTGTATGCTTATTGCTGTAGATAATAATACTCAGGCTTGCCTTATGGCACCTACTGAGATTTTGGCAACACAACATTTTGAAACGATATCAGAGTTAGTTGCTCCAATAGGTATTAATGTGAAATTGCTTACCGGTTCAACTCGCAAGAAACAACGTGATATTATTCATGGACAATTACAAGATGGCTCATTGCATATATTAATAGGTACTCATGCTGTAATTGAGGATAATGTGCAATTTCAAAATCTAGGGTTTGTTGTAATAGATGAACAACATCGATTTGGAGTGGCTCAACGTGCGCGATTGTGGAAAAAGAACTCCACTCCTCCTCATGTGCTTGTGATGACTGCAACTCCTATCCCTCGTACATTGGCAATGACGGTTTATGGAGATCTTGATGTGTCGGTTATTGATGAATTGCCTCCGGGTAGAAAACCGGTGCAGACTCTTCTTCGCTATGGAGATAATAGTGATCAGAGGATGCAAGTATATCAAGCAGTAGGCCGACAACTAAAACAAGGAAGACAAGTTTATATAGTTTATCCTCTTATTCAAGAAAATGAGAAACTTGATTTGCAAAGTTTAGAAGAGGGATATGAATTGATATGTGAAACATTTCCTTCATATAGGGTGGCTTTTGTTCATGGAAAAATGAAACCAGCCGAAAAAGATTATCAAATGTCGCTTTTTGCATCCGGTCAGGCTCATATACTAGTGGCGACAACTGTGATTGAGGTTGGCGTAAATGTTCCTAATGCAACAACGATGATTATTGAAAATGCTGAACGCTTCGGATTGTCACAATTACATCAGTTGCGTGGTAGAGTGGGACGAGGTGCCGATCAAAGTTATTGTATATTGATGACTAAAGTTAAGATAGCAAAAGAAACTCGCCAGCGGTTAGAGATAATGACTTCTACTACTGACGGATTTATTGTCGCTGAGGCTGATTTAAAAATGCGTGGACCTGGTGATTTGGAGGGTACAATGCAAAGTGGTATTGCTTTTGATTTGCATATCGCAAATTTGGCTACCGATGGGCAGATTATTCAACTGGCACGTAATTCAGCATCGGATGTGCTTGATTCTGACCCTGAATTATCATTGCAAGAGAATGCAATTTTGCGTAATCAAATAAATGTATTATTTGCAAAAAACATCAATTGGAGTCTAATAAGTTAAAATTTTAGTCGTTTTGAATACAAATTTTAACCACAAATTAACACTTTGTGAGCAACGCAAATTTTACATTAAAAAAAATGATGCCAAAAGTGTTAATTTTTATCTTGTTGAGTATTAGTGTGTTAGCGCATAATTTTAAGATTTATCTTTTTCAATTCACATTTTTTATTTGTGCAATTCTTTGGTACTCAAACGAATCGTTGTACCTTTGCCACCGTTGAAGAAATAGTAAAAATATTTTAAACTCGTCCTTTTCTCTCTCTAAAATTAAAACGTAATAATAGGACGTCAAAATTTTGAATGATGAATTTGAATAAGATTATTAAGACAACAACATTATTTTTAATTACTCTATGTGTTGCATTTTCTTCTCAAGCACAAAGTAAACGTCATGCGTTGATGCATCAAAATTACATTGCAGGAGTAGGAAACAATGCCAACAAAATTAAAAACGAAGAAACAAACAAATTTGTAAATGGTGTTCTCGGAAATGAAACTGAAGAAATATCTATCAGTGAAATTGATGAACAATATGGATGGGATAACCCTCGTGTAAATTGTTACGCAGGAATTGAAATTCCTACTACAGCTAAGATTGATGTTACAGGTTTTCATATGCCGGTTCCGGGTATCGTAACATCTAACTATGGTTATCGTCCTCGTTTCCGTCGCATGCACCGCGGTGTAGATATGCGTTTGAGCACAGGTGATACTGTAAGAGCTGCATTTAATGGTCGTGTGCGTATTGTTAACTACGAAGCCGGAGGTTATGGTAACTATGTAGTTATTCGCCATGACAATGGTCTTGAAACAGTTTATGGCCACTTCTCAAAGCATCTAGTAAAACGCAATCAGTATGTTAAAGCTGGAGAACCAATTGGCTTAGGTGGTAATACCGGTCGTAGTTTTGGCGCTCACCTTCATTTCGAAACTCGTTATATGGGTGTAGCAATTAATCCGGCCGCAATTATTGACTTTGCAAATGCTACTGTTCATAGCGATGTATTCACATTTAACAAGACTACATATCAAAATGCTCGCAACTATTCTCCAGCGGCAGCACAAAAATCGTATGTGAAGAAATCATATAAGTCTAAAAAGACATATACTTCAAAAGCAAATAAATCAAGATACTCAAAATCTTACTCTAAAAAGGCTAAAAAATCGGCTGTAAAATCAGCAAGTAAGGTTTCTAAAAAGAGTAAATCAAAAGCAACTGCTAGTTCAAAGACAAAAAAATCTAAATCAAAGTCAAAGAAAAGCCGTCGCTAATTATAGATAAAACGAGACAAACCTATAATAATACGATAAAATAATATGATAGCAACATTTCAATTGAAATGTTGCTATTTTTTTGATTAATAAAAAACCTATTTTCTGAAGGATGTATCATAGGTGTCTATATGCATCAACAAAATAGTTATGGAGAACATTCATACTATTATTGCGTCTCAACTGTAGTGTATCCATATATAATATGAATGATATAAAATAAGAACAAGCCCACTTCACGGTGGGCTTGTTCCTATGATTTCAATAGGTATAATTTCTAAGGTAAAAAAGATTGTTTTAGGTTTGTGATGCAAAGGTCACTCTTTTTTTTTGTCTGAGCAAAAAAAAAGATATGTTGTTAAACATGTTTTGTGGTTTATGTATTTTTTATCTCTGAATCAGCCGTTAAAAATCTCAATTGATAGTTTATTCCCATCAAATGCGGCATATGAGAAATGATGAATCCAATCGCCAAGAACGATTACGCTTGAATTGGAATCTAATTTGTAATCAAGAAGGATATGGCGATGTCCAAATACAAAATAATCAATTGTAGTGTTCTTATGGTCGGCAATCCAATTTTTTGCAAAATTGATAAATGGCTCTTTTTCTTCTCCTAAAAATTGAGGTTTTTCTTCCGAGAAATTACGGCTATGAGATGACCATCTATGAGCAAATGGTATAGTCCATCGAGGATGTATTCCTGAAAAAAGTTTCTGGCACACGCGATTACGGAATATACTTCGAATTAATTTAAAACCGGTTTTGAGGTTTCCTATGCCATCGCCATGAGAAAGGAAAAATTTGAGCCCATCAATTTCGCGTATTTCATACCCATCAACAACAGTCATCCCAATCTCATTTGGAAGATAGTCAAAAATCCAAATGTCATGGTTGCCAATATACCAACGTATTTCGACTCCTTCATCAGCAAGAGATGCAAGTGTACCAAAAAAACGTGTAAAGCCTCGAGGCACGACATTGCGGTATTCATACCAATAGTCCAAAATATCTCCAAGTAGATAAATGGCCTTTGCCGAAGGTCGGATTGTGTTCAGCCAACGCACCACACGTCGCTCATAATCTAAAGGATTATTTAGATATGAGGCTCCTAGATGTAAATCGGAGATAAAATATGTCATGTTGCGTTGTGGCATGAGATATTAAGCAAGGGTAAATGTTATAAAAAACCGAGTTCTAATTTGGCTTCTTCAGTCATCATATCTTTATTCCATTCGGGTTCAAATACGATGTTGATATTTACACTTGTAACTCCTTCTACACTTTCAACTTTCATGCGCATATCATCAACGATAAAATCGGCAGCAGGGCAGTTGGGCGCGGTTAGAGTCATATCAATATTTAGCGCACCATCATCGGCAAGGTCTATTTTATAGATTAAGCCAAGACTATATACATCAATAGGTATTTCCGGGTCATAGACGGTTTTAATCATTTCTACAACCTTTTCTTCTATTTTTAATTTTTCTTCTGCTATCATAATATTACAAAGGTAGTAATTATCACTGAAACAAAATAACCTTATAACAAAAAAATGCCGTATCTAATGATACGGCATTTTTATTTGAATGTAATTTATTAAGCATTTTTGCCATGGCAGGCTTTGTATTTTTTGCCACTACCACATGGACAAGGATCATTACGACCAATCTTTGGACCTGCTACAACAGGTTGAGGACGGGGACGCTCGCCTTGGTGTGCCGAAGCCGCAGCGCGTTGCGCTGCTTGTCCGGGGAGATCCTCTTTAGATGCACGATATTGAGAATAGTCATTGCGACGTTCAGGCATGGCTTGTTTTACCTCTGGTTGTCGTTGTTGTGCTTGTTGCTCTTCGTTTACACTTTCGCGTTGTTGAATGAATATTTGACCACGCAATAATGCCGACATTGCTTTTACGTTGAGGTTGTTTAGCATGTTTTCAAAGAGGTGGAACGATTCAACCTTGTAAATTACCAATGGGTCTTTTTGTTCGTATGAAGCATTTTGAACTGATTGACGCAATTGGTCTAGTTCACGAAGGTGTTCTTTCCACAATTCATCGATAGACACAAGCAAGAGTGCCTTATGCCATTCTTTGACGATTGCTTTGCAATCACTATTGTAAGCATCAGTAATGTCAACACGGAGGTTAAATATGCGTTTGCCATCGGTAATTGGTACCATGATTTTACCTTGTGCATTGCGATTTTCCACCCAATCTTTGATGACTGGTTGTGCAACTTCAATGATGCGTTGACTTTTGCGTTCAAGCGCTTCGTTTGCAGCTTGATATAAACGATCAACAAGTTCATTTTTAGCAAGCGTTTTATATTCTTGTTCGGTAAATGGCACTTCAATAGTGAGTACTTTGAATACATCAAGTTTGAGATCTTCGTAGAAGTTGGGTGCTTCATGAGTGTTCACGAGATTTTCGATGGTGTCATAGAGCATATTGGCAATGTCAATACCTACGCGTTCACCGAGTAATGCGTGATGGCGACGATTATAGATATATGTGCGTTGCTTGTTCATTACATCGTCATACTCGAGCAAGCGCTTACGGATACCAAAGTTGTTTTCTTCAACGCGTTTTTGTGCATTCTCAATGGCTTTGGTTACCATCTTTGCCTCAATCATTTCACCCTCTTTCAATCCAAGAGTATCAAGCATTTTCATGACACGGTCAGTGGCAAACAAACGCATCAATTGGTCTTCGAATGATACATAGAATACTGAAGAGCCTGGGTCTCCTTGACGACCGGAACGACCTCGCAACTGACGGTCAACGCGACGAGATTCATGGCGTTCGGTACCGATGATTGCTAAACCTCCGGCATCTTTTACTTCTTGAGGAAGTTTAATGTCGGTACCACGACCGGCCATATTGGTGGCAATTGTTACTGCACCTGATTTTCCTGCAAGTGCAACAACTTCGGCTTCTTTTTGGTGAAGTTTTGCGTTGAGCACTTGACATGGGATGTGGCGCATATCAAGCATGCGTTTTAGTAATTCTGAGATTTCAACCGATGTTGTACCAACAAGCACAGGTCGGCCTTCGGCTTTAAGACGTACGATCTCATCAATTACTGCCGCATATTTTTCTTTCTTTGTCTTATAAACGCGGTCATTAAGGTCAAAACGCGCAATTGGTCGATTTGTGGGAATGGTTACAACATCAAGTTTGTAAATGTCCCATAATTCACCTGCTTCAGTTTCGGCAGTACCGGTCATACCCGCAAGTTTGTGATACATGCGGAAATAGTTTTGAAGTGTAATTGTTGCAAATGTTTGGGTTGCTGCTTCTACTTTAACCCCTTCTTTGGCTTCAATCGCTTGGTGAAGGCCATCGCTATAACGGCGACCTTCCATAATACGACCTGTTTGTTCGTCTACGATTTTAATCTTATTGTCATCTATCACATATTCCACATCTTTTTCAAAGAGGGTATATGCTTTGAGTAGTTGAGAAACTGTGTGAACACGTTCGGCTTTGATAGAATAGTTTTGCATCAAGTCATCCTTGCGTTGTTGCTTTTCGGCAAGGTCGGTGATGTGTTCAAGTTCTGAAAGTTGAGAAGCGATATCAGGCAATACGAAGAATTGAGGGTCGTTACTCTTACCTGTTAATTCATCAATACCTTTATCTGTGAGTTCAACGCTACGATTCTTTTCATCTATGACAAAGTATAGTGGGTCAGTGATGAAAGGCATTTCTCGACTATTATCTTGCAAATAATATGCTTCGGTTTCGAGCAAGAGATTTTTCATCCCTTCTTGGCTCAAGAATTTAATTAATGCTCCATTTTTAGGAAGACCTTTAAATGCACGGAACAATAATATTGCACCTTCTTTGCGTGTCTCTTTATCATCCGATGCAATCTTTGTTTTTGCATCACTGAGAATTTGAGTCACAAGACGACGTTGTGCTTGAACGACTTTTTCAACATTAGAGCGATATTCGTTAAATAGTTGGTCATCTCCTTTTGGAACCGGCCCCGAAATGATCAATGGAGTACGAGCATCATCAATAAGTACCGAGTCAACCTCGTCAACAATAGCGTAGTAGTGTTTGCGTTGTACCATGTCTTGAGCAGTCATGGCCATATTGTCACGAAGGTAGTCAAAACCAAATTCATTGTTAGTACCAAATGTAATATCGCAGTTGTATGCATCACGACGTTCATCTGAGTTTGGCTCGTGCTTGTCAATGCAGTCAACGGTTGAACCATGGAACATATATAGTGGTCCCATCCATTCAGAGTCACGTTTAGAAAGGTAATCGTTGACTGTTACTACATGTACCCCACGTTTTGAGAGAGAACGAAGGAAAACGGGAAGGGTTGCTACAAGGGTTTTTCCTTCACCGGTTGCCATTTCGGCAATTTTACCTTGGTGGAGTACGATACCACCTATGAGTTGTACATCATAGTGTATCATATCCCATTTTATTTCGTTACCACCTGCAATCCAATGATTTTTCCAAATCGCTTTGTCGCCATCAATTGACACGAAATCACGACCTTCAGCGGCAAGATCACGGTCAAGTTGTGTTGCCGTAACTTCAACAGTCTCATTTTTAGCAAAACGAGCAGCAGTTTCCTTTACAGCAGCAAATACAGTAGGGAGGTGTTCATTGAGTTGATCTTCGATGATGTCAAGAATCTTTTTCTCGTTGTTGTCGATTTCATCCCAAATGGGTTGACGTTCATCAAAGGGGAGTTCTTCTACTTTTATGCGCAATTCTTTGTTTGATTCTTCAAATGATGAAATGCTATCAGCAATAGATTGACGCACTTTGGTAATTATATCGCGAAGTTCATCGTTAGACAAACGTTCCATGTCGGGACCCAATGCCTTAATTTTGTCAACAATAGGCATAATCTCTTTAAGGTCACGTTGTGATTTATTACCAAACAGTTTGCTTAAAAAACTTGTAAATGACATTGTTATATTTATTTTTATTTATTATCAAAAGTGAATAATAGTTGCATATTTTGATGATATAATAATGCAACAATATGCTATTGCAATTTAGCAACTGCAAAGATAGTTATAAATACTTATAAATGGAAAGATTGTAATATAGAATTTGACTAAAATTGCAGTGGTGTTGTCGCTGCTGAATTTGGAGAACGGATGCGAAGCAATCGTGCGATAGTCGGAGCAATGGCACGAGCGTCAATCGGAGAAGATATAGTTTGTGAAGCAACCGAAGGAGCCAATATATATGTAGGTGCCGAAGGAGATGCAACGCGAGTCACGATATTATTGTTGGCTTTGTCTTCATTATCAGTAACACTCCATCCGGGAGTGATAGTTAATACAATGTCTCCGGCGTATTTTATATTGGTGTTTCGTTTTAATGCATTCGGATTTTCTCCGACTCGTGCAGCAATAATATCATCAATGGTATAAGCCGATGCTATGCCACTCATGCGCATTAAAAATTGTGCGGCATCTTGTCGAAGAGATGTGATATCAATGCTTTTATCTTTAATTAATTTTTGATTGAGGTATAAATTGTTGTTGTGGATTCCACTAACCCATTCTCCATTGCCATGTTTAGCCATTAAATACATATTAAGTAACGAAATGGCTCGGCGAGTGGAGAATTCTCCATAAGGAATATGCCATCGCTCATCATCACGACGAGAACGAGTGCGAGCAGGGGTTCCTGCGATAAAAACAAGGGTATTGTCCATCCCGACAGTCCGATCAATGGTTGCGAATAGTTGAGCGAGATTGTTGTCTAGTTTTATATAAGCATCCATTGTCTCTACACGAGAGTCGGGGGTGCGGGAATATTGATATGGAGTTAAGGTATATGAGATATTTAACATATCTATCATACCTTTATGTGAGCCAAGAGATAACGTAGAAATATATGCACTAGCAACAGAAGTTACCTCTTCGTTTACGCAAGCCGATTGTTTGTACATTCGATATCGGTCGCGTTCGCTTTTGGGGAATGTGTAGCGAAATGGATATGTGCGACGGTGTTCGGGTACATCGGGGTAACTTTGAATGTTGAGTGTCGGTTCCCAAGAAATAGCATCAAGACGCGTAGATAATGGCGATTGATGGTTGCGATTTGAAATTACATTAGGTACATCTTTGTAGTGCGTAGTAGTTGCCCATTTTCCTGTGATGTCGTTAATCCAAAATGCCGAATTCGCAGCATGACCGGCCATGATAATTGATTGAATGGCATCAGGAGAAATTGAGTGAACTTGGTTTAATCCGTCTCCATCAATTCTGATTTCGTCAGAAAGTGTAGATACTAATATTGCCGTTGGAGAATAGGTCTCTGATGTATAGTTGCCTATTTTTGATGGGTCAAGGAGGATTGGGTGTGATTTGCTTTTCTCTGAGTCAAAAACTTCATAAGCCGGAATCCCATTTATCGAAGGTGATGCTCCGGAATATATGACTGCTGTGGCTGCAGCATTGTCAAGTGATGTGCCATAATCTACGTTTTGAAGTATGACAGCATCTTTGAGAATTCGGTTGAATCCATCGTTTCCAAATAAATTACGAAGTTGGCTGATGTATTCTTGATTTAACCCATCAATCATTATGCCTACAACGAGCGAAGGACGCTTTGACGAGGCCTGAGCCGAAAGCGTCATTGTTACCATTGAGGCAATGAGTGAGAGGATAATGCGTTGTGCTATTTTTGTTTCTTTACGGCGCATCGTGATACATAAATGTTGGTTGCAGAACGAGTCAATCCAGTTAGGATTAGTGGGATAAGGGCTATGTTGCCGATTTGTATGCCACTAATCAATATGATTAATAGCAAAATTAGTGCCACTATATTAAGAATGTGATAATACGTAACTATTTTAGCGCATTTTTTTATTCGATTGCAAATTGCAGGAATAAAACACAAAGGATTGAGAAGTAATATTAAATAATTGGGGGATGTTGCTTCATTTACAGATATAAAAATAAGAAAACATAAAAGAAATGATGCTAGTCCATAGCAACCAAATATAATAGAGTCAATCCACCGTGAAATTTTCCGTATCTTTATGTCTTTGATTGATAACATGAGTATCAATACAAAAATAAAAGAAAAAATAAAGTTAGGAGATAAAATTAATGGAGTAGGGGGAAGTTGGGCTGGCCCTCCTTGATTAATAATGGTTTCTTTTAGTATAATCGGTTTTTTGTTGCCAAGTGAATCGTTAATTGTGGCTTTTCTTATCATGCTTTCAAGTGCCATTGGCGCAAACATTTTTTCGCGAGTTGGCAATGTATAGTCAATGCCGGGACCAAGAGCCAAATCAATTCCGAATTGATACCAAGCGTAGTTGCTATGAAAATGTCGCATTTCATCACGAAAAGTCCATGATTCAGCACCTTTAATATCGGGCTGAGAGAATGCAATAGTATCATTAACAACTTTCTCTATGAGATTGATAGGTTTTGTCGCGCAATTATTTTTTACATAATTATAGCGATAAACACAGTTTTCGGGTCGGAGATTTTCTTCAAGTATTCTCAATAATTCCCATGATTGAGAGGGCGTGAGATTTAATTGCTGTTCTACAACTCGGCGATTTTCGCTTAAGTAGTGTTGCATAAATATGTCAAAAGGATATGCTCCTACACGATAATCTGTTTCGCCTTTAAGAAATTTAAGTGCAAAATTTTTTGATTGAAATTCAAAGAGTCCATAGTTTACAACCCAATCTTGACCATCTAATTGGATGCGAATGGCTGAATGCCCACAAAGTTCATACATCACACTGCCTGCATGGCAAGTGATAAGACTGATGCGAGGTGGTTGTGGTTTTATTGTATCAACTTGTGCTGTCGCTCCGAAGATGCAAAATAAAGACAAAAAGGCTATTTGAATAAATCTAATCATTTTGAAATAATGTTACATTATGCCACGTTCACGTAGTTTACATTGCCAAGCCCATGCCGAGCGCATGGTGTCGTCAATAGAGGCTGTTGCTTTCCATCCAAGAACGTCGTTGGCATATTGAGGATTTGCCCATACTTTTTCTATATCTCCAGCACGACGACCGACAATCTTATGAGGAACTTTTACGCTTGTTGCACGCTCAAATGCGGCAATCAACTCTTTTACTGATAATCCAATGCCAGTACCAAGATTGAATGTCTCAACATTCTCGATGCATTTGTCTTGTAGCATACGCTCAACCGCAATAACATGTGCTTTGGCTAAATCTACAACATTTATGAAATCGCGAATACATGAGCCGTCAGGAGTGTCATAGTCATCACCAAATACACTCAATTCTTTGCGAATACCTATAGCAGTTTGAGTGAGGTATGGTATGAGGTTTTGAGGAACTCCATTTGGTAATTCTCCAATTTCGGCTGATGGATGTGCTCCTACAGGATTGAAATATCGTAGAATTACACTCTTGATAGGTGCTCCACTTCGCACTACATCATGTATTATTTCTTCACATATTTGCTTGGTATTGCCATAAGGAGACGTTGCAACTTTGATGGGCGCTGCCTCTGTGACCGGATTTTCGTCAGGTTCTCCATATACAGTACATGATGAAGAAAATACAATCCCCTTTACTCCATGTTGAGGCATGAGGTCAAGTAGATTCATCAAGGTGTTGAGGTTGTTGCGATAATAGAGAATGGGCTTTTCTATAGATTCACCCACGGCTTTACTTGCTGCGAAGTTGATGATTCCGGAAATGTCGGGGTATTGATTGAAAAGATCCGACAAGGCATTCATGTCGGTACAATCTGCTTCTATAAAGTCGGGACGAATGCCGGTAATGCGCTCAATGCCATCAAGTACATCTCGATTGCTGTTTGATAAATTGTCAATTATGACTACATTATATCCGGCTTGTTGTAGTTCGACAACGGTGTGTGAACCAATATAACCGGTGCCACCGGTAACTAATATACGGTCAGTTTTCATACTGTAAATACGTCATTTAAAATTATCTTACAAAGATAGGGAAAAGAAATGAGAATAAATAGTGTGTTTTTGATAAATTTAGAGATAAGTAAAAAGATGGGATGTAAATATTGTTAAATTTAATAAGTCTATTTGAGATTAGAGATTGTTACTGAATTTTAAACTCTTTAATCAGTTTCATTTGGCAATTTTTGCAGTCAAAGTCAAGGCGAAATCGATTCCATCCCGATTCAATATAGAGAGGAGCTGGAAGTTCCTTCCCTTTATTTGTCTTAAGACAATATCCCATTTCACGTCGCAAACAATAGCGAGTGGTCATTACTACAATGTCATCATTGGGTTTTCTTATCTCAATTGCCGGGCGTATTGATTTTACTCCATGGTCGGTATAAAACTGTTGTGCTAACCGATTAGCCACATTGTCGTGATATGTCAAATGTGTTCCCATGGGTGTTGAAACAGATTGATCTTCAGGTAAACGATACTCACGGGTATATCTTAAACGATGAGCCTGTTCTAGTAGAGATAATGCATTGCGACGTAGTTCAGTAAGGATTGATGCCGGAATAAAAATATTTCCAACAGTATCATTGATTTTTGTAATGCGATATATAGTCCCTCCAATTTTTTCAAGGACTCGTTGTCGAGCCTCTTTTTGAGGAGTTTTAGCCTGTTGTACTTCTAGTGTAAATGATGTTGTTACATCATTGCCTCGTTGATCAATGATGTTGAGTAAAAGGATATTGTTAGAGGCAATGCGTAGAGATATCTCAATGTCAATGTGTCGGGATGCAGTATCACGAGCAATTTCATCATCCCATTGTTTATCTTTATTCCTATATATAACGATTCCCGGTTCAACATATATTTTTGAAGCAGAATGAATCGTATTTTTGTCAATACGATTTAGACGGAAACCATAAAAATCTCCATTTGTATAGAAGAAGCCTAATCCATCGCCATTGTGAAGTTCGGCAGATAGTTCTTTTACATCAAATGAAGTTGCAGAGATGAAGCGTTTTACACGAGCAACGGGTTCTCCTATTGATTTTGGAGAGTTGAATGAAGCCATTGGGCGAAAGGCTGAAACTTCATCTGCAAAATATCGGGTAAAACCTCTATTGAAACTTTTTGCAAGAGAAGGTGTAAATGTTAGCGTCGTCGTTCCTAATGAAGCTCTTTGATACTTTTCGGGGTATTGATTGATTATTTTGTCAATTGCCTGACGATATGCGGCAACGGTATTTTTTACGTATCCGACATCTTTCAATCTACCTTCAATTTTAAATGATGAAACTCCGGCTTCAAGCATTGCTTCAATATCAGCTATGCGATTGAGGTCGCGTAATGATAGAAGATATTTATGATGTTCGTATATTGTGCCATCAATACCTTTGAGAGTATATGGTAATCGACACATTTGAGAACATTCTCCACGATTTGCACTTCGTCCGGTAGAGACACAACTTGCCTGGCAATCACCGCTATAACTGACACATAATGCACCATGGACAAATGCCTCAAGAGGAACTGTTACATTCTTATGTATCTCAGCAATTTCGGTAAATGACAATTCGCGAGCGAGTACGATTTGAGAGAATCCCACGCTTTCAAGAAATTGGGCTTTCTCGGCATTGCGAGTGTCACATTGAGTACTAGCATGTAGTGCAATAGGGGGGATGTTCATTCGCAAAATACCCATATCTTGCACTATCAATGCATCAACACCAATGCGATAAAGGTTATGTATAAGTTGTTCAACAGTTTCTAATTCATCGTTATATATAATTGTATTGAGCGTGATATATACCTTTACGTTAAATTGATGGGCATATTCAACAACTTTTGTAATATCATCAAGGGAATTGCCTGCGGCGGCTCTTGCTCCATGGCTTGATGCTCCCATATATATAGCATCAGCACCATGCTTGATGGCTTCAATGGCAGTGTTGGCATCGCGGGCCGGAGCCAATAATTCTATTTTGCGTGGTTGATTAGAAATTTTCCCCATAATTCATTGACAAAGGTACTAATTCTTTCAAATATAAACATACAAAAGCAGACTTTATTTAAAGTGTAAGTCAAGTTAATCTATAGTGAAAAGAAAGTTATAAGTCTAATAGAAATAATGAAAATAAAAGTCTTGATTAAATAATAATTGGTTAATTTTGTAGCCTAAACCCTTTAATGATAAAACAAATATTGAAATTTATGAATGAGTTATTGGCAAAGGCGATAAATATCGCACTTGAGGCACACAAAAATCAAGTAGATAAAGTGGAAATGCCTTATGTTGGTCATGTGATGCGCGTAATGATGGCAGGGCGAACCGAAGCGGAGAAAATCGTTGGTGTTTTGCACGATGTAGTAGAGGATACTGATTGGACTTTTGAGGCTTTACTTAAAGAAGGGTTCCCAACCGAAATTATTGATGCATTGCGTTGTGTTACAAAAATCTCCGATGATGAGCCTTACGATGAATTCATTGAGCGAGTGAAAACCAATCCTTTGGCTGTGGCGGTAAAAATTAATGACCTTACGGATAATATGGATGTGCGTCGTTATAACGAGTTGACCGATAGAGATGTTAATCGTCTACGCAAATATCTCAAGGCCTATAGAGAATTGATTTCAATTTAAGATATGGAATGTAGAAATGTGATATAATTAAATTTTGTGGACCTTTAGAAATTGAATAACTAAATAACTATACGAAATCATAAGTGTTCACTAAAAAATCGAAATAGTTCTTTGAAATAATTGATATTTAATTTGTTACAAGAGATTTTTGAGTCAACGGATTTGAAATTACTTTTGCGGTCATAATCAGACCGTTATGCATAAAGACAAATTCGTTTTCGCCAAATTAGTCGAGTTCTTAGATAGAAATTACTTTAATTATCTCGTCCGCAAGTATTTGGGAGACAAGTATATAAAGTTCTTCTCCTGTTGGAACCAACTGCTTGTAATGATTTTCGGATAACTCGCAAAATGTGAAAGTTTACGCGACTTAATCGTTAGTGGTTTTAATGGGCGTTTTTGCTCCAAATAATATTTTGCCTAAAATAGGATTTGTTCGCAAAATATTACTAATTAACAAGCATATCCAGGTAATCACTAGGCTTGTTGCAATTGATATTATAAATATGATAGTTGGAGAATCTATCCCATTGTCTTTAACCCAAGAAATAGAGTTGGTTATAAAGAAAATGTGTAAAAGATAAATGTCAAGAGTGCGACGTCCTATATATTGTAAAACTCGTCCTATACGTGAATTATCTATATAATTACTATTCTTCATAAAGAAGTAGAAAATTGAGAATAGTCCAAGCATAGATGTCGCTAATTTTAGTTCTAACTTAAAAACATATTTTTTGAGCAACAAACAACCACCGATAAACATAGATATAATTATAATAGTCATTATTATATCTTTGTTAAAAATAATTTTGACTTTATCAAAATATTGTTTTGTGAGAGTGCCTGCAACAAAGAAGATAAAAAATTCAAAATTCCATATTATTGCATTATAAATAAATGGGTACTTCTCATAAACACTAACATCGCTAGAGAGTATATAGAGAATGAGTGCAATGATTAAAAGAACTATATTATTTATAATTTGCTTCTTTATTATGAGGCTGAATAGTACATAAACAAAAAAATACTCAAATAAAGCGATAGTAAACCAAAATCCATTATATTTAGCATTTATAGTGCTAATGGAAAAAATTAACATGAAAAGAGAGAGGAAAATCGCGGTAGGAATAATTTGTACTAAAAACTTATTAGATAAAAATTTAATACAATTGGAAAAATTCCAAACCTGTTCTTTTTTATAGAAAATAAATCCACTAATAAAGAAGAATAAAGGTAATCGAAACAACCCCAAAAATGCGAAATAGGGAAATGTATTGCATCCCGAACTCCACGCAACATGAACACTTACCACTAATATCATCATTAATCCTCGCATCGAGTCGATGTAACCGATTCGTTGTTTAGTGATAGGTTGGTTTCCTTCCCTCATGTTTTATTAATTGTTGAATGTTGGAGATTTATTTAATCTCGCGAATGTCGTAAGGAGTTTCTTGGTATACGAAATAGTTGAGCCAATTTGAGAATAATAAATTGGCATGTGAACGCCAGCGCACAATAGGTTGCTGTGTGGGGTCGTCATTGAGGTAGTAGTTGACTGGAATTGCTGGTTTTATACCTTTTTCGAGATCGCGATGATATTCAAAGTCGAGAGTGCCTGGCGAATATTCAGAGTGTCCTGTGATGAAAAATTCACGACCACCACGAGCCATTACCATATATATGCCACTTTCAGCGCTTTCGGCTATAATTTTTAAACCTTCAACCTTTTCAATGTCTTCGCGTCGAACTTCGCTATATCGGCTATGTGGGACATAAAACTCATCGTCAAATCCACGGAATATAGGATTTAAATCATCGTCAATGCGATGTTTGAATACTCCCGATATTTTGTGGTCGAGCACATATTTGGGTACACCATAATGGTGGTATAGCCCGGCTAGTGCAGCCCAACAAATGTATAGGGTAGAAGTAACATGCTTTTTTGCCCAATCAAAAATCTCGGTTAATTCTTGCCAATAATCCACATCTTCAAACGCCACTTTTTCAACAGGTGCTCCGGTGATAATCAAACCGTCGTAATTGTTGTGCTTAATGTCGTCAAATTTTTTGTAAAAAGTTTCGATATGCTCGCGAGGAGTGTTTTTCGACACGTGACTATCGGTGTCGATAAAATCAAGTTCGATTTGTAGAGGTGTGTTAGAGATGAGGCGCAGAAGATCTGTTTCGGTCATGATTTTCAACGGCATAAGATTGAGTATCGCAATGCGCAAGGGACGAATGTCTTGCGACGATGCTCGTTGCTCATCGATGACAAAAATATTTTCTGATCTTAACGTTTCAACAGCCGGAAGTGATACCGGAACTCTAACTGGCATAAAAATATATTTTTTGAATTACTCCACAAAGATAATGTTTTTAATTTAAAAGTGAAAATAGAGTAATCAAAGCAATGATGTATATTCGGGGAAAAGTGAAAATAGATAATAATTGAGTAGAAAAGGAATAATTGGTTCCTTTATTATTAAAATATTACTATTGAGTATCATTTTGGGTGGCATTCTGAATTTTCTGTTCACCATCTAAGTTTTTGGGTTCGTATTATCTATTATCTCCGATAACAGAATCTGTTTTTGGAGGTTTGTAACCATTATAAAAATGGAAAATGTGAAATAATAACATCATTATAATTGGGATTATGTGAAATTATAAGGTGAATAAGAGTGGATAATGTGAAATAAATGCAATTTTATGGCTTGGATAATGTGAAAAGTATTATCTTTGCACTTGTAATCAAAGATTTTAGATATGGATAAATTGCTTAGAAGAAAGGTTGATAGCTATTTGACGGCTTGGAAAAACAATCCTGATAGAAAACCGCTAATTATTAAAGGTGCCCGTCAGATTGGAAAAACACGCTCTATCGAGTGGTTTGCCAGTCAAAACTATAAAACTGTTATCCAGATTAATTTTGTAGAGCAACCTAAATATAAGAATATTTTTGAGGATGGTTTTGAGGTTGATACCATTCTCAAAAACATATCGTTGCTAAATCCTGAGCTCAAGTTTGTTCCAGGTGAAACTCTTTTCTTTTTTGATGAGCTCCAAGCTTGTCCCAATTGTGCTACTTCATTGAAATTTTTTAAACTTGATGGACGCTTCGATGTTATCTGTTCCGGGTCATTGATGGGAATAAACTATAGGGAGATAGAATCCAATAGTGTTGGCTATAAGGAAGATTATGAAATGCATTCCATGGATTTCGAGGAATTCCTTTGGGCTAAAGGTTACAATGAGGATTTTATAGATGGACTATATCATCACATGTTGGAAATCAAGCCACTTGCTAAATTGCAAATGGATGTTCTTTTTGAATTGTTTCGTGATTATGCAACTATCGGAGGTATGCCTGAGGTAGTGAATACATATATTAAGAACAAGAACTTCAGTGGAACTTTGGGTATACAGAAACAATTGCTCAAAGACTATGAGGAAGATATCACCAAATATGTGGAAGGTTTGGATAAAGCAAAGGTTAAAGCTGTTTATAACCATATCTCTACATTCTTGGCAAAAGAAAACAAACGTTTCCAGATAACCAAGATTGGTAAGAATGCTCGTAATAGAGATTATGTTGGTTGTGTGGAATGGCTTGCTGATGCCGGTGTTATAAACATCTGCTACTGCCTGAATCTCCCTGAACTTCCCCTTAAGGGGAACTATGATCCTAAACTATATAAGATTTATTATAAAGATACTGGACTCTTAATTGCATCGCTCGATGAAGAAGCTCAGGAGGATTTGAGAGCTAATAAGAATCTGGGCACATACAAAGGAGCGATATACGAAAATATAGTGGGAGATATGCTTGTAAAACAAGGCTACAATCTCTATTACTACAGCAGTGACAAACCTTCTCTTGAAATGGATTTCTTTGTACGTGATGCTGATTCCCTTATGCCTGTAGAAGTAAAATCCAATGATAACGCAACAGCATCATTGAATAATTTGCTGAAAGAAGATAAATATCCTGATGTGAAATATGGCATCAAGTTGGGATATAAGAATATTGGCTTCAATGGCAAGTTCTATACCTTCCCTTACTTCTTGACTTTTTTGTTGAAGAAGTTTGTGGCGGAGAGAAAATGACTACACAATTTGACTTGAAGAATTTAAGAACCAATAAATAAATGTCAGAATTAACATTAAAGGATAAGTAGCAAAATAGTAACATGAATATTCCTCAAAATATTATTAGTCGTTTAAATGAACTTCCCATAGAAGAAGTCGCAGACAGACTTGGTATAGAAGTTAGAAGGCATAAAGCTCTTTGCTTTAAGCATGACGACCACAATCCAAGCATCACATTCTCGACGTCTAAGAATATTTATAAATGTTGGGTATGTGGAGTAGGTGGTGGTCCCATTAAACTGGTACAGGACAAGGAGGGGTGGAACTTTCAAGAGGCATGTATTTGGCTTGGTCAAAAATTTAATGTTTGGTACCTAGATGGAAATAATAGAAATTTCCCTAAAAGAACATCCACTCAAAAATACTTAACCAAACACAAGGAAGAAACTGTTATATTTAATAAAGAGGTATATACTTGGTTAATCAATAATGCAACACTTTTAGACCCTGCTAAAATGTTTCTGTTTAATGAACGACATTTGGATGAAGGGGTTGTCAAGAAACTGCGAATAGGCTCAGTTGTTAATTCTTTGAATATGGTAAATGCATTAATCAAGAGGTTTGGTGAGGATGTCTGCTTAAAAACAGGGCTTGTTCGGCGAGGTAATGATGGATTATACTTTTACTTCTACACACCGTGCTTATTATTGCCCTACTATGATATGGATGGAAATCTGATAGGAGTACAATCAAGATATTTGGGCACTAATGAAAAAGTTCCTCGGTTTCAGTTTATGTCATCACAGAAAACAAGATTGTATAATTTGCCAATTCTAAATAGTCTTCGTAGAGGTGACAAACTGTATATTAGTGAGGGAATTACGGATTGTCTGGCTTTGTTGTCTGATGGTTTGAATGCAGTGGCAATACCGAGTGCAACGATCCTACCGATAGAAGACTTGATATTGTTAAAGAACTACGAATTACATATGTATCCAGATCAAGATTCGGCAGGAGAAAAAGCTTTTATGACATTACGGCGTTTCTTTATCAACCACTATTCAATCGTAAGGGCGGAAGTTTTGCCCAGTGGTGTTAAAGATTATTGCGATTATTATATCAAAAAACAGGAAACAAATGGATGAGAGTAATATAAAAACAGTTATGGACAAGGGGAATTATACCTTTGACATGCTATTTAATGATATACAAGCAGATTCGACAGATGGCATTGAAATACCTGAGTCTGTCTACATGTCAAATCGTGAGTACAAATCGAAGTTAATTGTTGTTCAAATGTTGTTATGTTTGGCTGATTTGTACAAAGCAGAGAACTATAATAGTAACGAGAAGTTAAGAAATGCGATTGAAATAAAAGTGGATGGTGACGAACAATTGTCAGGTTACATGTTTTTTGTTTCTCAAAATCCACAATTTAACTATTCATGGAATTACATGAGGAAATGCAGAACTAACTATATAGAATTTTTAGTTAATTCTATTCGCTTTCTTAATAATGTACTTGTTGACATTAATTTGCTAACTGGTAAATCATGGCCAGGAAACAACATTCATGTGGTATTTCATGACATCTTGGATGTCGAACTAACTAGTGAAGTGCCATTTGTGAAGTCTCGTTTGCTTTGGGAAAACTTTTATCGTTTGGCAATGGTTAAGAGCGATTATAATATCGTTGTAAAAATCAAGAATAATTTATTAAAGACCAGTAATAGAAAAGCACCCTCAGATATGAAGAATCTTATAGATTCTGTTTTTGATATGATAAATAACGAATCTAAAAAAAATACAGAATATGAAACTGTTTGAAAAGATATTAGACGAACGGAATATCTTCAATTCGATATTCTGCATGGAATCATATGTGTTCGACAAAGGGTTATTGGACACATCGAAACCTGTATATCTCCATAATGAAGGCAAGGTGGAGGAAACAATTGCAGCCAATGATCTCGAATTATATTATGCACTCGCTGATAAGCATAATATAGACTTGATTTCTAAGGTTATAAAATGTTGCCATCAAAAGATGGAATGGGTGTTGTTAGACAAGAAAAACTTGTTTGATATAATAGTATATTTCAAAATCAAGAAATACGAAGATAATAAATTGGACTTCCGTCCGATGCACACGGCAAGACTGATAGATTTGATTTGTATGGTAAGTATCTTGAACTGTTTGATGTTTGATGACGACTTAGATAAAGGGGTTAGAAAACTATCAGACTTATCCAAGTTACTGCCCCACAATTTCTATGGGAATATTCCTAGTACGAATGTTCAGTATTTATTTCACAAGTGGCAGACAAAATACAAAGAGTATACCGATGAGATTATAGAACATTGTAGGGCATACCAAAAGAGCCATAACTATCTGACAGAAGTAAGTTTGGATATAAAGAATTTCTATCCATCAATATCTCCTAAGATGCTATATGACTACATCACAAGTAAACTATCGAAAACTTATGAGGACGATAAGGAGACACTTGGTATAGCTGTAGCCAAACTGTCATATTTCAACATATCAAAAAACAATATAGAACCATGGAAACAGTATTACTATCCTAAAGACACTGAGTTATCCTGTGCAAATCAATATATGAACTATGGAATACCACAGGGATTACCTCAGTCATACTTTTTTGGTAACCTCTGCATGATTGAAGTTAAACGGCTATTGATGCAAGACAAGACCTTTAAAGGAGATGCCTATTTCTATGTTGATGACTCAGTAATATATATACAGTCTGAATTGGATGAAGATCAGTTTAAGAAAAGAATAGATGTACTTAATGATGGCTTAAAAGAGGAATGTGAAAAAGCTAAAAATGATAAAAGCACAATAAGTAATTATATCGATGAAGGCTATCTAGCTTTTCAAAACAAATTAGATTACACAATAAAATTCCACGAAAAAGGGAAAAGTACCTTTATTCATATAGATGATGCAGACAACCAATATGGGCCAATAGCAAATATATCTCGGGAAACATACATGAATTCGGATCTATCGTATAATTTGGATGAGATAGACGATTATGTGTCTCTAAAGAAATTGGAAGCTCTTGACAAAGTTGTTTCTCGAGAGATAGGCAAACTGGTTGATAAACAAGATAAAGCAAAAAAAGAAGGAAAGAACGGTGATGTGCTCGCTTCTAAACTTAAACTTTTGCGAAGGTTTAAGAAGTACTTCCTTTATCGCAATCGACTATTGAAAATCAGAGAAGAAGGAGAACCGAATTTAAACGACTTCAGAGAACGTTTCTTAGAGAAAGCTACTGATCCCGAGAAATTTTTCGAACAGTATGAAGAGGATATCTTCCAAACGGAATATCGTCTTATTATCCAAAATCTTAGGAAAGAAGAGGCTAATGATTTCAAGGAGAAGATAATTGAATTTGAAAAACAGTTACTTTCTAAATGTAATGTAAATATACAAGGGAAACAAGATTCCTTGTTCTATGCTAAGGACGTTGAGACATCTTGTATAATAAAAACGATGCCCCAGGATTCTTATGTTTCGCTGATACGATGGGCCAGAGAGAACTTTAATGGGCTAAAATGTATTATGGATTCTGACAAGCAATTGGACAAGTTGCGGGGATTTATGTCTATTGTAAAGAGGGAGGACAAAGACACAGAAACCAAGGAATCCATAAACAAAATGCAGAACCAAGGTTTTGAAGAGGCACAATTTACAAAATTTGTGATGAAAGCCTCTACAGAATATCAGCGTAAGATATTGAATGTCTTTTATTCAGAAATCATAGATGTAATTCCTTCGGATTCTCTGGCATTATCAAAAAGGAATGCCAGACGATTTAAGTACGTAGAACTTAGAATATTAGCCTATTTAAGGAATAAAAACTTTAATTTAGAGCGATTTGAAGAGTTTGTAGAACATATCAATGAAAAAGACATCTCCAACCAAATGGGAATTGATATTGGAGTGCTTGAAGTATTGAATATCTTCATCAAGAATGTACGTAATCCTGAATGGGTGGATTCGTTGATTGTGACCCATCGACTTACAAAAGGATTGTGGTACAATGGTTCTAAATTTTTAAATTCATATACGCTCCATAATGAAGAGCATGCAGTAACTCTTATCACAAAATCGTTAGAACTAACGAATAGAATAGACTATTTTGCACTAAAGAATGTGGACTATTATATTCTTTTTTTGGCGTGCTATTTGCACGACATCAGTATGGTTATTCATCCAGATTTGGGTAGGTTAAGTTCTGAAAATGGAAAGAATATGACTTTGATTTCAGACTTAATGAGCCAAATGCAAAATGAGGTCAAAAAATTTGATTCGATAGACTATACTGGTAAAAAGGACTCTCGTTATAAAGATGCGGGTAATTTCTTAATCAAGGTGTTCAATGAAGTGTATGGGTATTTTGAGGCTTTGGTTAGAGATAACCATGCCAAGGATAGTGCCAAGTTTATTCGTGAACGATCAAATTCTTTATTAAACTATTTAGAGCCGACGTTATTGTCTTTTGTGGCTAAAGTATCAGAGAGCCATGGATATGATGTAATGGATGTTTATGGCCTAAAATCTAGGGCTCAAGATGATACTGTAAGTTTGAAATATTTGATGATTCTCATCAGATTGGCTGATTTACTAGATGTGGCGAATGATAGAGTAAACTATCATTTGTTAAAACAAAATTTGAGAAATTTGTCACCCACATCAAAGTTTCATTGGATATCACATCTGGTGACAGATAAAATAGTACTAAAAACAGATTATCCCACCGATGAAAATGCTGAAATGGGTGACAAACCTATTACCGAGAAAATAAACATAGAACTACATTTGAATGTGAAGCAATTGACTGTGTCTAAAAATACAAAGAAATGTAATGGGTGTAAGTTAGAAGAAAGCGAAAAGAAGGATGACTGCCTTCATATTAGAATTGTAGGTGGTTTAGATTCTTTAGATGAGTGTCCAGAAGAATGTTGTACTATAATCTGTCGTTGGATGATGCGGAAGCATGACTGGTTAATCAAAGAATTAATTGCACTGAATGATTATCTCTATTCGGTAAATAATTCGTTGTTAAAGACAAATATTAACTTTATTATTTACTATCGTGATGAAATAAGGTTAGATGCAGATATGTTTGATAGTGTTCAAGACTTTCTAGAGGAATAAAATTTACAGAGTTCGTTTTTTGAACCCTGTAATCTCTATTTACACAAAATTATGGATAGTCCCGTAAATAAAGAATACGAGATTCGCAATGAGTCTCGTATTCTCTATTTAAGCCCTTAATCCTGTTATTCTTTATTAATTATAAATCAATTTATTCAATACATATTCTATGGCGGTGTCTTTATCGTAAAAAAGTCTATAACCGTTTGTTTGACCTCATGGTGCGGTTCAATACTTACTCCTTCCATAGGAAAGCCTTTAGGAGAGAAGTGTGGATCACGAGTAGGAATTCTGAACCAAATACCATATTTTGAGGTGAAATTCTTAGGAGCACACCCTATATCGCCAGCAGTTTTTTCTCGGTTAGTCTAAATAAATGCTGAGTTGATCAAAGAGTATACTAAAATCTTTAAGTCTGTCTGCTCCAAGATATACTGCAATCATATTTTTGCTTGGGTTCACATATAGTACCTGACCATAGAGTCCATAACCCCAGAAACCTCCATTATGCAATACCGCAAAATAACCATTATTTAGGTTTTTCTTTATTTGATAAACCTTCTTCTCAGGGTGATTCTTATAATATTGCTCTAATTCTTCAAGAGTATTGAAAAATTTGCGTTTGCCACCTACTTCATCGGCAATCCCCCAATACCATGAATATGAATACTCGCGTTGAACTTTGCCTGATATACCTGCAGTATGTGTACTTAAACAGCGTTTTACGAAGGCAGAGTCAACAATTTGTACTCCATCGCAAATACCTTTATTTAAAAACAACTTGCCAATCTTTGCTAAATCTCTAACATTCGTAGTTAAGCCAGCGAAACTTTTAGCAGTATGACTCTTTTTACTGTCAAGTCCAATTAGTGCATCACACTCCATTCCTAATGGTTGCCACACCTTTTTTGATAGGTATTGTGCATATGGTTTTCCGGTTGCTCTCTCGATAACAATTCCAAGTATTGCTGTGGTGGCAGAGTCGTATGAAAAGTTTTCACCAGGAGTGTTAGTAAATTTTAGACTTTTCAGGACTTTAAGAGTGTTGTTTCCCATATATAGCTTAGCCATTTTTGAAAATGGATTCCAACTATAATCTTCATTGAATTTGAGCCCCGCAGTCATATCAAGCAAATGATTAATCTTAAGTTGAGAGAACATTGGATCTGCATCTTTGAGTTCAGTAATATATTCTGTTACAGGGTCACTTAAACTCTTTATATAACCATCTTTAAGGGCTATGCCACAGAGTAAGCTTGTAACAGTTTTTGTAACCGAAAAAATGCAGGATTGGCTATCTCTGTCCCAACCGCCACTATAATGCTCAAAAAGGATAGTGTCGTTCTGAATGATAATTGCAGCAGATGGTACATCATAATGGTCCATCGCATCTCGGAGTGTTAAGTTGAGAAGAGTGTCGGCTTTAGAACGATAAATTTCAAACTTAAGAGTATCTACCAAATTGATGTTCTGTCGTTTCTCGTGGAAATTGTATGAATTAGTACCTTTGTGAACCGTGTCTTGATCAAATATCGTATAATCATCAACTGATGCATTTCCATATTTGATTCCTTTTGTGAGTACACACGACTGTAAGCACAATATTCCAATTAAAATCAATATATATTGTTTCATATAAGTTCGTCTAAATTTTCTGCAAAGGTATGGAAATTTTTCCAAAATCATCTCTGAATAGCCTTAAAAGTAGGATTTGAACGCATTGTCGATGCAAAATAATTAGATTTCTACGCGGTAAACCTCGTCGATTCCGTCAATCGCATTGATGCTTTCGATAGTTTCGTTAAGTTCTTTCACCGAGTGGATTGCGAAGTCGATGGTACATTCGGCTATGTTGTCGATGGTGTTGGTCGAGAGTTCGGTCATCGATAGTCGTTGACGTTCGGTGATGCAATCAACCAAGTCGCTGAGCAAATGATAGCGGTCAATGCCTCGGATCATCAATCTTACTGGATAAAGAAATTCAGGATCTTCCTCAAAGTTTACTGCTACAATAGAATCTCCTTGTTGCGAAGCCATGCTGATGGCACTTTTACAGTTACGTTTGTGGAGTGTAACTTCCCCTCGTGAACTCTTAAAACCGATAACCTCTTCGCCCGGAATGGGGTGGCAATTAGGGCAAAGAATATATTTTACGCGTTTTTGATGAGAGAGGAATGTGCGGATTTGTTTTTTAGCTTTATATGTGAGAACATGATCAAGCCAATCGGGTTTTGGATTAACCTTTTCGTTAGTGCCTATTTCTATGCAGTCGCCTCGTTGTAGCACGGTTTTTACCGACGACAATCTTCCGTTTATGCGGGCATATTTAGCATGTTGCCCCACTTGGCTATGAATTTCGTAGGCAAAGTCAAGGGCAGTGGCATTTTTGGGGAGAATAATGGCTTTCCCTTTAGGGGTAAATACCATGATGTCATCATTATAGAATGAAGAAGTGACACCTTCCATAAAGTCTATTTCATTGCTATGGTGTGCAATATCTTTTAGAATTTCACGGAATTTATCAAGCCATGCTTTTATATTTTTTTCAGAGCGTTCGGCAGTACATCCTAGTCTGGAATTGCGCACCATTCGTTCTGATGAAATGTGAATTTCTTCCCATTTTCCTCTTGGAGAGAGTAACTTTACATGAAAACTTTGATATCCGTTTTCTTTTGGAGCATTTATATAATTGGCAACACTACCGGGACGCTCTTTAAATACATCGGTAAGCACTGAATATATGCGAAGACTCATGTCTTTTTCAGATAGTTGAGTCATATTGGGATATATGATACGGATATAATGTTTTCCTGTTACATGAGAGAAATCGCACCCTTTATTTTTCATCTTGCGCCAAATGCTGAAAGGTGGGCGGAAACGCATTTCGGTGCGGGCCTTTATCCCTTCGCGGGTGAATACCTCGGAAATACGCGATAGGAATGTCTTGGTCATCTCTTTGATACTTTCTTTTTCTTCGGCGAGTAGAGCCTCAATCTCGGCATATTCTTGCGGACAGCGATAACGGAACGATAGGTTTTCCAATTCGCTCTTCACATGATATAACCCTAAACGATTGGCAAGCGGGGCATAGAAATAGTCGGTTTCTCCTGCAATCTTCATTTGCTTGTCGGGACGCATGCTGTCGAGCGTGCGCATATTATGCAAGCGGTCGGCAAGTTTAATGAGCAATGCTCTCACATCAAATTGCACCGATTCAAGAATTTGTTGATAGTTGTCGACTTGTTTCGAACGCTCGTAACGGTCTTTTTTCTTCTTAGTGACAACTCCTACAAGAAATGCTACATCGTCGCCAAAACGTTTGCGAATATCATCGAGAGTGAAGTCGGTATCTTCAACCACATCATGAAGAAATGCCGCGATGATGGGGTTGGCGCCAAGCTCTAATTCCTCGGCCACAATGCGAGCTACGGCAATGGGGTGGAGGATATAGGGCTCGCCCGATTTGCGGAATTGAGTTTTGTGTGCTTCGCGAGCTAATTCAAACGCATCTTTTATGCGTTGCATATCCTCGGGCTCGGTGCGACGTTTAATCGCGTCCATCATATCTGCGACTTTTTGGTCGATAATCGCGTTGTAATCTTGTTCCATATTTTCAATATTTAAGGTTTGAAAATAAATGCTAAGTATAACTTTACTGAATCGTATATGCTTTAAAGGTGTAATTTGTGTTAGTATATACTATCACAAAATTAGTCATAATTACTAATAAAACAAAAAAGTGGCAACGAATAATTCGCTGCCACTCGTAATGATTTTATTTGGGATTATTTGTAAACAATGTTTTGGAACGGGCAATCTTTGAGAATAACTCTTGATTTAGAACTTTCACCACTGCCTTGCATGTTTAATTGCTGATCAACAACCCAATCTTCACTACTATAACCTTCAAATGTGGATAGTGAGCTCATCTGGTCTTCGAAAAAAGATGTAGAACTCCAACTATGACCGGAGTGGTCTCCGGTTCCACTAAGATGATATAGGTTGTTATTATAAACAACGCCTCCCGTTACAACTGTTCCTATCATTGATTCTCCGGCGTCATGAGTATTGCCATAATTTATGCAATATTCCAATGCAACATAATAGTCGCAATGACCGATTATGCCACCATGCGTGGCATCTTTTGCAGGACCAACACTGCCACAATTATAGCATGATTCAACATGAGAATCTTCGGCTAAACATTTCCCTTCTTCCATATATCCAACAATCCCCCCCATGTGAGCACTCGAAGAACGGTCTGAAACAATAGTCCCTGTATTAGCACAATTATATACATGGACATTGTCATATTCTTCTAATCCGTCGGCATCTTGCCCAAGAGAGCCTGCAATGCCTCCAATCCCTTTGAAATAACCATTCCCGGTAATTGTTCCATGATTTGCACAATGGTTTACTCTGATTTTGTCGGAATCGCATTTGCCAACAATGCCTCCTACACACCCCCAATCACTACTTGAGGCTGTGATGTTGCCGTAATTTCCGCTTCGGGCAATTTTAGTCCAGTCTTTGCCTTCACCATCGGCAGAGATGTATCCAACAATACCCCCTACAAAATGCTTGCCTGAAACGGGCCCTACATTGGCACATTCGTTAATCCATGGCTCATCTTCTGAATTGTTGATTTTTCCACAGATGCCACCGGTCTTTTGTCCACCGGTAATTTCACCATAGTTAACACATTGGGTGATTTGTCCGAGTTTGTTGATTTCGCCGACAATACCTCCGGTATAATCGTTGCCGGTTATGATGCCTGAAAAAGAGCATGACTTTACGGCGAGATCTCCATCGTCGAAATATCCTACAATTCCTCCTGTGTATATTCCTCCTGAGTTAGAAACAGTAGCTTTCACTGCGAGGCCTTCAATTTCCGATTTATAGGCATAGCCTACAGCTCCACCTACTTTGTCACCTTCGCCTTTAACTGTGCAAATAACAGATGCTTTGCTGTCATCAAAATGATTTATTCCCGAAGTTGGATATAATGATTGAGTCCCTTTTAGGGTTGATGACTCCATATATCCCACAATCCCACCTACAATGGAGTTGGCTTCGATTGGTAATCCTGATATTTGAGTGCTTGATTTGCCATATAATGGAGTGCCAATATTAAAAATTGTTTCTTCGATTTCTCCCGCCAAACCACCAACGTGGGAGTTCCCTGATATTGGAGCCATAATATAATTCTCGCCTTTCAATGATAGGGATTTTGCGTTTACATAGCCGAATAGTCCTCCTACATAATCTCCTCCTTTAATTTGAATTTCACTGTTATCGCTTGCAACAACTTTGTTGTTGCTGAATGTAAGCAAGTCATCGTTATCGTTATAATATTTGAGGTAGCCAATAAATCCTCCTATATAGTTTCCTTGTTTAGTAATTATACATGACTGGCTGTTAGTGATTGAAAGTTTATGTGCAATATCGGCATAACCTATAAATCCACCACCATAATTATTGGCATTTAGAGGAGATATTACTCGACAATTATCAATGGAGCTTTGAGGTTCCCATAAATACAATATATTGCCGATTAATCCACCCACGTTACAATTCCCGGTAATGACCTGAGCATTGTCATCGATTGATGATGTGTGCAGAACTTCGGTGTTTGTAATATTAAATTCATGGTTGTCAATTAACCCAATAACTCCACCTACATTTTCGGCATTATTTGAAACTGAAGCATTTACACTTCCTACCCTAAAACTACTTTTTGTCGTAAATTTATCTACAGAACAATAGCAATTTAGATAACCTATGGCTCCTCCAATGTTTTTGGTTCCGGAAATAGATGCACCCATATTTATATTATCCATATAAATATAGCCATATGCACAACTTCCGATAAGCCCACCAATGTTATTACTTCCTGAGATATTCCCGGATATATTAATGTGACTTAATTTTACCGTATTTTTAGCAAAGCCGGCTATTGCACCTAAATTCTCTCCATTGCTAATGCTAATGTTGTTTATTTTCAGATTTGAAATTGTTGCTCCATTTATTAATTGCTTGAAAATTCCTGCTTCATTTTTACCATTAATTACAACATCACTTAAGTAGAAGTCATCGCCATTGTAATTGCCGGCAAAATATTGTGACGCTAATCCTTCTCCATCATTTTGTTCATCGTTTGACCATTGAAAAGAAGCAGTTTGCTTGAAATAAAAACCGGCACCATGATATTCGTCTTTACTAAGGGCAAAAATGAATTTATTGAATTTGTCGTTGCTATTAATCATGAATGGATTATTTCTGGAGCCATCGGTAAAGCGAGAACCGATATATTCAGAATAAACACCGTTGTTAATCTCTTTGATAACAATTAATTGATCCTCAATTTGGGCAATGTAACGGTTGGAGATTGAATCAACCTTGATTACATAAGAGCCATCGGGGATAGTTGCTTCAATAGGAATTGTCAATCCTATTTCCGACTCTGCGTCGTTAACCGGTGTAATATTGGCATGGAGCCGGCCGACGTAATAACCATTAATTTGTATAATGTCAACATCGCTGTCAACGACAGATGTTGAGCATATATGCGGTATGCGAAATACACTCAAATGGTGAGAATCAAATTTTTCCACTCGTGAGTTCCCATAAATATTAACAAACTCATCATCACAAGAGTTAATGCTAAAAACGAATATTGACAATAGTAATAGTTTTAAAGTCTTAGTCATATTTAAGTATGGTTTAGTTAATTATTTTGTCATTTCTGAGGTGAACGGAACAGGGAATGAATTGCCCGAACTGATAGTGGGTATAGTCCATAGATTATTTGAAGTGCCTATGTCCCAGCCGTCATAGCTATTAGGGTCAGAAATCTCATCAGCCGACAATGCTGTTCCGCAAGGATCTAATGTGTTGGTTTTTGCGTCATAAAAATATAAATAATCTACTTTGCAATTAGTGCCTGATTTCCCAATAAGACTCGCGTCGGAATTATCAACCAAGGATAATGAGTTTAATATCTGAACCTCATTGTCGGCTTTTCCCGCTAAATGTCCACCATCATTAGGGAAATTTCCTGTATTTAAGCAATCACTAATCACACCACGATCATAGATATGCCCAACTATACCACCTACCTCATTAGACGATATATCATTGCAAGAGATTTCATGAGCATTTACACATTGGGAAATAATCACTACGTTGTCAGTGTAGTCGGCTGCTCCTTTTGAAATTGAGTTGATGCCGCCCACAACTCCTGCTACAGTGCCGGTCACTATAAATCCGGCTGCTAAACCTCCTGATGCGACAGTCGCACCAATAGCACATACGGTTGTCGCAATAATGCTTGCGGCACCAAAAACAGTATATACAATTTCCTTATTCGTATTGTTTTCGTGTATTTCCTCGGCTCGCTCACTCATCTTGTCATTTATTTTTTCAAAGAAATTGTCATTATTTGTCTCGTCATTGCCCGACAACGGCATCAAATAATTTGACAACGACACTGTGTTGTTTGAATAATTTATAAATGCATCAGAAGAAAAAGTGTCGGCAAGTTGAAAATGCATTTCACCCCTAACATCATTTATTTCAGAGAGGATATTATTTACTCGATTGTTTAAATCAGCCTTAATATCAGTCTCTATCGTTTCAATATGATGAGGGTTGGCCAAATGATCTACACCATAGCCCCATAATGTGGTTGATGGCACTTTCATTACCATTTCTATACCCAATTCAACCCCTTTCATTATATATTTTGCTGTTCCGGTTACATCTTTTGCATGTTCTATTACTGCGAATGTGGGGCCAAGAAACGCAAGAGCAATTTCGGCACTGCCAAATACCACCTCGGCAATGTTTATCGGAGACCATTCTCGTGGGTCGCCAAATTCACCGGCTATACCTCCAACCGGAGAATTTGCACCCGATACTTTGTTGTGATTGCCACAATAGTGAATAATTGTGTTGTTACCCGATAGAGAGACTATCCCGGCAGCGTGAGACCCTGTTGCATTTATCATTCCATAGTTCTGGCAATTGGTATATACTCCCGAATTGGATAGAGCCGATATGCCTGCTACATAATTGCGCCCATTAATCGCTCCGGTGCTTATTGAGTTGTGAATAACCGACAATGAAGTGTGTCCGGCAATTCCTCCAACATGATCCATCGCAGAAACCGTGCCATTGTTTATTGATGCAACGCAACCCAATTGAGCCTCGCCACAAAGTCCCCCCGCATGTAAATTGCGAGCTGATATGTTTCCTGTATTTTTGCAATAACGCAAATAAGTGCTGTTATATAAAGCACCGTTACTCTCGGTGTAGGCAAGACGTGTAGTGCCTATAATTCCACCTACGCCGTCATACCCCGTAATTGTCCCGTTATTTTCGCATCCTGAAATCCAAGACACACCTGAACCGCCACAAATGCCACCGGTGCCTCGACTCATTGAGTTTTCGTTGTCACTCGTATATTTTATAGCTCCGGTTATAGCTCCAGAGTTGCTACTTGTTGTTATCGACAGCGTATCAGCAACACCTATAATGCCTCCGGCTCCGGCATAGTTGGTTGTAACGGTACTTGTGTTTTTGCACAAGTCGATTGAGGTCAATGAATAAGCACTGCTACTACCAACAATACCTCCGGCATTATAGTCGGCCGTGATTGTATTTCCTTCCGACTGGCATTGCTCAATCATTCCCACTGTATGCATGTCGATCATTCCCACTAAGCCACCGGTAGCAACACCATCTCCGCTTGCTTTAATTTTGCTGTTTTTTACTTTGCAATTAATAATTGAAGATGTAGTGCGTTCCCCACTCAATGTCATAAGACAACCGGCGATTCCCCCAACTCCAACCGGGCCCGAGATATCTGCATTCACGATTGTGAGATTTTGAATAGATGAATTAGTTATATGCCCAAATAAACCAACTCCACAAAGTTCTTCGTGGTGGCTATACATATTTGTAATTTTATGACCACCACCATCGTATGTCCCTACAAATGGATATGCAACATCGCCAATAGGAGTCCAGCCATTTTCGTGTTTGCAATAATATGATGCATCATGAAGTGAGATGTCGGCTACTTGTTTGAAATAGGCTCCATTGAATTTGTCATATTCATAAAAGTCTTTTACTCCCAATGTCAGATTATATAGATGTGGACCACAGGTTACTATATATGGGTCGTCCTCAGTGCCACTACCTGTCATTTGCATCGTTTTATCAAACGAATCTAATAGACTGACTTGTTGTTTGAAGATTTCAATACGACAACCAAGACCATATTGCATTGTGATTGTGCTATCATTTGACTCAATTTGGTATTCAAAATAAAGCAAACGATAAATGCCATCGGCAAGGCCTTGCTCAAAGTTTACTATTGTTTTGCCATTTGTTTTTGATACATGGCATTTTCGCGAGATTTGGCTATTGTCAGGCGCAATCATATAACATGTTACCGTGTCATTGATGTGAAAATTCTCAGTTTCTGCTCCTAATTCAAGGGTGTTGAAATCGCCAATAAATTCATCTTGAGGAATAATTGGTTTTAGATAATTAAAACCATCTTCACAAGCAATGAATAATGAACTTATAATAGTGATGATTAAAAAATAAAAAATTCTCATAATATATCATTTAGGTTATTGTTGCAAATATATGGATAAATTAAAAAAGATGCAATTTATATAAAAAAATATATGGGGATTCACATTTTTTTTGCAAATCCCCATTGCAGATATTTGTGGCTACTCAAAAGTCAGTTTTTGTTTATGGATTATCGTGTTGTCAATAGAATGAAATCTAACTAATACCTATTTTTATGTTTTTATAGATTACTTATTATGTCCCTATAATTTACGCGTTATTTCTTATTCGGTCGTCGAAGGCTGTGAGGGCGGCTTTGGCACCTTCGCCCATTGCCACGACGATTTGTTTGTAAGGAACGGTCGATACATCGCCGGCAGCATATACTCCGGCAACTGATGTGCGGCAACGCTCGTCAATCTTTATTTCGCCCATCGCGTTGGTGTCGAGGTGCTCGGCAAACGATGCACTATTGGCTGCCAACCCAATCTGTACAAATACTCCGTCGAGGGCTATTTCTCGTTCTTCGCCCGTTGTGCGGTCTTTCACTCGCAAAGCGGTCATCTTTGAACCATTACCTATCACTTCGGTAGTTTGTGACGATGTGAATACCTCTACGTTTGCAAGGCTCGCAACTTTCTTTTGTAACACCTCGTCGGCCTTAAGCGAGTAGGCAAACTCCACCACCGTAACTTTTCGGCATATCCCTGCAAGGTCGATAGCCGCTTCGATGCCTGAGTTTCCTCCGCCTATCACTGCCACATCTTTACCCTTATAGAACGGCCCGTCGCAGTGGGGGCAGAATGCCACTCCACGTCCCATGTATTCCGCTTCTCCGGGAATATTTAGTTTGCGCCAACTTGCACCTGTGGCAATGATGAGTGCCGGACTTTCGAACACTTCGCCACCTATGGCATAAACTTTCTTGACGTTGTCTTGCAAGTCCACTCGGTCGATAGTGCGTTGGTCAAACACTTCGATTGCATACTCGCCGATATGCTTCTGAAGGTCGTCGGCAAGTTTCTCGCCGGTAGTGTAAGGCACCGATATGAGGTTTTCAATCCCAACGGTCTCTTTCACCTGTCCTCCCATACGCTCGGCCACAATCGCCACTTTTAATCCCTTGCGAGCCGAATAGATGGCTGCCGAACTGCCGGCAGGGCCACCGCCCACTACCACAACATCAAATTCTCTCACCGTAGGCTCGCAACTGTCGTCATATAGGCAGTCGAATGTGTCCTCCATTTTACGAAGCAATGTCGCCATGTCGCCACGTCCGGTGTGAAACACTTTGCCGTTGGCATAAACCGTTGGCACGGCTTGAATATGGAGCGAGTTTACTTCATCTTCAAATCTTGCACCGTCAACCATTTCGTGAGTGATGTTGGGGTTGAGCAACGCAAAGATATTAAGCGTTTGCACCACATCGGGGCAATTGGTACAACTCAACGACACAAACGATTGCAGAGTCACCTTCCCTTGAATACCCTTGATGCGTCGCACTATCGTGCTGTCGGGCAAATTCTTCCCTTTGCCGTCGGCATTGAGCACCGCGAGCAATAGCGATGTAAACTCATGTCCGCCCGGAATGCCACGGAACTTCACACCGGTGTCGACTCCCTCTTTCAATAAAGAGAATTCAAGAGCGTCGCGGTCGGCAACCTCTGTGAACGTCGCCGAGAGTAGGGGAGAACAATCTGCCACATCGTTGATGAAGCCGATTAACTCCTGTGCATCACTGCGATTGGGATTATATTTTACCTCGAAAGTGTAACCTCCGTCAAGAAGTTGAAACACACCTTTTACTTGATCTTTTATACCTTGGTCCAACATGAGCTAAATTGAGAATTGAAAGTTGAAAATTGAGAATTTTGTAGGGACTTGGCAAGCCGTGTCCGAAATAAAAAGAGCAAAGAGTTTTATTTGAAATTAGTTTAGTTGGTTTTATTTTTCCTCTTTGCTCTTTTGTAATCTAGCAGAGTTTAGGAGTGTAGGGGAGTGAAATTTTTCCTCTTTCCATTCTCCTCTTTCCTTTTTATTGTCCACAGAGTGGGGAGCTGCCGCTTGCGGCTGAGGGGTTAACCATTATGCATTATGAACTATGCATTATGAATTATCCTAGATTTTTCCTACGAGGTCGATGCTTGGTTTGAGCGTTTCAGCACCTTGTTTCCACTTGGCAGGGCAAACTTCGCCGTCGTGAGTAGCTACAAACTGAGCAGCTTCAACCTTGCGAACAAGTTCGTCGGCATTGCGACCGATGCTGTTGTCTTGAATTTCGGCAATCTTGATTTTGCCTTCAGGATTCACCACGAAAGTGCCGCGATAAGCCATTCCGTCATCTTCAATCATCACACCAAAACCGCGAGAGAGCACACCTGTTGGGTCGGCAAGCATTGGGTAACCGATTTTGCGGATTGATTCCGAAGCATCGTGCCAAGCCTTGTGAACGAAGTGTGAATCGGTGCTTACAGAGTACACCTCCACGCCGAGCGACTTAAGATGGTCATATTTTTCAGCGAGGTCAACGAGCTCGGTAGGACATACAAAAGTGAAATCGGCAGGATAGAAAAAGAAGATAGCCCATTTGCCTAAAACATCTTCGTGTGACACAGTTTTGAACTCTCCATTGTGATACGCTTGTACTTTAAATTCGGGTAATTGAGAATTGATAATTGGAGTCATAATTTTTATTGTTTAAATGGTTAATAAATTTGTATTCGTTTTAATGTTTTTAATTTCAAAAATTGTATTTTGTTGAGGATTCTTCCTCGTTTCTGATGCAAAGATATACACCCCCTCCCACATCATAACAATTTTTCCGATTGATAGTTTTTATAACCCAATAGACAATCTCTATAATGATATATAACAAATTGTCCTATAATGAAATACGCATCAAAAAGCCTATAACGCCACATTTAGAGAGTATGCAACACTCCTCTTGTTTTTGCTGAAAAATAGGAGGAGTGGCTCAACGAGCCGAGGTGGTCAACACAGCATCAACCCAAACAATCCCAATGATATTTTTCTCATATAATTACCAATTCTAACGCATAATGCATCAAAATCCCGCCCATGCAAAATATTATCTTTGCAAGGGTTGATATTATAACCATTTTTTATTACCTTTGCTATATAATACTTCGTGAAAGTATTGAACTAATTTTAGATGAAAAATTAGAGCAATTACAATAATGATAAATAGAAATTAGTGTAGTATTAAGTAGAAAAAGAATTAAATAGAGTAAATCTATTTTTTATATAATAACGATATGGTAATACGTAAGCAACCTATAATCTCGTGGCTATTGGAAGAAGACTATGTTTTCAATCCAAGTCTAATTACTGTTGCTCAGACTACAAATATTCAGCATATTGGTTATTTGATGAATGGAGTTAAATGGTTAGGGGAAATTGTGAGAAATAAACATGATTGGGGACTTCCTGAATTATTGATGCCTTCGTTTGAAAAAGTCATGCAAAAAAGTGCCAAGTCATTTTTCAATATTGATCATCAACTTTTTCAAGAATTTTACGAAGAGAATGAGTGTGGCATATTGCTTGCAAAAGATTTCGGAACTATTGTTTATTGCTTTGGAGAAAACAAATTATATGTTTGGCTTTTTAAAACAATCAATGATATAAGTGTCTTATATGATTATTTCTATTTTGAATCGACCGAAGATAATGTTAGGCATCATTATTGTTGGCCATCTCTTATAAATGACCCTGATTTATACGACACAACAAAGGATGAACGTCTTGAATTGTATGAATGCGTAGCCAATTTATTGATAACTTACCTTGCAGTAAAAAAATATGCTGAAGTTGAAACTATAATTGTGCCAAACAAGACTATTACCATAGTTGAAGATACTATTAATGAGTACAAACACAAGGAGAAAGTTCGCAATGAGAGTGGTCAAAAGGTTATCATCATGGATTCTCGTTGGTTTGTCAAAATCATTAACGACAATGATATTTTTGTCCGAGGATTTTTTAGACTTCAAAATAAGAAAAACGAATTAGGAGAATGGTATAAAGAGTTAATCTTTGTAGATTCATTTGTCCGACATGGTTATCATCGTAATGCAAAAATCGAAGATGAAGAAAATGGATAACGAAGATTTAAACGAATACTTGGATTGTACTTGTGGGCGTTGTGATGACGGCAAATGCCAATGTTGTGATTGTGAGAACGAACACCTACAAGTAATTACATCATACGAAGAAATAAATTATGTTGAATACATCGATAATCTAAACGATTGGGATTGATTATGAACATATTTAAGAAAAACTCCGTACCTAAGATTTGCCCCAAATGTGGTGGCAAAGTCGTAAAGATTATTTACGGCGAACCAACTGAAGAACTCTTTGAAGCCTCTGACCGTGGCAAAGTAATTCTCGGTGGTTGCTGTATCGCTGTTGATGAAAACGGCAATCAAATAAGCCCCGAATATGGCTGTATTGATTGCGAAGAAAGGTTTTAACTATGGCTCAAAAAACGCAAGAAGAAGCAGTATTTGATTGCTTCAAACAATATCCTTGGCTTCAAGACTTCTGCACTTACATCAATAAGTCGGAAGAAGAATTGTCATGGACGGAAATTTATTTGCGTTATGCTGAAATTCATTGGGTAAATTGTCTTACTTCCTGGGATTATACATTGGATAAAGCCGGTATGGTAGAACACATGGGGTTGAAAGGGTGGAAAACCATTGAGGGCATTCCCGACTCACTGCTATATCATCTTATTCAAGTGTTCGATCATTTGTCGGGCAGTAGTTTCGATTTTAAGAATCGTTTCATTGCTTGGCTTGAGGAAAACTATCATGTTGATTCCTTGCAGATGAAACATCGTAAAGGAAAACGTATTCTCAATGAATATCGTCTTGCATTTCTCGAATACAAAGGCGACTATGAAAATATTGAACGCACTCCCGAAATGGATTATATGTTTACAATTGCTGACGGAGTTGATGCTGAACACGGCTTTGATGCTCCGATAGATGAGACTGAAATGTGCGATGCAATCGAATATGCAGAAGAAAACGGTTACGAGATTTATCTTGAACCCGACGAAGATGATGTTCGCACTAAACATGTTTTTGGTATTCACAATCACATCAGACTAAGACCCAAAGGTAGTTCTACGTCTGATGGAATAACTTTCGATTAAATAACACAATTCTAATTTATAAAATATGAGATTTCAGTTTTTATTTTTACTTATATTTACTACTTCATCTGCATTTGCTCAAATTGGAACATTAACAATTTCTCCAAAGGTTGAAGAACGAGTAATCATGCCTTATGATAGTCTTGAAAACATAACTCGTAGTAATTTGCCATCTCTCGTTGGTCAAAAGGTTCAAATCATACCACAGCAAAGAACAAGTAGTTTAGGGTTAGACACAGGTCCAACTCTATACAATTCAAAGCCTTCGACTATGTTTAATAATGAAAAAGTTGTAAATCCTGACACTCGCTTTACTATATATAATTCCAAATTTGGTTCATTTGATAATGAAGTATTTGATATTGTTGGTGTTGATTCAATTTTTGATTCAGACTTTTATACTTATCGTACAGGTCATTTCTATCTTATTGTCAAAAATGAAAAATATCCTACAAATCATTATTTAGATATTGCTTTAACCAACGATGAATATGACTCTAATAAGAAACTTATTAGACGAGCCGAATTTTATAATACTATGGAATTTATGATTCTTGGATATTACGAAAAATGTAGGCAAAGACTCATTGGAACTAAACTCGTAAACAAGTACCCTGAAAATAAATCTCTTGGTGGTAACTACATAGTTTATGATATTTCCTCAGGAGAACCATTAACCTCAATTCCTGAAAACTTAGTTTGGACTATCAAAGATATAACACTAATAGATAGTCAGAACTATAAAGGCTTAGGATATTTATTATCATCTGATTCTATCCCAGATTGTTTTACAAGTTATTATCTTAATTCTTTTGAAAACTACGATGAATTTGTTAAGTCTCAACAAGAGAAAAAAGAGTGGGAACAAAAGATGATTCGCACCTATGGAAAAACTAATGGTAAGCTAATTATTGAAGGTAGAGTAAAAATTGGCTTTACTAAAAAAATGTGCGAAGAGGCTTGGGGAAAACCTACTGAAATCAATAAATCTACAGGCTCTTGGGGAGTTCACGAACAATGGGTTTATGGATTAGGTTCATATTTGTATTTTGAAAACGGGAAACTTACCTCAATAGATAATTGATTGCATAACTATCTTTTACGATAGACATACTTTGATGTGCCGTTGATTATGGGCTTTGGTTGTTTTGTCGGTCGCAATCGACTTCGGTAAACATCTTTAACCCGCATATATAGCCACTCGGCATTTAAAGTCGAGTGGTTTTGTTTTTGACTATCAAAATCTGTGCTTATGTACCTATGTCTCAATTTCTAAAACAATAAATGTTTATATGTCATTATGTTCCATTCTGGCATTCTGTCTAAAATAATCCAGGACAGTCTATGTGAGACGTATTAAACAATATAGAAAAAACTGTGATAGGGTAGTGTAAAAAGTTGCTATTATCTGCGTGATTTTCGCTTGAGATTTATTACCTTTGCAAGAAATTTTGCAAAAATATGATCGACGGAATTAAAAAAGTATTACTACTCGGCTCTGGTGCCTTGAAAATTGGCCAAGCCGGCGAATTTGACTACTCTGGTTCTCAAGCATTAAAGGCTCTCCGCGAAGAGGGTATTGCTACAGTGCTTATCAACCCTAATATTGCTACGATTCAAACATCGGAAGGTGTTGCCGATCAAGTTTATTTCCTCCCAATTACTCCTTATTTCGTTGAGGAAGTGATTAAAAAGGAAAAACCTGATGGCATTCTTTTGGCATTTGGTGGTCAAACTGCTTTGAACTGCGGTACCGAACTTTATCTCAATGGCACTCTCGAACGCCATGGTGTGAAGGTGCTCGGCACATCGGTTGAGGCTATTATGATAACTGAGGACCGCGACCTCTTCGTGAAAAAACTTGATGAGATTGAGGCTAAGACTCCTATCTCGCAAGCGGTAGAGACAATGGACGACGCTAAGGCGGTGGCTCATCGCATCGGTTTCCCTGTGATGGTGCGCTCGGCTTATGCTCTCGGTGGTCTTGGCTCGGGTATCTGTGCCAACGATGAAGAGTTTCACACTCTTTGCGAAAGCGCTCTCGCTCACTCAAAACAAATTCTTGTTGAAGAGTCGTTGAAAGGTTGGAAAGAAATCGAATTTGAAGTAATACGCGATAAAAACGACCATTGCTTCACAGTGGTGCCAATGGAAAATTTCGACCCACTTGGCATTCACACCGGTGAATCAATCGTGGTGGCTCCCATCGTGTCGTTGACACAAGAGCAAATAAGCATGTTGCAAGAAATCGCCATCAAAGTGGTGCGCCACATTGGTATCGTGGGTGAATGTAACATTCAATATGCATTCAATGCCGAAACAAACGATTATCGTATCATCGAAATCAATGCCCGCTTGAGCCGTAGCTCGGCTTTGGCTTCTAAAGCATCGGGTTATCCTTTGGCATTTGTGGCTGCTAAGCTCGCTCTTGGTTACACTCTCGACCAAATCGGTGAGATGGGTACACCAAACTCGGCTTACGTTGCTCCGTCGGTTGATTATATGATTGTGAAGATTCCTCGTTGGGACCTCACCAAATTTGCAGGTGTGGATCGCGAAATCGGTTCTTCAATGAAGTCGGTAGGCGAAATCATGTCGATTGGTAAATCATTCGAAGAAATCATTCAAAAGGGTCTTCGCATGATAGGTCAAGGCATGCACGGTTTTGTAGGAAACCGCGACATCGAATTTGACGACCTCGACCATGCTTTGTCACACCCAACCGACTTGCGTATTTTTGCAATAGCTCAAGCCCTTGAACAAGGATATACTGTAGAACGTATTGAAGAATTGACAAAAATCGACCCATGGTTCTTGTCACGCCTCAAAAATATCGTCGACTACACTAAGGTGCTTGGCACTTATGAAAAGATTGAGGAGCTTCCCGCCGAAGTGCTTGCCGAAGCAAAACGCCTCGGATTTAGCGACTTCCAAATCGCTCGTTATGTAGAAAATCCAAGCTCTACATACGAAGCTGAAGTGTTGCGCGTGCGTGAACATCGTAAAAACCTCAATGTTACTCCTAAAGTGTGTCGCATCAACACCGTCGCTTCGGAATATCCCGAATTGACAAATTACCTATATGTAACATACGGTGCCGATGCTCACCAAATTCCTTACGATTATAACTCAGGCAAAAATATTGTGGTACTCGGCTCTGGAGCTTATCGCATCGGTAGTTCGGTAGAGTTTGACTGGTGTTCGGTTAACGCTGTGAACACTTGTCGCAAGCTCGGTTATAAATCAATCATGATTAACTATAACCCCGAAACCGTTTCGACCGACTATGACATGTGCGACCGTCTCTACTTCGACGAGTTGAGCTTCGAACGTGTGCTCGACGTTATCGACCTCGAAACTCCACGCGGCGTTATCGTGTCGGTAGGTGGTCAAATTCCTAACAACCTTGCGATGAAACTTTATCGTCGCCATGTGCCTGTGCTTGGCACATCGCCCATCTGCATCGACCGTGCCGAAAACCGTCACAAATTCTCGGCTATGCTCGATAGTCTCGGCATTGACCAACCACGTTGGAAAGAGTTGACCAGCTTTGATGAAATCGACCAATTTGTGGCCGAAGTGGGCTTCCCCGTATTGATTCGCCCAAGTTATGTGCTTTCGGGTGCGGCAATGAACGTGTGCTACGACTATGAGTCAATGCACCAATTCCTCGGAGCTGCAGCCAAGGTGTCGAAAGAATTCCCTGTTGTGGTGACCGAATTCCTTCAAAACGCCAAAGAAATCGAATTTGACGCAGTGGCACGCAATGGCGAAGTCATCGAATATGCAATCTCTGAGCACATCGAGTTTGCCGGCGTACACTCAGGCGACGCCACTCTCGTGTTCCCTGCTCAAAAGATATATATGGAAACAGCACGTCGCATCAAGCGCATCAGTAAGAAGATTGCGAAAGAACTCAACATCTCAGGTCCTTTCAATATCCAATACCTTGCTAAAAACAATGATGTGAAAGTTATCGAATGTAACTTGCGTGCATCACGTAGTTTCCCATTCGTTTCAAAAATCCTCAAACGCAACTTTATCGAGACTGCAACTCGCATCATGCTTAATGAACCTGTAGAAAAAGCCGATACATCAACATTCGATATCGACTACATCGGCATCAAGGCATCGCAATTCTCGTTTGCACGTCTCCACAAAGCCGACCCTGTGCTTGGCGTAGATATGTCGTCGACAGGTGAAGTAGGTTGCTTGGGCGCCGACTTCGACGAAGCATTGTTGAACGCAATGATTTCGGTTGGTCATCGTGTGCCAAGCAAAGATAAAGCGGTGCTCGTGTCATCGGGCGACGTGCGTGGTAAAGTGGATATGCTCGACTGCTGTCAAATGCTCGACGAAGCAGGCTACAAACTTTATGCAACCGAAGGAACAGCCAAATTCCTCGAATCAAACGGCGTGAAAGTTTCTCCTGTTTGTTGGCCCGATGAAGAGGGTGAAAATATCCTCGACCTCATTGCCAACCACCACATTGATATGGTAATCAACATTCCTAAGAACCATAGCAAACGTGAGTTGACCAACGGCTATCGCATTCGTCGCTCGGCAATCGACCACAACATTCCATTGTTGACCAACGCCCGCCTTGCCGCCGCATATATCCGTGCCTTCATCAACAAACCAATCGAAGACATCAACATCGCCGCCTGGAGCGAATATTAATTGAATAATAAATAATTCAATATAAATCCCACTCTTGATTCCCAAGGGTGGGATTTTTTTTATATAGGAATTTATTCTTATATAAAAATAAATCTATTGCAAAAACTATTCTTTCCATCAATTTTTAATAAGTGCTTTACAAATGGTGTAAAACTTATATTTTGGGGCTAATTGGGGATTTGTGCTTAAAAACATATCAAAATATTTGGATATATATATATATATATTCGCACCAATTTTAATATTAACTCATGTATTTATCAAATGGATCAACTTACTCCTTTTCAAGTTTTTTTATTAGAAAGTTTGGATTTCTCACCAAATTCCTATGAGATATACCAAAGTGGGAAACTTGTCAAAAAAGGGCATACATCTATGAATATTAAAGTAAGAGCAATAGAAAAAAACTCTATTGCTCAAGATAACTTGCGAGTATCTATAGAATGCAACAATCTTTCTGAAATTTTAGATTCATCTGCATCATTTGATATGGTCATGACACTTCATGATAGATATATTGCAGTTGTTTTACCTGAGCAAACGAATATTAACGACATTATGTTTAGCACTTTTCCAATGGTAGTACAATATACTCGCCATGAAAAGTATTTCAAGGATAAGGAACCATTATGTATGAGCATGTTTACCGAAAATGGGACGGTTGTAAAAATGAGTTTTAAAGTATACTCACCAGAAACATTAATAGAACTATCAATATAACTAATATTTTTATTTATGGAATTAAATAGATTACAACTTGCGGCTGCAGTAAAAGCTGGAAAAGCAATGGCTGCCGCCGATGGAAAAATTGATCCTGAAGAATTAAAAGTGATTGCAATAGGTCTTCAAGAATTTGGGATAGTAGGAGATGAAACAAAGTTGATTTTAGCTTTGGCTGATGCAATGGAACCAACAACGATGTTGGCAACCTTATCTGCAATGAATGAAGAGCAAAAGAAATTTGTTTGTGGATATTTGTCTACTATAATGGTTTGTGATGGAGATATTGACGAATCAGAAATGAAATTGTGGCAACTGACTTCTACATTGGCAGGATTCCCTACAATGACAATTGCAGAAGCAAACGAATATTGGAGTTCTCATTAATTCTTTCTTCTTATGATATTTGAATCGTCTTCACATCAAAGATTTGAGAATGGGCAGCCTGTTAGAGGTTTGCAAATTTGTAATCGTGCCGTTAGAATTGAAGAAAACATTAATGGATGCAAAGGTTATAAACTTGTAGACGGAGACGGTTTTATTGTCGCAATTCTCAACTTAGATGGGAATCACCCATTGTGGGGAGATAATTATCAAATGAGCCCAAAACCGATGAGAGTAGTTTGCAAAGCTGAAAATCAAATAAAACTTAGAGGATATGAAGTTATGGCACAAACTCCTTTTGGATGGAGTTGTTTTGATATGTCTGATTATGGAATTACATTATATGTAGAAAATGACGAAATTGTCAAATGTCGTTTAGATATGTTTGATAGAAATACTTATATAGAATATTATAAGTAATTTTCTTGTCTTTTACGCATAGAGAATGTTACCGTACCTTCGTGGTATAGTAACATTCTTTTTATGAAAACAATAATCTCATTGTGCCTCGTGGTTGGCACATTAGAGTTTTAATAATTATTTGTTCGTTTTTTTTATTGATTAAAGTTTGTGATCGCTTAAAAATCAATCGACTTGAAGTGGCTACGCATATATTTTTTAGTGTAGTGTTGGAAGTGCCACCATTCACAGCGGTAGGTGTGGAAGCCGGCTTTGCGCATTACTTTGCGTAGGAGTCGGCGGTTATCGTAGGCTTCTTGGCTTAGTTTGCCTTTTTTGAGGTTTGATTTTTCGTTGTTGATGTGGGATAGGGTAGAGAATTCGTCAAATTCGGCTCCCATGTCGAGCGGGGTGCCGTTGTGCATGATTGTTACGTCAACAGCGCAACCATAGTTGTGATACCCACCACCTTTTGCCGGTTTTGCAACATATTTGCTGAATTTAGTGCCTTTCACTTTGTTATACATCATGCGTTGTGCGCTCAACGGGCGGGCAGCATCATATATCACAAGTGAATATTCAGGATTAATCTCTTTGAGGAGTTTTTGAGCCTTTACAACCATATTGGCAATCTCGGGACGAAGGTAGGCCTTGTGAAGATCGCCATACATATTTATTCCCATAAAATTGTCGGTAGAAGAATATTTTAAATCTACTTGGATTGTAGAGTCAAGAGTCTGCACATCGACGAATCCCATTTCCATGAATTTCTGGTCATATTCACTTGCGGTGATGGCTTTTTCTTCGGGTTGTACTTTTGTAATAGTATCGATAGGGGATGATGCTGAGTTGACTTCTTTTTGTTGGTTACTGTAGCTTGTGGCTGATGAAATAGAGCAACAAAGTAAAAGAAGGAGTGCTATTCTTGAAATATTCATAATGATGAAATGATTAATATGCATTAAGGGGTATTATATATGCAAAGGTATTATTTAAAATTTAATTGTCAATAAAATTTGATTAATAAAGAATGCGTGATGCTAAATTTGGTAAAAAAATGAGAGTAGGAGATTTGTAGATGTAAATCGTTCATATTTAGATGGATGAGAGGAATAAAAGTCCGTGTTTGATAACTGAAATATTTAGAAATGTCTTTATTTGATAATATTTTGTCCTTATAAGATAAAAAAAGAGTAAATTTTGAATTAAATTTGTAAAAATAAAGATATTATTAGGCAGAAAAAGTAATTAAATATTAATAATATAAACTAATCATTATGGCGTATCAAGAAGTTAAAACTGAAAATTATGGAACGCGTTTGTCAGGATAAAGTTTAAATTTTGCCTCAACCCTTTAAGTATAACTAAATTAATTTTTAATATGAAAAGATATTCGATTTTTGTATTAGTGTTATTTATAGCGACATTTGTATCGGCGCAAAAAAAGAGTATAGCAATTTTGTCGGTAAATGATATGCATGCTTCGATAGAGCGAATGCCTAAATTTGCTGCTATTGTAGATAGTTTGAGGGGTGTTTATCCCGATTTGCTAATTTTTTCTGCAGGGGATAATCGCACCGGAAATGCTCTAAATGATCAACATGCCGAACCATCTCGACCGATGACTCAGTTGATGAATGCTGTGGGATTTAATGCTTCAACAATAGGAAATCATGAATTTGATTCTAAAATAGATGGTTTTAGGACCCAGTTAATTCAATCAAACTTCCCTTATTTATGTGCCAATATAGAGAAACATGATTCTCTTCGAATATTTACTTATCCATATAAAATTTTTGAAGTAGATGGAGTGAAAATAGGCGTGTTAGGTATAGTTCAAACAGGCGCAAATAATGTTCCTGACACCCATCCAAGCAATGTCAAAGGAATAAATTTTCCCGATGAAATAGAAACGATATCAAAGTATTCATGGCTTCGCGACCACTGTGATGTGGAAATTTTGTTAACTCATTGTGGATATGAAAATGATACAGTTTTTGCTCGCAAGTTTCCTCATTATGACGCAATTATCGGAGGACACTCGCATACTCGAGTAGGTGATAATCAAATTCATAATGGAGTGCTAATTACGCAAGCCGAAAATAAATTGAAATGTGCGACATTGTCGGTTTTTGTTGTGGAAAATGGAAAAGTGATTGAGAAATCATCAAAACTCATCAATGTGGCAAATTATAATAAAGAAAATAGTGAGATTGCTGCGATGGTTAAAGAATATAGCAATAATCCCGAATTGAAAAAGGTTCTCACACAGGTGGCTACTCCATTTACTAAATATGAAGAACTTGGATGTATGATGACCGATGCGTTGTGTGCGCAATTAAAGTGTGATGTAGCATTGCAAAATAGTGGAGGAGTACGTTATGATAGTTTGGCGGTAGGTCCTATGACTGTTGATGATGCATTGAGATTAGACCCATTTGGCAACGAAGCGGTATTGGTAAAACTAAATGGCAAAGAATTGGCTGATTTATTGATCGATTGTCGTCGTATTGACGAACTGCGAGTCGCTTATGTTTCTGGAATTAAATATACTATAACTTATAGCAAAAGTAATCCTGAAAAAGTGATAAGTATAAAACTGTTTGATGAAAATGGTAAGAAATTAGACATGAATAAGGAATATGTTGTAGCAATGAATAGTTATATTTCATCAATGGTTACATTTGAGCATCGAAATCCATTTGAGAATGTTTATAAACCATGTTCTGATCTTATGATGGATTATTTGCGCGCACAAAAATCAATAAGTTATCAAGGAATTACTCGTGTAACTGAAATCGCTAAATAGAGTTGTTATAGCGTTTTTGAGCTAAAATAAAGGAAAGACTATATAATAAGCAAAAGGGTTGCCCATCGAAGCAACCCTTTTGTTGTAATTAGAGTATTTATGATATTATTTCACAATCACTTTAGCAGTGTAAGGAGTGCCGTCGGCAGTTTTTGCTACTACGATATACACGCCGTTTAATCCAGATGCATCAATTGTGTTGTCGGTGTCGTATGCCACCATTGAACCATTGATAGAGTAGAGCGAAGTAGAAACAGCATCGATGCCGGCAATATTGAGAGTGTTGCCATTAAGCGTCACACTCATTTTTGCTTCATTGCCAAGCATAACATCTTCAATGCCCGATGTAACAAGGCTGAAGGTGTATTGAGCAGCAAGTTGCCCCGGTACATATTGATATAACTTAACAGTGTATGTGTCAACAACCTCGGCTATGATGCAGTTGGGGTTGGGAGTTCCCGAAGGAGTTGCTTGTGTAGTGAATTGAGCATCGTGAGTGGCAACAACCTTGTTGTTGGTGATGTCAACGATTTGGAAACCGTCAACATAAGCAGTCCCTATTGGTTGTACATTGTAAAGAGTGCCATTAAGAGTGAAGAATGTACCACCTTGAGTGGTGTTGATGCCATTGTCGGGGTATGCAACGAAACTTGTGCCGTCATTGTGATAGAAGTGCTTGTTGCCACGAACTCTCACCGCAAAGTTGTCTCCAAAGTTATCTTCCAAAGGCATTGCAAACGATTGACCATCGGCAGTGATGCCAACAGGAATTCCTCGTTGAGCTTTTTGCTCTCCATATTGAATGTAGAATTTAGCCACCGATGTAGCATCTTTAGGGAACATAAACATAATACCACCTTCGCCGTTCATAATGTTACCCACAATTTTTCCGAGATATTGCATTTGGTTAGCAGAAACACCATCGGGCATTGTTAGAGTCAAGTCTTGGAATGAGCTTCCTCCTGCAGGAAGCACTTTAAGTGCGGTGCAACCGGCAGTAAACATTGAGGTAGGGATTATAATATTACCGGCATCATCGCTTGTGATTGCAGTACCACCGGCCGATGTGATACCGGTATTAGTCAAGCCGTTTGCGTCCCAATAATATAATAATGAGTTTGCGTGGTCGTTGATGTAGATTTTGCCACCGAAACCGGTTGCCCAGCGAGTGTTGGTGTTGGCAGTAAGATGTCCTGATGTGTGAGCCCAATCTTGAGTGAGTTTGTAACCGGTAATTTCAACAGGAGTATCAGATGTTCCGGGATCTTCAGGAGTTTCAGTGTTAGAACCGGTAAGAGTTACAGTTTTAGAAGACGCTCCTTTAGATGAGATTGTGATATTGGCAGAGTGAGTGCCAATAGCAGTGGGCTTGTATGTAACTGTGATAGTTGCAGAAGCTGCACTTTGGCTGATTGAAGTTGATGAAATGCTAAATTGGTTTGCATTAGTGCCTGAGAGCGCGAGAGAGATGTCTCCACGCAAGTTTGCACCTGTTACAGTAAATGTTTTGGTTACAGGAGCATTGTCGGTAGTGCTAAGCGATAATGAGGCAGCGCTTGTTGTGAGTGTAGCAGAAGGAAGTTTAACCACAAACAAACCATCGGCAACAGCACGAATACCACCGCCTGAGTTGTTTGTACTGGCATCGTTTACAAGTCCGCTACCGGTAATCCAAAATTGAGAAGAGCCACCGCCATCGAAGTTCATAGCATCGCTACAGCCAAGATTTTTCATGATGTCACCGAGAACTTTACCTGTACAGCCTGTGCTCCAACCTGAGCTGCGACCATCGACAACACACATGATGAGTTTTGTTTTGTCGGCATTGTAACCAACGGCCGTACGAGGTTGATTGCTTGAAATAGCACCGAGATCATTGGCATAAGAGCTGATGCGGGTGCCGCCGTCGAGAATCATCAAAGAGCCACCAAGAGCTTGAGAAGCTACCGGAGTAGTGATATTACCGGCGTTATCTTTGATGTTGGCATTCATATATACTGTGATTTCAGTGCCAACAGTAAGACCTTTTACGTATGCGCCATTTTGAGTGCCTTTACCAAACATTACAATCCCATTTGAAGGAATTGTTACGTTTCCGGTTGATGGAGTGCTTGCCACTTTGTATTTCAAATATTTGCCGGGAGTGAGTTTTGAACCGTTTACCGGAGTGAGTTGCACAGCATACCCACCCATACCAGAAGTTCCTGAAGTAGAGCTGTTGCTTTCGGGGGTATAGAAAATGATTTGTTCGCCAACACCGGCATTTGATGCGGCAGTAGAAGTTGTATTGATAGCAGCAAAATCGGTCCAACCTTCAATGCCATTTACAGCACTACACCAACAAGTAATTTTGTTAAGATAGCCTGTTGTCGGGACATTATTTTCATCGAAACTAATGGCATAATATCCATCGCCACTAAATCCTTTGCGAGCTTCACCATCTACAACTGTTAACCCTCCGGGAGTTTCGCTGCTGAAGAAACCGCCGTTTGTGCCAACGATAGGAGTGGCATCGGTGATGCGTCCAGCCATAGTGCTCACGGTAGCAGTATTGGTGAGCTTGCTACCACCAGGCACTGCGCGCACAGCAATGTCTTCATTTGTTAAGTCGGTAATAGTGTAGAAAATTCGCATATTGTGCGAACTGGTGTAGACATGTGCGGCATGGTAAGTGACGCCTGTTGTCAATGTCTTTGTCGTAGTGACGTCAACGGTATAGTTTGTGCCGTTGAGAGTCCATGTCGCAGCCATTGCGCTAAATTGCATAGCAATAGCCGTCAAACCTAAGTAAACCTTTTTCATTAATTTGAAATTATGATTAAAATTATGATTGTCAAAAAAAGAACGTGCAAAGGTAGCAATAATTTTCCGGAAAATCTAATGAAAAAGGTTAAATGTGAGAGTGTTGAGGCGTTGTGTAGTATTGTTGTATATTGGCTGAATTATGGTGTTGCCAAGAAATGATTTTGAATGAGCTGATTAAATGCGTCAGGGGAAATGTCGCAACTACATGTATTTATATCCTCTTTGATAATGCATTTTGACGAGTTAATCAAGTGAGAGGGTATGATGTAAAATTCATTGGGATTAGATGGCGTTCCACCTATTCCTAATGCAAAAAATAATCGGCAATTTTTTGTTTTGGCAAAATCGCAGTATCGAGAAAATTGCTTGGAGAGATTGATTTTGCCATTGCCCCATGAAGAACGATATTTGCATTCTATGAAATATTCCACTTCAAATGATGATAGTTTATGCCGGAGGTGTAAATCGGGATATAGATTTTCGGCAGCATAAGTATTTCCTATGATTTTATCGCTTCGCCAAGCGAGCAACCTGTATCGAGATTTATCAGTAATTAGAGAAACGACAAACTCTTCAAATCGTCGTCCCTTTATCTCATTTGTGGAGGCCAATTCCACTTCTTGTTGGGCGTCTTTGGTAAAAGCATAGGCTAAGCGATAGAGCTTGTTCGCATCAATCTGGTATTTATCGGCAAATTCTTTAAGTAGTTTGCGCTCATTATGAGAGATGACGCCATCTTTTGCCGCCATTTTGGCAATCCACTTTGTAGCCTCTTGTATTGAAATTTGTTGCTCCATGTAATTTTAATTTCTACAAAGATACAAAATAAAACATAAAGCGCATAAAAACAATATCTAAGGTGTACATAAACAGTATGTAGAAAGGGGCAAATATTGGCAATATCTCGTCAAGGATTATAATACATGGAGATTGTAGCCGATTGAAGGAAGAGGGTGATTATTATAGCTTGTTATGGTTTAATTGCTTGACTAATAGCAATAAAAAAAGGAGAGCCGAATGACTCTCCTTCGTGATCCGCCTGGGGCTCGAACCCAGGACCCCATCCTTAAAAGGGATGTGCTCTACCTGCTGAGCTAGCGAATCTACCTTATTTGCACTAAGGTTTTCCCTCAAATGCGATGCAAAGGTAGGCACTTTTTTTTATATGTGCAAGTTTATGTGGCACTTTTTTTGAAGTTTTTTTGTTCGGGATTTGAGATTTTGTGTGGTATCTATTGAAAATTAGATTGTTGCGTGTTGATTGAAAATAAATAATTTTTTATGTAAAATGTGTGTTTTTTGTAGGCTATTTTATAAAAGGTTATATTTGTGTTGTATTTTGATAGGAATGATGGAATGAGTAATTTAAATTTCATCTTCGGTCTCAATGTAATCTTCAAGAGGGTTGAGATATTCCATGTATTCCTCATATGAAATATATCTTCCACCCATTGATTTGAGATGCGGAGTTTCAAATTGGCAATCAATGAGTGTCCCACCATTGGCGTTCATCCAATGCGCAAGGGTGATTAATGCGAGTTTTGATGCGTTAGGTACGCGAGAGAACATGCTTTCGCCAATAAAGCAGTTTCCCATTAGTACTCCATATAGACCTCCTACAAGGTTGTTTCTGTCCCAAACTTCAACGCTGGCTGCCCAACCTTCAGAGTGCAATCGAGTGTAGGCTTCGATGATTTCGTCGCCTAGCCATGCGCCAGGGTGCTCGCTTCGACCTTCGCCACATCCACGTATAACGCCATCAAAGTCTTTGTTTATTGTTACGTCATATTGCTGTTTGCGAATGAGTGAACGCATTGAATGTGAAACATGTATTTCGTTTGGGAAAATTACAAATCGTTTTAGAGGACAAAACCATAACTTTTGTTCGTTGCGAAATGCTGACCAAGGGAAGATGCCATTGGAGTAGGCTAATAGTAATCTCTCGGTAGAGTAATCTCCACCGACAGCAAGCAGGCCATCTTCTTCCCCTAGATACGGGTCGGGAAATATTAATTTGTCGTTTAATTGAAATATCATAGCTCTATTTTTTGATGGAAAGTGTTAACTTTTCATCTACAATTGATATTTCGGCAGATCCTTTTTTTGCCAATTTGCCGAAAAGAATTTCATTGACAAGAAGAGGCTTGAGATTGTGGGTTATTACGCGCTCTATTTCGCGAGCACCATATTTGGCAGAGAAACCATGCTCAAGAAGCCAATTGTGAGCCTCGGGTGTGAGAGATATTTCAACATTGCGCTCGCGGAGTCGAGAGTTTAGCTCTGCGATTTTTTTGTTTAGAATGAGAGTTGCCATATCTCGACTCATATCATTAAAAACAACTATACCGGATAGTCGATTGATAAATTCGGGTTTGAATGTCTTTTTTACTTCTGTTAGCATCGCTTGTCCGGTTGTTACTGTAGAACCAAACCCAATCCCGGCTTGTTTCGCATATTGAGCCCCCGAATTTGATGTCATAATAATTATGGCATGCGAGAAGTCAACTTTTCGTCCACGGCTATCGGTCAATGACGCATAGTCCATAACTTGTAATAGAGAGTCATATACTTTTTCGTGGGCTTTTTCGATTTCGTCAAGTAGTAACACGCAATGAGGATTTTTGCGTACGGCTTCGGTGAGACGTCCACCTTCTTCATATCCAACATATCCGGGAGATGAACCAATAAGTTTTGATACGCTATAACTTTCGGAGTATTCGCTCATGTCAAATTTGTGCAATGTTACTCCAAGTTCTTCAGCAAGAACTTTGGCAACTTCGGTTTTGCCAACGCCAGTAGGACCAACAAACAAGAGGCTTGCTTGAGGTTTGTGGTCGTCGGTTAATCCGGCTCTTGCTGTTAACACGGCTTCAACAACTTGTTTTATTGCTTCATCTTGGCCAAATATGTTGTCCTTCATATTTTTGTCAAGATTGCGAAGTGGGGTAGTGTCGTTTTCGTCAATAATTTTTGTATCGACATTACCAAGTTGGGCAACGATTGTATCAACTAACTCGTTATGTACCACTTGCTTTTTGTAGCCTTTGAGTGGGTTAAGTTCGCGATATGCACCTGCTTCATCTAGGATATCAATTGCACTATCGGGAAGAGCCTTGCTTGATAAAAATCGTTTGCCTAATTTTACTGCTCGTTCGGTAACACCCGGAGCAATGCGAATGTTATGAAATTTTTCATATTTGCGTTTAACTCCATTAAGAATCTCAATGGCTTCTTGTTGCGAAGGTTCGTCAATATCGATACGGCGGAAACGACGAAGGAATCGAGTGTGGCTATCAAGGTGTCGAGTTATATCCTCAAATGTAGTTATTCCAATAAAGCGTAAGGTGTCATCATCAAGATAGGGGATTAACATTCCGGTGAGGTCTCGTGAACCATTGGCATCGCCTTTACTTCCTGCAAGAATATGAATATCATCAATTACGATTATTCCTCCGCCTAATCGCTTTATTCCCTCCATTGTTGCAGAAATGCGTTGCTCTACATCTCCTTGATATTGTGCATTAGCAAGGATTGAGGTTATTGATAATTCATATATCGGTAGTTGTGCAATCTTTTTTGGGAATAAATCAAGACGAACGGCAAAGCCTCTAATAATCGCAGATTTACCGACACCAGGTTCTCCCACCATAAGGGCGTTATTTTTGTCACAACGACATAAAATTTGAGCCAATCGTTGCATTTCTTTCTTGCGCCCGATGATATCCATGTATTTATCACTACGATAAATGTTTAGGTCGATGAGATATTTAGCCCAATCATTTTGTTGGCGAGAAGATGAAAAATCTTCATTGTCCAAGTCTAATCCACGCAAACTTTTTCCATCTAATGACATGATAAAGTTGAGAACATCGGCGAGTTCGTTTTCTTTGATGTGAGTGGCTATTATCTGATTGCAGATACACTCTTGTGTATTCATAATTGCAATCACAATAGCCGTTGCAGGAATAGGTACGTCTTTTTCTTGTTGTATTATTTTGCGAGCCGTTTTCAATACTTTATTCATTAAGTTGGATAATACCGGCTCAACTTCATTTTCTAATTGAGGAATGTGAGTGTTTAAAATTTCGTTTATTTCTTCGGAAATTTTATCAAATTTTTTATGGAATTTATTTCCTTCATTGGATAAGTTACATAGACTGGTTGCTGCCATCATAAAATGCTCAGGCATGATGAATTCATGACGCAATATAGTGGCAATTTGGTGTGCATCATTGAGTATTTCTCTCGCAAATGGAGATAGATTGAGATTGTCAAATTTGTTTGGCATAATTAAATTATATATGTTTTGTGTTAGATTTTTTGATTTACTGATAATTGAAGAGGAAATCCTTCGGCACGAGCCAATGCCATAGCCTTATCGGCTTTAGAATGTGCTATATCGTATATGTATGTGCCGGCTACAGCCTCTCCATGTTCATGAACAAATAACATTATTTGTGTTGCTTCATTTGGTGTTTTGTTAAAAATCGATTCAAGAATCATAACAACAAAATCCATTGTGGTATAATCATCGTTGTGAATGATTACATCATATTGAATAGGCTGTTTGATGCGATATCGAGTTGATGTTTTTGATGATGTTTGTTGTTGTTCCATAGTGCAAATTTAATGAATATCTTGGGTATTGACAATAGTAGAGATAAAACAACCACCATCTCAAAAAAAGAAATGGTGGTTGAGCGTTGAGATATAAGAGGTTTATTTCTTTTCTGCAGAAGTTTCTTTGATAATAAACACAGAGAGTGCACCAACGATGAGAAGAATACCTGCAAGAACGAGCATTCTATCTTGTGCAGCAATTTCTCCGGCAGGAGTGAGAAGCGAGACACAGATACCCCCAATTGATGCTGCAATAATTTGTGGCAAACAGATTGTTCCATTAAATAGCCCAAGGTATGTACCCATATTTTTACCTGACAAAGAGTTTGTGAGGATTGTAAATGGCAATGCTAACATTGCAGCCCATGCACAACCGATTAATGCATATGAAATAAATAGCATGTATTGATCGGCAATGTAGTATGTTGAAATAAATCCGATACCACCTAATATAAGGCTTAACGCATATATAAATTTGCGATTTTTAAACATTGGAATTACAATAGCCCAAAGGACTGATCCTATTGCTTGTACTGCAAATAGAACACCAACCCAGTCGCCTGCTGCTTGATATTGTTTAGATGCAACGTCAAGGGCTACAACGCCATCTTTAATGATGGTTGGTGTGTCAAAAGCGCTCACAGCAATAGCTCCATTAGTGTAAGTCCACATATACATAAATGCGGCCCAACAGAAAAATTGAACAAGACCTACAGTCCAGAATGTTTTAGGAGCATTGACGAGTAGTTTAAACATGCTAGTTTTCTCTTTTTCGTCACTTTCAGAAATTCCATGATATTCTGCATATTGTTTTGGGGGCATTTCCTTAACGGTTGCAGTAGTATAAATGACACATAATATAAGGATTATTGCGCCAATGTAGAACGACCATTTAACAGAATCGGGGATTTCTCCTTCAGCAGCAACACTTGCAATGCCGATAGCAGTGAAAATGTAGGGGAATAAATATCCAACTAAACTGCCGGCATTACACAAGAAACTTTGGATTGAATAGGCTAGACCTTTTTGCTTTTCATTAACCATATCTCCCACCATCATTTTAAATGGTTGCATTGCCATATTAATAGATGTGTCAAGGAACATCAATGAAATGAGACCAAAAATCATTGCAGCGCTAATCGTTAAACCAAAACTACCTGCATTAGGAAGCATACACATTACCAAGACTGCTACAAGGGCTCCAATGAACAAATATGGAATGCGACGGCCGAAACGAGTCCATGTATTATCGCTCCATTTACCTACAAGAGGTTGAACAATTATACCCATTAAAGGAGGAAGAATCCAGAAGAAACTTAAATCGTGAGGGTCTGCTCCTAATGTCGCGAAAATGCGTGAGATGTTTGCACTTTGGAGTGCATAGGCGATTTGTACGCCGAAGAATCCGAAACTAAGATTCCATAGTTTCCAAAAACTTAAATCGGGTTTTGTTTTCATGTCTAAAAATGTAAGTTGATATAATTGTTAATTTATTTAATTAGCGATTTTAACCACGCGATTTCTTGAGCCCAAATCTCTTCGTCAGGAGTTTCAAGAATTAGTGGAATATTATCCATGCGAGGGTCGTTCATCAAGAATGAGAAGAAATCGGCACCAAGTACTCCATTTCCAAGTGTTTCATGGCGGTCAACCTTTGAAGCAAGACCTTTCTTCGTGTCGTTGAGGTGCATGCCGCTAAGATATTGGAATCCAATAATCTCATCAAATCTGCGCCAAGTATCGGCATATCCGTTAATTGTGGATAGGTCATATCCGGCTGCAAACGCATGGCATGAATCAATACATACTCCCACACGTGTTTTATCGTCAACTTTGTCTATTATATGAGCAATTTGTTCAAATGAATAGCCAAGGTTTGAGCCTTGACCGGCAGTGTTTTCAATCACTGCTTTTACTCCCGATGTTTTTTCGAGTGTGATATTGATTGAAGCAGCAATGAGGTCGAGGCAATCGTCAACGGGCATCATCTTTAAATGACTGCCCGGGTGAAAGTTGAGTAGTGTCAACCCTAATTGCTCGCAACGTTGCATCTCGTCGAGAAATGCTTCGCGCGACTTCTCGAGTTTCTCAGCTTCGGGAGCTCCAAGGTTGATTAGATAACTATCGTGGGGCAATATTTGAGATGGGGTGTATCCATATTTGGCGCAATTCTCTTTAAAGGCCTCTGCTTCTTTGTCGCTAATAGGCTTAGAGGTCCATCGAGATGGATTGCGGGTAAATAATGCAAAAGCATCGGCACCAATCGCATGTGCATTAATTGGTGCTTGACTCACACCATTACTTGCCGAAACATGTGCTCCTATAAATTTCATTAATAGACGAATTTTGAAAAATTATCTACAAAGATACTAAACACTTTTGATTCGTGATAAAAAACATGTTGTAAAACATCGAAAAAAGCGCATAGATAAACAAAAAATAACATCAAACGGGGTAAAATGATGAAGAATTGCCAAGAATGTTGTATCTTTGTTTTATGATGATTGAGCTTACAAATAATCTCCGTAAAATGGTGGCTTCGCTTGGGAACGTTCGCAATCGCCGAGAAGAAGGTTGCTTTGTTGCCGAGGGAACGAAATGTGTTATTGATACTTGGAATTCATTTAAGTGTAAATATCTGTTTGCTACTACTGCATGGATTGAACAGCATGAAAAAGAGTTGCCTAATGCGCAACCAATTGTGGCGAAACGTGCCGATATGGAGCGCATGAGCCAGTTGTCGACACCAACGCAAGTGCTGGCGGTGTATGAAATGCCTCAAGTGATATTTGATGAGAAAGGATTATCTTCAAATTTAGTAATTGCGCTCGACCGAGTGCAAGATCCGGGAAATTTAGGCACGATTATTAGAATTGCTGATTGGTTTGGTATCACAGATATAGTGTGTTCTCCCGAAACAGTAGATGTATATAATCCGAAAGTTGTGCAGGCCACAATGGGTGCTATATCACGAGTAAAGGTGCATTATCTTGACCTTGCTGAGTTGATAAAACGCAACCCCGATATCCCGGTTTATGGCACATTTCTTGATGGGAGAAATATTTATGAGGCATCGCTCACTCCTCATGGGATTGTAGTAATGGGAAATGAAGGTCAAGGTATTTCAGATGAAATAGGACACCTCATAAAACGCCGATTATTTATTCCATCATTTCCACAAGAGCGACCTACATCGGAGTCTTTAAATGTGGGAATGGCTACAGCTATAACTGTGGCAGAATTTAGAAGAAGAATATAACCCAACATATATAGCTCATAAAATTTATGGCAAAAGTAAAATCAATGTGGTTTTGTAACTCATGTGGTGCCGATTCTCCTAAATGGGAGGGGCGATGTCCCTCGTGTGGTGAATGGGGTACAATGGTTGAAGAAAAAGTTTCGTCAAAGCAAAATCGAGGCACAAAATCTACTCGAGTGGCAAAAAGTACGCCACAAAAGGTATCGGAAATCAAAGCAATGAACGAACCTCGTATTCACATGCCAAGTGAAGAACTTAATCGTGTGCTTGGAGGAGGACTTGTTGCCGGTTCATTGGTACTTATTGGTGGAGAACCGGGTATTGGAAAATCAACATTGGTTTTACAAAATATACTCTCAATAAAGTCAAAAACAATATTATATGTATCGGGCGAAGAAAGCGCTACACAATTAAAATTGCGAGCCGATCGTATTGGTCGTCAAAGTGATAATTGTTATATTGTGTGTGAAACTTCGCTTGAAAATATTTTTGACCACATCGAAGAGGTACAGCCACAGATTCTTATAGTAGATTCAATTCAAACAATTGCCACTGATGCGATTGAATCATCGGCAGGAAGTGTGAGCCAAGTGCGCGAATGTTCGGCACAATTGCTCAAATATGCCAAAGAGAGTGGGGTGCCTGTGTTGCTTATTGGACATATTAATAAAGAAGGAAGTATTGCGGGTCCCAAAGTACTTGAGCATATTGTTGATGCCGTATTGCAATTTGAGGGAGACCGCCAATATATGTATCGCATACTTCGCTCTATAAAGAATCGTTTTGGAAGTACATCTGAATTGGGAATATATGAAATGTGTCAACGAGGGTTGCGTGAAGTAACTAATCCGTCAGAAATGTTATTGTCACATAGTGATGAAGAATTATCTGGGGTTGCAATTGGTGTGACACTTGAAGGGATTCGCCCATTCCTTATTGAGGCTCAAGCGTTGGTTAGCACGGCCGCATACGGCACGCCTCAACGATCTGTAACCGGTTTTGACTCAAAACGCATGAATATGCTCCTTGCTGTGCTTGAAAAGCGAGTGGGATTTAAACTTGTGCAAAAAGATGTGTTCTTAAATATAGCAGGAGGATTGAAAGTAAATGATCCTGCACTCGATTTGGCTGTTATATGTGCAATACTTTCGTCAAATGTTGATATGGCAATACCTAAAGGTGTGTGTATGTCGGGCGAAGTGGGATTGTCGGGCGAAATTCGTCCTATCACACGCATCGAGCAACGCATCATGGAAGCCGAAAAACTTGGAATGAAAACCATCATCATACCTCGCAACAATCTCAAAGGCATCGACACTTCACGCCTCAAAATAAAAATCGTAGAGGTTGCCAAAGTCGAAGAAGCATTTAGGATGTTGTTTGCATAGGATGAAATAAAAACGACATAAAACCTAATTGTGTTATGAAAAAAATGGGAATATTAATATTGTTATTAGCAGTATGTTTAAAATTAAGTGCTACAGCTCAATTTGGTGAAAGATTAGTTTGGAATGGAGATACTATGGAAATATTCTCAGAACCATTATCTCTGAATGAGAAATTGTATAATCAAATACAAAAAAGATTGCCCTCAACTTCGTGTACTGCATTATGGCGAGGTTATATTGGAGAGTGGTCGATTCAAAACGACTCGTTATTTCTTGAAAGTATCAATGAATTTACTATAGATGGATTAAAAAAAATTGATGTCAGTGATTTGGTAAAGAATTATCAAGACAATAACGGAAAAGTATATGCGTCGTGGGTAAGTGATACGCTAAGAATAGTAGATGGTAAATGTCTACATTATGTGCATATGGGCTGGGAAAGTATATATGAAAACGAATACGAAATGCTTGTTGAAAACGGCGTAATAAAAAATATAAATGCAGTTCAAAATGCTATAATTATAGAACGAAAGCCTGAGCTGAAAGTAATGGAGTTGTTGAATGAATTTCCTATCGAAAAATATCCGGCTATTAATAGTTTGGTGGTGGTGGTAAATGGTGCTAATTTAGATGAAAACAACGATTTGGAATCGTATAATGTGGAAATTATGCGTCCAGATAACTTACCAATGTCTGATAGTATTTCTATAACTCAAGATTTGCAAGATTTATTGAAAAGAAATAAATTATTTCCTGTTTTACTTATTAGGGGTAAAGGGTATTCGCCACGTTGTACATTTTTTATTAGAAGGGAAAATATCGAAAAATATCGTCAAGGGATAAAAGATTGGTAGAGAAAATGATATAATTATTAGTCATTACTATCGTGGATTTAATATCATTGTTCAAGATGTTAGGTTAATTAATAAGGTTAAAATTGGAAAATGCTACTCAGATGATATACAATTAGTTGTAAAAAATGACAATTATTATAAAATAAACAAAGCCGAGTAAGAACTCGGCTTTGTTGTATCGATTGTAAGAGTTGCTTATTTTACGCGAGCGAGGATTAGGGCTGATGTTGGGGCTACTGTCATCTTGCCGCCTTTGGTTGTGCCCATGCCATCGGCTTTTAGTTTGCCATCTTGTGCAATGATAATCCATTCGCCTTTTTTGATTTTTACTTCTTGAGCTTCGTTTGAACCATTTAACACAAGTTTGATTTCTTTCCAAGAGTCGCCGTTCGCATTGTCTTTGATTGAGTATGAGATGAGATTTTCGCCTTTAACGTCATCAAAAACGATGTGTTTAGCGATAGCTTCAGCTGTAGTCATTCGGAATGCAGGGTGAGCTTTGCGGAGTTTTGTTAATTCGCAATAGTAGTTGAATTGTTCGGCGTTTTTATTTTTCAATGTCCAGTCGATAGCATTAACTGAGTCGGGGCGATTATATGTGTTGTGAATGCCCTTTTTGTTACGGAATACTTCTTCTCCGGCAAACATAAATGGAGTGCCTTGTGAAGTGAATACGATAGTTTGAGCTAAACGAGCTGCACGCATCTTTTCTTCTTTGCTTGCACCTTTCATTGATACATTAAGTTTGTCGGTGAGGCTATAGTCATCGTGGCAAGAAACGTAGTTGATAATTTGAGTAGGAGCTGTAGCGTATGCAAATTTAGAGTTATTGCCTTTTGAGTAATTAACTTGTGGGTGTGCAGTTGAAGCAACGATACCAATTTTAACGGTTTCTTTGTTGCCGGGGGCATTAGTCGCAAAACCTCTGTTTTCTCCATTGCTATAATGTCCTTTTACCGCATCACGAAGGTCGTCGCTAAACACTGCAATACCTTCCATTTTTGCTACGTTTTCTTTTAGTGCACGACGCTCAACAGGGAGAGGTGAGTCACCACATGTCCAACCTTCGCCATATACAAAGATGCGAGGATTTACCTCTTTAAGAGTTTTAGCTACTTCGTTCATAGTTTCAGTGTCGTGGATTGCCATAAGGTCGAAACGGAAGCCATCAATATGGTATTCTTCTGCCCAATATTTAACCGAATTTACGATGTAGTTACGCATTTGTTCACGTTCAGAGGCTGTTTCATTGCCACAGCCCGATGCGTCGCTATAAGTGCCGTCTTGGCGATAACGATAGTAGTATTTGGGTGCGGTTAATGAGAAGTTAGAATCGTCATTGTTTGCAGTGTGATTATATACAACATCCATGATTACACCGATACCGGCATCGTGAAGAGCTTTAATCATTTGCTTCATTTCAAGAATGCGAGTTGAAGGGTTAGAAGGATTGGTTGAGTAAGATCCTTCGGGGACGTTATAGTTATAGGGATCATAACCCCAGTTGTATTTATTTTCGGGAAGTTGGCTTTCATCTACACTATTGTAGTCGTAAGATGGAAGAATGTGAACGTGAGTAATACCCAATTCTTTCAAGTGATCAATACCAGTTTTGTCGCCGAGAAGAGAACGAGTACCTTGCTCAGTAAGTGCAAGGAATTTACCTTTGTTTACTATGCCAGAAGATGGGTGAATTGAGAAATCGCGGTGGTGCATTTCGTAGATAATAACATCTGCAATGCTTCCGATTTCAGGACCTTTGTCATTTTCCCAACCGGCAGGATTAGTTGATGTAAAATCAATGATTGCAGCACGGCGGCCATTAGTTCCTACGGCTTTAGCCCACACGCCGGGTGTTTCATCAAGCCATTTACCTTCATACTTGATGCGGAAGGTATAGAATTTGCCATATAACTTTTCGGGGACAGATACTCTCCATGTGCCACTTTCGCTCTTTTGCATGTCAAGTGTTGCAATTGATGCAGTGTTGCGATCAGTGTCGTAAAGCAATACTTGTGCTGCTTGAGCTTGAGGAGACCACACTGTGAAATGAGTTCCATTGTTATCTACTTTTAATTCTAGGTCATCGCCATTGTAGGCGGGAAATGAAGCGTATGCTGTTTCCATGTTTGAAGGGGTGGCATTTGCCGATACTCCACATAGCAATGCTGCCGAAATCATTGTTCCGGTGCAGAGTTTAATGAGGTTAATTTTCATTTAATGATTGTTTTAAGTATGATTATAATTTACTACTATTTTACAATAACAGTTTTTGACCAATAATTGCATTTAACGATGTAATATCCACGAGGTAACTCTATAGTGGTAGTACCTTGGGATAATGTAATTGTTTTTATTGCTTGGCCGGTAATTGAATATATGTGAAATTGTATAGGTTCATCACTATTTGCAACCAAAGTAATTGCTCCTGATGTAGCCTTTACTGATGCATGAGTGGCAATATTTTCTATTGATTGTGCTGGAAAGGCATAAACAGCCGATGAACTAATGGTCATCATGCTAATAAATAAAGCCACTGAAATATATTTTAGTTTCTTCATGTTTTTAATGGTTTATACCTTATTGTGTACAAAGTAAAATAATTTAATTATAATTTCCAAATATTTCAACAAGAATTAATGTGTATGAATGAATAATTATTAATATTTAGCACGGGAAAGTGGAAGGGTGAAATAAATTTTATATGAATAAGTGAAATAATATGATGTGCCAAAATATACTATTAATGCGAGGTCTAGGAGGTTGTTGGTTACTTCTAATTGATTAATGTAGTAGTGTTTATGGTAGAATTAATTTTTTTTACTATCTTTGCACTTTCAAATTTTGAAAATCTACAATATGGAAAAAGCAACGGTAAAGATTGACCTGCTGTTTGAAACAAGTTGGGAGGTTTGTAATAAGATAGGTGGAATATACACCGTTTTATCAACAAAAGCAAAAACATTACAAAAGTTATATAAAGATAAAACTATTTTTATCGGTCCCGATGTGTGGAGTAATGAAACTCCGTCACCCTATTTTATTGAGTCTAAAACATTGTTGAAACAATGGAAATCTCAGGCTCAACTCCCAGAAGGGATAAATGTCAGAGTAGGGCGTTGGGATATTCCCGGAAAACCAATCGTAGTATTAGTGAGTTTTGATTCAATGTATGCTGTAAAAGATGAGTTTTATGGTGAAATGTGGAATCGTTATGGCGTAGACTCACTACATGCATATGGAGATTATGATGAAGCATGTGCTTTTTCTCATGCAGCCGGATTGGTAATAAAAAGTATATGTGACTTTGAAGGAGTAGAAGGGAAAAATATTATCGCACACTTTGATGAATGGACTACCGGAATGGGGCTATTATATGTAAAAAGTGTGTTACCTTCAGTAAAAACAATATTTACAACTCATGCAACAAGTATAGGAAGAAGTATTTGTGGCAATAATAAACCATTATACGATTATCTAAATGGTTATAATGGAGATCAAATGGCTGGCGAACTAAATATGCAATCAAAGCATTCATTAGAGAAAGCTGCCGCACACAATGCTGATTGTTTTACAACGGTTAGTGAGATTACTGCTATTGAATGCGAACAATTGCTAGATATTCGTCCACATGTTGTTACTCCAAATGGGTTTGAACAAAATTTTGTTCCGGCAAAAACAAAATTTGCAGTGGATCGTGAAGAAGCACGTAAAAATCTATTGAATGTAGCTTCGTCACTTGTCGGATATCAAATGAGTGATGACACATTTATCGTAGCAACATCAGGTCGTTGTGAATATCGCAATAAAGGAATTGATTTATTCCTTGATTCTGTTGCTCGATTGGGAGATATTGATCCCGAGAGAGATATTCTTGCATATGTGATGGTTCCGGCATGGGCAAAAGAACCTCGTGCTGACCTCCAGAAATCGTTGAATTTTAAACGCAAAAAAAGATTAGAAGATCCGGTTATAACGCATTGGCTAAATAATCCTGATCAAGATCCGATTTTTAATCGTATTCACGGCATCGGTTTTGCAAATGGTAAGGATAGTAGAGTAACGGTGATATATGTGCCATGTTATTTAAATGGAACAGATGGTGTCTTTAATCAAAGTTACTATGATTTATTGATAGGTATGGACGCAACTGTTTTCCCATCATATTATGAACCATGGGGATACACTCCACTTGAAAGTGTTGCGTTTGGTGTTCCAACAGTAACAACTACATTATCCGGCTTTGGCCAATGGATTTTATCATCATTTAATAATGATTTTGATGATTGTGGCGTAAAAGTAATTGCACGTGGAGATTTTAATTATGGAGAAGTTGTTGAGAATATTGCACAATCATTAAAGTATTTGGTCGATTGTGGCTCAACTCAATCATCTATAATAAGCAAATCGGCAATAAATACAGCTGCTTCTGCTTCTTGGGGTAATTTTATTGAATACTATTTAGAAGCTTTTGAAATTGCATTGAATAATTAAGTATAGAGAATATATAGAAGTAAAAATTAAATCATTTAATAAATTAATATTTTTATGAAACTTCCAGTAAGCAACACTAATGCACCCGCATGGCGTGACATTACTGTTAAATCTGAATTGCCTTCCGAACTTAAACCTTTGGAAGAATTGTCAAAGAACCTTTGGTGGGTATGGAATAGTGAAGCAAAATCACTTTTCCGTGAGTTGAATCGCGATTTGTGGCGTGCCACTGGCGAAAATCCGGTAATGTTGTTACAACAACTTTCGTCTGATCGTATTCAAGAAATCATCAATGATAAAGAATTGATGGCAACTATTAAGAAGGTGTATGCCGACTTTAAAGAGTATATGAAGAAACCAATGCGCAAAGATGTTCCTTCTATTTCATATTTCTCAATGGAATATGGTCTTTGCAACTGCTTGAAAATATATTCAGGTGGTCTTGGTGTTCTTGCAGGTGACTATATCAAAGAAGCATCTGATAGTTGTATCGATATGACTGCTGTAGGTTTCCTATATCGTCATGGTTACTTTACTCAAAGTCTTTCGGTTGATGGTCAACAAATTGCTAATTACGAACCACAAAACTTTAACCAACTTCCTATTGAACAAGTTTGTGATAAAAACGGCAAACCTATAATCCTTGAAGTTCCTTATCCTGGTCGTATCATTTATTCACATATATGGCGAGTAAATGTAGGACGTATGAAGTTGTATCTTCTCGATACTGACTTTGATATGAATAGCGAATTTGACCGTCCTATTACTCACCAACTTTATGGTGGAGATTGGGAAAATCGTATTAAACAAGAATATCTCCTTGGTATCGGTGGCGTATTGATGTTAAAGAAACTTGGCATCAAATCGCAATTATATCACTGCAACGAAGGTCATGCTGCACTTTTGAACCTCCAACGTCTTGTTGACTATGTTCAAGAAGAACATCTTGATTTCAATGTTGCACTTGAAATGGTTCGTGCATCATCACTTTATACAGTTCACACTCCGGTTCCTGCCGGTCACGACTACTTTGATGAAGGTTTGTTTGGTAAATATATGGGTGAATATCCAGCGAAACTTGGAATTAGTTGGAATGACCTAATTAATATGGGTCGCGAAAATCCAAATACCAATGAGCGCTTCTCAATGAGTGTCTTTGCTCTTAATACTTGTCAAGAAGCAAATGGTGTAAGTTGGTTGCATGGTGAAGTATCAAAGAAGATGTTTGCCGGTATATGGAAAGGTTATAGTTGGGAAGAGTCACACGTAGGTTACGTGACAAATGGTGTCCACATGCCAACATGGGCTGCTTCTGAATGGAAACAATTCTATACTGAAAAACTTGGTGCACAAGTGTTCGAAGATCAAAGTAACCCTGAAGCATGGAAAGGTATCTTCAAAGTTAAAGATGAAGAAATTTGGAACATGCGTATGACTTTAAAAAACAAGTTTATCAACTTTGTAAAGCGTGATTTCAAAGAAAAATGGTTGGCAAACCAAGGGGATCCTCAAGCAGTAATGAGCATTGTTGACAAAATCAACCCTAATGCGCTTATTATTGGTTTTGCTCGTCGTTTTGCTACATATAAACGTGCTCACCTATTGTTTACCGACCTCGATCGTCTTGCTAAAATCGTTAACAATGAGCAATTCCCTGTACAATTCGTATTCTCTGGTAAGGCTCACCCTGCTGATGGTGCTGGTCAAGGTCTTATCAAACGTATCATGGAAATTTCTCGTATGCCACAATTCCTTGGTAAGATTATCTTCCTTGAAGATTATAATATGATTGTGGCAAAACGTCTTGTTACAGGTGTTGATATCTGGTTGAACACACCTACTCGTCCTCTTGAGGCATCTGGTACATCAGGAGAAAAAGCTGAAATGAATGGTGTGCTTAACTTCTCTGTACTTGATGGTTGGTGGTATGAAGGTTATCGTTTCAATGAAAAAGCAGGTTGGGCGTTGACCGATAAACGAACTTATACAGACCAAGCACAACAAGATAAACTTGATGCTGCTACTATCTATTCAATGCTTGAAAACGAAATCATTCCATTATATTTCGCTAAAAACTCAAAAGGTTACTCTCCCGAATGGATTCAATATATCAAGGGTTCAATCGGTGATATCGCTCCAAACTTTACTATGAAGCGTATGATTGACGATTATATCGATCGTTTCTATAATAAAGAGGCTGCTCGTACAGCTAAACTTGAAGCAAACAATTATGCCCTTGCTAAAGATATTGTTGCTTGGAAAGAAAAAGTTGCTGCAGCATGGGATGGTATCAAAGTATTTGATGTTATCACTGAAGATAGTGGAAACAATACTGTGACCGGTCAACCTTATAGCGTGAAGATTATTGTTGATACAAATGGTTTGGGTAAAGATCTTGCCGTTGAGAATGTAATTTATAAATCAGAAAACGGTGAAGAAAAACTTTACAATAAGATTGACTTTGAAGTAGTAAAAGAAGAAGGCAATGTGCTTACTTATGAACTTAAGAGCACTCTTACTGATGCAGGCGTGTTCCGTTTTGCATACCGCATCTATCCAAAGAATGCAGAACTACCTCATCGTCAAGATTTCGCATTCACTCGTTGGGTGTAATAAAATACTACATAAACTATTAAATACAAAGGGTTGCTATTTGGCAACCCTTTGTTAAATTATAAATATGTCAAAACAACTCAATCTTATAGAGGGTAATATTCTAGGCTCATTGACCAGATTTTCTTTACCTATCATTTTTGCGCTTTTTCTTCAAGCCTTATATGGAGGAATTGATTTATTAATTGTTGGTCAATTTTCTACTACACCGGAAGTATCCGGAGTGGCAACAGGTAGCATGTTGATGCATACAATTACAATGGTAATCACCGCACTAGCAATGGGAATAACAATTCTAGTTGGACGTAGAATAGGAGAGCGCAATCCTGAGGAAGCAGGACATACGATTGGAGTAGGAATATATTTATTCCTTATATTAGGAGGAATAATGAGCGTGTTCTCATTGTGTTGTTCTGATTGGTTGTCAAGTATAATGCATGCACCACCTGAAGCCTTTGTTCAAACATCAAGTTATATTGCTATTTGCGGGGGAGGCTCGCTATTTATTGTTGCATATAATGTGTTAGGCAGTATTTTTAGAGGATTAGGGGATTCTCGTACTCCATTAATTACAGTTGCAATTGCATGTGTTTTGAATATTATTGGTGATTTAATCTTTGTTGCTGTATTTGATATGGGCGCCAAAGGAGCAGCATTGGCAACTGTTCTTTCTCAAGCATTGAGTGTCGCAATCTCTTTTATATTTATCCGTAGGATAGATTTGCCGTTTAAGTTTAGATTTAATTATATCAAATATGATTCTGCAATAATCAGTCGGTTGTTGCGACTAGGGTTGCCACTCGCTTTACAAGAATTGTTAGTTGGGATATCATTTTTAATTATACAAGTGATTGTAAATGCTATAGGAGTTGTTGAATCGGCAGGGGTGGGGGTTGCTGAAAAATTATGCGTATTTATAATGCTTCTTCCATCGGGATATGGTCAGGCAATGGCTGCATTTGTTGCTCAAAATTATGGAGCAAAGCGAATGGATAGGGCTAATAGAGCATTATTCTATGGTATATTGACATCATTGTGTGCTGGAATAATAACTGGAGGAGTCGCCTATTTTTATGGAGACATCTTATCTTCTTTTTTTTCGAGTGATGTATCTGTGATATTAGCATCACATAGTTATCTCAAGGCTTATGCGGTAGATTGTGTATTTACAGCGTTTCTTTTCTGCTTTTTAGGATATTATAATGGTTGTGGAAGTACATTTTTTGTAATGATACAAGGCATAATTGGAGCAATAGGAGTGAGAGTCCCGGCTGTGTTTTTGATAAGCCAACTTCCAGATGTTACTCTTTTTCAAATAGGATTGGCAACTCCATTATCATCTATTGTTCAGATAATATTATGTATTATAATGTTCTTTTATATAAAGAATAAGACACAACGATAGGTAACTATAAAACTATAAAAGCGAAAAGAGATTGTTCCGATAGGAGCAATCTCTTTTCTATTATTATGAAAAATCTATTAAATATTAGAATGAATAGCTAAGACCTATAGCAGGCATAAATGCTTTAATGTCGTATTTTGCACTGAATGTTTTTTCAATACCTCCAAGCTGTTTAATTATTTGATTAGCCACATCTTGACCTTGACCCTCTAAAGCCGTTTTGTATGTTTGGGCCGCTACAAGGTCGGTGTATGAGTTTGAGCCTTCGCGAGAAAGCCCTTCAACATATGTGAATGCGAGGTCAACTGAAAGGTTTTTAGTTGGACGGAATGAAAGACCAAGACATGGGAGAAGACGAGTCATGCCTGGAGTTTCTGGGTTAAAGTAGTTTTCATCAACAGGAGTTGTGTCAACAATAAAACCGGCACGAAGATCAAGTCGATTTGTCATCGCAAATTCTGCTCCAAGACGGAATGCCCATGCATCGCTATAATTTTTTGTTAGATTTTGATTAAATCCGGTTAGTTTTTCATTTAGGAAGTCAATTTCTAGTTTGTCATATGCGCTCCAACCGCTCAACTGTGCATCAAAAGCCAATTTGAGTCGATCGATTGGTTTGTAGCATATACCAAATGTTAATTGAGATACAGCAGGAAGTTGAGCGGCGAAGTTTGCACCATCAAGTCCTGTGATAGAACTGAGTTCTGATTTTGCGAAGTCGTTGGCATATGTGAGTTTTGCATCACCGGCTTTTACTTTCATGTCCATTTTAGATTTGTAACTTGCACCGACAGTGATTTTATCGTTGATATCCCACATTGCACCTACATTGAAGCCAACAGCGACTTCAGCATTTCCTTTGAGGTTTACAGATGCCGGAGTTGTGCCATTAAAGTAATGTTCGGCAGAATTATATTTTAATTCTAAAACTTTGTCAAATGTTTCGGCATTAACAAGACCTTTATTTAAGTCAATGCTACCCCATGCAATCATAAGTCCGGCACCTACAGATAGGTTAGGAAGAATTTTGTATGCAACTGTTGGTTGGATGTTAAATACTTGAAGTTTTACTGATTGACTAAGGACTGCACCTGGCCAGTTATCACTCCAATCAATACCACTACCATAAGGAGTGTTGATTGTTACACCTGCTTTGAGATTGTCAAAGATAGAGAATGCTCCACTAATTTGGAATGGAGTACTTGCGTCATTGTTTGTTTCATACTTTGTTCCTTCGTGTAATGCTGTTACTTCAGAGAAAATAGCAGTTACACCTGCAGAAAGATCTAGCGTTTTATCCATAAATGCCATCCCGGCAGGGTTAAAAATCATGCTTTCTGCTCCTAATTTTTGGGCAACACCAGTGTGTCCCATACCTTCTTGTTTAACACTTAGAGTGTTTACTTGGTAACCTTCGCCCATCATCGTCAACGATGCTGCAAAAGCGAGGGTTGAAAAAATAATTTTTTTCATAAAATCTATTTAATTTATTAAATCGGCTGCAAAGGTATGTATAATTATTAAATTATGTTATATGATTTAACAAAATTTTAGTATTTATATTGGTCTTTTACAGATAAAAATTGGTCAAAATTTTACTTTTTTTCTGTGCTTGTTATAAATAAAAAATCAGCAATATTTTAATATATTGCTGATTAATAATATTTTATCTAAGGATAGATTATTCAAACATGTGATTTAGTTTGCTGAAAATTCGGTTTTTAGTATCTTCGTTAGGAATGACATTTTCAGAATTTTGAAGCGATTCGAGGATTTTTCGTTCTTCGTCAGTTACCTTTTCCGGGATATATACCATAATATTTATTAGTTGGTCACCTGTTCCATATCCATTAAAAGATGGCAATCCTTTTCCTCTCAAACGCAGAATTTTACCAGGTTGGGTTCCGGGTGCAATTTTTACACGTGCCCTTCCAGAAATTGTTGGAACTTCTACCGATCCACCTAGAGTGGCAGTTACAACATCAAGCATTAGGTTATAAATTACATCGCTATCTTCACGGATTAAATGAGGGTGCTTTATCTCTTCAATTAATACAAGGAGGTCTCCACTTTCACCACCTCTTCTAGCCGCGTTTCCTTTGCCTTTTACGCTTAATGTCATGCCAGCAGCAACTCCGGCAGGAATATTGATTGAAACCATTTGCTCTTTACGTTCAACCCCTTCTCCATGACATTTATCGCATTTTTCAGTGATAACTTTACCACTTCCTTCACAATTAGGACATGTTGTAGCCGATTGTATAGTCCCAAAGATAGATTGTTGTTGACTTATTACCGTCCCAGACCCATTGCATGTTGAGCAAGTGTTTATCGCAGTGCCATTTTTTGCTCCTGTACCATTACATTTATCACAACTGACAAGTGTGGGTATTTTGAGCGTTTTTGATACTCCGGTTGCGATTTCTTCAAGAGTTAGAGCAACCTTTGTGCGCAAATTGCTACCTTTACGTTGGCGACGACTACGACCTCCGGCAGCACCACCAAATCCTCCAAAGTGTCCACCAAAAATGTCACCAAATTGAGAGAAGATGTCTTCCATAGACATTCCTCCACCAAATCCACCAAAACCGCCAAATCCACCTGCACCTTGAGCTCCAGCATGTCCAAATTGGTCATACCGTGCACGTTTATCTGCATTACTCAATACGTCATATGCTTCGGCCGCTTCTTTGAATTTCTCTTCAGCATCCTTGTCGTCGGGATTCTTGTCGGGGTGATATTTAATAGCAAGTTTGCGGTATGCTTTTTTTATTTCATCGTCGGTCGCGTTTTTTGCAACGCCAAGGACTTCATAATAATCTCTCTTATTCATATTGTAAAGGTATATTGTGAAAAATTATTGAGCAACGGCAACTTTTGAATGACGAATCACCTTGTCGTTAATAGTATATCCTTTCATTACGGTGTCAATGACTTTGCCTTTTTGGGATTCATCGGGCGATGGCACCATTGCGATTGCTTCGTGAAGTTCGGTGTCAAAATCAGCACCTGTACTATCTATTGCTTTCACACCATTTTGTTCAAGATATTTTATGAATTTATTATATATGAGTTCCATGCCATCTTTTACGGCTTCGGCATCAGTCGTTTCGGCCATAGCGGCAAGTCCTCGCTCAAAATCATCTACAACAGGCAATAATTCTTTCATTGCTTTTTCTGTTGCATTACGGATAATTTCGGCTTTTTCTTTTATGGTGCGTTTGCGGAAATTATCAAATTCCGCCATCAAAAACATATATTCTTTGTTTGATGTTTCAAGTTGTTGCTTCAATTGGTCTATTTCAGATAAAGTTTCTTCACACTCTTCTGAATCGGAATTGTTGTTTTCGATGTTTTCATCGGTTGAATCGGCAACTACTTCGTTTTCTTCATTTATAGTTTCTTCAATTTGAGATTCTTCTTTTTTGCTCATTATAATGGTTGTTTTTGTTCAATATTAATTTAACAACCATTATATCAAAAATGTTGCCAAAATTGACTTTTCAATTGATTTTTATAAATTGCCTATAAAGATGTCACATTGTTCAAATGGAGGTATATTTTCTTCTGCCAATTTGTCACCTTTAAAAATCCCATATACCGCAGAGCCTGACCCAGACATGGATGCATATATAGCGCCTGATTCAATAATCTTATTTTTTATTTCTTTTATGATGGGAAATGCAGAGAAGATGCTTTTTTCAAAGTCATTATATATATGCTCTTGCCATTGATCAATAGGGGTAGTTATTAAGTTAGCAAGTGATATTTGAGGAATTGTTGGAGTAACTCCGGCATATGCTTGTGCTGTGGGGACACTAACTTGTGGTTTTACAACCAAAATTTTGTATCCATTTAGATTTAAGTTGATGTTACAAAAGTCAGTACCTATTCCGGTTGCTAATGTTGGTGTATTATAGATAAAGAATGGGCAATCTGCTCCAATTGTCGCTGCCATTTGTGAGAGTTCATCCTTGGTCGCATTGAGAGCAAATAGTTCATTTAGTGCAATGAATGTAAATGCGGCATCGGCACTGCCTCCTCCAAGACCGGCTCCATCGGGTATTATTTTATGAAGATAAATATCCACAGGAGAAAGTTGATAAGCCGATTCCATTGCCCTATATGCTTTCATTACTAAATTTTTTTCAAGAGGGCAGTCAACATTGCGTCCGGTAATGGTGAGTGTGGTTGTATCCCCTTTAGCAGGTACTATCTCAAGAATGTCTCGCCATGGGATAGGGAGCATAATGGTCTCAATATTGTGATAGCCATCACTTCGTCGGGATGTGATATTTAATCCTATATTTATTTTTGCGTTTGGGAAAACAACCATAGCTAATTATTTTTTTTCGATTTCTTTGGCTAAAGATGGATTGATTGTGTTTAAATGTTTTGTAAACATTTCAATATAGTAATCGGCCTCTTTATTCATGTTCGCATCTCGAAGATCTTGCTCATGGGCGCGCACTTCGAATAGTTTATGCTGTATTTGCATTTTCGATAGGGATGTGTTTGAAAACTGTTGAGCATGTTCTTTTGCAACATCTTCGATGTCGGGATATATTTGGCGCTCTTTTTTGTTGTCATCGGAACAAGCTGTAGTGCTGATTGCTAGGCATATTATTGCACTTGAAATAATTAATTTGATTCTTTTCATAAAAGAGTTATTGCTATTTTCGCACAGGCTTCAGCATCGGCCAATGCATTATGGTGATTATAAAAAGGAATTCCTAAAAAATTGCATATATGAGGTAGTGAGTATGATGAACACATTTGTCGAGGAATCTTGTTGCGAGCCGTAGTCAAAGTGCAATAAAATCCGTTTTCGGGAAACTCAATTTGATATGTTCGACAAGTAGCGCGAATGCATCGTTCATCAAATGATTTATTGTGTGCAACTAATGGCAAGTTCCCTATAAATGGAATTAATTCATTCCAGATAATATTAAAACATGGTTGATCGTTGGTGTCTTCAGGGAAAATACCATGTATCTCTTCGCTAAATTTTCTGATATACCAATTAGGTTCGGGTTTTACTAAACGATAAAAAGTATCAACAATACGTTTATTTATTACTTTGACTGCTCCTATTGCACAAATACTTGTGGGTTGGTAATTGGCAGTTTCTACATCTATTGCAACAAAATTATTCATTTTAGTCATCAATTAGTTGTAATAAATGAGTTTTTACGTTTTCCATTAACCATCGTGGGGTAGAGGTTGCTCCACATATACCAATACTGTCAATATTTTTAAGCCAATTAATATCTATTTCGTTTTCATTAGATATGAAATGGGTGTTTTTATTGACATCAAGGCATTCGTTGTATAGGATTTTCCCGTTGCTACTTTTTTTTCCACTAACGAAAAGTACTAATTGGTGGTTTGCTGCAAATTGTCGTATATGTTCAACCCTATTGGCAACTTGTCGGCATATAGTGTCAAAACTATTAAATGTAGAATTTTCTGATTTGTTTTTAGAAATTTCTTCTCTTATTTTAGTGAAACCATGCAAAGACTTTGTCGTTTGAGAGTATAATGTGATATCATTGTTTAAATCTACTTTATTAAGTTGAGATACATCTTCAACAACGATTGCTTCTCCATTTGTTTGTCCCACTAGACCATTAACTTCGGCATGCCCGATTTTGCCATATATGACAATTTGTGGACGGGGCATATTTGAATAATAGGTTTCTTTTATGCGTCGTTGTAATTGCAATACAACAGGGCATGTAGCATCAATAATCTCGATATTGTTTTGTCTTGCCAATTCATATGTTGAAGGTGGCTCTCCATGTGCGCGAAGAAGAACTTTTACATTGTGAAGATTTTTCATTTCTTCATGGGTAATTGTAATTAACCCTTTTTGTCGTAATCGTTCCACTTCATCACTATTGTGTACAATATCGCCAAGGCAATATAATTGCCCTGTTTTTTCGAGTTCTTCTTCAGCCTTGCGAATAGCCGTAACTACTCCAAAACAAAATCCTGATTTACTATCGATTTCAATCGATATCATACTACTATTTTAGATTGGCAATGGCTTCGTGGTATTTATTTATTAGCCATGCATCTTGCTCATCAATTGTCATATTTGAATTGTCGAGGAGTATGGCATCATCTGCTTTTCTCAATGGGCTTTCTTCGCGTGTTTCATCAATGTGATCACGAGTTACAACATTAGTGAGAACATCTTCATAGGTTGATGGTTGCCCTTTTTCAATTAATTCTTTATGACGTCGCATTGCTCGTGTTTCAGCCGAGGCATTTACGAAAATTTTTAATTCGGCATTAGGGAAAACTGTGGTGCCTATGTCGCGACCATCCATAACGATCCCTTTTTCTGTGCCGAAGGCTTGTTGCATGGCAACTAGTGCATGGCGAATAGCAGGGATAACGGCTACTTGAGATACGTTGTTTGATACATCGAGTTGGCGAATTTCGCACTCTACATCTTCTCCATTGAGTAATGTGTGTTGTCCATCGTCACATACTTTAAAGTCTATTTTGATATTTGGTAGAGACGCAATAAGTGCCTCGCAATCAACAACGTGGTCAAGAGTGACCATATTATTGCGCATTGCATATAATGTTACTGCGCGATACATTGCACCAGAGTCAATATAGCGATATCCTATTTTTTTTGCAAGTGCTTTTGCCATACTGCTTTTCCCTGAAGAAGAGTAGCCATCAATGGCAATTGTTATGGGTATATTATTGTTCATGCTATTGAATTATTTAATGAAGTCATTAAGATTGGCAGTGAGATTTACCATGAAAGTGGTAGCTCCGGTGTGAGGTTGTGCGAAAGCAACATCAACACCAAATGATTTAACATTTAAACCGGCTGTAATAGAGAATCCAGAAAGGAAACTGCGTGAATATGTACTCATATCTGTACGAGTTTTATAATTGTACCCAAGTCCGATATGGAATCTATTAGAAGGGACAAAATCAGCAGCAAAGATTAAATGTCTAAATAAATTAGACGCAAAAGAGTCTTTTAATTGAGGACCTTCTGAAGACGTGCCATCTCCCGGATCGTAATATGGGAGTTCCCATCTTGTTAAGTTCCATGCTGTAACGGATAGTCTTATGGGAGTGCTACCTAATCCTTTTGTAAGCCCAAGTCTTACATCAATAGGTAGTCTATCGTATGATTCATTAAATCGTTTGATTTGTCCACCTAGATTGGCTGCTACAAGTGACAATGAAAGATCGGATTCGGGGTTGTAATAATTTACTCCTAAATCGGCAGCAAGAGCCATGGCCGAATATTCATCGTATGCACTATATATGTATTTAAGATTAATACCTCCTCTCCAGCGGTAGTTAATGTCATGAGAGTATGCAATGTTTACTGCAATATCTTTAGGTGCAAAAGTTCCTAGTACACTCCCGGATTCATCGGCATATTTCATTTCTCCATAACCAAAATATTGAAATCCAACAGAAAATGCACTTCGTTCAGATGCTTTTTTAGCAAATTTTAAGCCTGCAAAATTTGTTTCTCCAATATATCTCATATAATTTAATCCGATTTGCATATCCATTTCCGGACCTAAAAGGGCCGGATTTTGATCGGTGAGATTAAGATTGTCTTCAACAGTAGAAATATTGATACCCCCTAATCCATATATGTGAGAAGATGATGGAAGGTTTAGAAAATTGTAAGCAATAGTTCCGTCTTGGGCGTTCATTTTCAGGAAGATGGATACTCCTATAGCAAACCCCAATATTATTGTCTTAAAGTTTTGATGAGTGCGATTTTGCATTGTTATATTATTGGTAATAAATAAAAGCCATAACTATTCATATTGTTTAGTGTATATTTAGGCTATGATAATAACGAAATAAAAAGTATTCTATTATAATATTATGAAGAATTTTTACATTTATCTACAATGTAAATAAACATAAAACATTAATAATCATTCTCAAAATTGACCAATTGAGTTTGTTGCATAAAAAATTACATTCTATATTTGCACCATAATTGTTATTTACTCCGCAAATTTACTGAATAAATGACACAATTAATGCAATTAGTAAACAGAACAAAACTATTATTGATTTTGTTAATATGCACATTTGGTGCTAATGCTCAAATTCATAGAGTATATACCGGAAATGGTCAGCAAAGTAATGAGTTGACAATTTATGATTCGGGTTATGTTGATATTGTGCCTCAATTCCCAGGAGGGGAACGTGCATTAATGAAATTTATTAATGAAACACGTGTGTATCCTGCAGAAGCATATAATAATCGCATTCAAGGACGTGTTGTGTGTAGTTTTGTTGTCTATCCTGATGGCTCAATTAATGGAATCTCTGTAATGAAAGGCGTTGAAGAGACTCTAGATAGAGAGGCTGTCAGAATTATCAGCGAAATGCCTCGTTGGATAGCCGGGTGTATAGGAAATGAAGCAGTGCCGGTATCATGTGTACTTGCAATTCCATTTAGATTGTAGATTAATAAAAATTAATATTTGAAAGTAGAGGATTAATGTAATTCTCTACTTTTTTTGTGACGATATATTGCACCTTAAATTATAAATCAAGAAAAAAAGCTGAAAAAAGGTTAACGAATTATATCATATTATAATAAATGCCTATCTTTGCAACTTCCCCGAAAATACATTTTAATCTATTAAAAATAAATTAATTAAAAATGAAAAAATTGGTACTAACCTTAGCTGCTATGGTAGCACTTACAGCAAGTGCTCAGCAGTTTGAAGTTGTCAATGTGGAGCAGGTTCCTACCGGCGACCACTCAATGACATTCCATCCTCGCTTTATGCCCGATGGAAAACTTCTTGTGTCGGCCCAGAATTATGATGGCTTGGCGCTTATTGATGTGAAGAGTGGAGAATACACTCTATTAACCGAAATGCAAGGTGCCGGTTACTATGCTGTAATTAGCAAGGACGGCAAGTCAATCCTTACTCGTAACATGAATAAGGAGACTTTCACTCACGACATTTATGTGCTCGATGTGGAGTCAAAAGCCCTTAAAACTGTTGCAAAAGAGGTTGATTACTTGAATCAAATGAATTTCAATGGCGGTGTTGCTACTCTTGCTGTTGAAGGTAAGACAATGTCAAAGAAAATGGTTGACGACAAGGCTTCTAAAGCATCTCTCGATGACCTTTTGATTACTGAAGAAGATCTTAAAATTGTGGTTTATGCTAATGGCAACCGCACAGTGCTTGATCCCCTTGCAGGTCAATTAGGCAGCTGGGATCCTCAATATACTTGGACAAGCCTTTCTCCCGACAAATCACGCATTCTTTTTGGTTGTGCAGGTGATGCTTACGTTTGCAACCTCGATGGCTCAAACGTGGTAAAACTTGGTGATTTGCGCTCTCCATCATGGCGTGGTAACACTCACGTAGTGGGTATGCGCGACGAAGATGACGGTTACTACTACACAAAGAGCGACATTGTGATTGTTGATGTTACCGGTAACAACTACCAACAACTCACTACTTCGTCAGATGAAATCAAAATGTTCCCAAGTGTGTCGGCCGATGGTAGCAAAATCGCTTACCACACAAGTGATGGTAAAATTTATGTAATGACTATTAAAGAGAAATAAGCGATGAAAAAAGTATATTCATTAATATTATTGCTCCTTTGTGTGTCGTTGGGCGCATCGGCTGCATCAAAAACTAAATTATATGTTAACCCGGGTCACGGTGGTTACACTTCAAACGACCGTCAAACAACAATGCCTGCTGTTAACGGAGTAAAACTTCCGATATATGATACTACTCTTGAAGGTTATCCTCATTATAGCACTTACAATAGCAGTAACTGTTTCTGGGAGTCATCGGGTAACACTTATCGTGCTCAAGGTATTAAATATTTCTGGACAAAATACATTAATAGTAGTGTTAAATTGTCGCGTACAGAAAATACTCAAGCAACCGACTTGACTCTATCAACCATCGCATCTCAATCAAATAGTTATGGTGGTTACTTCATGTCGCTTCACACCAATGCCGGTAACGCAAGTGCCAACTATGTTGTTGTAATGTGTCGTGCAAAGTCTAAAAGTGACTATTCAGCATATAATTCAACATCTTTGTCAATGGCACAAGCTGCTGCAAACTGGCACGACTATGTGAAATTGACAAATGTTACTTATAGCACCCCTCGTGGTATGACCGACCGTAAATTTTATGGTGGTTCAGGTCTTGGTGTATTGAACACTAATACAGCTCCGGGTTACTTAGCTGAATCTTGGTTCCACGACTATCGCCCCGAAGCATTCCGTCTTTGTAGCAAAGGATATAACTTCTTCCTTGCATGGCAATTGTTGCGTGCTTATCTTGAAACTCCTGGTATCTCTGGTGTAAATATCTATCCTATCATCGTTGGTGATATTCGTGACCTCTCTAAATCATGTGGTTACACAAGTTACACTACTCGTGGCCGCGACAAATATCTTGCAATCAATGGTGCGAAAGTGACATTGGTGAATGTGAATACCGGTGGCACAAAAACTTATACTACCGACCAATTTAACAATGGTTTCTACACATTCTATGATTGTGTTGAAGGTGCTACATATGAAATTACAGTAGAAAAAGCAGGTTATAAAACAGTGTCAAAACGTGTCACAGTTGGTGCTGATGGCAAAGGTACTCAACACTTGCTCAACTTCGACATGGAAGAAGGTGTAGCTTCAGGTATTTCTGTATCTCCTTCATCGATTGACTTTGGTGAAGTGACAGCTGAAACTTCTACTACTAAAACAATCAATGTTACAGGTACTGAGTTGTCATCAGCTATCTCTGTATCTTCAAGCAACACTACTGATTTCGCTATCAGCACTACTTCTTTGGCTAAAACAGGTGGCGCTGTAGTAGTGACTTACAAACCCGCTGCTGCAGGTAGCCACTCTACTACTATCACTTTAACAAGTGGTACTCATAAGAAAACTGTTGTTGTGAGCGGTACAGCTAAGAATCCTCCTTTGACATTCACTGAAGGCTGGAACTTCTCTGAATCTACCGGCAAGAAAGCTGATTGGATGACTGATTATACTTCATTCCGTAACATGGCATTTGGTGCCGGTAAACTTTATGTCGTTAACAACTCAAGCGAAATCTTGATTTTGAAAGCTCAAACAGGTGAAAAACTTGGTGCTCTCAATATGACCGGTGTTGAAGGCGGTACATTGAAAGTTATCGACGTGAAATATATTGATGGCAAAATCGCTGCTTGTAACCTTGCTACTACCGCCGAAGGTGAACAAGTGCTTAAAGTATATGTTTGGGATAATGACGGCGCAACTCCTCGCGTGCTTCTCAACACTACTAATATTGGTAGCACAGTTCGTCTTGGTGATACATTCAATCTCCAAGGTGACTTGACTAATGGAACTCTCTTCTTTGCTGAAGGTAAAGCTGATACCGATACAAAAGTAATTACTTACGCTATCACTAATGGTGTAGCGGCAACTACTCCTAATGTACTCACTGTGACTGACGATGGCACAAATGGTGTTCAATTCGGTCTTTCTCCACGCGTAATTCCAGAAGCAGGAGGTAAATTCTGGTGTGTAGGTCAAAACTACTATCCAACATTGTTCGACCCTGAAGGTTATGTAATGGCATCAGTAAATGCTGAAGCACTTAAGAGCGAATGTGCAGGTAACACTTTCAAAGCATTCTCATTCAAAGGTTCAAGCTATGGTCTTGCAACTACATATGAACCTAACTCTACTGCATCTGAACGTCTCCGCAAAGGTCGCGTAGTTCTTCTTGATGGTGCTGCAGGTTGGGCTGAAGCATCTAACGTAGGTGAATATCCTGCTGCAGGTCTTGGTAATACTCGTAACACTTCTATGTCATCGGGCGTTGAGGTGGCTGTAAATGGTACTGCCGGTGTTGAAATGTGGGTATTGGTACATAACCAAGGTATCGCATACTACAAACATGGCACAGTTCCTACTTACTCTTACGAAAAAGTTCCTGAAATCACAGCTCCTTCTTCAGTTGAAATCACTACAGTAGAAGGTGTTTCAAAATCAGAAACTATCACAGTGGGTGCTCAACTCCTCACAGGCGACATCGCTGTTGCTCTTGCTGGTAGCTCGGCATTCTCTATCGACAAGACTTCTTTAAGCAAAGATGGTGGTGAAATTAAAGTAACATATAAACCATCGGCTGCCGGTTCTCACACTGCTACAATCACATTGACCGCTACAGGTGCTGCAACAAAAACTATTACATTAAATGGTAAAGCTAATGCAGCTGTTGCTCTTGGGCTCACTAAAGTATGGCAAAATACTACAAATGTACCAGGTCAACCAGCTACTGGTGACGTTCGTTTCGCTGCAGTATCTAATGGCAAACTTATCACTGTAGATAAATCGGCTAACAAGTTGGTTGAAGTAACTGAAACCGGTTATTCTGATTATTATGATTGTTCTTCGGCATTATCTACTCATTGGAGCGCTACTGCTATGGGTCCATTAGTAGCTTGTGACGATGCCGGCAACTTCCTTGTTCACACTGGTTGGTCAGGTGCTGCTGCAGGTAGCAACTTTATGATTATCTCAGCCGACTTGAAAAATACTTATAAACTCGACTTGAGCACTGTTGAAGGTTATACTCCTCTTCGTTGTGACCAAATGGGTCGCATCCGCGGTAATATGCTTTCAAGCGAAGGTGCTTATGCCTTTGTAGTTCCAAGTACTGGTACAGGTGTTCTTATTGTTAATATTAAGAATGGTGCAGTTGATCCTGATTACACTCAACTTTCTAACACTATTAATGGTGTAGAGCTTTCTACTTCTTGTTGCCCACAACCTGCATTTGCTACAGTAGCTGAAATCGACGCTCTTATCGACGAAAACAACGACTTGTCAAATGCGTTCATCATGCGTTCTCGCAGTTATCCTGGTCGTGTATATGCATGGAATGCAGATAACTCTGACATGGTAGCCGCTTGGTCATTCTCAACCACTCCTTCGGGTTATTCAACCTCAAGTGCTTCTGTTGAAGGTTTTGACTGGTTCAAACTCAATGGTAAGTCTTACTTCATCATGCCTGTAACTACTGATGGCACAACTAATACTCGTGGTTCGGTATTTGCAATCTTTGATGAAGAAGGTACTTGTGTAGCTGAATGGAGCCAAGGTGAAAAGACCGGCCTTGGTGCTTGTTTCGGTAGCTTCATCGTAACTCCTAACAATGACTACTCAGTAAATATCTACCACTTCGTTCCTGGAACAGTTGCTGAAAAATTCACTTTCGCTGTTCAATCAACAGGTGTAGCTGATGTTGAATTCGATGGTTCTGGAATGACTGTATCATGCGATGGTAACATCTTGCGTGTATTGGGCGTTGATGCTAAGAACGTATCAATCCACAATGCAAACGGTGCATTGGTAGCTAACGCAAAATCTAACGTAGTTGACGTTAAAGGTCTAAATGGCGTTTACGTTGTGACCGCAACAGATGCTGCAGGTGTAGCTCACACTGCCAAAGTGGTTATTCGCTAATCGAATAAAATAACCTTTATATAAAAAATCCCTTGCTCAGTCAGAGCAAGGGATTTTTTTAATTCATAATTCATAATGCGTAATGCATAGTGTTTAATTCATGAATGTATTCTTATTGGAATATGTTTCGCAGTTGTGGTGAGAATATTGATATTATAATTGAGAGTAGAGCCACGTTGAGTGACACAATCCACACAATGTCGTTAAGAGTGAGTATGCCGGTGGTTGTTACATTATATATAATGTTGCCTTCGATGGCGATTATTGCCAATATTGCTATTACGTAGCCGGCAATCTCGATGATTGAAATTGTGTTCCCTTGCTTTTGTGGTAACCGGTTGAGTGTCTTTTTGACAAACCAATCGTTGCGTGGGGCTTGAGGCAAAGATTTGTCAAGCAATTCGCGTATCTGTATGTCGTCGGAGTTGTTTCGTTTCATCTTGTATTGAGTTTATATTGATTCGTCCTTTTCAAGAAATTGTCGCATTCGTGATTTTGCACGATGAAGATATGATTTAATCGAGCCGTCGGGCATTCCGGTTATTTCCACAATCCTTTTTATGGGCATATCTTCGAGGTAAAAGAGCATCACCACTGTTCGTTCGGCCTCGGATAATTGTGAGAGACATTGTTCTATGGTCAGTCGGGCATCAGTGGCGGTAGTGGGGCTCGTAGAGTCGATATCGGGCGGGATATCATCGGTCGTTATGTACGAGCTGCGTCGATGCGATAGAAACTCGTTGTACCCAATGCGATAGAGCCATGTTTTAAACCGGCTAATGCCTTGGAACGAGCGAATGGCAAGATATGCTTTCAAAAAAGTGTCTTGGGCCAAATCGTCGGTCAATGCTTCGTCGCCACATAGATTAAATAGAAACCGCCTCAGTCCCTGCTCATAGGCAATGACTAATTGCCCAAATGCATTGCGGTCATCGCCGGCGATGCATCGGGCTATCAGTTTCAGTTCTTCAAATCGAGAAAGCATCTAATAAAGTATTAAGAATCTAATGATTATTCTTCGCTCTCTTTTTTGCGATCCTCAACGAAGTAGGTTATAAGTTTGGCTACGCCCACTAATAGGGGAATCAAACCGATGGAATATGCAGTTTCAGTTGGGTCAACGATATAGAAAAATCCCATTGTCCCAATACCCCAAGCCAGCCATACGAGCGAAGATTGCAGACGACTTTTGTGGCGTTTAGGAGTGTCAAAGAATTTGTCGGGTAGGGGATAATTGTTCTCAATCGCCTTTTCGATGAGTTTGTTATGTTCGCGTTGACGGCTTGTAATGCCTTTGATAATAAAGAATACAATTAAAACGAGACAGGCAAAAGGTGTGATAATTGCTATAAATACAATGATTACAGTTTCTATGCTTTCTCCAAAATTGGTATTATCTCTTTGAATAATTGTGATTTCGGTGTTTTGTTTCGTTTGAGGTGTGTTTGTGTTTATTTTTACCGTAGTATCCGTTCCTGTTGAATCGATTGTGATTACTGTATCATTGTTCTTGTTATTATTGTTAATTTCCTCTAAACGCTCATTGATTTGACGACTAAACTCATCAATTTCCTCTTGAGAGATTGCTTTGCGTTGACAACTTGAAAATGAAATACTAACAACGAGTGCTACTGCTAAAAGATAAATTATTCGTTTCATATCAATTATTATTTTAATGTTTCAAATATAGTTATATTTATGAAAATATCAATGCAATGAATTTATAAACTCACATTTTACTCATTAGATGCACCATCTTCACAAAAGGTTGCACCGAACGAAAGATATTTTATGAAAAATCTGAGATTTTATTTAAAATTGAGCGTAATTAGAATTTGAAAAATAAACATTTTTAGTCTCAAACTTATTAATAAATGCCCTTTTTTAAGAGTAAAAACCGGTGGAATTTATTAATAGACAGTTTGATATGCGCTATAGGGGTTGTAAATGCCTTCATTTTGGAGGGTAAATACGACAAAGAAAAAGGTCGGCTATATTGGCCGACCTTGGGTTTTATTACCTTTGAATAAACGTTGGTGATTAAGTTGGAGTATATGAAAAAAATAACGGCACCTCCGAGTGGGGGTGCCGTTGGTTTTATGGAATATCCGTTGGGGATTATTCTTCCATGAGGATTTCGAGCATCTTGATTGCTGAAACAGGGATACGAGTACCGGGGCCGAAGATAGCGGCAACACCGGCTTGATATAGGAAGTCATAGTCTTGTGCTGGGATAACACCACCGGCAACAACGATAATGTCTTCGCGACCGAGTTTCTTCAATTCGTCGATTACTTGAGGCACGAGGGTCTTGTGACCTGCAGCCAATGATGATACACCGAGAATGTGTACGTCGTTTTCAACAGCTTGACGAGCAGCTTCGGCAGGAGTTTGGAACAATGGTCCCATATCCACGTCAAATCCACAGTCGGCATAACCTGTAGCAACAACTTTAGCACCACGGTCGTGACCATCTTGTCCCATCTTCGCAATCATGATGCGAGGTTGGCGACCTTCTTTCTTAGCAAACTCTTCACACAATTGTTGCGCTTTAACGAAGTCTGCATCTTGTTTTGTTTCGCTTGAATACACGCCTGAAATAGTTCTGATTACTGCTTTATAACGACCTACGACAGCTTCGCAGGCATCTGAAATTTCACCAAGGGTAGCACGAAGACCTGCAGCTTTAACAGCGAGGTCGAGGAGGTTACCTTCTTTAGTGCGAACACATTCGGTGATTGCTTCGAGAGCTTTCTTAACAGCTTCTTCGTCGCGACCGGCTTTAACCACGTCGAGGCGAGCAATTTGGTCTTTGCGCACTTCGGTGTTATCAATTTCGAGGATGTCGATAGGATCTTCGTGGTCAAGACGATATTTGTTGATACCAACGATTGTTTGACGGCCTGAGTCGATGCGAGCTTGAGTGCGAGCCGATGCTTCTTCGATGCGGAGTTTTGGAAGACCGCTTTCGATAGCTTTAGCCATACCACCAAGTTTTTCAATTTCTTGAATGTGAGCCCAAGCGCGTTGAGCGATTTCGTTGGTGAGTGATTCTACATAGTAAGAACCTGCCCATGGGTCAATTTCCTTAGTGATGTAGGTTTCTTCTTGAATGTAGATTTGAGTGTTACGAGCAATACGAGCCGAGAAGTCGGTTGGAAGCGCGATTGCTTCGTCGAGCGCATTGGTGTGGAGCGATTGGGTGTGACCGAGAGCGGCACCCATTGCTTCGATACATGTACGGCCCACATTGTTAAATGGGTCTTGCTCAGTGAGTGACCAACCCGATGTTTGTGAGTGAGTACGCAATGCGAGTGATTTTGGGTTTTTAGGATTGAATTGTTTTACAATCTTAGCCCAAAGCATACGAGCGGCACGCATCTTGGCAACTTCCATGAAGAAGTTCATACCGATAGCCCAGAAGAATGACAAACGAGGAGCAAATGCGTCGATGTCCATACCGGCGTTTACACCTGCACGAAGATATTCAAGACCGTCGGCAAGAGTGTAAGCCAACTCAATGTCGCAAGTTGCACCTGCTTCTTGCATGTGGTAACCTGAGATAGAGATTGAGTTGAATTTAGGCATATTTTGAGAAGTGTACTCAAAGATGTCGGCGATAATACGCATTGAGAATTCGGGTGGGTAGATGTAAGTGTTACGCACCATGAATTCTTTCAAGATGTCGTTTTGGATGGTACCTGCCATTTCTTCGAGTTTAGCACCTTGTTCAAGACCGGCATTGATGTAGAATGCTAGTACAGGAAGCACAGCACCATTCATAGTCATTGAAACCGACATTTTGTTCAAGGGGATACCATCGAAAAGTACCTTCATGTCGTCGAGAGAGCAGATAGATACACCAGCTTTACCAACGTCGCCTACTACACGTTCGTGGTCAGCGTCATATCCGCGGTGTGTAGCAAGGTCAAATGCTACTGAAAGACCTTTTTGGCCCGATGCGAGGTTACGACGATAGAATGCGTTTGACTCAGCAGCAGTAGAGAAACCTGCGTATTGGCGGATAGTCCAAGGACGCATAGCATACATGCCACTATATGGGCCACGAAGGAATGGAGGAATACCTGCTACATAGTTGAGGTGTTCAAGACCTTCAAGGTCATCTTTTGTATAAATAGGTTTTACAGGAATCAACTCAGGAGTGAGCCATTCTTCACCTTGTGCGATGGGGGCTTGTGCGCCACCAAATGCATCAGCAGTTATATTGATATTTTTAAAATCAGGTCTCATAATCGATTATTTAAGAAGTTTAGCATTGAAAGCCTGAAGGGTTTCGAGAACATTACTGCGCACATTGATGAAGTTAGTGATGCCTACGGCTTGAAGTTCTTCGCTGCATGCAGGAGCACCAGCAACAACAAATTCGGCACGACCATCAAGAGCCTTGAAGGCTTCGGGAGCGAGAGTAGCATATTCGTCGTCGCTTGAACAGATAACCACGATGTCGGCTTCTTTTGCAATAGCGGCGTCGATACCTTCTTGTACTGTATTAAATCCTAAGTTGTCAATAATCTCATATCCTGCGCAACCGAAGAAGTTGGCTGAGAATTGAGAGCGAGCAAGACGCATAGCAAGGTTACCGATAGTGAGCATAAACACTTTAGGACGGTTAGCTGCAGCTTCGGTAGCGAGGCGAAGAGCGTCGAAATCGCTACTTTGACGTTTAGTAGAGAGACCACGGCCGTTGTCTTCTTTCTCAGAGCAACCACAAGTGCAACCACCGGCATTTTCAATTTTGTCGGCAGCCATTTCACCAAAGTTAGGATATTGGTTTGTTCCGAGAAGAATTTCTTTACGACGAGCCACATCGCTATGACGTTTTTCAGATGAAGCATTTACTGCATCTTGGATAGTACAATTGTTAACATTAGCAAGGAAACCACCTTTTTCTTCAACATCGAGGAAGAGTTTCCATGCTTCTTGTGCGATAGATGCTGTGAGAGTTTCTACATAATATGAACCACCGGCAGGGTCAACAACTTTGTCGAGGTGACTTTCTTCTTTGAGAAGATATTGTTGGTTGCGAGCGATACGTTCTGAGAACTCATCGGGAGTTTTGTATGATTTGTCAAATGGAGTAACTGTGATTGAGTCAACACCTGCAAGTGCAGCCGACATCGCTTCTGTTTGGCTACGGAGCAAGTTAACGTGAGCGTCAAATACAGTTTGGTTAAATTCCGATGTAACGGCGTGAGCCATCATTTTGCAAGAGCATTTGCAAGCAGGCTTGAATTGTTCAACGATTTGAGCCCAAAGCATGCGAGCAGCGCGGAATTTAGCAAGCTCCATGAAGTAGTTAGATGAAATACCCATGTTGAACTTGATGCGTTTTGCTACAGTATCAACATCAACACCTGCTTCGGTGAGCATAGCGAGCCATTCTGCACCCCAAGCAAGAGCATAACCAAGTTCTTGGAAGATATAAGCACCGGCGTTGTTAAACATTACAGAGTCAACAGCAAGTACGCGTAAGCCTTTAACTTCTTTAACCACGTCGAGTAATTCAACAGCCATCTTAGCGATGTCGCCGGGGAATTCAACACCATGTTTCAACGCTTTGCGGAATGGGTTGAAGTCGATAGAACCTTTGAACGCTTCTTCGGCACCTGCTGCTTTCACTACATCAACAAGGGCTTTTGCTACTGCAGCAGCGCTTTTAGGACAGCAGTTGAGGTTGATTTCAACTTTTGTGAGGTCGATACCTGCAACAAGAGTTGCTACATCACCGGCTTCTTTAACTTTGAAACCAAGAGAAGTAACACCTTTAGTCAATACGTCGAGAGCCTTTTTGTTTGCGTCGGCAGCATTGTCAGCGATGATTTCTTGGCGAGTGAGCCAGTCGTTTTCAGTGCGAGTACCACGCACATAAGGGTATTCTCCAGGTAGAGAATCGGTTGTTTTGAGATCGGCAATGTCTTCAGCACGGTACATGGGCTGAACATTGAAACCTTCGTTTGTTCGCCACACCAATTTCTTTTCAAAAGGTACGCCTTTAAGGTCAGCGTCTACTTTTGCTTTCCATTCTTCGGTAGAAATCGGTGGAAATTGGTCAAACAATTTTTCTTTGTTTTCTGCCATAATAAGGTTATTAAATTTATTGTTTTTAGAAAGTTTATTCTTAATCACACAAAATTACAAAAACTTTGTGCATATCCCAATAAAAAATGAATATTTTATGGAAAAATTTCTTTAATCATCAACAATAAACGAGAAATGCTCCACTTTTTTACCATCACAATGAAAAGGAGACCTCAATTGGAGGTCTCCTTAGTTGGGAATAGTTGTATTATTTATTCAACTTGAATATTGTTCCTTCGATTAGTGAGGTGTAAACGTTGCCCGAGGTGGGGTCGATGTCGATGCCGTTGGTTTCTGATTTGCCGAGGAAGAACGTTTTGATTACCGATTGTGTTTTGGGATTAACTGCAACTACCAATCCGCGGCGAGAACCGGCATATACGATACCATCTTTTTCGGCAACGATACATGGTGCGTGTTCGTAGCCAAGTTTCAAATCTACAACCCATAGTTTTTTGAATTCACTTGTAGTGGCATCAACGGCTACTAATTCACCGTCCATGGTTTTGGCATAAACGCGGGTACCATCTTCGCTGCAACCAAGACTTTCGCGATATTTATGTTCGTTGTTGCGCCAAATCGTTTCTCCGGTTTTACGGTCGATAGAAGTCATGTAGCGATCGGGAGCGACAATATATATGCGTTCACGGGTAACCACGGGAACTACGTTGCCCGGACCGAGTTGGTTGCGACTCTTGCCGTTGTTCCATTTCCATTTGAGTTGACCGGTTTTGGCGTCAAGGCAATATAGATAAGTGTCCCATGCTCCAAAGATTACATCATTTCCATCAACAACCGGTGCCGCTTGACAGTAGTTGTTGAGTGCATCATATCGCCAAATGAGTTTACGAGTCTTGGCGTCCCATTTCTCAAATTTGTTATAGCCTCCAATATATAACGCATTATCTTTATACACTCCATCGGCTACATATGCGCCATCAGAAGCATTGCGTTGAATGATTTCTCCTGTTTTAGGATTTACCCACAATAATTCTTTAGCCGCTGAGGGTATTACAACATATTTACCTGCAACAACCGGGCGAGCAAATAGTGATGCTCCTGTGGGGATTGACCATAGTAGTTTGCCCGATTTCTTGTCAATAGCCTTGGCATATCCAAGAGAGTTGCCAAAGTAAATGGTCTTTTTGTCAAATCCTAATCGAGTGAAAACCGACGCACTATCGGCATAAAGATTTTTTTCGAGCATTTTTAATGCTATATCGGAATTGGTTGTAGGTAATGATATTGCAAAACCATCAACTCTAACGGGGTCTTTCCCTAATTGCTTGTTATGGAAAATTACTGAGTCGGCATCGACATCCATAATTGTGTAGCCATAGTTGCCGTTTTTGAAGTCGAGTGAACGCACCATCATACAATTAATGTCGCCAAAATTTTCACTCACATATTTTTCGTATTTGTGGTAATGACCATTGATGTGAGCAATAACCGGATATTTGCGAAGAATGCGAATATAGTCATCGTAGTTGTCAAGGTCTTTTTTGAGAGGGTAGTGGTTGAATGAAATAACTTGTTTCCCATCGGTGCAATGTTTGGCAAGTGTTTCATCGAGCCAATGAAGGTCTTCTTGTTTGATATGTCCGTCGCCCATTTTCATATATGGACCGCAAGCGATACCCACAATTATATAATTGTTAAATTCGGTGACAAATCGGTCGTTCCCCCAAAGGTCGAAGATTGTTTTTGTGGCACTTTGTGACCAAGTGGTTTCGTGGTTGCCAGGAAGCACGAATTGCGGTAATTTTATTTGATCGAGAATCGATTTTACATTGCTTAATTCTTCGTCAGATCCTTCGTTTGTTAAGTCTCCGTTAATAACTACCAAGTCGGCATCGGATTTATTGATTTCTTCAACTGCGATTTTGAGATTTTTTTCGCAGTCGTTTCCGGGAAGAACATGGAGATCAGCAAATACAATTATGCGAATTGCATTGAGAGAGAATGATGTCAATAATATGACAATGCTAACGAGTAATGATCTTATTTTCATGATATTTGAAAGTTGTAGATAACTATTTTATAAAATTGATTGTCAAAGATAAGGAAATAAAATCATATTTCATTAAATTTGTAGTCTTGAAATTTCCGTATGAAGAAAATTGATCGCGAAACCGTACAGAAAATCCTTGACACTGCCGACATTGTCGATGTGGTGAGCGACTTTGTTCACCTTAAACGCCGTGGTGCAGGATATATAGGATTGTGCCCATTTCACAATGAGCGTACACCTTCGTTCTCGGTGTCGAAATCGAAAGGGATATGCAAATGTTTCAGTTGTGGAAAGGGGGGGAGTCCGGTTAATTTCTTGATGGAACTAGAACAACTTTCATATTACGATGCTCTTCGTTATCTGGCAAAAAAGTACCATATTGAGATAAAAGAGCATGAGATGACAGAAAAGGAACGCGAGGAGGCTACAGAACGAGAAAGTATGTTGGCTGTGAGCGAATTTGCGTTGCAACATTTTGAACATAACCTCACTGAAACTGAAGATGGTCGAGCCATTGGGTTGAGCTATTTTTATGAGAGAGGGATTAACGAGGCTTCTATCAAGAAATTCCGGTTGGGTTATTCTCTTGATAAACGAGATGATCTCTTAACTGCTGCAAAGACGAAGGGATATAATGAAAAATATCTTGTAGGGACCGGGTTGTGTATTCAGAACGAAGGAGGGCGTACTTATGATCGTTTTAAGGGCCGTGTGATGTATCCTATTTTTGGTGTGAGTGGTAAGGTACTCGCATTTGGAGGTCGCACATTGAGAAAAGATAAAGATGTTGCTAAATATGTCAATTCTCCCGAATCTATTATTTATCGCAAAAGTTACGAATTATATGGTTTGTATCAAGCAAAGCAGGCGATAGTAAAGAAAGATAAATGTATCCTTGTAGAAGGATATATGGATGTTATTTCTATGTCGCAGTCGGGAGTGGAGAATGTGGTTGCATCGTCAGGAACATCATTGACAGAGGGACAAATACGCATGATTCATCGTTTTACCGAAAATGTAACGGTAATTTACGATAGCGACCCTGCTGGAATTAAGGCCTCTCTGCGAGGTATTGATATGCTATTGGCCGAAGGCCTTAATATAAAGGTTATGTTATTGCCCGAAGGAGAGGACCCGGATTCATTCGCACAAAGCCACTCTACTAGCGAATTGGAAGAGTATCTTACTTCGCATGAACAAGACTTTATTGAATTTAAAACTGCAATTTTATTGCAAGGGGCAGACAATGATCCTATTCAAAGATCAAAAGCAATCACGGATATTGTAAGATCAATATCTGTAATCCCCGATGATATAACTCGTGCATTATATGTAAAGGAATGTAGTCGTCGATTGGAAATTGATGAGAAATTACTCACTCGTCAAGTTGCAAAAAAGTTGGCTGATAGAATAGAGAAAGAGGCACAACAACGTCAACGTCAAGTTGCGAAACAGTCACTTAATGAGGATGGCGAAACGCCTACAACAATAATTGAAGACGACCAACAAATAGAACAATCTGTAACTCCAATCACAGAGTTGATATCGACATCAAATAATGCGAATATAGCATATCTTGAACCTTATGAACGTGAGGTGTTGCGCTATGTGTTGCGCTATGGAATGTTGACATTGTGTGAAGAATGTGATGAGGGTGGCAATATGATACCATTGAACGTGTTGGACTATGTAGTTAGGGAGTTGAATGTTGATGATATCAAATTTTCAAATGATAGATATGCCAAGGTCTTTGATGTGATAAGATGTGAGGCTATTTCTTCATTTTCTACAGATTTAAAGAAAGCAGAATTGCAACTGCAAGATAAAAAGAAAAAGATGATAGACGAAGGTATTGCTGAGATACAACAATCGGCAATGAGTCTATCGGATATAACCGGACAAGAAAAACTTTTGGTTGATAAATGTGAAGTTGAATATCAGAAGGGGGTAGAGGATTTTGAGGCAATGTATATTGTAAAAGAACTTATTTCAAGCCCTGATGATTTAGTGCGTAGTGTAACAACCAATCTTGCGAGTGATAAGTATGTGTTGAGTAAAGTACATTCTAAATATGCAAAAATAGAAACTGAACAAGACCGATTATCTGATCTGGTCCCACGTGCAATTTATGAACTAAAAGATGCAATATTAGAGTGTAAAATGAGGGAAGTGCGCCAACGGATAAAAGAATTGGGAAACATGGGTGGAAATGTTGATGAATTACGCGAACTGATGACTCAAAACATGGAGTTGCAACAGATAAGAAGCGAATTTGCAAAATTTTTAGGAGAACGCATTGTAGCCCCTCGTAAATAATATAAATTTATAAATATTTGTTTTTATAAATCACATTTAATATGTGATTATGAATGTTATTTATTTGTAAATGAGGTTATCGCTTTTTTATAAGTGCCTAAAATGTAATACTTTTGCACAAGATTATATTTCAAAGTTTAATATGGAACGTTATTTGTATAATAAAATAATAGCATTTCTAATGTTGGTGACAATGCCAATTGCTATATGTGCTCAATCACCTGATGAAGAAGACCCTGAAATTGATGTGCCTTTAACTGAGGTAGAGTCAGATGAACCATATGTATATGAAGATGGAATTGTTATAGAAGTGGGGGATACGATTGTTAGTCAGCATGAGTTTGAAGAATTTGTTTCTCCCGATGATGTGATTAACTTTGCTTATTCATTTTTAGGGACGCCATATGTTTGGGGTACAAAAGGTCCTCATACATTTGATTGTTCTGGTTTTACAAGTTATGTGTATCGTTATTTCGGATTCCCAATTACATCGGCATCACGTTGGCAAATTAATGAAGGGGTTGCAGTAAAAGATGGGGATATTCGTCCCGGTGACTTAATGTTTTTCGGAGGGCGGTCAACACCTCGATCGGTAGGACATGTGGGAATGTGTATAGATGTAGATAAAAAGACCGGAAAAATAAAATTTATTCATGCGTCAACCAAAAGAGGGGTTGTGATTAATACTTATCCCGATGATAGTTATTATTATAAACGATTTATATGTGCCCGACGCATTATAACAGATAAATCTTTAATGGAGGAAGTTGATATAGTGCCTCGATAAATGTTTGATGTAAATAACTCGTTAATAATTTATCCATACTCATATATTGAGTGTGGATTTTTTAATGTAATTTTGTCATGAAAAATTAATAATCAAATGGCTGAAACAGAAAGAAAATACTACAATCGTAAGAATGGCCCGCAACATCAACCTCTATATGATGCAGGAGGGAGAATGCAACCTCGTGATAAGGATTTAGAGGAAGCGGTACTTGGGGCTCTAATGCTAGAGAAAGATGCATATTCAACCGTATGTGACCTTCTTAAACCGGAAAGTTTTTATGAACCTTCAAATCAATTAATCTATGAAGCAATTCAACAACTAGGCGCTGCACAAAAGCCTGTTGATATGCTTACTGTTACCGAACAATTGCGCCAAAATGATACTCTTGAAAAAGTTGGTGGTCCGGTGTTTATCGCTGATTTGACTTCGCGAGTGGCATCGGGTGCTCATGTGGAATATCATGCACGTATTATTGCTCAAAAGTATCTTGCTCGAGAATTGATTTCTTTTGCATCGCAAATTGAAGCAAAAGCCTTTGATGAAAGTAATGATGTGGATGACCTATTGCAAGAGGCCGAAGGTAGATTGTTTGAGATTTCACAACGGAATGTGAAAAAAGACGTGACACAAATTGATCCGGTAATTGGTCAAGCAATAGAGCAGATACAAGCAGCCGCAAATAGAAAGTCGGGATTAAGTGGTTTGGAATCGGGTTATCACGATTTGGATAAATTGACATCAGGTTGGCAAAACTCTGACCTTATAATTATTGCTGCCCGTCCGGCGATGGGTAAAACCGCGTTTGTGTTGTCGATGGCAAAGAATATGGCAGTTAATTATAATACACCAGTGGCAATATTCTCACTTGAAATGTCAAATCTACAATTAGTAAATCGTCTAATAAGTAATACTTGTGAACTTGAAAGCGAAAAGATAAAGAGTGGCCGACTGACTGAGATAGAGTGGGATCAACTAATGTCGAGAGTGAAGTACCTATATGCAGCACCATTGTATATAGATGATACTCCTTCATTGTCGGTGTTTGAGTTGAGAACAAAGGCTCGTCGTTTGGTTCGTGAACACAATGTGAAATTTATCATTATCGACTACTTGCAGTTGATGAATGCTTCGGGGATGAAGTATGGTAGCCGTGAACAAGAGGTGAGTTTGATTTCGCGTTCATTGAAACAGTTGGCAAAAGAGTTGAATATTCCTATTGTGGCACTTTCACAGTTGAACCGTAGTGTTGAATCGCGTACCGATGGAAAACGACCTCAATTATCCGATTTGCGCGAGAGTGGAGCCATTGAGCAAGATGCCGATATGGTGTGCTTTATTCACCGTCCTGAATATTATAATAGGTCAGGACAAGATGCAGAAGGAAGAGATATTCGTGGTCTTGCAGAATTTATCGTTGCAAAGCATCGTAGTGGTTCGGTTGATGATGTTAATTTGCGTTTTCAAGGGAAATATGCTCGATTTGAAAATTGGAATGAAAATACAACAACGACATATGCAACAGTCGGTTCAAGATTAAATAATGAAATGCGATCATCTGATGTCCCTGTCCCGGAGAATCCTTTGACAGGTGGAAACGCTGATTTTTTATCAGAGGGTAACGAAGACAAACCTCCATTTTAAGAGAATCTAAAAAAAATTATAAAAGAAATAAAACTTTTGGTTAGACAGAGGTGTTAATTGTATAAATTAACTAAACTCATAACCTAACCAAAAATTTTATGAAAAAAACGGTATTATGGATTGCAATTGTTCTATTGGGAACAACTGCATTCGCTCAAAAGATTGACAGAAATGAATTGAAGCAATTGTCGCTATTTTTATCACAATCTAATGATGAAGGCAAAACAAATGCTCAAGAATTAAAAATTAGAGATTTGGCATCTCCCTCTACATGGCACGGGGTTACAGTTGCTAATGGCCACGTAACAGCGATTGATTGGCATGGTAAGAAGTTGGTGGGGAATTTGTCATTAAATGGTTTCCGGCAACTAAACTCACTTGATGTATCCCATAATAGTATCACAAAGTTGTCCTTGAATGGGTGTGGTGCATTGACAAATATTAATGCATCTCATAATCAGTTGTCTCAGATTAATTTAACGGGTTGTACATCGTTGACACATATTGCGATAAATAATAATCGTCTTACAGATTTTGTCGTGTCAGAAGTTCCCGCTTTAAAATATTTAAATTGTTCTCGAAATTTCTTTGTTGATTTTGATGCAAGAAATGCTACATCATTAGAAACTCTCTATTGCCAAAATTGTAGATTAGAAAATTTATATGTTTCGGGATGTACTAATCTTTCAACACTAATGTGTGGTTATAATGATTTGACATCACTCAATTTATTAGGTACTGAAAACCTTCAATATTTAAATGTTGATGATAACCATTTTAAGACAATGATTGTTCAAGGATTACCTTCATTATATGCATTTTCATGCATGAATAATGGGATGAAGTCATTGTCAATGCGAGATTGTGGCTCGTTGCTTGATTTATATTGCTCAAATAATGACCTTACATCTCTTTCTGTGAGTGATTGCCCTAAATTGACAATAGTGGATTGTTCATTTAATGATCTTGAAGAACTAAATCTCTCCAATCAATATTTGTTGGAACGTTTGATGTGTAATAATAATAATCTTATGACATTGGACGTGTCATTTGACCAACAACTATCATATATAAATTGTCGATTTAATATGATTACTGATTTGCGTACGCAAGCATGTCCTAATTTGAGAATGATTGCATCGGAATGGAATTATTAACTAAAGATAAGAATGATAACATCAGCATGAAGTCTTGTGTATAGGGATGTGTTTGATGTGGGCGTAGTTAAATTGCTACGCCCTTATTTTATATATAAGAATGTTATGTGTTTTTTGAAATGCGGTTAAATTTTTGTAATTTTGTAAATTGAAAAGTAGTGACTAATAAAAATTTACTTTTGAAACTCATTTTTGAATGAAAAATATAAGAAACTTTTGTATTATTGCTCATATTGACCACGGTAAATCTACTTTGGCCGATCGTTTGCTAGAATTTACAAATACAGTAGAACAAAAAGATTTACAGGCACAAGTGCTTGATGATATGGACCTTGAACGTGAACGAGGTATTACAATTAAGAGTCATGCAATTCAAATGCAGTATGCGCTTGAAGGAGAGCAATATACGTTAAATCTCATTGATACTCCAGGACACGTTGACTTTTCGTATGAAGTGTCACGCTCCATTGCTGCTTGTGAAGGGGCTTTGTTGATTGTTGATGCTTCACAAGGTATTCAAGCTCAAACAATATCCAATCTATATATGGCAATTGATAATGACTTGGAAATAATACCGGTCATTAATAAAGTAGATCTTGATAGTGCAAAACCAGAAGAGGTTGAAGACCAAATTATAGATTTATTAGGGTGTAAAAGAGAAGAAATAATAAGAGCAAGTGGAAAAACCGGAATAGGTATTCCCGAGATATTGCAAGCAATAATTGAAAGAGTACCAGCACCGGAAGGCGATCCCGAAGCTCCATTGCAAGCCCTAATTTTTGACTCGGTATTTAATCCATTTCGTGGTATTATTGCGTATTTTAAGATTGTCAATGGCCGAATTCGTAAAAATGACTTTGTTAAATTTGTGGCTACTGGGAAAGAATATCATGCCGATGAGATAGGTGTGTTAAAATTAGATATGTTGCCTCAACAAGAATTGTCGGCAGGGAATGTTGGTTATATTATTTCGGGAATAAAAACCTCAAAAGAGGTAAAAGTCGGGGATACTATTACTCATGTTCAAAATCCATGTTCTGCAGCGATTGATGGATTTGAAGAAGTTAAACCCATGGTATTTGCTGGCGTGTATCCAATCGAGACCGAAGATTATGAAAACTTAAGAGCATCGCTTGAAAAACTTCAATTAAATGATGCATCATTGACATTTCAACCCGAATCGTCAATGGCTCTTGGTTTTGGGTTCCGTTGTGGATTCCTTGGACTATTGCATATGGAGATTGTGCAAGAACGCTTGGGTCGTGAATTTGATATGGATGTGATTACAACTGTGCCTAACGTATCATATAAAGTATATGATAAAAAAGGAGTAATGACAGAAGTACACAACCCGTCAGGATTGCCAGATATAACATTGATTGATCACATTGAAGAACCATATATTAGGGCATCGGTAATTACTGCTGCTGATTATATCGGTCCGATAATGACACTGTGCTTGGGTAAACGAGGTGAACTAGTTAAACAAGAGTATATATCAGGTAATCGCATGGAGATAATTTTTGATATGCCACTAGGGGAAATTGTGATAGATTTTTATGATAAATTAAAATCTATATCTAAAGGATATGCTTCGTTTGATTATCATATTCATAATTTTAGAGAATCAAAACTAATAAAACTTGATATTCTTCTTAACGGTGAAAGTGTAGATGCATTAAGTACTTTGACACATGTTGATAATGCAGTGACTTTTGGCCGTAGAATGTGTGAAAAACTTAAAGAATTGATTCCTCGGCAACAATTTGATATTGCAATTCAGGCGGCTATTGGTGCTAAAATTATTGCTCGCGAAACGATTAAGGCAGTCCGAAAAGATGTTACTGCTAAATGTTATGGTGGTGATATCTCTCGAAAACGGAAACTGCTTGAAAAACAGAAAAAAGGTAAAAAACGAATGAAACAAATTGGTTCTGTTGAAGTCCCACAAAAAGCATTTTTAGCAGTGCTCAAATTGGATTAAATAAAAACGCATAGAAAAGGTACCGTGAATCACAAATTACTCTTGAATTAGATGAACGATACCTTTTTATTTTTGTTATATAATAGTTTAAGAAATAACGAATGAATAAATTATCAAATATAGAAGAACCGGTTCAAGGCTCATTTTATTCGGCTCGACAGGCGATACGCCGTCATGTGACGGGAGGAAATGTTTTGATATTTGCAACAATTATGGCTTTTGTTGTTGCAAATATTCCAAGTATTAATTCTTATTATTTCGATTTTTGGGCACAAGAGGTGCGATTGCAAGTTGGAGAATTTAATTTGTTTAGTCATGGAGGGCATCCAATGACGGTGTTGCAGTTTATAAATGACGCAATGATGTCAATCTTTTTCTTTGCAATAGGATTGGAAATAAAGAGAGAAATTTTAGTCGGTGAATTGTCATCGTTAAAAAAGGCAATTTTGCCCATTATCGCTGCTATTGGTGGAATGGTTGTGCCAGTAGTCATCTTCTTATTGTTTGGATGGGGAACTGATTATGTTGGTGGTGCTGCGATTCCAATGGCAACTGATATTGCTTTTTCTTTAGGGATATTAGGCATGTTAGGCCCACGAGTCCCCATTTCTTTAAAAATATTTCTCACAACTTTGGCGGTAGTAGATGATATTGGCGGAATAATTGTGATTGCAATATTCTATTCTTCTAATATTGATGTTATGATGCTTATTTATGCTTTAGTATTGTTGGTTGTGCTGATTTTAGGTGCACGATTTAAAATACAAAGTAAAATGTTTTATTTGTTGATAGGTATGGGTGTTTGGTACTTGTTTCTCAATTCGGGCATACACTCTACAATTGCCGGAGTATTGGTGGCATTTTGTATTCCATCTACACCATTGTTTGAGCCTAAAATATATATAAGAAAAATCCGAAATGCAATATCTAATTTTCATGCAGAAGATGATGAGCGACTAAATAAACGCACAATCCTAACTAAAAATCAGATGGATTGGTTGAAACAAGTAGAATCGGCATCAGATAAAGTAATCTCTCCATTGCAAGATTTGGAAGATTCATTGCACCCAATCGTTAATTTTGTTATTATACCATTTTTTGCATTTGCTAATGCCGGTATTTCAATGAACAATATTGATATAACTACATTGTTTGAGGGGGTTAGTCTTGCAGTGATGTGTGGTTTAATGGTTGGTAAAGTTGTTGGAATATTCTCATTTTCGTGGCTTGCTATTAAAATGAATATTGCCCCAATGCCTCAATACTCAAATTGGAAGATGTTGATGTCTGTTGCATTGTTAGGTGGAATAGGTTTTACTGTATCAATGTTTATTGCTAATTTATCGTTTGGTACTATTGGGGTTGATAGTATGCAATTACTTAATCAGTCTAAACTTGGAATAATTGTTGGATCTATAGCCTCCGGGTTGTTGGGGTACATTATGTTAAGAGTTACATTGCCAAAAAGAAAGAATCATCCCTTATCTGAATTAGTTGATTGATAAAAGGTGTTATTCCAAATTAAAATTGGAGTTTTTGCAATAAAAATAGTGCAAAAACTCTTTTTTTATAATTGGGATTTGCATATTTCACATTTAAATGTTAATTTTGACACACAATGTTAAAATTGAATTTCTGGATTTTCTAAATTTTATAAACAAAAAAGAAATTTAAGTGTTAATATTGTGAAGTTTAAAATGTTGAACTTCAGTAAAATTAATATCAAAATGAGAGTATGAAAAAATCAACGATATGGATATTGGCAATATTGATGGGTCTCACTTTTATGGGATTATTGTCTATGCAAATATCTTATATGAAAAACATGATTAGAATGCGTGAAGACCAATTTGCCGAAGGAGTAAAGCGTAGTCTATATGCAGTTACTACTATGCTTGAGCAAGATGAAACTCGTTACTTTTTGGAAGAAGATGTTGCGAGAATGGGGTCTTCTTCAGTCTTTACACAATACAATGATAATTTGCCACAACAAACGGGAATTGTTTATTCGTTTAAAACCTCATCTGGGGTTGAAGCTGATTTGACAATAAAGGGGGATGCAGATAAAATCAATCAGATTCAATTGGCCCAAATTGATTTGAAAAAACATTATAAATCCCTTAAAGAAGTGTTGAGAGGACAGTATTTATATCAAAAGGGGTTGATTGATGAGGTGATATTAAATATCCTAAATCAGTCAAGTAATAGACCTTTTAGAGAACGAGCCGACTCTGCGGTTGTTAGTTCGTATTTGAAAACCGAATTGGATAATAATGGATTAAAATTGCCGTATGAATTTGCTATATTTAATCGTAATGGAGGCGTTATATATTCAACACAAGGATATGTGCCTGCCGATATAACTGAAAGTAATACATTTATCCAAACATTATTTCCAAATGATCCGATTAATAAAAAGCATTATATGAAAGTGTATTTCCCGACGAAACAAGATTACATCTTTTCGTCAATACGCTTTATGATACCTTCTTTTGCTTTTACATTAATATTGTTGATAATATTTATATTTACAATTATTGTTGTATTCCGTCAAAAAAAGTTGACCGAAATGAAAAATGATTTTATCAATAATATGACACATGAATTTAAAACTCCGATATCGTCAATTTCTTTAGCTGCTCAAATGTTGAAAGATGACTCAGTAAGAAAGTCTCCAACAATGTTGCAACATATCTCTACGGTAATTAATGATGAAACAAAGCGATTGCGTTTCCAAGTAGAGAAAGTTTTGCAAATGTCAATGTTTGAACGACAAAAGGCTACTCTAAAATTGCAAGAAGTTGATGCTAATGTAGCAATTGACAATATAGTAAATACCTTTAAGTTAAAGGTGGAAAAATATGGAGGACAAATCGAAGGTTGTCTTGATGCTGAAGATCCGATTGTGAATGTAGATGAGATGCATTTTACTAATGTGATATTTAATTTGCTTGATAATGCAGTGAAATATCGCCGTGAAGAAGTCCCATTAAAATTGATTGTCTCTTCTCGTAATATTTCCGGAGGAAAATTGGAGATATCAATCTCCGATAATGGAATAGGTATAAAAAAAGAGAATCAAAAGAGAATATTTGATAAGTTCTATCGTGTATCAACAGGAAACCGACATGATGTAAAGGGTTTTGGTCTTGGACTTGCTTATGTGTATAAAATGGTTCATGAACTTGGAGGTGAAATACATGTAGAAAGTGAATTAAATGTAGGAACAAAATTTATAATAACATTACCATTAATAACAAAAAATTAAAATTTAAAAATTATGGAAGATCGTATGCGTATTCTTTTATGCGAAGATGATGAAAATCTTGGCATGTTATTGAGAGAATATCTTCAAGCAAAAGGCTTTAATGCTGACCTTTTTGCCGATGGTGAAAGTGGTTATAAAGCATTCTTGAAAGGTAAATATGATATCTGTGTACTTGATGTTATGATGCCCAAGAAAGATGGATTTGCATTGGCACAAGAAATTCGCACTGTAAATAGTGAAGTTCCTGTTATATTTTTAACAGCAAAATCATTAAAAGAAGATATTCTAGAAGGGTTTAAGATTGGTGCTGATGACTATATTACAAAACCATTCTCAATGGAAGAACTTGTATTCCGTATTGAGGCAATTTTGCGTCGCGTGAAAGGTAAAAAAGGTAAAGAAATTACAATGTATAAGATAGGTAAGTTCACCTTTGATACCCAAAAGCAAGTTCTTATGATAGAGGACAAGGTTACAAAGTTGACTACTAAAGAATCTGAATTATTAAGCCTCCTTTGTGCACATGTAAATGAAATTCTTGAACGCAACTTTGCTTTGAAGACAATTTGGATTGATGACAATTATTTCAATGCTCGTAGCATGGATGTTTATATTACAAAACTTCGTAAACATCTAAAGGAGGATCCTTCAATTGAAATTATCAATATTCATGGTAAGGGGTATAAACTCATTGCTCCCGATGTGGAAAAAAGCAAATAATCTCTAATGAATATATTGAAATAAAAGTGCATCAATAAGATGCACTTTTTTATTTGGTACATAAGAACGAATGTTTTTAATCAATAATAGGAGGCTGTTTTTATGTGCTATTTTGATAGTATGACAATGCGCTAATAAAACAAGAGCGGAAATCCTCACGGATGCCGCTCTCAAATTCCTACACACATAGTACTTAATGTTAGATTCAGTCGTCTATTTTGAAATTATATGAAAAAGCTTTGAATAACTGTTGTATTTCTTTTGGTATTAATTTATTCTTAAGAAGATTTGTTTTATTATTGCATAACAAAGTAAAGAAATATTTTTGAATAAAATAGCATTTTGAAAAGATGTTACATAACATATAGGTGATAGATTGTAATTGAAGTTTGCTTTTTGTAAATAAATTGAAATAAATAGACTGCAAATGATTGTAAATATAATTATTTTTATTTGTGTTTATATTGGAATGTTAGACTCTTAAATTAGGTTAAAATACAATATTCTTGTAACAAAATGCAAATCGGGCATTATGTATATTTATAATGCCCGATTGTTTATTATGTGATGATTATTAATAAATTACGTGGGTTGCAAGAGGTGAAAGTTTGCCTTTTATTTCCCCATTTTTTACTTTTAGAATATTTCCGGTAATGTGGTCGGTATATTCTCCATCCGAAAGTGTGGTAGGAAGATTAAATTTTGCATCTTTGTTTGAGAAATTGACTAGAACAATGCCTTTTGTTCCGCGAGCCACTTCTACAACAGCGCCATTGTTAGAGACGAAAACTTGTTCGTCTTCACCTTTCATTTCCTTACGGAAATTGTTTACTGCAATAACTGCAGGATGTTTAAATTCATCATTTCCTCGTTCTCCTACACGATTATTTCCCCAATAATTTTCGCGAGTGCTACCAGCAGGACGGCTATAGAATAGGGGGGTGCCTCCATTGCGTGCGGTAAGGAATACCCAGGCCACGCGAATTTGTTCATCGGTCATTCCAGCCGATTCATGTGCGTTGCAATAGGTGTCGTGAGATTCTACCCATGTAACAAGTTTTGTTGCATCGACAGGGTGATGCCATGATTTGAGATCAGAGGCGTTGTATGAACCCTTATTGATTGCTTCGCGAAGAGCATGACCATAACTACTAGCAGTTTGGTCAATATATTCGGCATATTCAAGTTCCTTTACATTTTTGTCTTGAAGAACTTCACCATAAATAAATAAACTATCGGGCATCAAAAGCGATAATCCTTTTACGCCTTCACGGCCGGTTGCAATATCCCAAAAATTGTTACGTTGAGATTTTTCATCAAGGGGGTCCGATGGTAAACCGATATGTTTGGCAGTGTCATAGCGGAAACCACGAGCTCCGAGATTAATTAAGTCATTTACATATTGAAGATAATAGTATTGAAAATCGGGGTTCTCGGTATTAACATCGGGAAGACCACCCATTTCGCCGGTAGTACATTCCATGCGATCATTCCACTTGGTAATTGGTTTAAACCCATTGGCATGATATAGATTTTCGTGTCCACCTACTGCATTATCAAGAGAAGGTAGGACTGCGGTGTGGTCTATTGCTGTATGATTAGGAAGAACGTCAACAATAACTTTGACATTATATTTGTAAGCACTATCACACATTGATTTGAATTCATCGCGATTACCTAACATATAGTTGCCAATTTTCCAATCAGTAGGTTGGTAGTAATAATACCATTTACCTTTGACACTATCACCGGGTTCGCTAAACAGGGCTAATCCTCCATCTTCGCCCACATAACAAGTATTGGCAGGAGAGGTTTGAACATAATCATAACCGGCAGTCGCAATATCTTTCATATTTTCAGCAATAGTGTTAAACGACCAAGACCAAGCATGAAGAATCACTTTATCATTATCTTTTGTGAAATTAGAAGCATCTGCTCCAATTCCCGATGTGGCAATCACAGCCGCAAGAGTTAAAATTTTTACTTTCATGAATATTATTTGATTTAATTATTTACGCATCTTCAAAGATAGTAAATTTCAATGAATTAATCATGAAATTTGAGTAATTTTATGAATTGAGTTTATAAAATAAGATTTTATAAATGTCTTGTGTCAATGAATGAAAAGTTGTATCTTCGTGCGATTAAAATATTTGAGAAAAAAGAAGTATTTTTTACTTATGTCAAAACTTAGATTCAGAGTCGTAGAAGAGGCTTATAATCGCAAGGCGGTTCAAGTTGATGTGCCGGCAGAGCGTCCCGATCAATATTATGGTAAATATGTGTTTAATAGACAAAAAATGGCGCAATATTTGCCACAAAGTGTATATGATGCACTAGTAAATGCGATTGATAATAAAGAGTCGCTTTCGCGCGACATTGCCGATAGTGTAGCAGAAGGGATGAAAAGATGGGCTATTGACAATGGCGCTCGTCATTATTCGCATTGGTTTCATCCATTAACCGATGGTACTGCTGAAAAACATGATGCATTTATTGATCTTGATGGTAAGGGTGGGGTTGTTGAGGAATTCTCGGGAAAACTACTTGTGCAACAAGAACCGGATGCTTCAAGTTTTCCCAATGGAGGCATTCGTAACACATTTGAAGCTCGTGGATATTCGGTGTGGGACATTTCATCTCCTGCATTCATTTTAGGTAAAACGTTATGTATTCCCACAATTTTTATATCATATACAGGAGAATCTCTTGACTATAAGGCTCCATTACTGCGTGCGATAAATAGTGTGGATAAGGCGGCAACAGGCGTGGCTCAATATTTTGACCCCAATGTAAAACATGTAACATCATTCCTTGGTTGGGAGCAAGAATATTTCTTGGTTGATGAGTCGTTATATTCAGCACGTCCCGATTTGGTAATGACAGGTCGTACGCTTATGGGACATGAGAGCGCAAAGAACCAACAGCTTGAAGATCATTATTTTGGCGCTATCCCATCGCGAGTTGATGCTTTTATGCTTGATCTTGAAATAGAATGTCATAAACTTGGTATTCCTGCAAAAACTCGCCACAATGAGGTTGCGCCTAATCAATTTGAGTTGGCTCCGATATTTGAGGAAACAAATCTTGCAAATGACCATAATCTATTGTTGATGTCGTTAATTGCAGAGGTGGCTCGTCGTCATAAATTCCGTGTATTACTCCATGAGAAGCCATTTGCCGGCGTAAATGGATCGGGTAAACATAATAATTGGAGTTTGGGCACAAATACTGGGACTATGCTATTTGCCCCGGGTAAGACTCCAATGGGAAATCTTCAATTTATTACATTTGTGGTAAATGTAATGGCAGCAGTGCACCGTCATAATGGGCTATTAAAAGCCTCAATAATGTCGGCAACTAATAGCCATCGCCTTGGCGCAAATGAGGCTCCTCCGGCAATTATCTCAATATTTTTGGGGTCTCAATTAAGTGAGATTTTGAATAAGGTCGAACAAAGCACAAATGATGAATTATTTAATGTGTCAGGAAAAGAAGGATTATCATTGGGAATGTCGCAAATACCTGAAATTCTTGTTGATAATACTGACAGAAATCGCACATCTCCATTTGCTTTTACCGGAAATAGATTCGAATTTCGTGCAGTTGGATCATCAGCTAATTGTGCATCGGCAATGATTGCTCTTAATGCAGCAGTGGCAGAGCAATTAACTGAATTTAAAGAGAAAGTAGATGCACGAATTGCAAAAGGCGAAAATCTGAATCATGCGTTACTTGAGGAGATAAAGATTTTAATAACACAATCAAAGGCAATACATTTTGACGGTAATGGATATAGTGATGAATGGAAAGAAGAAGCAGCCCGACGAGGCCTTGATTGTGAGACTAATGCTGCTAAAATATTTGATGCCTATTTGAGTGAACAATCAATAGAAATGTTCCGAAAAGCCGGAGTATTTACAAAAGTAGAACTTGAGGCTCGCAATGAGGTTAAGTGGGAAATGTACACTAAAAAAGTTCAAATTGAAGCCCGTGTGCTTGGCGATTTAGCGATAAATCATGTTGTGCCTGTTGCGATGCGATACCAATCATTTTTAGTTGATAGCGTGTTGAGTTTGAGAAAATTGTTCAGCGGTGAAAAAGGTGAACTAATGTCGGCACAAGATGTTGCAACAATAGAAAGTATAGCATCACATGTATTAAAAACAAAAGATGAGGTGGCTAAAATGATTGAAGCGCGCAAAGTTGCAAATCGAATTGAAAATGAGAGAGAAAAAGCAATAGCATATCATAATACAGTAGTGCCATGTATGGAAACAATCAGAGAGTATCTTGATGATTTGGAGTTGATGGTTGATAATGAGATGTGGCCATTGCCAAAGTATCGTGAGTTGTTATTTATAAGGTAGTTATAAATCCTATAAAACCAGAATGTTAATGAAAAGAATTTACAATTTTGTTACTTTGTTGTTGATGATATTTGGCGCAACTATTATGTATTCTTGTATAGATAATAAGAACGTGAGCGTAGTAGGCAATAAAACCGTAAATAGTCTCATATCTCTACAAGATTTTAATGAAATTCAAGTAAATTGTGCTGCCGAGGTTGTATATATAGCAGGAAAATCATCACCATCAATAACAATAACATGTGATGATGATATTCGTGAAAATATAATAGTTAAAGTCGTTGATTCAAAATTGTGTTTGGGAATCAAAGGATCCCAGAATTATGACTCGTTGAAATTTGAAATTAATGGGACTGCAATGTTAGAAGATATTGATATTGCAGGGGCTGGATTGTTATCTATTGATGGAAAATTAAACCCTAGAAATTTGGATATTGATTGTTCCGGGGCATCAACGGTGGAAATTAATGGAATATCATGTGCTGAACTTAAGATTGATTGTTCCGGAGCTTCAAATGTAAATGTTGGAGCAATTGATTGTGATGAGTTGGAGGTGGATTGTATTGGTGCGTCATTAGTAATTGTAGGCGGTCGTTGTCAAAATGCGGAATATGAAGCAAATGGAGCATCAACTATTGATGTGAAAAATATGAATGCCGTAAAAGTTGAGAAAGAAGAAATTTTCGACTCATCAAAGATAAAGAAATAGATATAATTTAAGTTATATTTTGATAAAATGAGGGCGTTTCAGAAAAATTTGAAATACCCTCATTGTTTTATATAATTAGTTTACTTACATTTGCATAACCAAAACTTATTTAAATGAAACAGTGTAGTATTTGTAATCAATGGATCCCCGATGATTATCAGCAGTGTCCTGCATGTGGTGCTGATATAGAAGGAAATAATCAAGTTGAAAAAAATGAAGGAGAACAACAATCGGGAAAGGGTACCGGATGCTTTTATACAATAATAATATTAGTGCTATTATTATTGTGTGCTGGCATTGGTCTTTATTTATATAACAATGGAATATTTAGCAAAACTACGTCAAGTGGAGACGATTCATTATTGTTAGTAAATGATTCATCAATGATAGAGATTGGGCTACCCGACTCATTAACGCTTGATGGTACAATATATGGGAATAATGTTGTTACGGTAGATGTGAAAATATCAACATCGGGAAATATTGAGGGTAATTATTATGAACATTCTAATAAATATGATTGCCCCTTAATCGGTCATGGCGATTCTAAAACCGGTATTATTACTATTAATATAAGGGATAAAGATTTGTCTTTAGAATTACATCCGATTGGAGATGGAAATTATGATGCGAAATGGTCAACATCTACATCTGAGGGTACATCTTACTTTTATAAAGCAAGTGGTCTTCATTTAAAATTAAAAGAAGATGAGATCCCGGAATTTAATCCTGATTCGATTTTTGAATTATCAGAAATAGAAGATTCAATTATACCGAATAAGAAGAATTCTGTAAAATTAGAGGGTAAGTTAGATGGAGAAATTTCGGTACTTATGAATCTATTTGATTTAGAAGGAGGAAAAGGAGAGTATTATTATTTATCGGAAGGAGAGGACAAGAAAATTAAACTAAAATGTAAATGTGAGACTAATAATCAATGGCGATTATTAGAAGTCAATGATGCAGATGAGATAAAAGGTGTTTTTGTTGGGAAACTAGAGGATGGAATTTTTATAGGAAAATATGTCAGCCAAGATGGACAAGAATCTGCAGTGACATTATTTGAACGATAAAATTATTCTAATATAAAAAGAAACGGCACTTCTACAATGAAGTGCCGTTCTATTATAATTAAACGATATTAGTAGTCATATTCTAATTCAAAATCATCTACAATAAGAACAGAACCATCACCTCCGGTAAAGAAATCTCCATATTTACTTGCTGATGCTACGATTACGATATATCGAGGCACGCGTTGAGTATCGCGATAATTGAATTCAACTTCAAATGGAGTATATTCCGGAACCGATTCGCCATATTGCAAACGTCCGTATGCAATTACATGAGGGTCATTTTCATCAAATAGTTGGCGGTTACGTGGGTTGGTGCGAATTTCAAACGGACTTTCCCAATCGGCAAGAGCGACCCAAACAGTACATGTGTCGGGTTGTCCGATTAGGTGCTTCATGGTTGTGTTTGAGTGGCTGATAGTCGCGCAGTTATATTTTAAATATCCTTTTAATTTTGTTGGTCGTTGAGTAAATTCTCGCCCAAAATGAAGTATCCCATTTGTTCCGTCAGTGCGAACATATGTGCCACTAAATAAGTTTCCGGCGGCCAACTTACCTACGGCACCAATACCCACAAACTTAGTCTCTAATTTTGCCGCATAACCGGTTCCTGAAACGGTTTCTTCAGAAGGCACACTATTACTTTGGCCTAATGTTGTGGCACCTTTATTACCGGTGTCCCAATATGATACACCATCTTGTTCCCATGGATTCCAAACTTTATCATCTTTCCACCAAGAATCGAAACTTGAGTTGGGGACTTGAACTTCTGAACCGGTAGTGAATTCGATTTCTTCGCCATATTTGTTTCCTGAATAAGCGCGAGCTACATATGCGGTGTTAGGGTTAAGGTGAATAATGCGAGCGGTAAAGTCTCCTCCATTGTGAGTAACCCATTCTGAAGGAACTTTAGTCCATTCAGTATCAGTTGCTAATCTATATTCAACACCATTGTCATTTCCTACTTGAGCCGAACCATTCACCCATGCAACTTTAGTCCAAGCATCTACTCGATTGGTTACAACTTCTGATTCGGTTGGGATTACATATATGGTCCATGTTTCGGTGCGACCATAGTCGGTAACATCAACAGTTACAGGAGAAGTAAAATCAATATCACTACCTTCTATATTAGGAGTGATAGTTGATAGGCTTGAACCTAATTTAATTGATTTGACATTAATCTTTGTAATGTCAGCATTAGTAGAAACATATGCAATGACACGTCGCGAAGCAACATCGAAAGATGAAACACCGATTTGATTTGATACGGTGAAATAGCGTTCGATGTTTTGATCGGCAGAAATTACCCAATTATATTCTTGATATAATTTAACCGTAACGTTGACCGATTGTGACAAATCAATACTACCGGTTAGTTGAGGTGCGACTACTGAAGCTCCTTCAGTTAGTGTGAAAGACGTAATGTTGACGTTCTTAATGTCGGCACTATCATTTAAAAATAATGTAACTTTACGGTTTATAGTATCAATTGAAGCTGTTTGTAATTGGTGTTTGGCAGTTATTGATATGAAGTTGGGCTGAATGCGAGGATATGGAACATCATTTTCAATACAACTTGTAAAAGGAAGTATTGCAATTAAAAGAGCAAAAGTTATTTTTATATGATTTGTTAATTTCATAAGGCAAAATATATTAGATGTTTATACCGAATCCAAAGTTGATATTAAATAGGTTGAATTTGAAGTTGGCTCCGCTTGAGAATCGTGAACCCTCATCAACTCCGTTGGTCTTTTGATCTTCGTCGCGGAAGTATAGACCTAATACTCCAAAAGACACATTAAATGATATATTTTCGTGAATGAATACACATACACCGGGACTGAAGCTAAGTTTAGCCTCATTTACTGTGGTGCGAGTGTCGCTTAATTCTCCATTATAATAGCGTTTGAAAGCCGAGCGTCCTCCGCTATAAGAAAGCTCAGCCTCATTGAAAATTGCAAATCGTTTGAGATTGCTTAATCCAATATAATTACGATAGAAAATAGATACTCCATATGATTTTGAATCATAGCTAACGTCTTTAATCGAAAAGTTTAAGTCTTCATCAAAATCGACAACAAGATTATCAATATTAGCTTTACCTCGAGTATAGTTCAATCTCACACCTATTGATTGATTATTCTTGAAGAAATATGATGCAGAAGGTTTTATTGAGTATATTTCGCCTCCAAAATCGAAGTCTTTTAAAATAGAAAGTATTTGGACATCATCAGCATTAAATTCTCCATATGAAGCATTTAATCCAAATACCCAATCGCCTTTTGGTATATATAAGTAATTATAAAGACCACGATCGTAGCGACCAAAGTTCTTCTCTTGAATAATCATGCTAACAGTATCGTTACCCACGATAACTTTTTCATCGCAAATAGAAGGTGCTTCGGTTGCGATATTGCTGTATTTAATTGAGTCGGGTGCAGTATATTCTGTTGCAGTTGCACCTAATGATATAGACCCCATCATTAGTGCTGCAATATATAAATTTAACTTTTTCATCATCATTATAAATAAAAAGCAACTCCAAAAGAAATTGACATGAGGTTTAACTTAAAGTTTGCAGACGAACTCTTGCGGTCAGATACATAAATCTGGTCGGTTGTGGCCTTGGTGTGAGTATAATTAAATCCTACAATACCAACATTCACTTCTATTGCAGAATAGTTGTTAAGGAACATAACTATACCGGGAGATACCCCTACGCCTATGGAGAAGTTCTTCTCATAAGTTCCGGTCAAATCATCACCACTATCGTTACATAATTTTGATTGACCGCCACCAACTTGTAGTTGTACTTCATTAAAGAAACCAAAACGCTTGCTTTTGCCCATGCTTATGTAGTTGCGAAAAGCAGCAGTGCCATAGTAGTTGTGTCTTAAGCTATATAAGTTGTTAACATCGTAATCTGTTTCAGAATCGATTTTAACTGTACCTGATTCTAATTTAGTCATTTGACGATCATAAGCAAAACGTCCACCCACAGCCATGTCATCTTTAAATGCATACATAGCCATAGGGCTTACTTTAAATGAATAGCTGTTGCCATTTAAGTTTTCTACGATGAAGAATTGATAGTTGTCGCTGTTTGATTGAGAGTAATTTACATTGACACCGGTAATCCATTGACCCTTGGGAATAAATGACACTTGCTCAAGATTGCGTTTGAATGGTTTGGGCTCTTGAGTGTTTATGGTATCTTGTGCATATATAGTGCTACTTATGCATATCGCCAGGAGAGTGCATAATGTGATACGTAAAATTTTCATGTGAAATATTTTATTAGTTTATTAAATTTAATTTATTGAGCGATAAATGTAAGTGTTTTAGACACCATATTGTCGGCCTTATCTGTAATAGTTAATTTAAACTGATGTTGACCTGGAAACAATACCAAAAGTTGCATAAAATCAGTTATGTCAAAAGCAAGGTATGTTTTACCAACAACAGCTTCGCCGGTAGGGAATCCAAGTTCGCCTAATGGACCTGCAAGTTCGCCCGGATTAGCGAGGTCAAAAGTAGAGCCTAATCCCACTTCTTTAAGTAATTCTGGGGTTAATTGTTCGGAAATAATATCTACAACAAAGTTTTTAATGCCATTAGGGGCATTTATATCAACTTTTGCAATAATGCTTTCGGTGATATAATTAGCACTATCTATGTCAAGAGTTTCACTTGTAATAGTAGGGGCAGAAGAGTCGGTAGTAGGGCCTTGTTGTGTCACAAATGTCAAGGCCTTTGATGTGGTGTTACCCTTAGAGTCTACTACGGTTAATTTAAATTGATGTTGACCGGGGAAAAGATTTAATAATTGCATGAAATCGGTAATATCAAAAGCAAGATATGTTTGACCAACTACAGCACTACCGGTAGGGAATCCAAGTTCGGTCAAAGGACCAACCAACTCACCCGGATTAGCTAAGTCAAAAGTTGCATCTAATCCTACTTCTTGGAGCACTTCTTTTGTTAATTGCTCTGAGATAATATCTACGACAAAATTTTTAATGCCATATGGAGCGTTAATATCCACCTTGGCAATAATAGTGTCGGTGATGAAGTTAATTCCATCGACTGATATTGTTTCACTTGTGATTGATGGAGCATTGGGGTTCTCAACATTTTTCAAGTCGTCAAAGGAGAAACTGAAAGTATGACATTGTCCGGCTTTTACTTCAGGAATGATTTTGTGAACCGAGAATGGTTCATTGTTTATTGTTCCACTAAATACAGCTACTAATGAAGATGTGGCCGATGGCAAAGAGAAATAACCAAAACGTCCTTCGTTACGAGAGAATTCAAGTGATGCATCATTTGTAATATATACTTTAGCAATTGCATCATCTCCTAAAACAGATGCTAAGTCGGTTGAATATTCTACATTGACTTTTACATTGGCGAAAGAACAAATAACTTCATCGATAATTGTTGTTTCGTCTTCGTTGATAGTTATTTTTTTAGAGCCATAGAAATATGGTTTTTCCCATTCGGCGGGATTTGCTTCATGTGATTCTATCTCGATAGTGTATTCACCTTTTTTTAGAGCAATATCATTGGGCATTTCGCCGAATTTCCAAGTGTTTAAAATTCGTTGAGATTGTTGTTCTACAATGTTGATAATAAAATCTGAAGTGTTTGACGATCCTAAAATAGTAACAGAATCAACTTTTGAATTATTGGCATCGTAGATTGAATTATCAATCAAGATGTCTAATGAAGAAAGTAGCAAAGTGCCTTCTGTTTTCATAAGGTCATCGCTATTCCAATCATTCTCATCGCATGAACTAAATAATGCGATGACAGAAAGTAGCAGTAGATAATAAAATTTTTTCATGTAATTTATGTAAGTTAAATATTAATTTTTTAATATGAGAATGTTAAATTGTCAATCCACAAAGAACTGCCTATAGACGATGCCGACGCAACATCATGAGTGGTAATTATATTCATAGTTTCATCTTGAATTGAACCAATATTGTTTGATGATGCAAACATTATTCTTAAATGAGTTGCTTTAATTCCAAAACTCTTATATGAAAGAGGAACATTAAATGCCGTATAGTCAGAATTGCCAGAGAAAAGGAATTCTCCATGAGCGATTTCGATTTCACTATCTGTTGTTTTATTTATAATAGAGATAATTACAATTCCTTTGTCGTGAAGTTGATTAATACTTGGAGTGTATTTGTAATATCCATTTAGAGCAGTGGGACGAGAACTAAATGGAATTCCTTCGTCATATGTTTCGATATTTGTTTTGGCATCAAATTTATATTCGCCTAAGAATAATTTACCGGCTGCACGATATGATATGTGTGGAATGTTCTTATTATATGGCACATATTCTCCTCGTTTTTGTGCATAATCGGGTATTTCAGCCCCATTTGTGTCCCATGCAACACTTGATAATTTCATCGCTTTTGAGCCCGATATTGCATCGTAGATTGTCATTGTGGAAGGCTGCAGATACCAAGTATTCTTATTAGTTGATGATTCGTAAAATGTCTTAGAGTTTACAGTTGCCCAGTTCTTTTTAGGAGTTGAAACTTTAAACTCTGTTTTGTTTTGTTGATTATATATTGGCATATGAGTTTGTGAATATTTACCGCCACTTAAAATAATGCTATTAATTCGCTCTTTTACATCTTCAAAATCCCCATCGGGCACATTTTCGTTTGATTCAGTAGTTATTTTTACTGTATTGGAATATGTCGCATTAGGATTACCTTTCATCATGGTTGCTTTTATTAAATAAGAAGTCTTAGGATTTAATCCGGAAATTGAAACAATTCCATAAGATGGACTCCTTCCTAAAATTGCAGGTTCAAAATCATTCGCATATATACTGATGTTTTTTGTGATAATATCAGTAAGACTGTCATTATCGGCAACTATTTTTATGAGTGCTTTATTGGCAAAAGCATCTACTTCAATGTCAAACTTTGGGGATATACGAGAAATAGTTGCATTTTGTTTAATTTTGTGATTGTATATTATATTGAGAGAAGCATCAGATACTCCATGTGGGATTGAGAAATCTATTGAATATGTGTTTTCCTCGATTAGACTAAATGATTCGATGTTACATTTGTGCCAATTATTATTGTCGTCGGTCGCTTGTAATTCAAGATTTGAAATGTTAATGGGATTAGTAGAAAAAATTAGAATATTAGATCTATTAATCCCAATTATTGATTGCGGAGAATTCTTAACATTAAATTCAATGGGTTTAATATAAATATTTAACGAGACCGGTTCGTTTGCTTTTAATAAATTATTTTTTGCGACAATTGTAAATGAGGATATGTCTTCATCGAGTTCTGATGGAGAAATGTTCTTAACTAAATTGGTAAAGTCTAGTTGAATACATTGATTCAATTCTGACCATGAGGAGTCTAATTTTAACCCCATCGCAGATATAACGTCCTGTTGTTCAGCGGTTATGTTTGCTAAATCTATTTCCTCTGGGAACCCGTTATTAATTAGAGATTTAGATTGTGTTGTTAATGTTAGCTCTTTTATCCCTGTTTGTGAGGAAATTGATGCGATAATAGAAGAGGAAAGATTCTCTCCTTCATATATGCTTATTGAGTTATCGCTATTAAATCCTGTCGTAGTAATAATAGGAGAAGGAGAGGTCATATATTCATCATTTAATGGAATATATATGTCTTTTAATGCATTTGATGCATCACTTTTGATTACTAGGTTTTCATTTCCTTCATTCTCACTAATTACATCAAGAGTGATATGATAATGGTGCTGTGGGTATGCCATTACAATGTCTGTTGGCTGAAAAGTCGCATTTATCCCATTTTTTTTAGTAAGAGATAAAGTTAACGATATTCGTCCGGGTTTTAAGAACATTGGGCGAGATTGTTCTTTCCCATATGAAATATATAATCCTCCTTCGGAATGAAGTTTTGCTTCATAATCTTTGAAAAATTCCTTGAATGAATCAGTATAAATGATTGAAACCATAGTATTGGCTAGTTTACATTCAATATTGACATTTGAAATTTCATCATCAGTAACACTGAAATTAGAACTACCAATGAAACAAGGACAATCAAAACCTTCATTAGTAATATCTCCATATGAAGCAGTAATAATATAATTGTCAGTTCTGAATAATTCATTTTGAGGAAAGTCTGAAAAAGAATTCCAAGAATGATTATATTGCCCGTCAGAATTTCTCATAGAGATTTCAAAACTATCAATAGATGGTGAATTTTCAAGAATAAGATTAGTGTCAGATGTGCAGATAATATGTGAGTTGATGTCTAAATTAAGGTTTACAGCACCACATCCGCTAGTAGTTGGAGCGTTGTCTGTGGTACATGACATAAAGCAAACTACTATTATCAACAGTATCGCAACGCGAGATTTTAAGACAAACATTTAAAAATAGATTATTTAAAAAATAATGCAATGATTTAATTTGTAAAGATACGTTATTTTATTCAATCTAAATTGATTTGTGAGTTAAAATAGATTAACACTTATTAGATTGGAAAAAGTGATCAATATATTAACGTATTATTTTAATGTATATCAAAAATGAAAATGAAAAAATTGGGTTATTTAAAAAATAAAACTAACTTTGTGATAAATAAGAAAACTATTTTAAGATGAGCATTTTTGGTCGACGTTTTATAATAAGATTGTCTAAAATGTCATTTGTGAAAATAATGGCAGCAACACCGGCTCCTAGGTGGATGGTTCTATTAGCGGACTTGGCGATTGTTGCGTTGAGTTGTATTTTGACATTTACATTGAATAATCATATACAGGGAGATGGTCCACTATACTCGTTGTTTTTTAAGAGTATCATAATCGTTCTGGTATATCTGTTATTCAGTGTTGTTTTTAAGTCATTTCAATATATTGTTAGATTATCAGTCATTGAAGATATTTATCGGATAGTTTTGTTAGTAATATCTTCATTTATATTCTTGACAATATTTGCGTTAGCATTTGAAATATTTGGGGGACAACGATATTATAGTATTTGGAACTTATTTATAATAGGAGTCTTTTCGTTTTCTTTGATGATGTGTATGAGGCTTGTTGTTAAGTATTTGTATGCATTGATAAATGGAGCAACAGTTGTGCGAAAACCTGTCATAGTATTGGGATCTGCAATCAATTCATTTGTATTGGCTAGTGCTTTGAAAAATGAAGTAGACGGACAATTTGATCCGGTTGCATTGTTGAGTTTGGCAGATAAAAAAATTGATACAACAGTAAATGGTATTCCAATTGTTAAATTTACACCAAATTCTATTTCTGAAATATTTGAAAGATATAAGTGTAATACATTGTTGTTCTTGTCCACACAAATAGAGTTGATGAGAAGTGATTTTGCTGATGTCTTTCTCAAGAATAATATAAAATTAATAATGCTTAATCAAGTTGAGGAATTTGATGCAGAAAGTGGATTAATGCCTAATTTGTCAACACATGTACGGGATATTAAGATTGAGGATTTATTAGGAAGAGAAACTATTAAAAATAATAATCCATTAATTGAACAATTAATCCGAGAGCAGGTTGTGTTAATAACTGGCGCGGCTGGTTCGATTGGTTCTGAAATAGTGCGTCAAGTTGCATTATTTAATGCGAAAGAGGTAATTCTAGTAGATCAGGCCGAGACGCCAATGCATGAGCTGCAGTTAGAGCTAGAAGAGCATTTTCCCGATATGAAAGTAAAGCTATTTATTGGAGATATTACCAATTATAGCAGAATGGATAATATTTTTAAACAGCATAGACCAAGATATGTATTCCATGCAGCAGCATATAAACATGTCCCAATGATGGAAAATAATCCATCGGAGGCAATTTATACTAATGTCTTCGGAACAAAAAACATTGCAGATTTATCGGTAAAATATGATGTAGATAAATTTGTGATGATTTCGACTGATAAAGCTGTAAATCCAACTAATGTAATGGGTGCATCTAAGCGAATTGCTGAAATATATGTTCAATCATTATTCTTTCATCAAAAGAAAACACGAGATGGACAATGTACAAGATTTATCACGACTCGATTTGGAAATGTACTAGGAAGTAATGGTTCGGTTATACCTCGTTTTCGTCAGCAAATAGAAGAGGGGGGGCCTGTTACTGTGACTCATCGAGATATTATTCGCTATTTTATGACAATCCCCGAGGCTTGTCAACTTGTATTAGAAGCGGGATGCATGGGGCGTGGTGGTGAGATATACATATTTGATATGGGAAAGCCTATTAAAATTTATGATTTGGCATCTCGTATGATTTCACTAGCCGGATTAATCCCAAATAAAGATATTCAAATAATTGAAACCGGTTTGCGTCCAGGCGAAAAACTTTATGAGGAACTTCTTAACGATAAAGAACTTACACTTGCGACAACTCATCAAAAAATTATGATTGCAAAGGTTAGGACATATGAGTATAACGAGATACAATCTCATCTAATAAATTTGGAACTTATGCTAAAATGTGATAATCTTCACGATATTGTGGCAGAGATGAAATGCATTGTGCCTGAATATATTTCACAAAATTCCAAATGGCAAGATATTGATGCAGAATTAAAAATAGAAAAGTAAATATTGAATGAAAAAATTAATTCTATTGTTTTTTATATTGGGTATAACTATTCAATGTTGTGCGCAATTAAATTGGGGCTCTTTGGCCGAAAAACTCACTGGGGATTCAACAAAATCATCAACAATAAGTGGAGCATTAGGTAATATTTTAGCAACTGATAAGGTCGAAGTAAACCAATTAATTGGTACATGGAATTATGAAAGTCCTGCAGTTGGCTTTCAAAGTAAAAACATCTTAAAAAAAGCGGGCGCTTCAGTAGCATCTGTTAAGATTGAAAGTGAGTTAAAAGGATATTATGCTAAGGCTGGGTTGGATAAATTAGTATTAACAATCGCAGAGGATAATACATTCTCAATGAAGACTAAATATGCAACTTTAAAAGGTGCGATTGAAAAAGGAGAAAATGGATTTTACATATTTAATTTCAAGGCTTTCGGAAAAGTGAAAATCGGCAAATTGAATGCTTATACAACGATTTCAGGCAGTACGTTAAGTTTGACATTTGATATTAAAAAATTAATAAAATTAGTTAAGATGGTTTCTCAATATTCTAGTGATAAAACATTTAAGGGAATAATATCATTGGTAGATAGTTATGATGGAATAACAGCAGGGTTTAAGTTGAAGAAACAATAAATGAAATCTTCAAAATAGTTATAATAAAGAAAAGCACTCCGTTGAGTGCTTTTCTTTATTAAATTCGCGATTTAAAATTCATAATCAACGCATGCTCGGTCTCCTTTGTATCCCATAAGTAACCCGGCAGCAGCAACATGAGCAGGGTGTTTAGCATAAACTTCGACATCTGACATTTTATCAACGACAGCAGTGAGTACTACATCCCATGTTTCATTGGGATTTTCATTGATGCCAACTTCCATAGAACGAAGTACCTCAATCTCTTTTGGAAGAGCCATCAATGCTTCTTTAAATTTGAACGCAACTTCGCGACGCTCTGCATCGGTCCCGGTTAGTTTAAATGCAACGATATGTTTTACCATTTTTTTATAGGTTAAATTATGGGTTAATTATATAGTCGTTCTCTTGCTGCAAGAACTTTTTCGTCAGTAATATAGTCATCATAATCCATCATTTTATCAATAATGCCGTTAGGTGTTAACTCAATGATGCGAGTGGCGATAGTTTGAATAAATTCGTGGTCGTGAGATGACATTAAAATATTTCCTTTGAAATTCTGGAGAGTGTTGTTAAATGCTTGAATTGATTCCAAATCAAGGTGGTTAGTAGGGGAGTCAAGCACTAAAGTGTTTGCGTCTTTTAGCATCATGCGAGCAATCATACAACGCATTTTTTCACCACCAGAAAGCACGGATGCTTTTTTTAATACTTCTTCTCCAGAAAATAACATTTTACCAAGGAATCCTTTTAGGTATATTTCACTAGAGTCTTCACTAAATTGGCACAACCAATCAACAAGATTGAGGTCTGTGTTGAAAAATGCTGAATTATCAAGAGGAAGATATGCAGTTGTAATAGTTTGCCCCCAATCGAATGATCCTTCATCAGCTTTGCGATTGCCATTAATGATTTCAAATAAGGCAGTCATTGCACGGGGATCGCGACTTAAAAATGCAACTTTATCACCTTTCTCTATTTGGAAATTTACGTCTTTGAATAATAACTCACCATCAATACTTGCAGTCAACCCCTTTACTTCTAGAATCTTATTTCCGGGTTCGCGTGATGGGGTAAAGATGATGCCTGGATAACGACGAGAAGAAGGCTGAATCTCTTCAACATTGAGTTTCTCCAACATTTTCTTGCGTGATGTAGTTTGTTTTGATTTTGCTACATTTGCAGAGAAACGTTGGATAAATTCCAACAATTCTTTGCGTTTCTCTTCTGCTTTCTTGTTTTGTTGTTGTTGCTGGCGGAGGGCTAATTGAGATGACTCATACCAATAACTATAGTTTCCGGCAAAAAGGCTTACTTTGTTATAGTCAATATCAAGTGTGTGGGTACACACTGAATCTAAGAAGTGTCGGTCGTGAGAAACAACTAATACCGTGTTTTCAAAATTAGATAGATACTCTTCTAACCAAGCCACTGTTTCAAGATCAAGATCATTGGTAGGCTCATCAAGTAGGAGATTGTCCGGGTTGCCGAAAAGTGCTTTAGCAAGAAGCACGCGCACCTTTTCATTCCCACTCATATCTTTCATTAACATATAATGACGATCCTCTTTAATGCCTAGACCACTTAATAATGCGGCTGCATCACTTTCAGCATTCCATCCTTCAAGTTCTGCAAATTTCTCTTCAAGTTCTGCTGCGCGAACTCCATCAGCATCACTAAAGTCTTCTTTACTGTATAGTGCATCTTTTTCTTCCATGATGTTCCATAATACAGTGTGACCACGTAATACGGTGCTCATAACTGTACATTCATCAAATTCAAAGTGATCTTGACTGAGTACACTCATACGTTCGCCAGGACCTTGAGTAACATTACCTTGAGTAGGTGAGAGTTGGTCGCTGAGAATACGCATTAACGTAGATTTACCTGCACCATTTGCACCAATAATGCCATAACAGTTGCCTGGGGTGAATTTCAAGTTTACATCTTGAAATAAAACTCTTTTTCCAAATTGAATACCTAAGTTGTTTACCGCAATCATTATTAAATTTCTTATAATTTTTTTCAGAATGCAAAGTTACTAATTATTGGGTAATAAAATAGACTTTTGATTTGAGAATAAATAAAAAATCAATAAAAACGGTGACCGATTAGGCCACCGTTTAAGCTATTAACGTTTAGGTCGTTTATTTTATCATTATTTTGTGGGTTTCATTCCAAATTGTTATGATAGTTTGTTCTGGCAATATTTGCAAGCCTCTCACAATAGTTGTCATAATCGTTGTAGATTACATTCAGTTACTAGCATTCTCGCTTCACTGTATGAGCACGCAAACCACTTCCACCAAATAAAAATCTACTACAATATCAATGTCATTGAAACGAGCAATAACATCACGCAAATTGTTCAAAAAAACGCCGTTTCTGACTTTGAAACGGCAACGGTGCAGACTTATAATTTAGTAGATGAATGATATAAATTGGTTGTTTATTTATTTTAACCAAAACTATAATTAAATAAATAGTGAGAATTCTTATTTTTGTAAAAACTAAAAAAATAAATATTATGGCATTAAAAATAGGAGATAAATTACCTGATATATTAGGAGTTGATGCTGATGGAAATCAAGTTACTGCATCTCAATTTAAAGGGAAAAAAGTAGTATTGTATTTTTATCCTAAAGATAGTACTCCTGGGTGTACTGCAGAGGCATGTAGTTTTGCATCGGAATATAATAATTTAAAGAAGGCTGGCTTTGAAATAATTGGAGTTAGTAAGGACAGTGTTGCGTCACATCGTAAGTTTACTGATAAATATTCACTCCCATTTACATTGATCTCAGATGTGGATTTGACGCTAAATCATGCATTTGGTGTATGGCAAGAAAAGAAAATGTGTGGAAAAGTTTATATGGGAACAGTGCGGACAACATTTGTTACAAATGAAGATGGAGTTATTACTCATATTATAAATAAAGTGAATACCAAAGAGGCTGCAAATCAAATAATGAATGAAGTAAAATAATAAGTTAAAACCTCGTGATATTTAACTCACGAGGTTTTTTAATCTTAAATATATTGCTTGATTAGAATGCTTCTCCAATTGCAAACAACACGCCAGAAGTCCTTTGCCCAAACCCATAATCAATACGGATGTTTACATTATGTTTGAATTCAAAGCGTAAGCCTACACCAAAGTTATGGAGCCATTCTGGTCGATTGTTGTCATTGCGAACATTTTCGTCAGAAAATGAGAATAAAGTCGCACCACCTCCCCATAATACAAAACCAAGGCGCTTCCATACATGTTGACGATATTCAATTTGTGCTGTTACTTGGCTATTGTCAATTGTTGACCCCATATAGTATCCACGCATTCTGATGCCATCTGATGCCATCATCTCACGCATAGTCCAAGGGGTATTGTTACTGTTAATTTTAGTATACCAATCTAATGCTAAAACCGAACCTTTCCACATCCTAAAATAACCATTAAGAATTAGATTATGACTATGAAATGTGGTTGACGCATTACCCATGAATTTAGGAAATATCATTGGTTTATATGCGATATGTATGCCACGAGTGGGAGTGACGAGGTTGTCGCGAGTGTCAAATTCAAAAGAAAAGCCTATGCCAGAGACAAAGTATTGATTACGTTCTCCTTGTAAATACTCCGGATTTCTTACATTGATTGCATCAGTATAATCTGTGCGAGCCTGAACTCCGGCATAAAAGTTTCTATTTATTTTATATATATATTCTGCTTGAAAGTCAATTTGTCGACGATCATATTGTGATTTTGGATTTTTTGCAGTTTCTTCTGCAGTGATACCCCAAAAGTCTAAACGTTTGCGATATAATTCGGCTTTATATGTTAGGCGAGATTTATGATTAGGAAATAGATGATTACCTTTCATTGTTAATACAAAGAATCCATTATACGAAGCATTCAATGACGCAAAAAAATCGGATGGTTGCATTGTAGAGTCTTTTTGATTAACTCGATATAAACCGGTCATTGCACCACCTATACCAAAACCTGCTTCACGTGTGTATGATGGAATTACTCCAAATCCGACATCAAATTTTTTTTCATGAGTGCGATCAACATTTCCTCGCATTAATGAGTTGATGTATTTTTTTAACCAGTCCGGGGCTTTGCTGAGTAATCCTAATGAGTCGGGAAATTCAGTTGGGGATTTAGGTGTTTCGTATGGTAGTGGCGCGGGAGATACATAAAAAGCACCTTGAATAACTTCATGGTTAGAACGAATAGAATCAGCATCTTCAGTTGCATATATTTTGCCTCCTGACAGAATTAATGCAATAAAAAGGGTTATTATTTGATGAATTCTATTCATTACTATTTATAAAGACTTGCAAAGGTAGGAATTTTCACTTAAAAAGTTATGCCTATTATTAAAAGCATAACTTTTTAAGTATTTTAGATTATAAGTTTCTACTTTTGGGGTAATGGTGGCATATTTGCCGGATATGTATTTTCTTTTTTGTGCGCATTTTCTTTAGAATCTTTATTTTTTCTTTCAGATTCTATTTCAGCATTTTCTGCAATCTCTTTTTGCTCGGCTTGTTCGGCTTCTGCCGATTTTGCGGCAAGTATTTCATCTGTACGAGAAGTCCATTGACGTTTGCCAAATATGTGCTCTACATCTTCAGTAAAGATAACTTCTCGAGAGATTAAAATATCGGACAGCTCTTTGTGTCCTTGTGAATATTGCTTAAGTAATGCTTTCGCACGTTCATATTGTTCATTGATAATTCGAGATACTTCTTCATCAATCATCTTTGCTCTATCATCGCTAAAAGGTTTCGCAAAACCATATTCTTGACCTGTAGAGTCATAATAGCTGATATTTGGAAGTTTTTCACTCATACCATAATACACAACCATTGCGTATGCTTGCTTTGTGACCCTTTCAAGGTCATTTGCGGCCCCTGTAGAAATGTGACCCAAGAATAGTTCTTCAGCGGCTCGTCCTGCAAGTAGAGAACAAATGTCATCAAGGATTGCTTGAGATGGGGTTATTTGTCGTTCTTCAGGCAAGTACCATGCCGCACCAAGAGCCTTACCACGAGGCACAATGGTAACTTTTATAAGAGGATTTGCATATTGAAGGTGCCATGACACGGTAGCATGGCCTGCTTCGTGTATTGCGATTGCTCGTTTTTCTTCATCGGTCGTTATTTTAGACCTTTTTTCAAGACCTCCAATTATACGATCAACAGCATCAATAAAATCTTGACGTTCTACGACTGTTTTATTATGACGAGCCGCAATCAGAGCTGCTTCATTACATACATTTGCGATGTCGGCCCCTGAAAAACCAGGAGTTTGTCGAGCGAGCAAGTCAACATCTACACTATCATCTATTTTAATGCCACGAAGATGTACATTAAATATCGCAACACGATCATTTAGGTCGGGCAATTCTACATATATTTGGCGGTCAAAGCGACCGGCTCGCAACAATGCTTTATCAAGAATGTCGGCACGGTTAGTTGCCGCAAGGATAATAACACCACTATTTGTTCCGAAACCGTCCATTTCGGTAAGGAGTTGGTTTAGGGTGTTTTCACGTTCGTCGTTTGCTCCCATACTTGGACTTTTTCCGCGAGCACGACCCACGGTGTCAATCTCGTCAATAAATACGATACAAGGTGCTTTTTCTTTTGCTTGACGGAATAAATCTCGTACGCGTGATGCTCCTACTCCTACAAACATTTCAGTAAAGTCAGACCCTGACATATAGAAAAATGGGACATTTGCTTCTCCAGCAACGGCTTTTGCTAGAAGAGTTTTCCCTGTCCCGGGAGGGCCTACAAGAAGTGCACCTTTGGGAATTTTGCCACCAAGTTCAGTGTAGCGACGAGGATTTTTAAGGAATTCAACGATTTCTTCTATTTCTGTTTTGGCTTCAGCTAATCCTGCCACATCACTAAAGTTTACCTTTACGGCTCCTTCTTTATCAAAAATTTGGGCTTTAGATTTGCCAACATTGAAAATTCCGCCACCTCCGGCGCCACCACTAGACATTCGTCTCATCATAAAAATCCAAAATATAATAATCAAGGCAAGTGGACCAATAGACCAAAATATTTTACTAAGACTGCTTTCTTGTTCAACAATAAATGTTCCGTGATAAATTCCATCTTCGGTCCATTTATTAACTTGTGAAGTCATGACTTGTTGGTCACATATGGTATGCACACGAGCGACAGCACCTTTACTTTTTATTAAGTTGTATTGATTAGGGAAAATTTTTGATGCTAATGAATCATTTAATGTTCCCACAACAGTATTGTCATCATTAATTACAATATTGGTGATACCATGATCTTTGGTTACATATTTGTTGAATTCTTGGAGAGATACATCTTTGTCCATTGTATTTCCTTCATTATTAAGAAAATACATTCCGCCTAAGAATATGAGAATCACAGCATACATCCAAAATATGCTAAATTTAAATGTCGTTTTTTTTGATCTATTTGTAGGGTTTAAATTTGCCATAATATATTGTGTGTTATTTTAATCTAAATCTGGTATTTGTGTGATTTTTGCATCGCTCCACAATTCTTCAAGATTGTAAAGTGAACGAAATTCAGGGATAAATACATGTACTAAAGTGTTGCCATAATCGATTACAATCCATTGAGAGTTTTGATAGCCATCATAGTTGTATGGCTTAATACCGGCATGTTCAAGAAGGAAATCTCTAATACTATCGGCAATTGCGCTAACTTGCATTGTTGATGTTCCTTCACATATAATAAAACGCTCGGTTGCTGCTGATTCAATGTGACTCATGTCTACGATTGAAATACCTTTGCCTTTGCGTTCTTGAATTCCGTCGATTATTAATTGTGTGATGTCAATGTTTTCAGTCATTGGTTATTTTATGATTAGTAAATTCTATACAAAAGTAATTAAAATTCATCATTAAATAGATGTCAATTAATTAAAGTTAATGATTATACTATATTTACAACAAATAATATGCCAAAAAGCTCACATTTTTTAATTTATTCATATCGCATAGTTTGTGCTGGACTAATTTTTGAAACAATATGAGATGGAAGTATGAGTATAATGCTAGAGAATAAAATAACACATAAATTTAGGATTATTATATGCCACCAATTAATCTCAACCGGTACATAACTTAAATAATATGCATCAGGGTCAAGTGGAATAAATCGAAAATATTCTTGAAGATATATAAATGATATTGATATGAAATTTCCAATAAGCATTCCACGTAATACCAATCGTAATGTCATGTGTATAAAAATTCTCTTGATTTGTGAATTTGTTGCACCAAGGGATTTTAGTAGGCCTATGGTTTTAACTCGTTCAAGAATGATGATGAATAGACAAGAAACTAATGTAATTCCTGCAACACACGACATTAATATTAAAATCACAATAACATTAGTGTCAAGTAAATCCAGCCAATTAAAATACATAGCCCCTGCTCGTAATACATTATCAACTTGGTAAATTTTATTGAGTTGACGATTGTATACGGCTTGGTTTATTGCTGTTTGTAACTTTATTGATTCATCTAAAATATCGTTTTCATTAAATCCGTTTATTTCAATTACACTGCCTGAGATAGAATCAATATTGGCAACGCGTTGTAGCGTGGAATTTGGAGCATATACAATTAGTTTATCATATTCACCGAAATTACTATTATAAATGCCGGCAATTTTAAATTTTCTCGCTCTAATTTTCCCTTCGTTGAAAAAATAAGTATTTATGCGTTGACCTAAAGAAATGTTTAATTTAGATGCGGCAGTAGAGGATATTATGATATCATTTTTACATGAATCAATATCATAATTAGGAATATTACCTTCTACAATATTTTGGCTAATAAAAAAGTTATTTGCATTTCGATTAATACCTTTAAACACTAATCCCATAAAATTATCGTCGGTTTTTATCATTCCTGGGAGTTCTACTGATAACGATATTTTTATTGAATTATAGTTGTGATATAAAGAATCAAGAATGTTTTTTATTGAATCAGAGAAAACAATAGTTTGGTCGGTCTGTCCGGTATAATAATCATTAGCAGGGTTAATTGTTATTTGAGATTCAAATCCCGATACTTTTTCCCGTATTTGATGCTTAAACCCAAGTACAATTGACAACGTTAACACCATTACGATAATAGCAATTGCAACTCCGGCAATCGCTATGACCGTACTCGATGAAGAGGTGTCTCGTTTTGTCCCTTTGAGTTGTAGCCTTTGAGCAATAAATAGGGAGATATTCATTAGATAGTTCTTCCGGGATATGCTTTTAATGCTTCTGCAAGTACCTTAAGTGCACTTGCAAGATCTTCTTTTTTCAATACATATGCCACACGGACCTCATTGCGACCAACGCCTTCGCTGGTATAAAACCCCGATGCTGGAGCCATAAAAACTGTCTGTCCTTCGTATTCAAAGTCGCGAAGACACCATTCGCAAAAACGATCTGCATCATCTACTGGAAGAGATACCACAGTATAAAAAGCACCCATTGGGATTGGAGAATAGCACCCGGGTATTTTGTTAAGCCCGTCAATTAGATACTTTCTACGTTCAACATATTCATTATATGTCATAAGCATATAATCGGCACTAGCATCAATAGATGCTTCTGCTACGATTTGCCCCAAAAGGGGTGGACTCAATCGCGCTTGGCAGAATTTCATTACATTTCGTTTGAGTTCCTTATGTTTAGTAATGATTGCACCAATACGAATGCCACATTCGCTATATCGTTTAGAAACAGAATCGATCAAAACAACTTGTTCTTCAATGCCGGGAAGATGAAATGCAGAGATATAAGGTGCTCCTGTATAACAAAATTCGCGATATACCTCATCTGAAAATAAGAATAAATCATATTTTTTGACAATATCGCGTATTTGATTCATCTCTTTTTGAGTATAAAGGTAACCTGTGGGATTGTTAGGATTACAAATCAATATTCCTTTTGTACGAGGAGTTATTAATGCCTCAAATTTTTCAACCGGGGGTAATGCAAATCCTTCATCAATGCTAGATGGAACGGTTACAATTTTTGCTCCAGCCGAAATTGCAAATGCCATATAGTTGGCATATGCAGGTTCGGGAACGATAATTTCGTCGCCGGGATCAAGGCAAGCCATAAATGCAAATAATACAGCTTCACTGCCACCTGTAGTTACGATTATATCATCAACATCAACATCAATATTGAATCGCTTGTAGTAGACAGCCAATTTTTCGCGAAGTGAAAGCAAACCTTCTGAAGGACTATACTCAAGCGTTGTGCGGTCAATATGTTTCAATGCCTCCAATCCCTCTTTAGGAGAAGGAAGGTCGGGCTGTCCAATATTTAAGTGATATACTTTCACACCACGTTCTTTTGCAGCATTTGACAAAGGAACAAGTTTGCGAATTGGAGATGCGGGCATTATCTGACCGCGTTGAGATATACTTGGCATTTTATAAAAACGTTTTATCTAAATCAAGTTACTATTTATAGTATTAATTTGCAAAGTTAATGCAAAACCATCTAATATAAAAACCAAAAATCACAAAAATAATATTGTTTAAGTAAATTCATCGGACCAAAGCCAGATATGCAAGGAGGCGATATTGAAAATTTAGTTAAAAATAAATAGAAATAAAGAAATTAATAGAGCTAAAAAATGTTGTTAATTGGATTGATTCTAAATAAATAATGTGAAATTCTTCTTATTTAGCGTTTTTTTTCGGATATTTGCACTCTGAAAATAATATATCAATGAGATTATCTGAATTAAAACCGGGTGAATCTGGTATAATCGTAAAGATTCTTGGGCATGGCGCTTTTCGTAAGCGTGTGATAGAGATGGGTTTTGTGAAAGGTCGCAAAATTACGTCTCTTATGAGTGCGCCATTGAACGATCCTGTGAAATATACATTAATGGGTTATGAAGTGTCACTTCGATTGAGTGAGGCTAATCTTGTTGAAATAATTCCTATTGCCGATGCTGCTAAAATAGGGGATATTGCACACCTTAATGTCATTGATGAAACTGATGAATTCTCAAAAGAGTATAGTGGTTTGCGTCATACGATAAATGTAGTGCTAATAGGAAATCCTAATTGTGGCAAAACATCATTATATAATATTGTTGCCGGTGCACATGAACATGTTGGGAATTATAGTGGTGTGACTGTAGATGCCAAAATGGGGAAGTTTGAGTACGGAGGATACAAATTTAATATAGTAGATCTTCCTGGAACATATTCGTTATCAGCATATTCTCCCGAGGAATTATATGTGCGTCGATACCTCAAAGATCAAATTCCTGATATAATTATAAATGTAGTTGATGGATCCAATCTCGAGCGAAATCTATATCTATCTACTGAATTGATTGATATGGACCGCAGTATGGTCATAGCTCTCAATATGTATGATGAATTGAGCAAATCGGGTAGTACTCTTGACTATGAAATGCTTGGTAACATGATTGGCGTTCCTGTGGTTCCTACTGTTTCAACATCAGGAAATGGAATAGAGAAACTCCTAGATAAGGTTATTGCTGTTTATGAAGGTCGAGAATCAACGGTGCGCCACATTCATGTAAATCTTGGAGAGGATGTAGAGGCTAGTGTGAGGATTCTTAAGGATGAAATAAAAAAGGACCGTCATATTGGACAACATTTTTCTCCACGTTATCTAGCAATTAAACTGTTAGAACGAGATAGTGAAGTTGAATCAATGCTTAAAGTCTCTTCCGAATATGAACATTTGATTGATTTACGCAATAGAGAATTAAAGAGAATTCAATTATTGAGAGATGAGGATGTCACATCGTTAATTGCAAATCAAAAATATGGCTTTATAGCAGGAGCACTTGCTGAAACCAAAACTGAAAACGAAAATGATGTAACTCGTAATACACAACTCATAGATGCACTTGTGACCAATCGGTTGTTTGGGTTCCCTATATTTTTGTTGATAATGTTTGTTATCTTTTGGGCAACATTTGAGGTCGGTTCTTATCCGATGCAATGGATAGAAATGGGAGTGAGTTGGCTATCTTCAATCGTTGATGGGGTTATGCCAGTAGGACCTTTAAAAGACTTAATTGTTGATGGAGTAATAGGAGGAGTTGGAGGCGTTATTGTGTTTTTACCCAATATCTTAATTCTATATTTCTTCATCTCATTTATGGAAGATTCAGGTTATATGGCGCGTGCAGCATTTATCATGGATAAATTGATGCATCGAATAGGCTTGCATGGGAAATCGTTTATTCCGTTGGTTATGGGATTTGGGTGTAATGTTCCGGCCATAATTGCCTCAAGGTCTATTGAAAGTCGCAGTAGCCGATTAATTACGATTTTAATTAATCCATTTATGTCATGTTCGGCACGATTGCCAATATATGTGTTACTAGTATCAACATTCTTTCGCGAATATGCCGCAATAGCATTCTTTTCAATGTATTTTATTGGAATTTTAGTGGCCATAATAACAGCAAAAATGTTGAGGAAATTCCATTTTAAGGCCGATGAGACTCCGTTCGTAATGGAGTTGCCTCCTTATCGCATGCCCTCACTCAAAATGTCTTTAAGTCACATGTGGAGTAAAGGGCAACAATATTTGAAAAAAATGGGTGGAATTATTCTATTTGCGAGTATCATAGTGTGGGCTTTAAATTATTTCCCAATGCATAATGAAATGGCAGAACATAAGATGGATGTTGTTCATGATGAGGCAACCATAAATCCGGAAACTGATTCTTATCTTGAGATGATGGGAAAAGCAATAAATCCTATACTTGAACCACTCGGCTTTCATTGGCGAGCATCGGTGGCAGCCCTTGCCGGATTACCTGCTAAGGAAATTGTTGTTTCAACTATGGGAGTCCTATATGCCGATTATGGTGATGATGAAATGACCGATGCGACTTTATCTGCTCGCATTATGGCACCCTCTCCTAATACGGGGGAACCTGATTTTACGCACGCATCGGCTTTAAGTTTTATGGTGTTTATTTTATTATATAGCCCATGTATAGCCTCAATTACAGCTATTATAAAAGAAACCGAAAATTGGAAATATGGAGCATTTGCTGTGTTATATAATACGGTTGTGGCATGGATTATGGCTTTTGTGGTTTATCAAGTGGCTTCGTTATTCTAAAATCACTACCGTAATTCCGGCACCACCGAGTTGTACATGTTCGTCGCGATAAGATTTTACTCCATTTACCGAGTCAAGGTATTGGCGTAAATATTGGCGTAAAGCACCGGTCCCGGTACCATGGAGAATCCGCACTTGTTTTGCATTAAATTGAATTGCGTCATCAATGAAATAAGTGACGGCTTGTACTGCTTCATCAACACGCATACCTCTTACATCAATTTCTTGTTTGAAATTTAATTGACGTTCACGAAGTTTATCTGTTGTTGAAGCACTTATAAATGATGCTTTTTTTACGCTAGATTGTACTTGAGCAATGGTGCGTTTCAATCTGTCAACCTTTACTGTCGTTTTTAGCATACCGAATGCCACAAGCGCGTTTTTGCCATTGATTTCCATCACAGTCCCCACTGTTGATTGACCATCCATTTTTACATTATCACCAACAGTAATTGGTTCTGCTGCTTTTTTGATAGATTTAGATTGTTTTTTCTTGTTTTGTGGTGCTTTTTTGAGCAAGTGATGCTCGTTCCGATCATTATCCTCTTTGGCTAATAGCCTTTTTTCTTCTTGTAATCGACGTCGAGCCTCAAGAGTGCGTTCTTTTTCGGCTTGTGCTTGCTTTATTTCATGAATAGTACGTTCAATTGATGCATTACTGCTGTCAAGAATGCGACGAGCCTCATCGCGAGCCTCGCTTATTATTTCACGACGTTTCTCGCGTAGTTGTGTAGCATCATTTTCATATTGTTCAAGAAGATGTTCAAGTTTCTTTTCTTTTTGACGAATGGCAGTTCGTTTGTTTTCCCAATAACGCTTGTCACGAGTGATGTCGAGCAGATATTTATCAAGATTAATATAATCACTTCCCACAATTTCCTCTGCATTAGCGATAATTTCGTTTGGCAAACCGATTTTGCGAGCAATCTCAACAGCAAACGAACTGCCGGGATTGCCTATTGATAATTTAAATTGTGGTTGCATCAAGTGGCGATCATAGAGCATAGACCCATTGATTAGCCCTGGAGTGTCTTCGGCAAAATGTTTGAGATTTTGATAGTGTGTAGTTATAACGCCCCATATCTCTTTGTCGTTAAACACTTTTAGGATTGCTTGGGCAATAGCTCCACCTATTTGAGGTTCGGTACCTCCTCCAAATTCATCAATTAGCACCAATGTTGATTTGCGACCTTTAGCCACAAAATGTTTCATATTTTTGAGGTGCGAACTATATGTACTCAAATCATCTTCGAGCGACTGGTCATCTCCTATATCAATAAAAATATCATCAAAAATCCCGATGTGAGAGTTCTCATATAAGGGTGGCAACAATCCACATTGTGTCATATATTGCACTGTGCCAACGGTCTTGAGACACACCGATTTACCTCCGGCATTTGGTCCCGAGATTATTAATAGTCTATTTTGAGGAGTGAGAGTTATATCGAGTGGCACAATCTCTTTTCCTTGTCGAGCAAGCGATTGCAACAACACTGGATGGCACGCATGATACCATTCCATTTCAGGATAGTCACTTAATGATGGCATTTCACCCCCAATCTCTTGAGCGAATAAGGCCTTGGCATGTATGAAGTCAAATTCACCAAGAATGGCATAACTCACAAGCATTTCGTCAATATGAGGACGCATTTCATCGGAAACTGCAGTAAGTATGCGAGTTATTTCGCGACGTTCATCCATCTGCAATTCACGTACACGATTATTGGCTTCAACGATTTCGGCGGGCTCTATAAAAACTGTCTTTCCTGATGCAGATTCGTCATGCACAATACCATTGATCTTGCGTTTATACATGGGCGATACCGGGATGACCAATCGTCCGTCGCGTACCGATGGGGTAGTGTCTCCTTCGAGATACCCCTCTTTGGCAGCTCTTGATATCACACGACGCATAGCAGCATTGATAGTCCCGGTCATAGCCGACAAAGCACGGCGTACTTCTGCAAGTTCGGGCGACGCATTATCTTTCACATTTCCAAATCTATCCACCACACGGTCGATAGTTGATACAATATATGGAAAAGCGATGAGAGTGAGCGATAGTTGGTTGAGAACAGGATAGGGGCTTATGCCATCTTCATTGCGATGATGTGCAAAAAACGTTGATATCCCGGCAATCGTAGAAAGCGATTGCCGAATGTGTAGCAAATCGGGTGCAGGGATAAATGTCCCTGGTACACGCAGATTCTTTAATAAAGCGTTTACGTCGTGGATATTTTCCAATGGCAATGTTTCATCTCCGGCAATGATGGTTTTCATCTCGCTTGTTGATGTGAGCAAGCGTTTCACAGTGTCAAAATCAGTTGAAAATGCCATATTATGACAATATTCTTTGCCAAGGGTTGATGTGCAATAGTTTGCCACCATATCACGCACAGTAGCAAAACCTATCTTCTTCTCAAAACTATCGGGATAAATCATAATGCAAAGTTACTACTATTTTTATGATTTATTGAAAATAGACTAAAAATATGTCATTTGGAACTTTTGTTACCTATTGAAAATTTTAGGGACATTGTATATTTTATTATTAGAGTTGGAGTTATAGACTCTATCTATGAGGCGATAGATATTATCGGTTGGATGGTATTGCAAAGATATATATCTTTGCAATATAAATCAAAACAAATCGTATTAACTAACAATAAAAAGATATAATTATGGCTACAAGATTTTTTAAATGTAATCATTGCGGAAATGTAATAGTAAAAGTTGTTGATGCAGGTGTACCTGTAGTGTGCTGTGGTGAAAAGATGGAAGAATTGGTGCCTAACACTGTTGATGCAAGTGGTGAAAAACATCTTCCGGTAGTAACTGTTCTCGATAATAATAGCATAAAGGTTGAGGTGGGTAGTGTGCATCATCCAATGTTACCAGAACATCATATTTCATTTGTATATGTAGAGACTGAAAATGGTGGCATACAAGTAAATTTGAAAGACAAGCCCGAAGCAGTGATATTTCTAGGCGAAGAAAAGGCTTTAGCAGTATATGAATATTGCAACCTACATGGTCTTTGGAAAACCGAATTATAGAGAGAGGTCACCTTTAATAATATAACACCCCCGGACCCATTGGGAATCGGGGGTGTAGTGTTTAAGAAAAACAATAGTATTGTCAGAAACTAAATTGAGCCATGAGGCATGCACGACGAGCCCAATTGCTTTGACCATTAAAATTAGTTCGTTTACCAAAGTTTACTTCGGCAGCCACTTCAAATCGTGGGGTTATATCCCAAAAAACATTGAATGCACTATAAAGACCATATTTATATGTATCGCCCGACACTTTATGTTGAGGCAATAATCTTTCTTGACCGAAAGTGGCTGTTGAATATAAATTGGGTCGGAAATTATATTGAACGGCTCCATACCAAGCAAATGATTCTGGAGCATACATTGTGCCTGGTGTGTTAGGATTATTTAGTAAATCATAATTTCCCATAATCAAGTCGCCGGTAAGACTTCCATATCCACGCCCTACATTTGCCGTTGCATAGATAGTGAGCGGTTTTGCTGGACGCATAACTGAACTTAATTGTAATCCCCAACCAATTTCGTGTTCGTTTGATCCATTAATTAGGTCATGATAGGGTAGTAGTCGCATTATTCCTGATAGACGAATATGTTCATTGGATCCCCAGCCAAATTGACCGAATGTTGCAACATTTGGAGCCCAATCATCAACTTTACTTGTTGTAATATTGTCAAATCCTACTTGAGATTGTGGCGTTTCTACTGATGCTGCTATCGTCCAATTTTTATTAAACGAGTGCATCCATCTCAATAATACTGCAGTCGTTTGTACTTCGGCTTGCGGACCTTGCGCATCAATTAGCATGGGGAATGCTGCCGGGTCTCCAAAGGTGGAGTTGGCATAACCAATAGTCCAATCGTTGACGGTGGCGTAGGCTTTCTTGAGTTTCATCCCCACTTGGTTATATCCATCAAAATTTGTTTCAATATAGAGTTGATAATCTCCCAATCGGTGGTTATTGCCGATAACTCTGAAGTATAATGCTGTTCCTGCAGGAGTGGTTGATATTTTTTTTCGGGCAATATCATTGCGAGGAACAGAAATGGCCTGAGGAATAAATCCGTTGTAGGGTATAACTCCTCCCCAGTCATACCATCCACGCATTCTGACCACTCCACCTATACCCATTGCAAATTTGCTGTCTTTACTCATAAACATGAAATAGGGGGCTCGTGGGTCCTGAAGGTGACGGAATTGATCAAAATAGAATTTATCAAGTAGTACTCTAACTGAATCTTGGTGAGGTATATCTCCATCTCCAATATAAGTGATGCGATGAGCATTTTTTAGTGAGTCAACTTGAATCTCAGTTTGGTGTTGTGCATAAACATTAATTGAAACTGTAACAATGGACAATGCCATAATGATAATCTTTTTCATACCTATATACTTTTTAAGACAATATTCGGTTTAATTGCAATAGAAACAATCAATAATAATATTTGGTTTTTAATGATTGATTTTTCAACAATTTTATGGAAATGATTGTTATGGGGATATAATCAAATTTAAGTATAACTAAAAAATGTAATGTTATGAAAAAAGAATGTGTAAATTTCTGGGGATATACTCGATGGTGGTGGGCTATTCTTATTGTTGGGATTTTGTGTGTTGTAGCCGGATTTTTCTATTGGCTATTCCCAATAATGGGTTATGCTGTAGCCTCTATGCTATTCGGATGGTTGTTGATAATGTCAGGAGTGATTCAGTTATGTGTGTCAACAAGTTTAAACCGACCTAAAGGTTGGGGATGGTGGCTTGTTGGTGGTATATTGAATATTTTTGTTGGATTTATGCTTGTGCGAAGTATTGTGTTGAGTGAACTTGTTTTGCCATATTTCTTCGCTATAATATTCTTTTTCTGGGGATTAAATGTGTTGGTAGGTGCAATCATTGCTCGTCATCGCAAGTTTTGGTGGTTAAATTTGATAAATGGTATATTACTATTAATAATTAGTTATTTCTTTATTGAATCGGGTTATTTACAAGATGCAATAACCATTAGCCTTTTAACATCCGTGTCTTTTATTTATTGGGGATTCTCATTGATGATAATTGCTAATGATATGCGTCCTGAGACGAAGTGAATAGTTGAAAATTTGCATTTTTGTGAGCCAGAGAAGTAGAGAAAAACTCTAATTCTCTGGCAATATTTGTAAAAAAACACATAATTAAATATAAAATATTATGAAATACTTCTTATTTGTGATATATTTGTGACTGATTATAGATTAAACTTTTGAGAAAAGTTGTAGTCTTATATGTTATAATAGAAATTGTAAAAATATAACGAAATGAAGATTAGACTGTTTTATATGACAATTGTGTTTGCAATTGCTCCAATAGTAATTGCTGACAATTATTATGATGATGACATATATTATGATGCATCAAAGGCAAAAAATAAACAGGCAAAAGTAGAAGCTAATTCATCTAAAAATCAACCAACAATAATTGTTACAGAACCAGGAGATTATAATATTGTGTATAATTATAGTGGTTCATCGCGAGATGTGGATGAGTATAATCGTCAAGGTGCTTATTCATATAATGCAACTGATACATTAAATGGTGATTCAGTATTGTCAATGGATGGATACACATATACTAATCGTATTGAACGATTTTATAATCCGGAAATTGTATCAGGGTCAGGTAATCAAGAACTGATTGATTCATATAGTGCCAATCAACCTATTGTAAATATTTATATTGATGATTATTGGGACCCATATCCAAGTTGGACATGGGGATATAGTTATCCCGACTATTCATGGAGATATCCTTATTATACATGGACATACCCATACTATACCGGCGTTTGGAATCCCTATTGGACAAACTATGGCTGGTATAATCCATGGTATTATGGATGGAGTTGGTCATGTTGTTACTATCCATATCCTTATTATGGTTATCATCACCATTATTATCCATCATATTATAGACCTGCCACTCCTGGTGCATATCGCCCACATCATTCATCAAGTGCATATCGCCCGGGAAGAAATGGATCAGTAGGTCGCCCTGGATACAATCGTGGCCGAGGTGGGAATTATGGATCTTCAAATGGCGTAGGAACTGGGACATCACATAGATCCGGTAGAGGTGGTGAGATGGGTGCTCCTTCAACACGTAGACCTAGTAATATGTCAAGTGATAAAGGAAATTATCGCACTACTCCTGGAGTAAATAATGTTAATACAAATCGTCGAGGCTCATTACAAAAAGATGGCTCTTCAGAACGTTCGTCAAATAGAAGTTCGTTATCTCGCCCAAATTATAATAACTCTCGTAATTCTAGTGGAGTTTCTTCTCATTCAAATAGTAGTAGATCGTCAAGTAGTGGTTCATTCTCGCGTCCAAGTAGTGGCTCAAATCGTAGTAGCGGTTCATTCTCTCGTCCGAGTGGAGGGTCACGAAGTAGTAGTGGATTCTCCGGAGGTGGTAGTAGGGGAGGCGGCGGAAGCCGTGGTCGCCGTTAAGAAAAATAGTTATTATAAACTTTGAAAACTTATAATTATGAAAAAAATATTATTGGCAACATTATTGGGAGTGGTTCCTTCAGTATTATTGGGGCAAAGTGCAATAGATGCATATCAGTTGTCACAAGGAGATTTGAAAGGTACTGCACGATTTGTTTCAATGGGAGGTGCATTTGGCGCTCTTGGCGGTGACTTATCTACATTAAATCAAAATCCGGCAGGTATTGGTGTATATCGTAGTAGTGAGGTTGGGGTTACGATGGATATAAATATGCAGTCAACCAAATCTAATTCAATGGGATATTCTTTGTCGGAGAATCAAACAAAGGTTTATTGTCCTAACTTTGGATATGTAGGTTCGGCAAAATTAAATAGTGAAGTAATGCCTATATTTAATTGGGGGATCTCTTATGGGCGTACAGCATCATTTGATCGTATATATAGAGGAGGGATGCCTAATATTGAAACTTCAATGAGTAATTATATTGCTGATTTCTCTAATGGTTTCTCTACGAATGAGTTGGGAATGACTGAAGATTATAATCCTTATTGGTATTCCAATGCCGATTGGTTGAGTATTTTGGCATATAATTCCTATATGATTAATCCAATAGGGAATACTAGTAATTATAATGGTCTTTACCAAGAAGGAACTGCCGGAGATGCAATGTTTGCAGTACGTGAACGTGGATATGTTGATGAATATTCTATTAACCTAGGTGGGAACTTCGTAGATATGGTATATTGGGGAGTTGGTTTAGGTATTACCGATTTAGATTATGTTAAACAAACATTTTATGATGAAGAGTTGGTAAATGCTCGTATTCCAAGCAAGTCAGGAATAACAACTACAACAGGTGATGCATATTATTGTTTGGATAATTTTAAACATATAGGAGGCACGGGGGTGAATTTTAAAGCGGGATTGATATTCAAACCCATAAATGAGTTCCGTCTTGGTTTTGCAGTTCATACACCTACATATTATGATTTACGTCATGATTTTGATGCGGTTACTGAATTTAATTATTCATCAGGAATTGATAATTATGATTATACTGAAGTTGCAATATTTAATTCCAAATTAAATACGCCATGGCGCATTATGGCGAGTGCTGCCGGTGTAATTGGTGGGCGTGCTATATTGAGTTTTGATTATGAGTATAATGCATACAACGATATGGTCGTAAAAAATGATTATGGATATACTGATGATGATGTTTCTAGAGATATTGATAGATATTTCAAGGGGCAAAATATATTTAGAGTTGGTGCGGAATTTCGTGTAACTCCAAAATTTAGTGTTCGTGCAGGGTATAATTATCAAATGAGCAATGTGAATGATGTTGCTCAAGATGGCTCCGAATATATATATACATCAGGTACCGACCCATCATATATATTTGACAATAAAACGCAATATATAACTTGTGGACTTGGATTACGTACCGGAGGTTTTTATATTGATGCGGCTTTTGTTCACAAAAATAGAGAAAGTGAGTTTCATGCATTTTCTAGATATGGATTAGATACTGGAGAAGCATATAAATTGCCTATAAATGCTCCCGCTGCTCCTAAAGCAACAATAAAAGATAATAATAATTCAATAGTTTTGAGTGTTGGATATAAGTTCTAAAAAAAATTAGTAACTTTATAGTGTAAAAAGGATGGTATTTATACTATCCTTTTTTTGATGAATTATTGTTATAATGAAAGAGGAATTAGAAAATATAGATTTTGAAAATGAAGAGTTTCAAAATGCTTGGAAACTTATAAGATTTACACATAGTTCAGTGTTTTTAACCGGAAAGGCCGGTACCGGGAAATCTACATTTCTGAGATATATTTGTTCGAAAACTAAAAAGAACTATGTGGTGCTCGCTCCAACAGGTATTGCAGCTGTAAATGTTGGAGGACAAACAATGCATTCTTTTTTTCGCATACCATTCAAACCATTATTGCCTGATGACCCGGATTTTGCAGTGAGCCGATTGCGTCAGCGCTTGAAATATCCTAAAGCATTGTGTAAATTAATAAAGAATCTTGATTTAATTATTATTGATGAAATATCAATGGTTCGTGCTGATATTATTGATTTCATGGATAAAGTGTTGAGGGTTTATTCTAATAATATGAGAGAGCCATTTGGAGGAAAACAATTATTATTAGTGGGAGATGTATTTCAGTTAGAACCGGTGGTGACGGCTGATATGCGAGATGTATTACGAAAATTTTATCCTAATTCATATTTCTTTAGTGCATTGGTGTTTCGTGAATTTTCGCTTGTCCCAATAGAGTTGCGTAAAATCTATCGTCAAAGAGATTCTAATTTTATCTCTATGCTTGACAGAATAAGGATTGGTGCCCCAACTCCCAATGATATTGCAATTCTAAATTCAAAAGTAAATGAACAATATTATTGTGATGATTCTAAGATGGTAATGCAACTTGCCACTCGTCGAGATATGGTAGATGCAGTAAATGATGAACAACTTGATAGGTTGCCAGCAAAAGAAGTTGTATATGAGGGACATATTAAGGGCGAATTTCCTGAAAATTCATTGCCAACTCTTAAAGAACTTGTGTTAAAAACGGGGGCGCAAGTGGTATTTATTAAAAATGACCAAGAAAAACGGTGGGTAAACGGGACAGTCGGGAAAGTGTATCTTGCAACGGGGGATAGGATAGTGGTAGAACTTGAAAATGGTGTAAAGCATGAAGTTGACCCAGAAATATGGTCAAATATAGTTTATCAATTAGATGAAAAGACAAATAGAGTAATAGAGAAAGAGTTAGGTACGTTTACACAGTATCCTTTAAGATTGGCATGGGCATTAACAATACACAAAAGTCAAGGGCTAACATTTAATAATGTTGTAATTGATTTTGGTCGAGGTGCATTTAGTAGTGGGCAAACTTATGTCGCATTAAGTAGATGCACAAGTTTGGGTGGACTGGAGTTGAAAAGTCATTTAAATGAGCGAGATATTTTTATAAACCAGTCAATAGTACAATTTAGTAAGGAGTTTAATAACCCTAGGCTAATAAATAATGCAATGCAGTGGGCAAAAGCAGATGATGCCTATCACCAGGCGGCAATAGATTTTGATCATGGAGATTTTCGTAGTGCAGTAACTCATTTTATTGAAGGTGTGAATTCTAGAAATGAATTAAATAGGCCATCAATGTCTCGACTATTAAGTAAAAAATTAAGTACTATAAACACACTAAAAAACGAACTTGCAGAATGTTATAAGACAATTGAATTGCATAAGAATCGATTTAGGGAACTTGCTCGCGAATATGTGATGATGGGGAATGATTGTTTACAAGAATCAATGGATTATACTCCAGCCATAGCCAATTACAATAAAGCAATTTCGTTGTGTAATGATTATGTTGAAGCGTGGTATGGAAAAGGGTTGGCATTGATGGATGCCGGTGTCATTGATGAAGCAATTGAATCATTCAAAAAGGTGGTTGATTTAGATGACACAAATTATAATGCCCCGTTCCAATTAGGCAATATATTTATAACTCAAAATGAGATTTTTGAAGCCTTAAATTGGTATTTAGTAGCATTATCAAATGGAGAGAAGGAGCCTGCTATACATTTGAAACTTGCTGATCTATATGATAAAATTGGAGATGAGGATATGGCAGAAAAACATAATAAACTAGCACAGAAATATAAACGTAATAGTAAGCGAAAAAAATAATATAGGAGATATATTATGAAGATAATAAAATTAATATTGCTAATTCAAATAATTTGTTGCTCATTGAATTCTTATGCTCAAGATGTGACGGATTTTTATCCTAGATTTGATGATGAATCTAATCGTATGATAGTTGATACAAAATCAGTATGTAATATTGGAAAAGAACCATTTTTTAAATTTTTATGTAAATTTAGAGAAGATGATTTATTTAGACAACAACGCACGGAATTGACTGGGAAGTCAATGTTTGGATTGATAGCGATAAATGAGGAGGATTTGTCCGATAATGAATTTTTTGAAATATTTGAAGAACAATGGATTCTTATTGATGAAGATGGAGAGCCGGAATATTACCCATTAACGGCATCATGGTTTGATGTGTCAGGAGATAGAGTGTGTTATGCTAAAGGTGTAACATGTGAAGATATGTCAATTGAAATTGATTTTGTATATATATTTGAACGTATTGATGATAAATGGTATTTAGTTGCTTATTTGGGGCCTGAAGAATAGGTCCTCAAATGTTGTCAAAGGTGTAAAAGTAAAGGGAACTTCAATTAGAAGTTCCCTTTTGTACAATATATTAAAATTGGAGATTATCGAGGTAGAACATTTACTTTAAGTTTATTATATGCTCGTTCGGCTTTTTCGCGAGCAGCCTCAACCGATTCATCAATAGCAAGAATAACGCCCATACGGCGATGTCCTTTGATTTCAGGTTTGCCAAATATACGCATTTGTACACCTTCTTCGGCTAATACTTCTTCAAGATTATCCATTTCGATTTTGTCGGTATCACCTTCAACAACAACTGCGCGAGAAGCTGATGGCCCATAGAAACGAATTGCTGGAACAGGGAGCCCAAGTAATGCGCGAGCATGTAGAGCAAATTCGCTCATGTCTTGAGATATCATTGTAACCATACCGGTATCGTGTGGGCGAGGAGATACTTCACTAAAGATAACTTCATTCCCCTTAATAAATAACTCAACGCCAAAAATACCATATCCACCAAGAGCATCAGTGACTTTCTTTGCTATTTCTTGAGCAGAAGTGAGTGCATTGTTGGTCATTGGTTGTGGTTGCCAGGAGTAACGGTAGTCTCCATCAATTTGAATATGTCCAACTGGAGCACAGAATGTAGTGCCAGAGCAACTGCGAACGGTCAAAAGTGTGATTTCATAATCAAATTTTACGAATCCTTCAACAATAACACGACCTGCACCTGCGCGACCTCCTTCTTGTGCAATTTTCCATGAGTTTTCAATGTCTTCTGTAGTTTTGATGACACTTTGTCCATGTCCTGATGAACTCATAATAGGTTTGACTACACAAGGGATGCCAATTTCTTCAACGGCTTTACAAAATTCATCATAGTCCGATGCAAAACGATAAGGAGATGTCTTTACCCCTAATTCTTCTGCCGCTAAACGACGAATACCTTCTCTATTCATAGTAAGCCATGCTGCATTGGCCGTGGGAGTAACATTATAACCTTCGGCTTCAAGTTCTTTGAGTACTGGAGTTGCGATTGCCTCAACCTCTGGGATAATATGGTCGGGCTTTTCTAATTCAATTATTTCGCGTAGTTTTGCTCCATCAAGCATGTTAAAAACATGACAACGGTGTGCAATTTGCATTGCGGGTGCACCTGCGTATTTATCACATGCAACGACTTCAACTCCATAGCGTTGTAGTTCAATAGCAACTTCTTTACCTAATTCTCCACTTCCAAGGAGAAGAGCCTTGCGACCAACTGGGGTCATTACTGATCCGATCTTTGTCATAATAAGCGTGTAATTATATAATTGTTAGATATTTATTTTACATTCATGTCGGCATTTAATCGCTGTCTAACCACTTCATACATCATAACTCCTGCGGCAACTGAAACATTTAGCGAACCGATGTTCCCAAATTGGGGAATTGAAACCATTGTATCACATTGACGTATTACTTCGGAGGAAATTCCAATATCTTCAGATCCCATTACGATGGCAATTGGGCCTGTGTAATCAGCTTCAGTATATCTAATGTTGGCTTTTTCAGATGCTGCAACGATTTGATAACCATTGTCTTTGAGGAATTTTATTGCCGAAACAATATTCTTTTCTCTGCACACAGGTAGATAATGTAATGCACCAGCCGATGTTTTTACTGCATCAGCATTAACAGTTACACTCCCTCTTTCGGGGATGACTATGGCATTTGCTCCAACACATTCACATGTCCGAGATATGGCTCCAAAGTTTCTAACATCGGTAATCCCATCAAGTACAACAACAAAAGGTAACATTCCGTCTTCGTAAATTTGTGGTACAAGATTTTCAAGTGAGTGATATGTAACGGCTGATAAAATAGCGATAACTCCTTGATGATTTTTTCGTGTGATTTTATTGATGCGTTCTATTGGTACGCGTTGAGTTACAATTTTATAGTCATGAATAAGATCAAATAATTCTTTGACTAACTCTCCTTGGAGGTCTTTTTTTATTAAAATTTTATCAATGTCTTTTCCTGCCTCAATGGCTTCCATTACGGCTCGAATGCCAAATATATATTCGTTACGTTCCATATCAATTATTTTTGATTAAGCAATGCTCGAGCATTGGCGATTGCTGTTTTTTCTACACTAGAGCCACTCAACATAATTGCAATTTCATTTACTCGTTCTTCATGAGTTAATTGTTTTATATGAGTATTAGTTGAAATTTCATCATCTTCTTTATATACTTTATAATGCCAATCTCCTTTTGCTGCAACTTGTGGGAGATGTGTAATCGCAATAACTTGTATGCTTTTCCCAATATTTTGCATCATTTCACCCATTCGATTCGCAACATCTCCTGATACTCCAGTATCTACTTCGTCAAAGATAATTGAAGGTAATTGCATTTTGTCGGCAATAATTGATTTTATAGAGAGCATAAGTCTAGATATTTCCCCTCCAGAAGCAGTCCCTCCAACAGGTAGTAGGTCTTGATTTTTATTAAAAGCAAATAGAAATTCCACATTATCAATCCCATTAGGTCGTAATGAAGACGTATTTGAGACATCAACTTTACACTCTAAATTTTTCATTCCTAAAGGGAATGCTCGTTCTTTTAATAATTCTGCAAATTTTATTGCTTCTTTTTTTCTTGATGCTGATATTTCTTTGGCAATTTCTAATGCATAGCGTTGAGATTGTTTGGCCTCGTGCTCAAGTTGAGCCAAATGCTCATCACTATTTTCTAGGGCATTGAGTTTTGATTCAAGGTCATTTTTTATATTGATTAATTCTTCAACACTATTAACATTATGTCGATGTTGTAGAGAATATATACTATTTAATCGTTGTTCAATGTATTCTAACTCTTGAGGATCGGCATTCAGTTTTGAATTATAACAATCAAGTGTATCCGCAATATCTTGTATCTCAATTCGAGCCGATTCTAATCGTTCGGTTAAGTTTTTAGTATCTTCTACAAAACTAGAAATATGATTACAATTATCAGAAGCTTCTTTTAGTAGAGATATTGCATTAATATTGTCGGTAGATAAAGCCGATAAAATAAAATTAAGATGTAATTTTATATCTGTTAGATTGGACAGAATTTCTTTATCCTTTTCAAGTTCAATTTGTTCTCCTGCGACTAAATTCAATTCTTTTATTTGTTGTAGTTGAAAGAGAAAATAATCTTTGTCAGAACTATTTTTACTAATTAATTCTTTCGCGTTTTTGAGCCGTTTTAATGCGATTTTAAATGCATTAAAACGAGAAACGTATTCAGATAATAACTCGGAGTTATTCGCAAGAGTATCAATTATTTGAAGTTGATATTCACTAGATGAGATTAATCTGTTTTGATGTTGTGAATGAATATCTACAAGATGAACTGCAATTGACTGGAGTTGGCTTAGAGATACAGGAGAATCGTTAACAAAGGCTCTACTGCGACCATTTGGGAGTATTTCTCGACGAAGAATACATTGGTTATCGTCCCATTCAATGTCATTCTCATTACAATATGCTTTTAATGAGACATACTGTTTTACCGAAAAAATAGCCTCAATAATAGCTTTTTGTTGAGGGTTCCGTACTATTTTAGTGTCGGCACGCTCTCCGAGAATAAGTGAAAGTGCACCAAGTATAATTGATTTACCGGCACCGGTTTCTCCTGTAATTATATTTAGCCCGGAATGAAAATCAATATTGATTTGATCTATGAGCGCATAATTTGAAATGTGCAAAGATTCAATCATGTGTATAAGAGTTATTTATTCGTTCCGGTTTTAATTTTATTTGTACGGTCATTCTCAGTGGGGTAGAGAGATGATAATATTTCATATGCGTTATCGCGCTCGGTTTGAGATGCTTTAGTATATAAATTTACAAGTTCGTCAAGTTTTGCATCTTTAAACATAGATAATCCTACCGACATAGGCGCAACATCATATATTTTTTTTAAATAATCAAGTGTAGAACTTATTTTTGCTCGACCTTTATCGGGACTTAATACCATTTCATCAAGCCCCAATCTATGATATTCATAAAAAAGTGTTCGAAGAATAGAAGTATTGGGGTCGGTATATGCTGCTAATACAGCTGGACGATTTTTTGTATCTTCAAATGCTTTCCAGCCACTTTCTCCTGACGATTGAGCCATTTGAACAACATTTTGTGCTTTTTCATAGAATTGGTCTCCTCCTTTAAGAGAGAATGAATCAAAATCAATGGCAAGTATCATATAAGCATAAAAATTGAGAATTGCCGTAAGATTGCTTTCCATATTGTTTTCAGAGAAAAGCAACGGTTCATTTTCTTGATATGAGAACTCAATTTTAGTGTCTTTAAAATTGATTAATGTAGTTGTGTATGTGCTATTATATACAGGACGAGATGATTGAACCTGTAAGTCTCCAATAATTGTATTATCATTGTATTCTTTTATTGTAAAAAAGAGACGGCAATCAATTTTCTCATTTATGCTGAATTGTGCATTAGAGAATTTGGTCGTATTCATATATTCATTGATTGCTTCTTCAAGAGTTTTAAATACTTGTTTATTGGCAGTTTGTATTTGATCGGCATTAACCTCAACTTGACAATTTAGTTCTTGTCCACAAACAGAATGTGAAAGTAGACTACATATACAAAAAATAAGGATTGTTATGTATCGGGTAATGTTCATTTTTGTATTATTCTATCAATAATGTCTTTGGCTACTTCTATTTTTGATTTTAATGGAAACTCTATTTTTTCTTCTTGTTTGGTATAAATAGTTATCTTATTGGTGTTTGTACCAAAACCGGCACCTGAATCTTGAAGAGAGTTGAGTATTATCATATCAAGATTTTTGCGATGTAGTTTATCTATGGCATTATTTTCTTCGTTATTGGTTTCTAAAGCAAATCCAATAAGCATTTGTCCATCTTTTTTTATAGAACCTAATTTAGCTGCGATATCGGGGTTCTTCTTTAGCCGGATAGTGGGAATGTCGTCTTTTTCTCGCTTAATCTTTTTATCGCAATATTCAATAGGTGCATAGTCGGCTACGGCTGCGCTCATAATTGCAAAATCGCAAATCGGGAATGATGAAATGCAGTAATCATACATTTCTTGTGCCGAGTCCACCTTTATGACGTTAATATTTTGCACATTAGTAGTGATTGATACCGGTCCGCTTATCAATGTAACCATAGCCCCTCGACGAGCAGCCTCTTCAGCAATGGCATATCCCATTTTTCCAGATGAATAGTTCCCGATAAATCTCACCGGATCAATCTTTTCGAATGTTGGCCCGGCTGTAACGAGAACATGTTTCCCTTTTAAATCTTGTTGACAGGCAAAGAATCGAGATAAAAATTTAACGATTTCTTCTGGTTCTTCCATTCGACCTTTACCAATTAGATGACTTGCCAATTCTCCTTCAGTAGGCTCAATAATATGGTTGCCATAAGACTTAAGTAACTCAATATTGCGTTTGGTTGATGGATGGGCCATCATATCTAAATCCATTGATGGAGCGATAAAGACAGGCGCTTTTGCAGATAAATAGGTTGTTATAAGCATATTGTCTGCAACTCCATTTGCCATCTTAGCAATTGATGACGCTGTTGCAGGAGCAATAACCATAGCATCAGCCCATAGACCTAAATCAACATGACTATGCCATTCTCCGGTATTGGCAGTAAAAAACTCACTTATGACAGGTTTACCACTTAAAGCAGATAGTGTTACCGGAGTAATAAATTCTTTTCCTGCAGGAGTTATTACAACTTGAACTTCTGCACCAGCTTTAATCAATAACCGCAATAATGATACTGATTTATAAGCAGCAATTCCGCCTGTAATACCTAATATTATGTGTTTGCCTTTCAGCATTATTTTGAGCGAAGTTTAATATTAGTAAATACGTCTTTGGTGTTTTGAGGGAAATCTCCTTGCATAATCCAACTATAATAACCGATATCTTTTTTCAATACATCTTCAACAAGTTGACCTTTGTATTTCCCAAAATTAATAACTTCTTGTCGGTTTTCGTTATAGATGATTCTTCCTGCTAAATCAACATTGCGATTCTGTGAAGAAAAATCAGATAGAGCGTCCATATCATTTGGGAGATCTGCATACTTGTCAAGTTGAGCCTTTAGAACTTCATAAGTTGCTCGAGTATCTGCATTTGCCGAGTGTGCATCTTCAAGATCTTTTCCACAATAAAATTTATATGCAGCAACAAGAGTTCGTTGCTCTTTTTTATGGAAGATTGTTTGTACATCAATAAAGCGAGGCTTGGTGAAGTCAAATTTTACTCCAACGCGTTGAAATTCTTGGTCAAGCATTGGAATATCAAAGCGATTGGAGTTGAACCCGGCAATGTCGCATCCAACGAAACTTTGCGCGAGGTCTTTCGCAATTTCTTTGAATGTGCGACAATTAGCAACGTCTTCATCTGTAATATGATGTACGGCTGTCGCTTCAGCAGGGATTGGCATTTCAGGATTTATACGCAATGTGCGTTCTTTTTCCTCTCCATTTGGCATGATTTTAATCATTGAGATTTCAACAATACGATCGGTAGTGATATTTGTACCGGTTGTCTCAAGATCAAAAAATATAATTGGCTTTTTGAGATTAAGTTCCATTGCGTTATGTTTAGAATTCGGCAACAGTCATTGGCATAAGCAACATTAGCAATTCGCTATTTTCTTTGTCTTCTGAAGGAAGGAATACTCCGGGACGGCTTGGATCTGATAGGGAGATTACAATGTCACTAGTGGGTAGTGTGCCAAAGATTTCAATCAAATATGGAGCGCTGAACCCAATAACCATTTCATCTCCGGTAAAATCACATGGAATTGATTCCCATGCCGATGTTTGGAAGTTGTTATCTTGAGCTTTAAGGATAACTTTATCTGGAGTAAGTTTGAATTTAACCAATCCATGACCGGGATCAACGAATACTCCTACGCGACGAACTGCATTAAGAAATGATTGACGATCAACTGTAAGTCGATATGGGTTATTTGTTGGTATTACGCGATTGTAATCGGGGAAGTTCCCTTTTATGAATCGACAATTGAAAGTAAATGAGGCACTTTCAAATGTTGCACTTTTGGGCTCAATTGTAACATTTACATTCTCTTCTTTCGCAAAAACATTTTTGAGGACAGTAGCTGGTTTGATTGGTAATATACATGAACCTTCTACACCTGGAGCCGACATGGCATTACGATATTTTACGAGTTTACGAGTATCTGTGGCAACAAAAGTAATTGCATCAGGTTTGATATCCCAAAGGATACCCATCATTTGAGGACGAAGATCGTCATTGCCTACCGCAAATAATGTGTTATCAATTCCATCGATTATTTGTTTAGTTGGGCATGAAAATTCAAGTTTACCCATTTCTTCTGATTCATCGTTGTTTGATGGATATTCATTGCCATTTAGAGCAATGAGACTATAGTTACCACTAGGATATGTGATTTCAACAGCTAAATTGGTGTCAATGTCAAATGTAATGCCTTGATCGGGCATCTCTTTTAATAAGTCAACGAGACGGCGAGCGTCTATACAAAACTTGCCTTCCCCTTCGGCTTCTATAACTGGCACGCGTGCAGTTAATGTGTTTTCAAGGTCAGATGCGGTAATAGTTAATTGATTCCCTTCTAAAGAGAATAAGAAATTATTAAGAATGGCTAATGCATTCTTTGAATTAATAACTTTACTTACAGAAGAAACATAATTATAGAGCGTTTTGCTCGGTACATTGAATTTCATATTATAACTATATTTTTGTGGTTTATTATTGTCTAATAATATCATTTTACAAATATAAGAATTTTTATTGAAATACAATTCTTCATTGGGGCTAAAATTTAGGTGAAAATGAGAATTAGTATGAATGATTAGAAATAAAATAGTATTGCGCTTAAAAATGAAAAAAATAAGGGGAATAGCAAAAGCATATTCCCCTTATTGTATTTAATGAAATACAAGTTTTACCAAATTACAACGCGCTCATTTTCAGGACGGAACATTTTGTCTCCTTCTTTTACATTGAAAGCGTCAAAGAATGGTTGGAGATTGCGAAGAGTCGCATTTACGCGCCAACGACCAAGAGAGTGGGGGTCGGTTTTGGTGCGCGAAAGGATTTCTTCATCACGAATATTGCCAGCCCATACGTTGGCGTATGCGAGGTAGAATCGTTGTTCAGGTGTAAACCCATCAATATCTATTCGTTCTTTCCCATTGAGGGAGTTTTGGTAAGCAGTGAATGCGACACGAAGACCTCCTTGGTCGGCAATGTTTTCACCGAGGGTGAAGCGTCCATTTGCGTGGGTGTCACCTAGAACGATAATTTCGTCAAATTGAGCGACAAGTTTGTCGGCAAGTTTGTTGAATGCTTCAGCATCTTCGGCAGTCCACCAATCTTTGAGATTGCCATCTTTGTCAAATTGGCGTCCTTGGTCGTCAAAACCATGGGTCATCTCATGCCCTATAACTACACCGATTGCACCGTAATTAAGCGCATCATCTGCATTTGGGTCAAAGAATGGAGCTTGAAGAATGCCGGCTGGAAAGCAGATCTCGTTTGAAAGAGGACTATAATAAGCATTAACTGTTTGTGGTGGCATATACCAACGGGTTTTATCAACTGGTTTGCCATAGTCAGCAAGGCTGAAATCAATATTGTGCTTTATGGCGGCCTTTACGTTTTCCCAATAAGATTTTGTTGGGTCAATTGTTAAGGTTGAATAATCACGCCATTTGTCGGGGAACCCTATTTTTACAGTAAATGTTGATAACTTTTCATGTGCTTTTGCTTTAGTCGTATCGCTCATCCATGTGAGGTTGTCGATGTGTTGTCCTAATGCAATCTTGAGATTATCAACTAGTTCGAGCATCTTGTCTTTAGAGGATTGAGGAAAGTACTTTTCAACATAGAGTTGACCTACTGCTTCGCCTAATAAATTATTCGGAATACTTAATGCACGTTTCCATCGTGGTTGTAATTGTTGAACGCCTGATACAACTTTTGATAATTCAAATTTTGCATTGATAAAATCATCACTAAGATAGTTTGCCGCAGAAGCAATATATCCGACAGTAATGTAGTCGTGTAATGCTTGAAGATCTGTGTTTTTTATAATGCTATCAACCGCAGCAAAAGACTTGGGTTGACCAACGATTACGGTATCAACATTTTCCAATCCTTGTTTTTTGAAATAACGACGTAGATCAACATTTGGAAATTCGGACGCAATTTGGTCAAGTGTCATAGGATTATAACTAGCAATAGGATTGCGCAATTCTTCGCGAGTCATTGCAGCTTTTGCTAAGGCTGTTTCTATTTTTATAACATTGTCAACTACCCGTTGTTGAGCTGCATCGTCATATCCAACAAGTTTGGTTATGGTTTTAATAAACGTTTTGTATGCTTCGCGTATATTATTGGTATTTTCGTTGTCTTCTAGATAATAGTCTCTATCCCCAAGACCAAGTCCACCTTGTTGCCAATACATGGTGTTCATGTCTGAATTCATCATGTCAGCATCAACGCCTGTTCCAAAAAAAGCATCAATTCCTATCATAGAGGCCATAAGATCAATAAGGTCTTCACGGTTTGTCTTGTTTATGGTTTCAATGTCTTTGAGGATCGGAGAGGCTCCTTGTTTATTGAGGCTGACACTATCCATTCCCATTGCGTATAGGTCCCCAATTTGTTGAGTTGCTGAACCTTTGGCTGCATTTTTAGTGTCAAGACTAGTCACAAGTGTTTTTACTTGTTCGCGAGTGTTTTCGCCTAGTTGGTCAAATGTTCCGAAACGAGAATACTCAGGCTTTAGAGGGTTGGCTTTCATCCAACCACCACATGCATATTCATAAAAATCTTCTTGAGGAGCAACCGAATCATTTAGATTGGTACGTTCTACTCCTTTGGGTGTCTTAGTTGTGCACATTGTCATCGTTGAAGTTAAAGCGATAGATAAAACTACATAGGAGAATTTCTTCATTTTGTCGTTAAGTTTAAGTTAATTATTATGAGTTGATTTTATTTCATCTAATTCCATTGATGCTAGTTCCCAAAGGTTCATTGCATTTTCAAGTTGTTTGTTTTTATGAGCGTGAAGGTTAAAAATCTCATTGTCAACATTCCCATCTGCTATTTTTGACTCAATTTCAATTATCTCATTTTCTATATTTGCAATTTCGGTTTCTGCATCTTTAACTTTCTTTTCTGCTCGTTTGATTGCTTTTTCGCGTTCACGCTGTTCTGCATAAGTTAATTTTGAGTTTGAATTATTTGGAGAGTGTAGTTCTGGCGCTTTTGCCACTTGAGATGCTTGTTGTTTATTGATTTCAAGTTCAGTAAGTGATGAGATTTTTTTCTTTTCAAGAAACTCATAAATCCCGCCGAGACATTCTTTTACTTTGCCTTCTCCAAATTCATAAACTTTTTCAACTAATCCGTCAAGAAATTCTCGGTCGTGAGATACAACAATCACTGTGCCGTTAAATTCTTTAATGGCTTGTTTGAGGATATCTTTGGTGCGCATGTCAAGGTGGTTGGTTGGCTCGTCAAGGATAAGGAGATTGACTGGTTCAAGCAAAAGTCGTATCATTGCTAAACGTGTCTTTTCTCCACCTGATAAAACTTTAACTTTTTTATCAGAATCTTCGCCTCCAAACATAAATGCTCCAAGTATGTCGCGAATTTTAGTACGTATTTCACCAACGGCGACATGGTCAATTGTGTCAAATACGGTTAGTTCGCCGTCAAGTAATTGAGCTTGATTTTGAGCGAAATATCCAATTTTGACATTATGTCCGATTTTGAGATTGCCTGTAAATGGAATTTCATTCATGATGCATTTAACAAGCGTAGATTTTCCCTCTCCATTTTTTCCAACGAATGCAACCTTTTCGCCTCGTTTAATAGTAAATGTCGCATTGTTAAAAACCTGGTGTTCGCCATATCTTTTACCTATATTTTCGGCAATGATTGGATAGTCACCCGAGCGAGAAGCCGGAGGAAATTTTAAGTTAAGGTGAGATGTGTCTACCTCATCAACTTCAATGCGGTCTATTTTAGAAAGTTGTTTTATGCGACTTTGTACTTGTACGGCTTTTGTTGCTTTATATCTGAACCGTTCAATGAAATCCTCAGTCTCTTGAATTTGTTTTTGTTGATTTTGATATGCACGCATTTGTTGCTCAATGCGTTCTTGATGTAGAACTACATATTTTGAGTAGTTTACGGCATAGTCATATATTTTGCCTAGGGATATTTCAATTGTGCGATTGGTTACATTGTCAATAAATGCTCGGTCGTGGGATACTAAAACCACTGCGTTGGCTTTTGTAATGAGAAAATTTTCAAGCCATTGTATCGATTCTATATCAAGGTGATTGGTTGGTTCATCGAGTAGGAGTACATCGGGGTGGGTGAGCAGTAATTTCGCAAGTTCAATACGCATGCGCCATCCACCACTAAACTCTGATGTTGGTCTATTGAAATCACTTCGACTAAAACCAAGGCCAACAAGTGTTCTTTCCATTTCTGCTTCTCGATTTTCACTCTCTTCCATTGTTATATGCTCGTTTAGAAGCGAGAGTCTATCAATTAGTTCTTGATATTCTTTGCTTTCATAATCGTCACGAGATAACAATTCTTGGTTTATTTTGTCAAGTTGATAATGCATCTCATCAATATGAGAAAACGCTTTGCTCACTTCTTCAATGACTGTAAGTGTGTCATTTAATACCATTTGTTGTGGTAAATAACTTATGGTTATATCATTGGGCTTGGCTACATTTCCTGATGTAGGTTTTTGAAGTCCGGCGATAATTTTGAGCATAGTTGATTTTCCTGCTCCATTTTTACCAACAAGAGCGATTTTATCTTTTTTATTGATGACATAATTTATATTATCAAATAAAGACTTGGCACTAAATTCAACCGATAGATTTTGTATTGAAATCATTTATTGAGATTGCGATTAATTGTGAAATCTTAATAATATGCAAAGTTAGCAAGATGTTGTCGATATTCAAATAAAAAAGGATGTCGAATTTCGACATCCTTATTAATCATTAAAATTCTTTGCGAATTATTCTGCGCTTTCAGTTGCAGTTTCTTCGGCTGGAGCTTCTTCAGCAGGAACCTCAGTGGCTGCAGCAGCGAGTTCTGCTTTTTTCTTAGCAACTTCTTCGGCTTTAGCCTTGTTTTTTGCTTGCTCATCTTCGAGACGTTGCTTTGCATCACTTGCTTTTTTGTTAGCGAGATCTGATTTGAATGCTTCTGTAGCGGCTGTTTTTTTGCTTTTCCATGCATCAAAACGGCGTTGTGCTTCTGCCTCATCAAATGCTCCTTTTTTTACACCACCTTGGAGGTGTTTCATCAAAAGTACACCTTCGTTAGAAAGGATGTTGCGTACGGTGTCGGTGGGTTGTGCACCGCAGTTTACCCAATACAAAGCCCGTTCGAAGTTCAATGTTATTGTAGCAGGATTAGTGTTAGGATTATAAGAACCTATCCTTTCAATAAATTTACCATCTCGTGGTGCTCTGCTATCGGCGATAACAATAGGATAAAACGCGTAGTCTTTACGACCATGACGTTGTAATCTGATTTTAGTTGCCATTTAAATAAAAATTTTTAAAAAATTGGTTTTGTATTGATTTTGCGAGTGCAAAGTTACATAAAATATTCGATTTGACAAAAATAATTATGTAATAAAGCACCAATAAACCTATAATTTAGAAATGAATTGTTCTTCGGCTACTTTGATTGAATCAATTTTACCGATGTCGTGCCATTGATATTTTTCAGCCGGAGTATAACCCATAATCTTCAATTCGTTACATTTGTCAATGTAGAATGAAGTTATTGAAAATTTTGGTTCTGAACTATATCTGTCAAGAACATCAAAGATTGATGGTGATACGATGTGTACTCCTCCAAATGCAAGTAGTTTGTCGGATTTTTGTGCAATATAACCTAAAGGTTTTACCTCTCCGGTAGAAATATTAGTCCAACCTTTTAGTTGATTTGATTTATTGATATAAAAATATCGAGAGGTTTTCCGATCTGCTACAAGTAATGTTACATCAGCATTGTTATCAACGTGTTGTTTGGACATTTTATGTAAGTCAAAATCCGTGAGAATATCTGCATTGTGGATTATAATAGGTTCATTCCCATCAAGCCATTTGCGAGCTTTTAGTATTCCGCCGCCGGTGTCGAGCAATAAATCACGTTCATCACTGATGTGTATGGTTATGCCAAAATTGTTTTTAGTTTTAACAAATTCAATGATTTTATCTCCGAAGTGATGTATGTTTATCACTATTTCATCAATGCCATGATTTATTAATCGCTTAATTACATGTTCAAGCATTGCAACTCCTCCTACTTCAACAAGAGCTTTCGGGCGGTCATTGGTAAGTGGGCGAAGTCGAGTGCCTAATCCGGCGGCAAAAATTATTGCTTTCATTGCAATATTATAATTTTGCGTTGAATGTTTGTTCTATATTTTGTTCGCGATGAACGAGTTCAACTTTTACATTAAACTTTTTATTGATGTGTTCTGCCATGTGTTGAGCACTATATACCGAACGATGTTGTCCTCCTGTACAACCAAAGCATACCATAAGATTTGTAAATCCTCGTTCAATGTATCTTTTTACAGTAGAATCTACGAGTTCGTAAGCATGGTCAAGGAATGTTAAAATTTCACCATCATCCTCTAAGAATTGTATTACTTGTTGATCAAGTCCGGTATATGGCTTGTAGCGTTCGTATTTACCTGGATTGTTTACTGCACGGCAATCAAATACATAGCCACCACCATTTCCTGAAGAGTCATTTGGAATGCCTTTTTTATAAGCAAAACTCATTACCTTTACAGTTAGTGTGTGTTTTTGAAGATCATCGCTAAATTGCTTCATCTCAACTAATTCCTTGAGTATTTTGCTTAAATAAGGATATTCAGGATATGGTTCTTGAAGGAGTGTACGTAAATTTGCAACGGCATAAGGTACACTTTGCATAAAATGTGGTTTCTTTTCAAAGTATCCACGGAAACCATATGCTCCTAAAACTTGTAGAGTGCGGAAAAGGACAAAGTGTCGTAACTGTTCATGGAAATATTTTTCATCAACAGGTTTATATTTGCGCAAAGCATCAATATATTCTGCAATTAATTCATTGCGCAAACTATCAGGCATATTTGCTTTTGCTTGCCATAGGAATGAAGCAACATCATAGTAAAATGGCCCCTTGCGACCACCTTGGAAGTCAATAAACCATGGTTCATTATTAACAAGCATTACATTGCGAGATTGGAAATCACGATACATGAAAGTGCTTGATTGGCTACGCATAAGTACTTCACTCATGGCTTGAAAATCATCTTCAAGTTTGTCTTCTTGAAATTCTAAACCGGTAGCCTTAAGAAAACAGTATTTGAAGTAATTTAAATCCCACATAATAGTACGTGTGTCAAACTCTGCAAGGGGATAACATTTATTGAAATCTAATCCTATTGCACCTGAAAATTGAACATCAGGAAGCATCCGAATGGTTTTAATCAATAAATCTTTTTCTTCATTACTAAATGAGCGAGTTAGCCGTCCTTTTTCTATTGCTTTAAATAGAATGTCATCACCTAAGTCTTCTTGGATATATGCCATATTATCATCCGCAATAGCATAGACTTTAGGTACAGGTAAGTTTTTCTCTTTGAAATGTTTGGCTAAATATATAAAAGATTCGTTTTCTTCTTTACAAGTGCCAATTACACCGATGATAGATTCTTTTCCTAATAGTCGATAATAACGTCTATTAGAACCTGACGCAGGAAGTTCGATGGTTTCAATGGGTGCAGACCCAACAAATTGGGTATATAGTTGAGATAATATATCTGATTTCATATTAATTTATTTAGTTTACTGCAAAGATAGTAGTTTATTTTTATACTTGTAACACAAATAAGTTTTTTTGAGACTCATTGACTTATAAATGTTAAATATTAAATGTTTTTGAGATTTTTTTCGTATAGTGAAAATTTAATATTTAAATGTTGTATCTTTGTAAAAAATATCAGAATGCTTAAATTTATTAAAAATATATTTCAACTGATTCTATCACCTGGAAATGGATGGGAAGATATTTCTCATGACAGTGAAGATCCAAAGTCATTGGCTGCTAATGGGCTATATCCTATAATAGGTTTTGCTTCGTTAATGGCTTTTGTTCAGTATTTTTATGACTCAGAATTGAGTCTAGTTGTATTACTTCAGCGTGCAATTATAATTTTTGTCCAATTTTTTATAACTTATTTTGTTGCTTCGCTTGTGTTTTCATCAACATTGAGTTTTTGGGTTGAGGGTACTCCAAATGAAAAAAAATATTCAACAATTATAATTTATTCCCTTGCCATTTTGGCATTAATAAATGCAGTTCAAAGTTGTTTGCCTGTTGAGTTGTCGTTGGTGTATTTTTTATATCTTTATGTGGCCATCGTGTTATGGAAAGCATCAAGATATTTGGCAATAAAAGAAAAATATATAGGCTATTATATAATAATGGCTATTTTATCGGTTATGTTGCCTCCGTTTGTTATAGGTGGGCTATTTAATTTGATAATCGGTTAAACTATGAAATTTAATAAAGATATAAATATAAAAAATAAACGTGCTACGTTTGATTATAATATAATTGAAACGTTCACTGCTGGCATTGTATTAACCGGTACAGAAATTAAATCAATTAGATTGGGGAAAGCAAGTTTGGCTGATACTTATTGCTATGTTACGAATGGCGAAGTTTGGGTTAAAAATATGTATATTGCTGAATATTTTTATGGCACATATAATAATCACGAACAGCGTCGTGATCGTAAGTTGCTATTGAATCGTAAGGAAATCCGACGTCTTGAAAAAGATGGTAAAGAAACAGGATACACAATTGTGCCTCTAAAATTGTTTATAAATGAGCGAGGGTTGGCCAAATTGGTTATAGGTCTTGGTCGAGGTAAAAAAGAATATGACAAACGTCAATCGATTAAAGAACGTGAAGATAAACGGGCTATGGCTCGAATGTTTGAAAAGATTTAAATGGGCGATGTGACAATTAATAATCTGTCGCCGTTGGCAATAGAAACACCATAAAGACGATATTTATTATCGTCTTTTATTTTTAGCCTTTTGCGTAGTTCTTCAGCCGATAGAATGAAATTTCTTACCGCAATATTTGCCCTTGGATAATCCTTGGCAACTTCTTTAATGATGCGAGATGAGAATGGATAAATATGCTCTATTTTATAACAATCACCGGGAAATTCGGGAATATAATTTTTTGAGGAGTAAATATGTGTGTGTGGGTGAAGTTTTGAGGTGTTATATTTATGTGATAATATATTAAATGGTTGCATTTTCATCACACATGGATGTGGTTCATAAAGATAAATTGCTGTATTTATATTTTCAAATGTAGATTTAGCCACAGCCTCTTCATGACGAGTAAAAGAAAACCTATTTTCACATTCCGACAAAGTAATACAATGTAATATAGGTGTTGATGTGGGATTCTTAAAATCAAGGACTACTACAAGTTCTTTGCATTCTTGACGAGTGCCAATGGCATATAGTTCGGTGGTTTCAGGTAATTCTCGTAATACTTGTGTGGCATCAAGCATTGGAGATACTTTGACGATTAGTTTGTCGCAATGCTGTTTAATAAGTTCAAGATGCTCCACAACGTTTGGCTGACAATCCGCAAGTGCAAATAATCGTTTCCCTCCATCTCCACGGCGTGCGGGATCAATAAATATTGTGTTGAAATGGGTGGTTGATGATTTTAGATATTCTATGCTATCGGCATTAATTCCCGTGACATTTGTTATGCCAAGAGCATTGGCGTTTATTGATAATGCTTGGGCTACATCTTTGTTAATGTCGATTGCTATAACTTGTGTCGCTTTTTGAGCAAGGTGGAACGCATCGATTCCAAGTCCGGCTGTCATATCGAGCACATTCTCCCCATTATTAATTAATGAAGAATGAAACTCAGCAAGATCATCCGATGTACATTGTTCGGCTGATAGGGGAGTGGGGAATATAAAGTTTTGGGATTGGAGTGTTGTATGCAACTTTTTAGCTACTTTCTTGCGACACTCAATTTGCATTATCGCAAAATCATATATTGTTGCATCATCTTTTTTACGACAACTCAACCTCAATTTAGTTGTGTCATCATTACGATGCTCCTCAATCCATTTGATGATATTTCCGTTTAACTCCGTTATCACTATTGATTAAATTTGTATAATTATGCCACGTCAAACCATAAGAGGCCTACTGATTATTAGTTGAAGACTTAAATGTAGGTTTTTCTCCTAATATCATGTCGATAAACAACTTCACTCGTGCAAGAAATTCGCGGCCTTCGTTTTTTATTCGTTTGGTGATAATGTGAGAAGGTTTCGCATTATATCCTATGGCGTTTATGCCATTTTGTGACGCGAGATATATGGCTCTTTCATTGTGGTATTTTTGTGAAATTAGAGTAATATTATCATAGCCATATATTTCTTTAACTTTTACAATGGAATTTAGTGTGCGGGTACCTTCGTAGTCAAGAATAATCACGCTATCGGGCACGCCATATTCTATTAACGAATCTCGCATTGCTTCTAATTCATTATAACCATCCTGACGCGAAGAGTAGTCACCGCCACTTGCAATTACTTTACTAATTTTACTACCCTTGTATAACTCAGCAGTAGCAATAATGCGATTGATATAATCGTAATTAGGGGCATTCTCCGGAGTGCGAGGGGAAGTGCCAAGTAATAACCCTACTTCATTATTAGGTATATCTTTTGCGTTATCAAAAGTCTTGTTCGAGGCATTTATTGATACTATTGAGTAGCAACAAATTATTGTAAGAACAATAAGTAGGATAGCCCAAATTATAATTCGAATCATTGTTTTTTGAGAAATATGCATGTTTAGTCTAATTTTTTGCAAAGATACGGAATAATAGGGATTATTCTACAATATCGCCAAAGTGAATAATGCTTTTTGGTAGAGGTTGTGGATTAATTTTGATTCTTTTATATTCAATCCAAAAATCATCACCACTATGAGATTTGGTACCCTCAATATATCCTTTTTTCTTCGTTGGTTTTACTGCATTTACAACTTCTAAATCTTCATAAAAATGTGACGCATAATGGAAGAGTGGTTCGGTTAATAAATTCCACTGATTATTTAGGTATGTGAATATATAATATGTAGTCCAGTTACCCATTTCAAGTTCCCATCTAATGCCAAATTCATCAGTGCCATTCCCATCTAAATCTTCTTCGGAAATCATTCTTACGTCCCAAATTTCGTAAACATATAAAGGCTTAATTTTTCCACTGGTGCTATATATTCTGAAGTTTTTGCGAAGAGTTTTAAATCCAATAGGTTCTGCAATAAGAGTGTCTATTCCATCACCACTAAAATTTCCAATTAGAGTATCACGAAGTTCAATAATATCTTCGAGTGTGTATATAGTTGTGTCATTATAGGGGTCATCGTCTAATAAAGATGGGTGAATATATTCATGTGTATCTGATGTATTTTTCAAAGAATCGGTTGGATTGTTTGAGATGTTAGTTGTAGAATAGCAACCTATTGAAGAGGATATAGCTAAAGCGATGAGTATAAATGTAAAATGTTTCACATTAAATTAATTAGTTATAATTATTAAATTTAGATAAACAAAGATTAGAGAATTTTTCGCATGTGGCGCGATATTCATCTGTTTTATACATTTTTTCAACATAATGCGATGGGATAGAACCATACCCAAATTTTGCGCCTAAAATGGCACATGCTATTGATGCGTTGGTATCGGCATCGCCTCCTTCATTCACCACATCGATTAATCCTGAAGTGAAATTGGGGCTATGCCAATAAGCCCAAAGAGCCGCGGTTAACGTACGCAAAGTATAGCCCATTGACGTTTCGTCGTCAAGATAAAGTTCACTGATGTCGTTGCTTTCTTTGGCTAAAGTAACCCATTCTGCTATTCGTGAGTCATATTGATTGGCTATTTCTATAATTTCATCATAGCCCAGTTCCTTGTTGTTCCACACAAGATTGTTTATAATCAAAGATGCAATCACGCACGACCCTACGCATCGAGGGTCATAGTGAGTCACCATGCATGCTTTTTCTGCATTTTCGATTACATATTCATTCCATAAGCCTACCACCGATGTACGCATCAATCCACCATTTGGAGCACTATTCTTATTAGTTAGTTCCCACACGATTTTAGATGTTTCAATTGGAGCCTCAAGCCACCCTGGAGCATGAATAATCTTGGATGTTAGAGCCCCGCACCCCATACCGTCGGTTTCATACCAATTAAGAATGTTTTTAGCAAGAGTATTGGGATTAATACAATTGTCGCTCAATAATGCATTGAGAATACAAAGCATTTGGTCAGTGTCGTCAGTAAATTCCCCCGGCTTCCATAGCCTCACATGAGCAAAAGGAATAATCTCATCATATCGTTGGAGCTTGTTTGGATACATTCGTTTCATGCCATCGGCATATTGACCTTCTCCTCCCAATCCAAGAGCATCACCAATAGCTTGACCATAAAGGCATCCCATCATTCGGTCATAAATTTGTTCTTTTGTCATCATTAGTTAAGTGGCTTAAAGTTTTTTAATAAGTGTAATAGAATTAATCTTTTATATGTTTGTTGATGATTTTGCCTATTTGTTCTTCTACATTTTCGGCAAGCATTCGGCACAAATTTGGACTTGGGTGTAGTGGTAAATTCGGACTCCCATTCATTTCCCTTAAATCATAATAAGGGATATTTCCCGCAAGATTTTGGCACCCCATGCCTATCCCTATATAATTAGCCTCGGGAATTCCCACTTTTTTCATGTTCTCTACGGCAAAGATACCTCCTCCGCCAACGCCAATAATTAAAATTTTACTCATCGAATTTATTAGTTAAGTAGTTTAAAGTTTGCAATGTGTTTTATTTACACTGCAAAAGTAAACAAAAAGGAGTGAAATTGCAAATAAAAATTAGGTGTTTAATTAAAACTAAAATATAGAATCATATGTTGTACATAAAAATATAAAAGATGAAAATTATAAAGAGTAAAGATTATGACGACAATAGTTTTTTCGCATCCGTGGGAGGGGAGCTTTAATCGAGCGATATTAGATGGCGTAGATAAGAAGTTGCGTGAGGAGAAACGACCATATCAAGTAATAAATCTTATCGCCGATGGGTTTAATCCCACAATGACGGTGAATGATTTGGCGTTGTATAATAGGGGAGAGACGGCCGATCCCCTTGTAGTTAAGTATGGTGAAATACTCCAAAATACCGATGAGTTGATAATCATCTTTCCTATATGGTGGGGTATGATGCCGGCCATTTTTAAAGGATTTCTCGACAAGGTATTGCTCAAAGGTGTGGCATATAATTATTCTGAAGAAGGGGCAATGTTACCGGCATTTGATATTCGTCGCACGGTGTTGATAACTACATCGCAAGGACCTACGGCTCTATATCGCCATTTTATCGAAGATAACCTCATTGATTTTGTGCTAAACTCAGTGGGGATAAATAATGTAAAATGGTATAATTGTGATCGCACCGCCCATGGGCCACGCGAAAATCGTGAAGAGTTTTTGAAAAGGGTAATATCAAAAGTGTGATTTGAGGCGTAAAACTCTAATTCTGTCTAAAGAATTAGAGCCGGCCGTTGTCACTGTATGAGAAATAATCGGTGGGAGTGATGATCAGATGATCAAGAACATTGATGTCAAGCAATTTGGCAGCCTCCTTTGTCTTGGTTGTAATGCGGTCATCGTCGGGACTCGGGCGAGGATTGCCCGAGGGGTGATTGTGAATAAGAATGATGCCGGATGCGAGTAGTTCAATGGCTCGTTTTAATATCAATCTCACATCTACTACAGTTCCCGAAACCCCACCTTTGCTCATACATTCCTCAAACATCACTCTGTTGCTACGCGATAGATATAATGCCCAAAATTCTTCATGTTCAATGCGGTCGAGCTTTGTGCGCATAATATTATATATATCGGTAGAACATTTGATTTGTGGGTCAAGAGCGGCCTCTTCATCGCGTGTGCGAAGTCCTAATTCAAACGCGGCGGCAAGAGAAATTGCTTTGGCTGTGCCAACACCTTTGAATCTTTTTTTCATTTCATGAATCGACAATCGGCTCAATCGTGATAGGCGATTGTCGCAAGAAGCAAGAATTTCTTGGCTCATTGAGATAACCGATTTGCCGGGTAATCCACTGCCAAAGATGATTGCAAGCAATTCAGCATTGCTTAATGAACGAATACCAAGGGCAAGAGCTTTTTCACGAGGCTTGTCGCTATCGTCAAGGTCGGCAATGCGTCCCAAGAAGCGATTTTCAGGTTCTTTGAGTTGGTCGTTCATTGATTATTTTCCTTTTCTAATTGCTACCTCTTCTTCGATGTTACGTCCGCGACGCAACAAAATTTTTGTAGTGAACGCCTTGATAAATCCCCAACCATATCCGCTTAGTTGCAATATGCTTGCCGGCACTGCTTTGAGTGCTATAACCAATGATTTAGTTGAGAATAGGGCTGTGATGAATATCGCTAATATATATGCCGCTAATGGCAGAATGCACCACCATTTCCATAGAATCGATAGCGCGATTAGTCCTACCGAACCAATCACAAACACTGCCGGTAGAGTGTGAACAAGTTTTAGTGAGTCGGGATAAAGTAATTTAAGAGTGATGCGCGACATGCCAAATACATATACTTGACGAGTGAACAATCGCATATTAACACGACGTTTGTGATAAACATATGCCTCACGAATCAAGCCGATAGAGAATCCGGCTTGGCGTATGCGTGTGCTCATGTCAATATCTTCTGAGAACATTTCACGAAATCCTCCCACTTTTTCATAAACCTTACGCGAATAACCCATGTTGAACGTGCGTGGTACGAATTTTTCAAGTTGTACCTTGCCACCACGTATCCCCCCCGTTGTGAGGAATGACGTCATAGAATAATTTATCGCTTTTTGAGTGGTGCTGAACGATTCGTGTGCAGCATCGGGTCCTCCAAAGCAGTCAAGCGGATTCCGGTCGAGAGCCTCTGAAAGAATTTTGAAATAATCGGGTGGGATCACGCAATCCGAGTCGAAAAATATGAAATAATCCCCTTTGGCGTGTTCAAGACCATGGTTGCGGGCTATTGAACGTCCTTCATTTTCTTTATAATAATATGAAGCATCGACGCGGTCGGCATATTTTTTTACAACATCTTTGCATGGAGCAGAGGAACCGTCCTCAACTATTACAACTTCAAAATCTTTGCATGATTGGAGTGCAAGGCTTTCCATTAGGTCGCGCACTTCATCAATGCGGTTATATACAGGTATTATTACTGAAAATTGTGGCATAGGGTTATGATTATTTATTATTAGCTCATTCGTGATTTATAATCTTCGTAGGTGTATTGTCGCAGATATTCGCAATCTCCATTAGAACGACAAAGCACTATAGAAGGGTGTTGAATGCCATTAAACATATTAGTTTTAACGGTGGTGTAGTGGTTCATATCCTCAAGAGTGAGACGGTCGCCTATTTCGAGCGGCTTTTCAAAACTCCAATCTCCAATAAAGTCACCGCTTAGGCATGAATTGCCCCCAAGACGATATGTAGATAGCGAGGTGTCAACCTCCACACTTTCAGCGATTGTGGGCTTATAAGGCATTTCAAGGCAGTCGGGCATATGGCATGCAAACGAAGCATCTATGATTGCGGTTTTCACGCCTTGATTTTCAACCACATCTACTACCGATGTAATTAAATCGCCTGTGCGCCATGTAAATGCGCTACCTGGCTCAAGTATTACTTCAATCCATGGGTAATGGCTCTTGAATTCTTTTAAGAGCGAGATAAGGTGTTCCACATCATAACCATCGCGAGTCATTAGATGCCCCCCTCCCATATTCACCCATTTCACCTGTGGTAGATATTTGCCAAATTGTGTCTCAAATGCTTCGAGAACTTTTTCTAAATCATATGATGTTGATTCGCATAGCGCATGGAAGTGCATTCCTTCAATCCCTTCGGGTAATCTGTCGCCTATAATGTCGGCTGTAACACCAAATCGAGAGCCGGGTAGGGCAGGATTATAGATGTCAGTTTCAATTACCGAGCATTGAGGGTTAACACGCACTCCGGGTGACACATGTCGTTTCCCCTCAGTGCTGTTGTGTTTTATTACCTCATCTTTGAAGCGATGCCATTGATTGAGTGAGTTGAATGTGATATGAGAACTTCCCTCGAGGTAGCGATTGATTGTGAGTGGGGTATATGCCGGGCAGTAAGAGTGAACCTCATTCCCTAAACAATCAAGTGACAAATCCATTTCATTAAGAGAACTTGCGGTTGATGCGGTGCAATATTCCTTAATAATTGGGAATGTTCTCCATAAAGCATTGGCTTTAAATGCCATGATTATATTTACTTCGGCTTCACGTTTTACTCGATTGATTAATTCGAGGTTGTGACGAAGACGATCTTCATATACGATATAAAAAGGAGTGGGTATTTCGTTGATTTTCATTATCCAATAATCTTAAAACGTGCAAACTTAAGTAATAATGTTTTTGTTCCGGTATTGGCAAACTCAACAATAATGCGAGCATCGGTTGAAGATGTGTCAATTGTCGTGATTTTGCCAGTCCCAAATCGTTGGTGTTCAATGATCATGCCTTCTGATAATGATTCTACATTATGAATATCAGAAGAATTTACTTGACGATTAATGGTGGTTGGCTTATTTGTAAAAGTAGTTTGGTTATGACTCCTATTGCTTAAAGAACGTAGATTACGAGGAGATGTATATGCTTTGTTCTCAGAATGAAAAGATGTACGATAATTTTCAATAGGATTGACAAATGAAGATGGTACTCCAACTGAAGTCCCAGAACAAAGGTTTAGATATTTAGGGTCAATATCGCGAATAAAACGAGAAGGAGAACATGTTTTGGTCTGACCATTGCGGAAACGAGATGAAGCATAAGATATCATGCAAAAACTTTTAGCCCGAGTGATAGCAACATATAATAATCTGCGTTCTTCTTCAATTTCATTTTGGGTTATACACATTGATGATGGAAATAATTCTTCTTCTACACCAACGATAAACACATTGCTAAATTCAAGGCCTTTTGCAGCATGAACAGTCATGAGAGTTAGTTTTTCTCCTTCTCCATCTTGAGTGTCTTGGTCGGTGGCCAATGATACTTCTGCCAAGAAATCACTTATAGAAATGTTATTTTCTTCACCTTCTTCAAGCTTGTTTGAGACAAATTCTTTTACGCCATTGAGTAATTCGTGAAGGTTCTCTTGCTTAGAAATGCTTTCAGGAGTTTTATCTGATAAAAGCATACTTAATAATTGAGTTTCGTGAATTATATGTTTGGCAATATCTTCAGCATTCAGACCATTATTGTTTAAATCAATAAAAGATTGTATTAAGTCACGAAAAACAAGTAATTTTTTTGTTGTTCCGGCGTTAATGCCGGGGTTATATTGAGTAATGTTATTTATGACACTCCAAATACTAATCTTATTGTCTATTGCACACCGAATTAGTTTATTTTGAGTTGTATCTCCAATGCCACGAGCCGGGAAATTTATGATTCGTTTTACAGCTTCATCATCATTGGGATTAATTGATAACCTAAAGTAGGCTATCGCATCTTTAATCTCTTTGCGTTGGTAAAATGATAGTCCTCCATATATACGATATGGGATGTTTCGTTTGCGAAGAGATTCTTCAAGAATACGCGATTGAGCATTAGTGCGATACAGTATTGCAAACTCGTCATAACTATCGTGAGACTGCATTTTTACTTGCGCAATGCGATTTGAGACTAGAAACGCTTCTTCGTAATCGCTATAACTTTGTACTACTTCAATCTTACTTCCTAAGTCATTCTTAGAAAATACATGTTTTAGTATTTGTTCGGTATTTTTATCAATCAGCGAGTTTGCTGCATTAATAATTGTTTGTGTTGAACGATAATTTTGTTCTAATTTGAATATACGCAAATCGGGATATGCATTTTGTAAATTTAAGATATTTCGAATGTTTGCACCTCGGAAAGAGTAGATACTTTGAGCATCATCTCCAACAACACACAAACTATGATTTTCTTTGGTGAGTTGGGAAATAATTAGATGTTGTGCAAAGTTGGTATCTTGATACTCATCAACAAGGATGTAACGAAAATATTCTTGATAATGTCGAAGAAGATCGGGGTTGTCACGTAGTAGAACGTTAGTATAATATAGTAAATCATCAAAATCCATTGCTCCGGCAACAAAACAACGATGACAATAACCTTGATATATCTCATGGGTGCGAGGGCGTTTTGCACGGAGATCGGCCTCCATTATGTCTTTTGTTTGAGCATATGCCGAGGGAGAAATTAAAGCATTCTTTGCCATAGATATGGCACTCATCACTGTTGAAGGTTTGTATATTTTGTCGTCAAGATCAAGATCTTTGATAATTGATTTAATCAAAGATTTAGAATCGGCTGAGTCGTAAATTGTAAAGTCGCTCTTAAATCCTAATCTCTCTGCATTTATACGCAATATTCGAGCAAAAATAGAATGGAATGTACCCATCCATAATTTTGATGCTGTTGCACCACCTACAAGTCCTTCAATGCGTTCTCGCATTTCGCGTGCGGCTTTATTAGTAAATGTCAATGCCAATATGCGCCATGGTTCATAACCATGACTTAATAAATGTACGATTTTATATGTGAGAACACGCGTTTTACCCGAACCGGCTCCTGCAATAACTAATTGAGGCCCATTGAGATATAAAACTGCATCCTGTTGTTGCTGATTTAATTCTTTTATATAATCTTCCATTCTATGCAAAGTTACTCTCTTTGTTGAGTGCATGCAAGAAAAATGCACTCAATTTTTAAATAAATTTATTGAGTGATGCATCATAAATCATCCCTATAGAAGATAATTTCTTGATTAAGGTGTCTTTGTCGATATTTAAATCTTCACAAAGAATATCAAGAGAAGAATAGTTGTCACGTAATTTGGTATTGATATAACTAAATAATATAAAAGGGTCTTGAGGTAATTTTTCCATAATTGATATTTTATTACAAAGTTACGTAATATTCTATAATAATGATGTGTTAAGTTGTACTTTTTGTTTCACTCTCATTATAACTCTCAATTAAATTTTGTAACTTTGTGAAAAATTAAAACGATTTATGGCCGATACATCATTATTATCACGACTTGACGGCATTGAAGCACGCTTTGAAGAGGTTAGTACTTTGATAACGGACCCAAGTGTTATTGCAGATATGAAACGTTATGTGCGATTGACAAAAGAATATAAGGAACTTGAGAAATTAACGAGTGCAACTCGTAGATATCGTAATTTATTAGGTAATATTCAAGAAGCAAGAGAGATTCTTGAAATTGAAAATGATGAAGATATGCGAGCAATGGCAAAAGAAGAATTAGAAAATGCAAATGCAGAATTGCCTGCACTTGAAGAAGAAATAAAATTGCTATTAATCCCAGCTGATCCCGAAGATGGGAAAAATGCAATCCTTGAAATTAGAGGTGGAACAGGTGGTGATGAGGCTGCGATATTTGCAGGAGACCTATTCAAAATGTATAGTAAGTATTGTGAATCCAAAGGTTGGAATGTTGCAATAACTAGTTTCAGTGAAGGTGCTGCAGGTGGATTTAAGGAAATCGTGATGGCTGTAAGTGGAGAAGGTGTGTATGGCACATTAAAATATGAGAGTGGAGTGCATCGTGTACAACGAGTGCCAGCGACTGAAACTCAAGGGCGCGTTCACACATCTGCTGCTACTGTTGCCGTGTTGCCCGAAGCAGAGGCATTTGATGTGGAAATTAATGAAGGCGAAATAAAATGGGACACATTCCGAAGCGGTGGTGCTGGAGGTCAGAATGTGAATAAGGTTGAATCAGGTGTACGTCTTCGTTATATGTGGAAAAATCCTATTACAGGAGAATCAGAAGAAATCCTTATTGAATGTACTGAAACTCGCGACCAACCTAAAAATAAAGAAAGAGCATTAAGTCGTTTGCGTACGTTTATATATGATAAAGAACATCAAAAATATATTGACGATATAGCATCGCGACGCAAAACTATGGTGTCAACAGGTGACCGTTCTGCAAAGATTCGCACTTACAATTATCCTCAAGGTCGCATTACTGACCATCGGATTAATTATACGATTTATAATCTTCAAGCATTTGTTGATGGAGATATTCAAGATTGTATAGATCAATTGATTATAGCCGAAAATGCGGAGAAATTAAAAGAAAGTGAACTTTAAACAAATATTATAGATTATGAAAAGAAACGAATTAGTTGAAAATATACGTCGCAAAGGCTCGTTCCTTTGCGTTGGACTTGATCCTGATATCAAAAAGATTCCTCAACATCTATTGAAAGAAGAAAATCCGTTATTGGCTTTTAATAAGGCAATTATTGATGCAACTGCTCAATATGCAGTTGCATATAAGCCCAATCTAGCCTTTTATGAAAGTCTGGGTGTAGAAGGGTGGATTGCTGTAGAAGAAACCGTAAAATATATAAAGAAGAAATATCCAGACCAATTTATTATTGCAGATGCAAAGCGTGGGGATATTGGAAATACTTCGCAACTTTATGCTCGTAGTTTTTTTGAACATCTTGATGTAGATGCTATTACAGTAGCACCTTATATGGGGGAAGATAGTGTAACTCCATTCTTAGGTTATGAAGGAAAATGGGTAATTCTTCTTGCATTGACATCAAATAAAGGTAGCCATGATTTTCAATTAATAGAAGATAATAAAGGAAAACGTCTTTTTGAATATGTGCTTGAAACATCAGCGAAATGGGCTTCAAGTGATGAGATGATGTATGTTGTGGGTGCAACACAAGGGGCAATGTTCCAAGATATACGTAAAGTCTCACCAAATAGTTTTTTGTTAGTACCGGGTGTTGGCGCACAAGGTGGAAGCCTTGATGAAGTTGCAAAGTATGGCATGATCGATGATTGTGGTTTGCTTGTTAATTCGTCTCGTGGAATTATTTATGCTTCAAATGGAGAAGATTTTGCCGAAGCAGCGGCTCGAGAATCAGAAAAACTTGCATTACAAATGAGCGAATTACTAAAAGTTCATAACATCATTTAATGACAAATTACTCTTTATTTTAGAAAAAAGGTGTAATTTTGTATTCTATTTAAAGGAACTTATTATAACGTTATATTAATTAAATTTTCAAACGAAAATGACTATCGACAATTACAAATTTGCCGGCAAAAAGGCAATCGTCAGAGTGGACTTCAATGTACCCCTTGACGAAAATGGTAACATTACTGATGACACTCGTATCCGTGGTGCACTTCCTACCCTTAAGAAAATTCTTGAAGAAGGTGGTAGTTTAATCATTATGTCTCACATGGGAAAACCCAAAGGGAAGGTAAATCCTAAATTTTCTCTTGCTCAAATTAAAGATGCAGTAGCAACTGCTCTTGGTTGTGATGTGAAATTTGCTGAAGATTGTGCTAATGCTGCTGATGCTGCTGCGGCATTACAACCCGGTGAAGTTCTTTTGCTTGAAAATCTTCGTTTCTATCCTGAAGAAGAAGGTAAACCAGTAGGAATTGATAAAGAAGATCCTGCTTATGAAACCGCAAAAAAAGAAATGAAAGAAAGCCAAAAGGCATTTGCTAAAACACTTGCAAGTTATGCAGATTGTTATGTAAATGATGCATTTGGTACTGCTCATCGTAAACACGCTTCAACTGCTGTTATTGCCGATAACTTTGGCGAAGATGATAAGATGTTAGGTTATTTGATGGAAAAAGAAGTTAAGGCTGTTGACAATATCTTAAGTGACATCAAACGTCCTTTCACTGCAATTATGGGTGGCTCAAAAGTTTCAACAAAGATTGGCATCATCGAAAACCTCATGGATAAAGTTGATAACTTGATCCTTTGTGGAGGTATGACATATACTTTTGCTAAAGCGCAAGGTGGTAAAATCGGTCTTTCTATCTGTGAAGACGATAAACTTGACCTAGCTCTTGATATTATGAAAAAAGCACAAGAAAAAGGTGTAAATCTTGTTCTTGGTACTGATTGTATTGCTGGAGATAAATTTAGCAATGATGCAAATACTCAAGTTGTATCAGCAATGGATATTCCTGAAGGTTGGGAAGGTATGGATGCAGGCCCTGTAACTCGTGAAGCATTTGCCGAAGTAATTCGTACAGCTAAGACTATTCTTTGGAATGGTCCTGCCGGTGTTTTTGAATTCGACAACTTCGCTGGTGGCTCAAAAGCTATTGCTGAAGCAATCGTTGAAGCAACTGAAAATGGTGCGTTCTCACTCGTTGGTGGTGGCGATTCTGTTGCTTGTGTAAACAAGTTTGGTCTTGCTGACAAAGTGTCTTATGTCTCAACCGGTGGTGGTGCACTTCTTGAAGCAATCGAAGGCAAAGTTCTTCCAGGAGTTGCTGCAATAAAAGGTTAATATTAAGAGTCTGATATAAAAATGAAAGTGGTGAAATCTTTTGATTTTACCACTTTTGTTATTTTTAGCCCAAAACAACTCAATATAGTTTAATGTTATATAATTGGAATATTTAATATCTTGAGTTATGAAACGTGTAATTTATATTTTAATAGCAATTTTAATTTGTTTTGGTGTAGGTTATACTGCGCAATTGTTTCAAGTTGATGCGATTAATGAGTGGTATCCGACATTAAACAAGTCAGTATTGACACCTCCTAATTATTTGTTCCCTATTGCATGGGCTGTCATTTATTTATGTTGTGGGTTGTCTATAGGTTTGGTATGGAATAAAAGGCAAGTGTTTGACTCTGGACTAGGTTGGATATTTGCGCTTCAATTAGTATTTAATTTTGCATGGAGTTTTTTGTTCTTTTACTTACAAGATCCATTAAGTGGACTGATTGATATCGTATTGCTTGATATTACAGTATTATTTTATACGATAGTGTGTTATAAAATTAATAAGTTTTCAGCATGGTTATTTCTTCCATATATCATATGGTTGATTTTGGCAACCTATTTAAATGTGTTTATCGTGTTGAATAACCCAATTTAAATAAAGGGGTTATATTTTGAATAGAAGTTTGGCATTAGCACTTGTTGTTGATGCTATTTCATTTAATGGGATAGATAAATGTTGAGCAATATGTGCAGCAGTGTGGATTATAAAAGCACTTTCATTGCATTTACCACGATGTGGCACCGGGGCTAAATATGGAGAATCCGTTTCTAAAAGTATTCGATTAATTCCGATTGAAGGTAATGTTTCTCGCAGTTTTGAATTTTTAAATGTGACAATTCCGTTTATGCCAAAATAAAAATCACCTCGTTGTCTAATTCGTTCAATATCATTAATTGTTCCTCCAAAACTATGAAAAACACCTTTGGGTTTAATTGTCAATCCATCAAGAACTTCAAGAATCTCATCAAGACCTTCTCGGCAATGAATTATAACAGGTAAATCAGCATTAATAGCCCATAGAAATTGTTGTTCTAGAGCGTCCATTTGTTCATTGCGAAAAGTTTTGTCCCAATAAAGATCTATGCCAACTTCCCCAATCGCAATATATTTGTCTTTATTATTGTCAAATTCATATTTGACTTCTTCTAAATCTATTTGCCAAGATTCTTTTATTTCGGTCGGGTGTAACCCCATTGCCATGTATGTATTTTGGGGAAACTGGTAATGTAGATGTTTCATCCCCTCAATTGTAGTTAAATCTACATTCGGGAAAATCATATATTCTACACCAGCTAGAATGGCTCTTTTTACGACATCATGAGGTGCTGGCTGGAACTCTTCAAGATAAAGATGTGTATGGGTATCAATAAACATTGTAAAATAGTTAATGATTGCGCCCAATGGCATCAAGTGAGAGTTGAGTGAAAAAATCCAGATCTTTATCATTTAAACCAACCGTTTTCAGCGCATCAACGGCTTCATGAGCATATTTTTTCATTAATTCTTTGCATCGATTTCCAAGGTTTAAATTGTCGTATATAGATTTAACAAGTGCGATTTTTTTCTCTCCTTCAATTTCTGAATTACCAATAATGCTTTTTAACGTTCCGGTTTTATCTTCATTTAGTGCAGATATTAATAACCAAGTTTTTTTGTCATTTAAAATATCACCACCAATGTTTTTCCCAAATATATTAGGGTCGCCATAAGTGTCAAGATAATCATCTTGTAGTTGAAAGGCTAAACCTAACCTCATTCCATATTTGTAAAACGCATTTCTTTCTGAATCATATGCTCCTGCCATTATGGCTCCAAGTTTACATGCACAACCAAGTAGAACTGAAGTCTTGAGTCGAATCATTTCAATATATTCATCAACCGTAACATTATCACGGAGTTCAAAGTCCATGTCATATTGTTGACCTTGGTATACTTCCATGGCAGTTGTATTGAATAATGTTATGATATCCCATGATTTGGTCCCATCTCCTTTTACCATATATTGGGTTGCAAGAGTCAGCATTGCATCACCTGAAAGAATGGCGGTTGCTTCATCCCATTTTTTATGAACAGTTGCCTTGCCTCGACGCATATCAGCATTGTCCATAACATCATCATGAAGAAGTGTGAAATTATGAAACATTTCAATGCCAATAGCTTGGTTTTTCGCGGCATCAATATCACCACCTAGAGCATCACAAGTTGCAAGCGTGAGTAATGGACGGAGTCTTTTACCACCTCCGTCAAGGGTGTATTTTATTGGTTCATATAGGCCTCTTGGCTCCTCTGGATATTTGATTTTACTAATAGCGGAGTTGATGTATTTTACTAAATATTCAGTGCTAAACATATCGTATAATTATTTTAGAGCATTATGAAATTCTGCTAATAATTCATTGTTGTTATTATATTGTTTTTCAATAGCCTTGATTAGTTCTTGCTTGTTAGTTTCATGCTTTACTTTATATGCCAAGTCTTTAGGATCAGAAACAAGAGTATAAAGTTGAACTTGTTTTTCTAAATCTAGTCTATTTGCAATAGAATCAAGAGATTTTGTGTAGGTGCCGTTTTCGTATAGCATATTACACCATTTATTGATGTTTTTTACTAATGAGATTGCGTTAGATCTATTGTCAGGACTCATAGATAATAACTCATCAATTGTGATTTGTGCTGCTTTTTGTGGTGTAGTTGCAATTGCGATAGTTGCACTTTGTATTAATTCTGAAGAGTCTTTTGTCTGTTTAATTATTGACTCACATAAGTTTGCATCATTTTTAATTGAATCATGTAAGTTCTTTAAAGAGTCAGAATTATTGGTTTCAATATATTGTTTTATTTTAACAATGGTGCTCTCGGTATTATTAGAATTACTACAAGCAACACCAAAAACTGAAATTATAATACTAAAAAATATTGAACAAAATTTTGACATAAGGTATTTGCTGTGGTTAATGACACAAAGTTACAAAATTAATTGATAAATGGTGTAATGATTTTGATATGTTTTCATAAAAATAAATAAGTGCAAAATTATTATAAAATATATGGTTTATATAATAATGTCATTGAGAATTCCGTATTAATTACAAGTCAATAAACTATATAAATTGCATTGAAACGTCTTTTTTATATATTAATTTTTTTGTTAAGTGTTGTTTTGAATTTAAATGCAGCATTGTCTTATTCAGTTGAATTGGAAAATAAGGCAAATAATGGAGATGCAAATTCTCAATACTTAATGTGTCATTGTTATATAGATGGATTGGGTGTTAAATGTAATTATGAGATAGCCTTATTATGGTGTAAAAAAGCAGCAAATCAGGGGCATAAGAATGCATTAACCCAGATGGGTTATTTTTATTTTAGTGGTAAGGGGGTAAAAAAAGATGACAAAAAGGCTTTTCATTATTTTCATGAAGCCTCCAAAAAAGGATGTCCTGAAGCACAGTTTATGATGGCTAGATGTTTTAAAGAGGGGAGAGGAATTTATAAAGATGAAAGAAAAGCATTCCAATATTGCGAAAAATCAGCAAAGCAAAATTATGAATTAGCACAATGGTTTTTGGGAGAGTGTTATTATAGAGGAGAAGGTGTTGAAAAAGATGTAACGAAGGCCGAAATGTGGCTAAAGAAGTCGGCACAACAAGGCTTTGTCCATGCACAATATTCATTAGGAATGTATTATAAAAATTGTCGTTCCACTAAAGAATACCAATCATTATCAAAACAATGGCTAGAAAAGGCTGCTGCTCAAAACCATAAATTGGCTAAAGCGGAATTAAAAAAATAAATTTATATAAAATTCCTAATCTTAATTATTTGAGTTCAAGTTCTTTTGCGAGAAAAATTGATGTAGGAGATTCTCCTAATGCAATTTTTTCAGGCGTTCCGACCGCGATTATTTGGCCTCCATTTTTACCTCCTCCAGGTCCCATATCAATTATATAGTCAGCACATTTAAGAACATCAAGATTATGCTCAATAACTAAAACAGTATTACCTTTGTCAACTAGGCGATTAAGAACACCGAGAAGTGTATTTATATCTTCAAAATGGAGACCGGTAGTCGGTTCATCAAGGATGAAAAGAGTTTTCCCTGTGTCACGTTTGGATAATTCGGTTGCTAATTTTACTCGTTGATTTTCTCCTCCAGACAATGTTGATGATGGTTGCCCTAATTTAATATACCCAAGACCGATATCTTGTAGTACTTTGATTTTATTTAGTATAGTTGGTATTCCAGCAAAGAAATCAACGGCTTGATTTATCGTCATATCCAAAACATCAGCAATTGATTTGCCTTTATATCTAACTTCGAGTGTTTCTCGATTATATCTACGCCCACCACACACTTCACAAGGAATAAGAACATCGGGTAAGAAGTTCATCTCAATAGTGCGATAACCATTACCATTGCAACAATCACATCTTCCTCCAGATACATTGAAAGAGAAACGACCGGGTTTATATCCACGGATTTTAGCCTCTGGTAGATTAACAAAAAGAGATCTTATATCAGAGAAAACGCCAGTATATGTTGCTGGATTTGAACGTGGTGATTTGCCAAGTGGAGATTGGTCAACTGTTACTACTTTATCAATATTCTCAATTCCGGTAATTTTCTTATATGGCAGAGGGGCCTGATTTGATCTATAAAAATGTTGACTTAGTATGGGTTGTAAAGTAGCATTTATTAAACTTGATTTTCCACTGCCAGAAACTCCGGCTACGCAAGTGAAAGTGCCAAGATTAAGATCAAAATCAACATTTTGTAGATTATTACCAGTACAACCTGTCAAATGTATTTTTTTCCCATTCCCTTTTCTGCGATTCTTGGGAATGCAAATGCATTTCTCTCCATTTAAATATTGAGATGTTAGTGTTGATGTTTTTAACATCTCTTTTGGTTTACCTTGAAATACTACTTCACCTCCTTTTCTTCCTGCTTTTGGACCGATGTCGATAATGTAATCTGCTTCAAGCATCATATCTTTATCATGTTCAACGACTATTATAGAATTAGAAGCATCACGTAACCGTTTTAGAGAATTAATGAGACGTATATTATCTCGTTGATGAAGTCCAATGCTTGGTTCATCAAGAATATATAAAACATTAACTAGTTCAGATCCTAATTGAGTTGCAAGACGTATTCGTTGGCTTTCTCCCCCTGAAATCGTCGCTGAATTTCGGTTTAGAGATAAATAATCAAGACCAACATCAACAAGAAATCGTAGCCGTGTACCTATCTCTTTTAAAATTTCATTTGCGATAATTGAGTTTTGAGAAGAGAGTAATTTTGTCGCATTTTCTATCCATGTTAAAAGATCGGAAATGTCTAGTCGTGATAAATCTGCAATATTCTTATCCCCAATAAAAAAATGTAGAGCCTCTTTATTTAAACGATTTCCATTGCATTCAGGGCATATTGAACGAGAAAAAAATTGCTCACTCCATTTTTGTGCTGAGGCTCCAGCTTCTTCTTGTTGTTGTATCTCAATATATTTGATGATACCTTCGTAAGATTGAAAATAATTAGATAAACTTAAAGTCTCATTTTTAATAGTAATACGTTCATTGGTACCATTTAAAATATCATTAATGGCTTCGTTAGAAAGATCTTTTATGGGAGTTTTAATAGTGTATCCATATTTTTGACATATTGCATCTATTTGCCAAAATATCATAAAATTTTTGTATTTCCCTAAAGGAATAATACCTCCATCATATATAGAAATTGATTTATCTGGGATTATTTTCTCTTGATCAATAATGTTGACAAATCCAAGTCCTTTGCAATAAGGACATGCTCCTTGTGGAGAGTTGAAAGAAAAATTATGAGGCGCAGGTTCTTTATATGATATTCCACTAATAGGGTCCATTAGCATTTGACTATAATGATATACAGTGTCTTCGTCAACATCATATATCATTAATTGTTTCCCACCTTGCTTTAATGCTGTTGATATAGTTTTTCTTAGTCGAGAATCATCTTTTTTAGATGCTTTTAGTTTATCAATGACAAGTTCTATTGAATGGTTTTTATACCTATCAACTTTCATTCCAAGCGTTATTTCTTGGATAATGCCATCAACTCTTACAGATATATATCCTTTTTTGCGTAATTGCTCAAATAATTCTTTATAATGACCTTTGCGATTTTTTACAATTGGTGCTAATACATATATCTTGCGATTGTCAAATTTATTTAAGATTAACTCAATGATTTTATCTTCAGTATATTTTATCATTGGTTCGCCAGATATGTAACTGCGGGCTTCTCCCACACGAGCATAAAGGAGTCGAAGAAAATCGTATATCTCAGTAGTTGTCCCAATTGTGCTTCGTGGATTTTTATTTATGGTTTTTTGTTCAATTGCAATTACTGGACTTAATCCGGTGATATAATCAACATCTGGGCGTTCAAGAGTGCCAAGCATATTGCGAGCATAACTTGAAAAAGTTTCAATATATCTGCGTTGTCCTTCTGCAAATATTGTATCAAATGCCAATGATGATTTGCCACTTCCACTTAAACCAGTGATAACGGTTAGTTTATTATGAGGAATAGTTACATCAATATTTTTTAGATTGTGTACTCGTGCACCAATAACAGATAAACAATCAATATATTCGTTTTTTGAAGAATTTTTGTGTGAAGACATTTTATGAATTATTTGCCGATCCAAGATGTATTATAAACATTTTTCTTCTGAGACGAACGATATAAAGATTCTTTCTTTGGGACCTTTACTTTATATACTTTCCCAGAACGATTGTGTAAGTATTTTGCTTGAATCCAAGGGTTTTGCTCTCTAAGTTGAGCATATGTAATTCCATGTTCTTTTGCCCACGTAGGCCAATCAGAAATAGGGGTGTTTACTTCTACAATGTCGCACTCAATCGGTTGATATAATTGATTTTCAGTAACGAAAAAGCCATAATTGCGTGGATTTTCCAATATGATTTTATAAGCGAGAATTCTAAACATGTATCGAGAGGTTTCGGATACTAAGTGAAGATCAAATGATGATGTTACTTGCTGTTTTGTTAATTCCGAAGTAATACGCCCATTGCCGGCGTTATAAGCACAGGCAACAGATTCCCAGTTTCCATATTTTTTGTAAGATTCTTTTAAGTATTTACATGCGGCAATAGTTGCCTTTTCAATATTTAATCGTTCATCAACATATTCGTTTATTTCTAATCCATAAGCCTTTCCTGTAGCAGGAATAAATTGCCATAATCCGGCTGCTTTAGCCGGAGAATATGCTCTTGTATCAAGCATGCTTTCTGTGCAAGCCAAATAAAGAAAGTCAAGAGGCAAGCCATTTTCTTTTAAGATTGGTGCCAATATTGGAAAAAAACGATTAGCGCGTTTTAATGTAAGAAGAGTGCTACCGTGAGTGTATGTCAAGGATGTAAGTTCTCGATCAAGACGTTCCCACATGTCAATTCGATCAAGATCGATTTTTTGATTGGCAAAAGTTATTTGTTTAGGGACTTCAGGGTTAAGAACAATTGAAAAATTACGTTTTTCTTGTGCTAAAACTGCAAAAGATATAACTATTGCAATCGTATTGATTAATAGTTTTTTCATGAAAGATAATGTTTTTATTCTGTTGGTGTAGTATTCAAACTATTGGTGCCGGCATACTTTATGATATTAATATCGCCATTGAGATTGTACTTTTTACCATCCGAACCTTCGGCTTTAATAACATAATAATAAACTCCAGAAGGAACAAATTTGCCGTTATGTTTACCATCCCATCCTTGAGAAGGATCGTTAAATTCAGCAACTTTAATACCCCATCGATTGAAAATGTGACATTCAAAAGAAATTATAGATTTATAACTGACTTTCCATTCATCATTGACACCTTCAGAGGCATTAGGAGAGAATGCATTAGGACATTCTAATCGAGATTCGCCAATAAAAATCTCATATGTATCACTTATGTAATCACAAGACCCGGTAGCATTACTTGCCATAAAACGAACATAAGTTGTCCCATGCTCTTCAAATGTATATGATGTAATCGGTTCGTTTAAACGCAAAGTTATATTTTCAAATTCTGCATCGGTTGCCATCTGCCATTCTTTGTAAATTGCGGCATCGCTACATATCGCTTTAAATTCTATTTCACATGGAGCCGATCCTCCAAGTGTAGTTTCTTCTTTTTGTTCGTTGTCATTTTCTCTAATTGACTGAGTGGCTGTAGTCTTGGCTTCTACAGCAAGAGCGTTATAAAAATCACTAGTTATTGAAATGTCTTTTCCCCATTCTTTAAGGAATTTATCTCCAATAAGGGTGAATTCAGTATTGCAAAGAGGAGCTTCGGTGCGAATAGTTGAATTTATATATGAAAATGCTTTTTCAGTTAATAATTGATCATAAGTTTCGGTTGATTCATTATATCTTAAGGTATTATATAATAATTTTATATCTCTATTAACTTCTTTTGATTGACCATTAATGGTATAATATATAATGCGACCGGCATTCCCCTGAAAAGATAATTCAGTCATATCACATTCTTGTTCTGTTGCAATATTTAATGATGAAAATTGCAACATGTGTTGAGAGTAATCAACTACCCAACAATAATAGCGATTACTGCCTTCTTCAATAATATACCCCATATCTCCTTTGCCAGTGATATTTAGAGTATATGTTTTGCCGTTTTTTATTATGCCTGAAACTTCTTCGGCATATCCTCCTCCAAGATTATTATATTTATACCAAGTTACAGGAGAAGTCGTAGTTGCAGTATATTTCATTCTAACTCCATTGAAGTCATGTAGTATAAATATTTTGTTGAGCCCAGTAGTTGGGTCTGGTGTTTCCGTTATGACGTTCTTTGTTGTTCCACTGAACGTGATTGAAGCATTTACATTGACAAATGTCAAGATTGAGAGTATGGTTAATAATAAAGTTCTCATATGAATAAATTTATTCGCAAAAATAATAAAATCATCAACGAAAAACAAACGATAATTTCATATATACATAAACGAAAATAAGAATTAATTATTTTTGTATAATCTAAAATTTAATGGATATAAATTTTTGACAATAAATAATTTGTTGTATATTCGCAATTAATAATATATTATTAGATGAAATGCTTAAGATTATGGTTGTCTAAATTATCATTTCGCACTGGAATAATTTTAATTGTGATGAGTGTAATATGTTACGTAATCTCTTTTGCACAAATATTGCTCCCAATTAGTATTACTGCCAAAAGTGTGTTGTGGGTTGTGTTTTTTGGACTAGCCAAAACGTTTCAATATTCAGGACTTTTTGTGCTTGGAGCAGAGGGAATAAAGAAGGTTAAAATGTGGTGGAAAAAAAGAAAATAATATGAGGTTGCATGTTTTGTTTATTTTTATTATGATGATTTCTATGTTTGCACAAGTGATGCAATCAGAAAATACCCGGTTGTCAATTCTTAGACCAACAAGTTCAGTTACTCATAAATGGACTTATTTGCCTTCGGGAGATGATGTTACTCAACAAGGAATTAAGGAAAAACAATATGCTCTAGTGCAGTCTCCTGAAGTGACATATCTTCAATCCGACTTTATAAATATTGGAGGATGTGATATGGGAATGTCTATTCGTTATTATGTGTCAACAACTAATACGCATCCCATAAAATTTGAATTAGTTGATGAATTTGAAAATGTGGTTTATTCATTTGTAAATGATAAGCCTCAACTGAATATGTCAACTATGACGATAGGGGATAGGGCAGATATAGGGATTCTAGATGGAGTAGAAATAGCGAGAATTCGTGTGTCTTTATCGGATGCATATAATAATAATGAGGCGATATATGTAGATGAATTGGAGTTGTATTCTAAAAATGGTGCTGGCGTGGAATATGTTGCAAGGGAGCCTTTTAATATTACAACTAACCCTCAATGGGTAATTATTGAGAGTGAGAACGATTCAAATGTTGATATTTATTCATTGAGTGGAACTCTCATAAAAACAAATGCGATTCACTCAGGCGTAAATCGCATTGATATTTTATCAGGATTTTTTTTGTTGAAAATAGAAGGTAAAACTTATAAAGTTTTAGTTCCTTAATCAATAAATCGAGAAGTTAGTTTGCTATAGGCTTCAATTCTACGGTCGCGTAAGAACGGCCACCAACGGCGAACATTCTCAGAGCGTTTCATGTCAATCTTAATAATATCCATTGCTTCAGCATCGCTTGGTGCATTGTAAAGGAATTCGCCTTGTGGTCCGGTAACAAAACTACTTCCCCAAAATTGGATTCCATTTGTATTTCCTGATGGATCAGGTTCATGGCCAACACGATTAACCGATATGACAGGTAGGCCATTAGCAACTGCATGTGCTCGTTGAATAGTAATCCATGCTTCACGTTGACGAGTTTGTTCGTCAATAGTGTCGCTACTTTCCCAGCCAATAGCCGTTGGATATATTAAAATTTCTGCGCCACGAAGAGCCATTAGACGTGCAGCTTCGGGGTACCATTGATCCCAACATACTAATACCCCAAGACGACCAACCGATGTGTCGATAGGCTCAAATCCTAAATCGCCGGGTGTGAAATAGAATTTTTCATAATAAGCTGGGTCATCGGGAATATGCATTTTGCGATATTTTCCAGCAATACAGCCGTCTTTTTCAAAAACAACGGCTGTATTGTGATATAATCCAGGTGCACGGCGCTCAAATAGAGAAGTAACGATTACAACGCCAAGTTCTTTGGCAAGAGATGAGTAAAAATCAGTAGTCTCGGATGGAATTGTTACAGCAAGGTTGCAATTGTCGGTTGATTCTACTTGGCAAAAATATATAGAGTCGTGTAACTCTTGGTTTACGATTAATTCTGCTCCTTGAGAGGCAAGCTCCTTCATTTTTAAGGCTAATCGATTTCGATTATCTTCAATATTAGCCGTGTTGTGTTGTTGAATTATCCCGACGTGTAAAATGTTTTGTGTCATAATGTTATAAAATTTCAGATGGAAGTTGCATAGTGACGCAATGTAGTGAACCATGCTGTTTGATTAATGCGTTACAATCAACAGTAATTATTTTGTGTTTAGGAAACGCTATTTGCATTATTTGTGTTGCCAATAAATCTTTTTGAGGTTGATTATATATAGGCATTATTATTGATTTATTCATGACGAGAAAATTGGCATATGTGGCAGGTAGTCTTAAGCCATCTTCGTCATAAATGGGGTCTGGTAGAGGTAACTCAACGAGATTAAATTGATTGCCTTTGATAGTGGTAAATTGCATTAACTGTTGTTTCATTGATTGCAATGCCTCGTAGTGGATATCGCTCACATCATCAGTGCCTACATATACAATTGTATCATTGGGCGCGATGCGAGCAAGTGTATCGATATGACTATCAGTGTCATCACCTTCAAGAAATCCATGGTCAATCCATAATATTTTTTTTGCTCCAAATTGTAATTTGAGATAGTCTTCAATTTCTTTTTTAGATAAATCTCCATTGCGATTAGGAGATAAAAGACATTCTGAAGTGGTTAAAATTAATCCATCACCATCGCTTTCAATGGAACCACCTTCAAGGGTAAATCCCAAACAATTATTGTATATCCCTTTAATTATTCCTTTATTGATTAATTCTTTAGTGATAAGGTTATCTTTATTTGCTGCGAACTTTAGCCCCCATCCATTGAATTGAAAGTCATTAAGAATGAATCTAGAATTATTTTTAATGGTTGAAATTACTCCAAAATCACGTGCCCAAGTGTCATTAGTGTCAATTTGTACGTATGTAATAGATGACTGTTCTAAATGACTTAATTGTTTTGCCGGGATTGAAATATCTGGAGCAACAATAATAATATTTGTTTCTTGTATGATTGCTTCAACGATATTTATATAGCATGATGTAACTTCATCAAGCATATATGCCCAATCGCTATCTTTATGAGGCCAAGATAGTAATATTGCCCCATGTGATTCCCACTCAGCAGGTAGTCGTAGTGATGTATTTGTGTTCATTAATTAAATTATTCGTCAAAATCAGTTAATGATTCCCAAATGGAATCTTGTGACATTTTATATTCTTCACAATAATCAAAAAAACCATTTTTTTCACTACTTCCTACTGCATGACACCATTCTTGATACTCTTCAAGCAGAGATTCATCCTCGGCTATCATTCTTTTAAATTCCGACTCAGCAATATCAATACTACCATATTGATTTAATAATGAAGTAAATATTTGTGTTATATCGTTCATTGTGTATATAGATTTAGTCAATACGAATATAATATTGATAATTATATTGTAGTGAAATAGATTAATTGATAGTTCAAATATAATCTAAAAACTCTAATCTACAAAATATTTAATTGTTATTTCAATATTGTCGCATCAATTCGTTAAAATGAAGAATCAATAAAATAATTTTTTTGGTGTAAAATTGCGATGGCGTTATGATATATTTGCGTTTGTGTGCAATATTATTGCTCGTTATAGGTTTTAATTTTGCAATGTGTATAAAATAGATATTTAATATATAAATTTAGATATTATGATGCCATCAATGAAAAATCAATCAATTGTAATTTCACCACATGTGATAAATACAATAAATTCATTACCTGAAGAGGAAAGAGTTGCTGTAGTAACAGCATTTGTTGGAGAGTTAATAATGGGAGTAAATCCTCAAGGTAAACTATCACCAATTCAATCAATGTTGTATTCTATAGTAAAATCATATGTAGAACGAGATTCGTTTAAGTTTAATCAAGAGTATAAAGTTGTATAATGTTAATCTGAATATCCATATATTAAAATGGCGAGACATGATGAACGTCTCGCCATTTTTGTATTAATACATCTTAATATTACAATAGTGATATTGAACGGCGAATGAAAGAGTTTAGTTCTTCACCACTTAATAGCCCATTACCAAGAAGAGCAAGATCAATTAATTGTTTTATTAGTGGTTGTTTTGATGCGTATTCCGATAAAATTCTAGTCTCATCATCTCTTAAAGCCTTAGTCGCTTCTTCAAGTGATGAAATAGTTTTATTATCTTCGTCATTAAGGGCTTTATTCTTGTTCGCTTCTCTAATTTGGGCTATTTTAGAATTGTTATCATCAATAACTTTGGTAATTGGAGTTAGTTTATTAGCAACATTTACTTCGGCATCATCTCTAATTTTTGAGATAAGAGGATGCTCTGTATTTATAATGAGATTATAACTATTGGGCATGTCTCCATAGAAGTCCATACCGGGTTGGAATGCTGCCATTTCTTTCATTCGACGCATATATTCATTTTGAGTGATAATGATTGGAGAATCAGTAGCACTCATCGCCTCAAATGTTACTATGAATTGTGCTTTCTCAATTGGAGGTATTTGAGAGTTAAAAGCCCCGGTCATAATATTGCGTTGAGTAGTTGTGAGAAGAACCTCTTTTTTGTTTTCCTTGCGAATTAAATTGTCAATGACATCGCTATCAACACGTACAAATTGAGATTTTTCAATTTGTTGCTCAAGTAATCCAATAAAGTGGTTGTCAAGTTGCCCATCCATTAATAATACACTATATCCTTTTTCTGTTGCAGAGTTGATATATGTGTATTGAGCAATTGGATTGTTTGTGTATAAATGAATTAAATTTCCATCCTTGTCAGTTTGAGTAGACTCAATGAGTTGTTTATATTCATCAAGAGTAAAGTATTTTCCTTCGGTGTCTTTTAAGAGTGTGAATTTTTTGCCTGCTTCACGGAATTTTTCATCACTCAGCATACCATACTCAATAAATATTTTAATGTCGTCCCATTTTTTCTCATATTCATCACGATTGGATTTAAATATTTCTTCAAGACGTGCAGAAACTTTTTTAGTAATATATGTTGAGATCTTTTTAACTGCAGCATCGCTTTGTAAATATGAGCGAGAAACGTTGAGGGGAATGTCGGGAGAATCTATAACACCTTGTAAAAGCATCAAAAAGTCAGGAACAACGCCTTCAACTGAGTCAGTGACAAATACTTGATTACAATATAATTGTATCCGGTTTTTATTAATGTCAAAGTTGTTTTTTATTTTTGGGAAAAATAAAATTCCAGTTAGAGTGAATGGGTAATCAACATTTAAATGAATCCAAAATAAAGGATCATCTTGGCCGGGATATAACTCGTGATAAAATTTGAGATAGTCATCATCACTTAATTCTGTTGGTTTTTTCATCCAAGCAGGTGATGTCTCATTAATTACTTTATCTTTATCTGTGTCAACATATTTGCCATCTTTCCATTCTTGTTCTTTGCCAGAAATAACGGGAACTGGAAGGAATCGGCAATATTTTTTTAATAGCGTGTCAATGCGAGTTTGTTCAAGAAAGTCTTTGTTTTCGTCATCAATATATAAAATTATATCTGTCCCACGAGAATCTTTGTTGATTTCTTCCATAGAATATTCGGGAGAACCATCGCATTCCCATTTAACGGCCTTGGCGCCGTCTTTATAAGACAATGAACGAATTTCTACTTTTTTAGCAACCATAAAAGCCGAATAGAATCCAAGACCAAAGTGTCCAATGATTGCATTTGCATTATCTTTATATTTTTCAAGGAACTCTTCTGCGCCAGAGAATGCAATTTGATTTATATATTTATCAATATCTTCAGGAGTCATTCCAATACCTCTGTCACTGACCGTAAGTGTGCCTTTCTTTTTGTCAATTGAAACAGAAACTTTAAGGTCTCCAAGTTCGCCTTTATATTCTCCACAAGAAGATAAGGTTTTTAATTTTTGAGTTGCATCAATTGCATTAGAAACTAATTCGCGGAGAAATATTTCATGATCACTATAAAGAAATTTTTTGATTACGGGGAAAATGTTTTCTGTTGTAACCCCAATGTTGCCTTTTTTCATTGTGATATATTTTGTATTAAATTATTATTTTTAGTTGATGACGTTGTATTAATGAGTTATAGTTGTAGAAAGTTTGTCAGATTTACTGTCATATTTGACATTTATGGTGTCTCCTGATGAAATTGCATCACTTATGATGAGTTCTGCTAATTCATCTTCAAGATATTTTTGAATTGCTCTTTTTAATGGCCTTGCTCCATATTGAGCATCATACCCTTTTTCGGCGATAAAAGTTTTGGCATCATCCGAAATGTTTAGTTTGAAACCGAGGCCATTTATTCTATTTAAGAATCCGGTCAATTCAATATCTATAATCTTGAAAATTGCATCTTTATCAAGGGAATCAAACATGATGATGTCATCAATTCGATTTAAAAATTCAGGAGAAAAAGCCTTGTTTAATGCTTTCTGAAGGACACTATGAGAGTATTCCTTGTCTATTTTTTGCGTATTAAAGCCAATTCCAGCCCCAAAATCTTTTAATTGACGGGTGCCAATATTGGAAGTCATTATAATTATAGTGTTTTTGAAGTCTACTTTCCGTCCAAGACTATCGGTTAGACGACCATCATCCATTACTTGAAGAAGGATGTTAAACACATCGGGATGTGCTTTTTCTATTTCATCTAGAAGAACAACAGAATAGGGGCGTCGGCGAACTTTTTCTGTAAGTTGTCCACCTTCTTCGTATCCAACATATCCCGGAGGAGCCCCTACCAATCTGGAAACTGTGAATTTTTCCATGAATTCGCTCATGTCAACACGAATTAGAGTATCTGCAGAATCGAATAAGTATTCAGCGAGTTTTTTTGCTAGATGAGTTTTGCCAACACCGGTAGGCCCAAGAAACATAAATGATCCAATCGGTTTGTTCGGATCTTTCAACCCAATGCGATTACGCTGAATTGCTTTGACAATCTTGTCAATGGCTTGGTCTTGTCCAATGATTTCTTTTTTTAGTATTGGAGACATTTCAAGTAATCGTTTTCCTTCGGCTTGCGCTACTCTTTGAACGGGAACACCAGTCATCATTGCGACAACTTCAGCAACTTTATCTTCATCAACAGTTTCTCTTTCATTGCGCAATTGTTCATCCCAACGCACTTTTGCCTGATTGAGTTGTTCCCGTAATTTGTGCTCTTTGTCGCGGAACGATGCTGCACTTTCAAAATTTTGAGATTGTGCTGCTTTTAATTTATTTTGTGCTGCCTCATTTATGGCAAGTTCCAGTTCTTCAATTTCTTTTGGTGCAGTTATGTTTGTGATGTGAACACGAGAGCCAGCTTCATCTAATGCATCAATTGCTTTGTCGGGAAAATTGCGATCACTAATATATCTTTGAGTAAGATTTACGCAGGCATTTATTGCTTCTGGAGTGAAGTTTACATTATGATGTTCTTCGTATTTGTCTTTGATGTTGTTTAGAATTTGTAATGTTTCTTCTGCTGAAGTTGGTTCAACAATTACTTTTTGGAATCTACGTTCTAATGCACCATCTTTTTCTATGTTTTTACGATACTCATCTAGTGTAGTTGCTCCAATACATTGGACTTCTCCACGAGCCAATGCTGGCTTTAGCATATTTGCTGCGTCCATTGTGCCTTGTGCATTGCCAGCGCCTACAATCGTGTGTAATTCGTCAATGAACAAAATGATGTCTTTATTTTTGGAAAGTTCATTAAGTATAGCCTTGATGCGTTCCTCAAATTGTCCTCTGAATTTAGTCCCAGCAACAATTGAGGCCATATCTAGGGCAATTACACGTTTGTCAAATAAAAGTCGTGAAACTTTGCGTTGGACTATGCGCAATGCTAATCCCTCTACTATTGCAGATTTTCCAACGCCAGGCTCGCCAATTAGTACAGGGTTGTTTTTCTTTCTACGACTTAAAATTTGTGCTATGCGTTCAATCTCAATTTCACGGCCAATGACGGGGTCGAGTTGCCCATCTTCTGCTGCTTTAGTCATGTCAATGCCATATTTGTCTAAAACGGGAGTTTCTTGACCTTTTTTTGTAGACTGATTATTGCTTTTCTGATGTCCTGATTCGTTTTTGTCGCTTTGTGACATTATGTCATCATCAATATCATCATCTGAAAAACTAGTTCCCATAGACGGTTGGTTATTGCTATTTTTTAGTTGCATATAAATGTTGTCGTATGAAATGCCGATGTCAATCATCTTTTTGAAAAAATCCATATTTTGAATTTCTGAATTATGAAATAAAGCCAGTAATAGGTGCTCGGTATTAACCACATCACTTTTGAGCATGCGGGCTTCTAATACACTTAATTTTATGATTCTTTCAGATAAAGGGCTAGCGACTATAGAAGTGGTGGCTATTTCGTTATCTGATAAACTATGTGCAATTGTATCAATGTCAGAACGTAATTGGTTGATTGATACATTGCCTAAAATTTCGATTAATTTATATGATTTGCAATTGCTATCGTGCATTAATGCTAGAAATATATGGATGGGCTCTATCTTGTTGCAATGGTGGCGAATAGCCTCATCACGACTTCTCTCAAGGACTAATTTATATTCATGAGCGAATTGTTGTTCCATATTTAATTCTCAATTAAAAATTGTTTTTATTTAGTTTTCTGCAATTATTGTGCCAAAGATTATATGTGAATTTATAATAGAACTAAAAGTTAAATTAAAAAAATAAAACATAGAGATAAAATTTAGTTTTTTGCCGAAAATTTATTATCTTTGTATGATAATTTTAATGTAAATTAAACCAAATAAGGTTTGATGTAGTCTTAACTTAAGCAATTGACTAATTAACATATCATTATAATAAAATGTTGGAACAAGATCGTATATTAAAGATTAATATCGAGAACGAAATGAAGTCGGCATATATTGACTATTCAATGTCGGTAATTGTGTCGCGAGCACTCCCAGATGTAAGGGACGGTTTAAAACCGGTGCATCGTAGGGTACTATATGGAATGAATGAAATGGGTAATACATCAGATCATCCACATAAAAAATCGGCAAACTGTGTGGGAGAGGTAATGGGTAAGTATCACCCACATGGAGACTCTTCAATATATGGAACAGTTGTGCGTCTAGCTCAACCATGGGCTTTGCGTTATACATTGGTTGATGGTCATGGGAACTTTGGGTCAGTTGATGGAGATAGCGCTGCAGCGATGCGTTATACAGAAGTTAGATTGGATAAAATTGGCGAAGAGATGCTTCAAGATATTGAGGCTGATACCGTTGATTTCCAGCCTAATTATGATAATTCAAGAAAAGAACCAACGGTTTTGCCAACTAGATTTCCAAATCTATTGGTAAATGGAGCATCCGGTATTGCTGTTGGTATGGCTACAAATATGCCTCCTCATAATTTGACTGAATCAATAAATGCATGTGTTGCGTTGATTGATAACCCTGAATTGTCAGTCTCAGATTTGATGCAATATATAAAAGCTCCTGATTTTCCAACTGGAGGTACAATATATGGATATAATGGTGTAAAAGATGCATTTGAAACCGGTCGAGGACGAATATTAATTCGAGCAAAAGCTGAAATTGAAAGTGATGCAAATCATGAAGATATTATAGTTACTGAAATTCCTTACAATGTCAATAAGGCAGAACTCATCAAATATATCGCAGACCTTGTTAACGAGAAAAAAATTGAAGGAATTACAGACCTAAATGATGAAAGTAACTATAAGGGTATGCGCATCGTAATACGCTTGAAGAGCGATGCTAATGCCAACGTGGTACTTAATAAGTTGTATAAGATGACTCAAATGCAGGCCTCATTTAGTGTAAATAATGTGGCATTGGTTAATGGCCGTCCAAAATTACTAAACTTAAAGGAACTGCTACAATCGTTTGTGGATCATCGTCATGATGTGGTAATTAGACGTACTAAATTCCAGTTAGGTAAGGCTCAAGAAAAAGCACATATTTTGCAAGGATTGATTATTGCTTCTCAAAATATTGACGAAGTAATTCATATTATTCGGTCATCGGCAAATACAGAAGAGGCAAAAGTTCGATTAAGCGAAAGATTTGAGTTGACAGATGCTCAAACAACTGCAATTGTGGAAATGCGTTTGAAGCAACTTACCGGATTGGAGCAAGATAAACTGACACAAGCCTATGAAGAGTTGTTGCAACTTATCGCACATTTAGAAGAAATACTAAATAATGATGCAGTATGTCGTAATCTTATAAAGGAAGAACTTATTGAAATCAGAGATAAATATGGAGATGAACGTCGAACAGAGATAGATTATACCGCAGGTGATTTCAATGCGGAAGATTTCTATGCAGATGAAGAGATGATCATTACCATATCGCATCTAGGTTATATTAAGCGTACTGCTCTGACTGAATTCCGTGCTCAAAACAGAGGTGGGGTAGGAGCGAAAGGTAGTGATACTCGAGATGAAGACTTTATTGAATATATATATCCTGCATCAATGCACAACTATATGCTATTCTTTACTCAAAAGGGTCGTTGTTATTGGTTGAAGGTATATGATATTCCAGAAGGAACAAAAAATTCTAAAGGACGAGCAATTCAGAATTTGCTTAATATAGAGCCAGATGATGCAGTAAAAGCATTTATACGAATAAAAGGTCTAGGAGATAGTGATTTTGTAAAAAGTCATAACTTAATTTTCTGTACAAAGAATGGCATTATAAAGAAAACTAGCCTAGAAGCATATTCGCGTCCACGAGCCAATGGGGTTAATGCAATTATAATTCGTGAAGATGACCAATTATTGCAAGTTGAATTGACGGATGGAAATTCGGAAATACTTATCGCAAATCGTAATGGTAGAGCAATTCGTTTCCATGAAAGCAAAGTTCGAGAAATGGGACGAATGTCTACTGGAGTGCGTGGTATGACTTTAGATGGAGGTGATGATGAGGTTGTTGGTATGATTTGCATGAATGTGGATTCAGAAAACAATGTAATGGTCCTTTCTGAAAATGGATATGGTAAGCGCTCTCTTTTAGATGATTATCGCATAACAAACCGTGGCGGAAAAGGTGTAAAAACTATGAATATCACTGATAAGACCGGAGCGCTTGTTGCAATTAAAAGTGTTAATGATGAAAATGATTTAGTGATTATTAATAAGTCGGGTATAACACTTCGCATTCATGTCGCAGACTTCCGAGTGATGGGCAGAGCAACGCAAGGAGTAAGAGTTATAAATTTAGAGAAGAGAAATGACTCAATTGCATCGGTTTGTTGTGTTGATACTGATCCTGAAGAGGACGTAGAGCAAGTTGATGGTGAAATAATTGAATCATCAATAGAAGATAATGGTGATGAGGAAACACCAATTAATATTGAAGATAATAATGAATAAAAGTATAATAACACAAATAAATTTGAGTATGAAAAAAATTAGTATTTTAGGCTTATGTCTTGTCGCTGGCTTAACAATGTCGGCGCAAAAGGACCTTTTGAAAGAGGTAGAAAATACTGTAAAAAGTGGCAACTTTGATTATACTGCAGTAAAAGCAAAGATTGCAGAAGTTACAACAAATCCTGAAACAAAGGATGATGCTAAAACATGGATGATTGCCGGCAATGCTGCATATTCTCATTATGATGCGTTGTTCTTGAAAGTGCAAATGGGCCAGGATGTAGATAAGAAAGAGATTGGAAGTGCTATGATTGATGGATACAATTATATGATTGCAGCATTACCTCTTGATACTATTGTTGATGAAAAAGGAAAAGTTAAAGCAAAGGAATCAAAGAAAATCTTAAAATCTATAGCCGAAAATTATAGCCATTATAATAATGCGGGTATTTTCTTGTGGGAAGCTCAAGATTATGCTGGGGCATATAAAGCATGGGATATATATGTAAATCTCCCAGAAGATCCTAGAATGAAAACTGTTGGGTTGAAAGCGGATGCAGATACTCTTGTTGCACAGATCGTTTTTAATCAGGCTTTAGCTGCATGGCAAATGAATGAGTTTGATAAAGCATTAGTTGCATTTGATAAAGCTTATAATAAAGGATATCAAAAGAAGAATCTGTTTGATTATGCGATAGCAGTAGCAACTCAAGCCAAGAAGAATGATGTCGCTTGTAAATATGCAAAATTGGCATATCCAATCTATGGAAAGGAAGATCCAGTATATTTGCAAGTGATAGTTAATGACTATCTTGAAAAGAAAGATTTTGCAAATGCAAAAGAATTTTTAAATGGATTATTGGCTAGTGATGGAAATAACGCACAATATACAGATTTGATGGGCGTATTATTAGAAAATGAGGGAGATCAAGAAGGTGCGTTGGCACAATATAGAAAAGCGGTTGAGCTTGATGCCAAATTGGCTATAGCAAGATTCCACTTGGGAAATTTGTTGTATAATAAAGCATATGCTATAGATAACGAAGCTTCAAGTAAATCTCAATCTGAATATGATAAGATTCGAAAAGAGCAAACAGAACCTCTATTAAAAGAGGCTGCATCTCAATTAGAAGAGGCATTTAAACTTGATGAACAAAATATGGGTGATGCATTGAAACATCTAAAAAATATATATTATATTTTAGGTGATGAAGAAAATCTCAATCGTGTAAATTTGATGTAATTTTGTTAGATAGGAGATTTCCTAATATATGCAAAAGATAAGGGGTGACGACTTATTGTCATCCCTTTTCTTTTGCCTTATCTGCGGTATAACTTTTGTTGATAATCTATGTGTTTTTGATGTCAGATTTGGATATATATCCATTCATTATTGCGTATATGCCCAATCCGGATGCACTTTTGATGCCGAGTTTGGAGATGATGTTTTTGCGATGTGTTAGTACGGTATTAATACTGATTGATAAAATTGCAGCAATTTCTTTATTTATGTGTCCTATTGCTATCAATTTAAGGACATCAATTTCTCTTTGAGATAGTTGGATGGATGGGTTGGAGTTAGAATCAGTGTTTGAATTGAAAAAAATTGATATAATTTCAACTATTTCACTTTCTGAAGAATTTGTTGCAATTGAAGTGAAATTGTCTTGAGTCAAATCTCCGATTATTATAGTTCTATTTTTATGGGTGCTAAAAAAAAGAGAATTGTCTATGTATGCCTGTGTAGAGATAAAATAAAAAGAAGATGTATTTTTGTTTGAGATAAAATCGAAGTCGTTGCTGATGACTATATTTGAAACATTGAAATATTTTTTAAGAATATATTTTATTCCTAAAGCATGAATAGTGTCATTTGAAATAATGTATATATCAGCAGTCATTAATATTATATATTTAGGGTATTGTATATTCGCACTAAAATTTTGTTACGAATTCGATTGTTTTGTATTATGTCATTTTCTATATTAATGATTGCCAAGATTACAGCATAACAGAGGTTTGGCTCGTAATTTCCGGTTAAATGAATGATAAACATATTTTTTAAATCATTTACCTTCTCTTCTATGTTGCTGCAATTAGATGGTAATGTGTTTCCTAAATCGTTTCTTTTAAAGAATGAAGGAAACCATATTTTTGTGTCGAATTCAATAAGGTTAAAAATGTCTTGTTTTAATTCGTCAAAAAGGCTCTTTAATAATGGTAGATTGTTGTTGTCTCCACTTTGTGAAATAAGGAAGGTGAAATGTCGATCAATATTGGGTATTGAATACTTTAGGTAATAGTTGTATGTTTGTGTGATATAGTTGATTATTGTGTTGGCATGAAATGACTTTAATGCTTTCTCCGGGAAATAATCGTTGTTTATGTATGTGTTAAGTATTGAAGTGAAAAAATCTGTTTCAAGGTTGTTCTCGTGGCAAATCGTTTTTATTGTTTTGTCATGAGTGCCTAACTTGATGTTAAATTGATTGATGAGAGGGATGATGTTTGGATAAGCAATTATGATTTCGCTTAGTTGGTTGTGCTCGGTTATTATTGCCATGAAAATTTGTCGTTTATAACTATTTTATTGTGAGGAGTAATTATTGCGTCCATTTTTATGTCATGAGGAGCTGATGGAATGTTGTCAAATAGTTGAAAATCATATCCAATGCCAATTTTAAAAATGTTATTATCTTGAAGTAGGCGATCGTAGAATCCTTTACCTCTACCAATGCGAGAACCACATTTGTCAAATGCAACTCCTGGGATAATTGCTAAATCAATGGTTGAAAGTGAAACGGTTTTATTTCCAATAGGTTCATATATATTAAATGCGCCTAATCTAATCTTATCAATGGGAAGTATGTCAAGGGTGTGCCCATTTACACGTGGTAAATATAGCTTTTTGTCAGCCCAACGATTTAATAAGTTATGAGTGTGTAATTCATCTGGTAGAGAGTGGTATATTAATATGTGGGTTGCTCTTTTGAACCAAATAGAATCTTCAATTGTTTTTGCAACAGTTGATGCTGCCTCAACTTTCTCTAGATTGTTGAGGCATTTCTTGAACTCTTTAATTAGTTGTCGGATCTCATTTTTATTCATTACTATTTGTCGTTCGTGGAAATTGGAGCCTTTGAAGCACCATTGTTGATTTGTTTTATGGCTTCTTTGATATTATTGTCATATGTATTATATACTTCATAATAAGCATGACTCCCAAGAGTGTCACGAGCGATAAGAGATTTAATAATCGACAAGATTAGTTTGCGAGATATGTTAATATAGTACCATTGTGCAGGTATTTTTGAGACTTTACAATAGTCAACAAAATTTTCAAGAAGAATGTTGTCGCTAGGTAGTGTTTTTAATACGTCTTCACTTGTCTTGCATTTTTTGAGAATACTACGATTCTTATCACAGTAGTTGAATGCGAATTTTTGGAACAAACCAGCATTTGCAACATTATAATAGTACTTTGTAATACCGGATGTGTCATTTGGAACGAAAATATCGGGCATTATGCCACCTCCTCCATATACTTTGCGACCATGTGCGGTTGTGAATTCTAGATTTTTATTGAGTTTGATACTATCGGCATTATATGCTTCTCCATGGTTGAAGCGCTCATAGATTTCATAAGAATAACTCTTATCTCCCATCTTGTAATCTTTCTGAATGCATCTACCCGATGGAGTATAATATCGAGCAACGGTTAATCTTATTGCGCTATTATCCATGAGTGGTATTTGTTGTTGGACAAGTCCTTTGCCAAATGATCTACGGCCTATGATAAGACCTCTATCATGATCTTGTATTGCTCCGGCAAAAATTTCGCTTGCGCTAGCCGAGAACTCATCAATAAGGACTACTATTTCGGCGCTGCCAAATGAACCGGTTCCATCGCTATTTGTGGCGATGCTGTCGGTCCGAGATTTGGTATTTACTATCATACAGCCAGCAGGTAAAAATTCGTTCGCCATAAGTATAGCGCTTTCCATATAGCCACCACCATTGCCTCTTAAGTCAATAATATATTTATTTGCTCCTAAATTGCAAAGGTTATTTAGGGAAGTTATGAACTCGCTATAGGTGTTTTTGCTGAATTTATTGACCTTTATATAGCCAATAGTTGGCGCAATTATGTATGAGGCATCTACAGAGTTTACCGGGATGTCTCCTCGTGTGATGTCAAATGTGATGATTTTGGATGAACTATTTCGTTTTATACCTAATGTAACTTTTGTGTTTTTTTCTCCTCGTAATAAAGACATTACTTTCTCGTTGGAAATGGATACGCCTGCAACATTATTCCCATCAACCGATACGATTCGGTCTCCAGCGAGAAGACCAACTTTTTCACTAGGACCACCTGAAATAACTTCAATGATAGAAATTGTGTCATTCATAATTGAGAATGAGATTCCAATTCCACTAAACGAACCATCTAATTCATCATTGGTCGCTTGGAGATCTTTCGCTGAGATATATGATGAATGTGGGTCTAATTGGGCTATGATGTCAGGGAATGACTTTTCTAATATGCTATCAATATTTATAGTGTCAACATATTTTTCAGTAATTAAGTCGAAAATTTGGTCTAGTTTTTTGCTGTTTCCACTTAAATTGCTTGTTGTAAATATTCTCCCAATCCACATTCCTAATATTAAAACTAGTGAAATTATAATGGGTAGATATAGTTTTGATTTATGTTGCATAGTTGTTGATGTGCTTTACTCTAGGTTCTCAATGTGAATACATTCAATGTTGGCTCTTTTTAATAGGTCGATACCATCTGTAATTCTATATAGTTCATTGAATACAACCTTTTTGATGCCAGATTGAATTATTAATTTAGCGCATTCGACACATGGAGATGCGGTCACATATAGAGTTGCTCCGTCGCTACTATTATTACTGCGAGCAACTTTAGTTATCGCATTTGCTTCGGCATGGAGTACGTATGGTTTGGTTGTGCCGGATTCGTCTTCACATATGTTCTCAAATCCTGATGGGGTGCCATTATATCCATCAGATATGATCATTTGGTCTTTTACGATAATGGCGCCTACTTTTCTTCGGGTGCAATAAGAGTTTTCTGCCCATATCGTGGACATGCGAAGATATCGCTTGTCTAAGATTTCTTGTTTGTGTTTGTCGTTAAGATTATTCATTTATATATGATTAATTATTTTGCAAATTTACGAACTTTTTTTTCGCTATGCAATATATGCATGAATGTGTAAATGGGTAAATATTTAGTCATTATATGGTGTGGGGGATTATAAATTGAAATAGTTTAATTCAGTATGATAAATTTGTTGTCACCATTTAGGTGTAATTGAATAAAAAAGGTTGTATGAAACGGTTAAAATACAATAATGTAACAATAATGAAATTTTAGAAAAATATTTAAATAATTGAAATATAGGATGATAGATGTAAGAGGTAAAAAAATGCCCCACTTTAACAAAAAATAACTATAAAATAATTTTGATATTAAAATATTTTGTATATTTGCAGTGTGATTTTTGTGTTTAACTAAAAAATAAAATTATGAGTTCAAAAAAGTTTCAATCAAGATTAATGGCATTGCAAAACAATTTATTGAATTTTGCCTACATACTAACATCTAACAAGGATGATGCGTATGATCTACTCCAAGACACAACTTTAAAGGCCTTGGATAACGAGGATAAGTATGTTGATAATGTCAATTTTAAAGGATGGGTTTTTACCATTATGCGAAATATTTTTATAAATAATTATCGTAAAGTGGTGAGGTCGGCAACAATTATTGATCAAACGGAGGATTTATATCATTTAAATTTACCCCAGGATTCTGGATTTGACTCTCCGGAAGGATCATATGCTGCAAAGGAGATAAATGAGGCTATAAATTCTTTTCCGGATGAATATCGTATTCCATTTTCTATGCATGTTGCGGGTTATAAATACAATGAAATTGCAGAAGAAATGAATCTTCCTCTAGGGACTGTAAAAAGTCGAATATTTTTTGCTCGCAAGAAGTTGCAGGTTATTTTAAAAGATTATAGATAGCATGTTATTTTTTGAACTCTATATTTCACGGGCGATAATAACAATTATCGCCCTTTTTTGATGTCTATTTCAGCACAATTTTAAATGTAAAGTTGTCTGCATTAACTATATATACACCTCTGAAATTGGTTAAGTTAATATTGCTGATGTTGTGGAATTTTGAAATAGGATTACCGAGTGGGGTATATATCGTTACATTTTTGCATAATGTTGAAAAATGTAGGTTTTTATTATTAATAGTCCAGCCTATTTTAGATGTAATATTGTTGTCAATTTTAGACGTTTTATAATGCGCAATTTTATAGGCAGCAAGCCCATTCCCGGAAGAATAAATGTATAATTTAGTAATAGGAGATCCATCTGTCGATATTTCGCTTTGGGATGTGGCTAGAGTTGAGCTGTTTTTAGGAGTAGTATTTCCAAGATAGGAATTTGGAAATTTCCATAAACTTTTTATCCCACTAAAATCTTCAACTTGACTATTGCCTCCATTCATAAAATTGGGCGATAATGTAATAAGTTCAAATTTAGAACCTTCAGTTTTGAAATTGCAGGCATATAGCATCATTGTGGCATCTCCATGTTTAAAAATGTGTAGTCCATTTCCTGATTTATCGGTTGATAATGCAAAAGATGTTTCTTTAGAAAGGTCTTTTTTGTTAGTTCGTTTTTTATATATGGTTGGGTATATATCCTCATTATCTACAATATAGATGTAATCTTCGACATTAAGTGGATATATCCGAGTTTCCTTGTCGGTTGTTGTAGTTGTTGCAAATATCTCATTGCTAGATGTGCTAACGGACGAATCTGAAGTAAATTTCCAATTAAGAATCTTATATACATATTGATTATCCGATGTAGTTGTATTTATTGCACAATATGCATTAAAATTACCAGTATAGACATTACCGATTAGTCCAGTGAATTTTATAGTATTAGGTGATATCCCTAATTCAGAAGCAGTTTTAAGTTTGCAAATGTATCGCTTGATAATTTTTGCTGTTGTTGATTCGGGTGAAACATCAATAACATCTATGTATATATCATTACAAGAACTTAAGGTGAAATTTCCTTGGCTAGTAGTATATATATTTCCATAATCATCAGTCCTAAGCTCTTTTAATAGTTCTTGAGGTTTTGAATGAATTGAGTAGTCAATGGGTATGCTTTCTAAAGATTCTCCGGTGTTTGCATTATATCGATTTAAATACGGTGTTTTTGTAATATTATCTTCGTGTCCAATATAAATGATGTCATCTTTTAGGGCGATTCCAAAGTTAAAGTCTCCATCGTTTGGCTGATTTAATCCATTATTAGTGTTTTTAGATCTAATCCACAATGAACTTAATACAAGAGGCTCGCTAGAACCGTGTATTTGTTGAATAGGGTATTCCTCTTTGTCGCGAATTATCCTATAATCATTACTCGTTTCTTCTTGTCCTATAATAGTAAAAGACCATGGCCCGATATAGGTTGTGCCATCAAATACTCTCCAATAAAAAGTGCCATTGCCTAGTTCTTGAGGAGAAATAGGCATTTGTTTGCAATTATCTACGGTGTACCATCGAGATGAATTGCTAAAAATTATTTCATTAAAAGTTTCCGAGTTTGAAATTTCTAATGTTAGAGTGGGATTTGGACTATCAAATATACATATAAAATAAAAATCTTCAGAGATTTGGCTTTTGTTGGAAGGAGAATGAAGATAAATATTAGCGAAACTTGATATGGTTATTAAGTGAAAAATAAATAGAGGGAAGAATCGTTTCATCAAGAATAAAATTTAGTTATTGTATTGAGATATTATTTGGTAATGCTTTAGATGCTTTTGCACCCATTGCTTTTAATTTTTCTGCTTTTCCTATTAAATTCCCCGGGCCTGTAGATAGTTTTTTTAATGCGTTGTCGTAATTGTTTTGTGCATTAGAAAGTGCTTTCTCAATTTGTTGCATATCAGCAATGAACCCGACTAACTTATCATACATTTTGCCACTCTCTAATGCTATTTCAACGGCATTTCGTGTTTGTCGGTCATGTATCCACACTTGCTCAATTAGCCTTAATACGGATATTAGGTGGGTAGGGGATATTATGAGAACTCTGCTATCGTAGGCTTCTTGCCAAATTTTGTGGTCAAGTTGCATAGCACAGATGTATGCGCTTTCATTGGGAATGAACATCATGACAAATTCGGCCTTTTCTGTCCCAAGATAGTCTTGATAACTCTTGTTCTTTAATTCAATGATATGATTACGAATGGATGTTAAGTGTCTCTTTTTGTGAGTCTCTTGTTCGGTTTCGTTCTCGCAGTTAATTAAATCGGTATATGCATTTAGCGAAACCTTTGAATCAATAACGATTTTTCTCCCATCAGGATAATTGATGACAACGTCAGCAATAAGACGTTTTCCATCATCGTTTTGAGTAGATTCTTGGACAAAATACTCACGTCCCTTTTCTAATCCTGATTTAGAAAGAATGTTTTCTAATATCATTTCACCCCAATTGCCTTGAATTTTATTATTGCCTTTAAGTGCTAATGTTAGATCTTTTGCTTCTTTGCCAATGGATTGATTTAACTCAATTAATTCTTTAATGCGTTCTTGTAACGAAAAGCGTTCACGGGCTTCAATGGAATAACTTTCAGTTATCGTTTTTTTGAATTGGTCAATATTATCTTTAAGTGGAGTAAGTATTTCAGAGAGTCTAGACTCATTTTGCTCTTTGAATAGAGTTGTATTTCGTTCTAATATCTCGTTGGCTATATTTTTGAATCTTATTTCAGATTCTTTAAACATTCGTTCCTTTTCATTCTCAATATTGTGAATACGTTCTTGTAGGCGACTATTTTCCTCACGAAGTTTATTTGAGAATGTAGTGTTTTGATTGTTAGTGTCTTTCAATTCAACTAATTGTTGATTGAGGATTTTTAATTGACTTTCACTTTCAATTTTGGCTGATATTAAAGATGAATTATTATTTTTTTGTGAGATAATTATGCGTATCAAATACATAATAAAGATGATACAAAGAATAAGAGAGGTTGATAGGATTATAGTAGTATTCATATTGTCAATATTAGTTATTGCAAAGTTAAATTAAAAATATGTAAATTAGGAATTTTATAGTAACTTTGTAGGATATTTGTAAAATTTATGAATAAGGGAAATCAATATATTGGATTATGGCTAATATTATTAATTTCATTAGCCCTTTTTATTGTCCTATCTGCATATGAACCAATAAAAATATGTGGAGTAGAGATACGCACGACAAAAGTCTATGAGCGTTTAACAAGAGAACCAGAACCAACTCCGGAAGAAATTGCTGAGGCTAAACAAAAAGAAGCAGAAGAAAAAGCCGCAAAACAAAAGGAACTACAAAAACAAAAACTTTCAGAGCCCCAAACGATATTGTTTATTGGAGACTCAATGTTAGAGGGTTTGGCTCCAAGATTAGCATCATATGCTAAAGAGAATAACCATAAATTATATTCAGTAATATGGTATAGTTCAACATCAGAAGTGTGGGGCGAAACTGATTCATTGAAGGTTAATATCGAGCGATATAAGCCAACGTATGTGTTTATTTGTTTAGGTGCTAATGAATTATTTGTTAGAGATATTGCAACTAAAAGGGATAAGTTTGTTAAAAATATAATATCCCAAATTGGAGATTTGCCATATTTATGGATTGGGCCACCAAACTGGAAACCAGATACCGGAATAAATGATTTGATTGATAAGAATGCCGAAAAAGGATGCTTCTTTCTGTCAAATGGGATGCACTTTGATCGTACAAGTGATGGAGCACATCCAACTAGAAATTCGGCTATCGCATGGATGGATAGTGTAGTTAGATGGATGGCAAAGAGTAGTGCATATCCGATAGCAAATATGAAAGTCCCATCAGAGCCAACTGCTCGAGCGACTAAACAGACAGTTTATCAACCAAAACGATAATATACTATGGATTTATCACACATATGGCATAATTTGAGTGAGTTTCTTATTTATCAAAAAGATGCTCCAATGTTGTTCTCAAGTGGTATTTTTTGGTTCTTATTTTTATTATTTATACCGATTTATGCAGCATTGAAGAATCGTCGTTGGCAAATGATTTTGTTTGTCGTAGCCTTTAGTTTATATTTTTATTATAAATCAAGTGGATTCTTTTTCTTGTTGTTGATAGGCACATCCCTATTAGATTGGAGTTTGTCAAGGATGATGTTGAAACTTGGATCTAAACTTGCTAAAAAATTGTGCGTATTTACATCTATAGTTGCGTCAATAGGTGTTTTATGCTATTTTAAATATGCCAATTTCTTTATGTGGAATTGGACTCAAATGATAGGAGGAAATTTTCAACCATTGGATATAATACTCCCGGTTGGAATTTCTTTTTACACATTCCAATCTATAAGTTATATTGTTGATGTATATAAAGAACGAGTTGCACCAACGAAAACATGGCTTGAATATTTGTTCTTCTTGTCTTTCTTCCCCGCATTGGTTGCCGGACCGATTGTGCGAGCCGATTACTTTTTGCCACAAATATCTCAAAATAAAAAAGCAACTCGTGATGAGGTGTATTTAGGTTTTTGGATGATAATATTAGGTATTGTAAAAAAAGCAATTATTGCCGATTATATATCGCAATATAATGATTTAATATTTTCTAATCCCACAGGATATACCGGTTTCGAATCATTAATGGGAGTAATAGGTTATACTATGCAAATTTATTGCGATTTTTCAGGATATTCCGATATGGCAATAGGTATTGCATTGATTATGGGATTTAAATTGAGTAAGAACTTTGATTTCCCATATAAGTCAAGTAACCTCACTGATTTTTGGCGCAATTGGCACATATCCTTATCATCATGGTTAAGAGACTATATTTATATTCCGTTAGGAGGAAATAGAAAAGGTACAATCCGTACTTATGTAAATAATTTCCTAACAATGTTAATTGGAGGCTTGTGGCATGGTGCTGATTGGAAGTTTGTTTTTTGGGGTGCAATGCATGGAGTGGGGCTTGCTATTCACAAAGCATTTAAACCGATATTGAATAAAATTCCCAATGTATGGCCGGTAAAAGCAATCTCATGGTTGATAACAATTACTATTGTCTCATTATTGTGGGTGTTTTTTAGAGCAGACTCTTGGACTGATTCTTTGGCAATAATTCAAAATATATTTACTAATTTCCGATATGATTATATCCCGGTATTTTTATCTGTAAGGTATATATGGGTTGTAATGATTTCTATAATTATAATTGCTCATTCATTGCCACGTCGATGGTATGATGTAATTTCAAGGTGGTTTGTTCATTCACCATGGATTGCAAAATTTGCAATATTTGTAATAGTAGTGCAACTAGTACTTCAATTTATGAATGAAGATGTTTCTCCATTTATTTATTTCCAGTTTTAGAATAAATTATTAATTAATAGTAACCGGATGATTTTCTCGCGAAGACCATCCGGTTTTTCATCACATTATGCTTATTAAAGTGCTATTGATATAAGATGAGAAAAGGAAATTAATTTAGTATCGACTTTCGACCACATCCCAATCGATAATATCCCATAGTGCATGTAACGCATCGCTACGTCGGTTTTGGAAATCAAGATAATATGCGTGTTCCCATACATCGAATGCCAATATTGGAGTTAACCCCTCGGTTAGAGGATTTGATGCGTTATGCCCTTGGGTTATGAATAGATTTCCATCATCGTCACTAGATAACCATACCCATCCCGACCCAAATAATTTGGTACCGGCCTCTTCAAATTGTTTTTTAAATAATTCAAATGATCCGAATTGGGTATCAATTGCTTTGCGAAGGTCGCCCTTTGGCTCTTTTCCTCCATCAGGTGAAAATGAAAAGAAATAAAATATATGATTCCATGCTTGAGCAGCATTATTATATAATGCGCCGTTAGATTTTATGATGATTTCTTCGAGGGGAAGGTCTTCGTAGATGGAATCTTTAATCAGATTATTGAGATTATCAATATATGCTTTTTCGTGTTTGCCATAATGAAATTCTATTGTTTCTTTACTTATAGCAGGAGCCAATGAATCATTGGCATAAGGTAATTTAGGTTGTTCATATAACATCGCCGTGAAGTTTTAATGTTGTTTATACATAAAACACTCCACGGCGATAATAGTTCAATATAAAAGAATATTATTTTTCTAAAAGTGTATATCGGTTTAGTGATGCTAATGCTTGAAAATATCTGTATTCCACATCAATATAATTTTGTTGTGCCTCAATGAAGAAATTAACTTCTTGAATATAAGTTATAAGGCTAATTTGTCCACCATCTAATGCTTTTTTCAAGAGGTTGATGTTGTCATGATTTTCCAATATTGGTTTATAATAAAGCATTTCTTGATATAAAGCAATTGCGTTAGAGCGTTGCACTTTTAATTGTGTCATACGTTCTATTTCAAACGCATTATTTTGTAAATTAATTGCTTTTTGAGTGGCAGCAATGGCTTCTACCTTATGTTTTTTAGAGAATAATGGGATAGAGACTCCTATTGAAAATCCATTGAAATAATTACCTAACTCATTTTCAAGTTTATATCCTAATGAAAAACCGGGTAATTTGCTCAGTTTAGCACTTTGTGCATTCAACTCTTGAGTTCTAGCCATCAGTGAATATTGCTTGATTTGTGGGTCATATTCTTTCAATAATTGTTCATATTTATCCTCGGAGAGAATAACTTCATCAGGATAGTTATTTAATGAGGCTAGAATAGGGGATATATCATTTCCTCCATTTTCTTTGAGTAAGTTTGATTCAAGAACTAAATATTGATTATTTAGAGATTTAATTTGGCGAGATAAAGATATTTTTTCAATATTTAATTTATTGATATCAAGGATGGAAACTTCTCCTAGACTTTTCCCTTTTTCATATTTAGAAATAAGAGAATCCATTTGTTGGTCAAGTTGTTTTACTAAAGTTAATTGTTTGCGAATATTAATAATATCAATTAACAATAGTTTAATTTCAACAAGTTTCTCTAGGTAATTTGCTTTATTTAACCATTCTATGGCAAGTGAAGCATTGTCAATTGCCTTTTTTCTAGAGGAATATACACCTGGCCATTCAAATACTTGAGATACTCCGACCCCCCATTTAGTCCCTTCTTTACCCCATTTGTGTTCAAATCCAATTTCGGGATCCGGTAGATTGTTTTCGCTTTTCATTGATATAATATATGCATCACCTTGAGCGATAGAAACGGCAAGAGAAGGATTGTTTGATGCAACATGATGCAAGATCTCATTAAAAGTCATTGCATAAGAGAACAGACTTGTCGTTATACAGAGTATTGAAATGATTAGATGTCTCATTTTTCGTTTTTCTTTGAAATTATGTAATAAATAGCCGGAACTACAAATATATTAAGTATTGTAGAAGATAGCAGACCTCCTAAAATAACAATTGCCATTGGTGATTGGATTTCATTTCCCGGTTCACCACCTCTTAATGCTAATGGAATTAGGGCAAGAGCCGAAGTTAATGCAGTCATAATAATTGGGTTTAGTCGATCGGCTGAACCTATCATTATACGATCAATTAGTCCATGTCCAGATTCTTTAAGGGTATTGTAATGAGATATTAATAACATCCCATTGCGAGTGGTAATCCCTAATAATGAAATAAAACCAATAATGGCAGGAATGTTAAGTTCGCCCGAGGTGCATTTTAAGATAATGACACCACCAATCATTGCCAATGGCATATTAATAAGAATGATAAGAGAGTGTTTTATGTTTTTAAATTCTTGGTAGAGTAGCATAAAAATTATCATTAAAGCACCTATTGAAGTGAGAGCAAGAGTGCGCGATGCTTCGGCTTCACTTTCAAATTGGCCACCATATATTATATAGTAGTTTTCGGGTAATTTTATAGATTCTTCTATATTTTGCTGAATCTCATTTACGGCGCCACGTAAATCTCTATCGGCAACATTTGCCGATATAATTAGTCGGCGATTTACATTTTCTCGGTTAATTGTATTTGGACCACTTGTTGATATGATATCAGCGACATAACTCAATGGGATTTTTCCTTGATTACTATCAATCATTAAATTTGAAATTTTGTCAATAGAGTTGCGATGTTCATCATCAAGACGTACCGTTAAATCAAAAGGCAAACCTTGTTCATAAACTTGTGATACGACCTCTCCACCAAGTGCAACATTTACAAATTGAGTAAATTGATTAATCGTAATGCCATATTTTGCCAAAAGATCTCGTCTAGGGCGTATGTCAAGTTGTGGCCGTTCAATTTGTTGCTCTATGTTAACATCTACAATGCCTTCAATGTCAGAAATCGCTTGTTTTATTTGAGTGCCTAATGAATATAGATGATTTAAATCATCGCCAAATAATTTAATAGCAATTTGAGATTCAGTACCGGATAACATTGCATCAATTCGGTGTGAAATCGGTTGGCCAATTTCAATATTTGCTCCGGGGATAGTGGCTAATTTTTCTCTAACCTCTTTTACAACTTCTCCACGAGTACGATTAGAAAGGATGTATGGTGCTTCTATTTCTGATGAATTAACTCCAAAAGAATGTTCATCAAGTTCGGCTCGTCCTGTTTTTCTAGCAACAGTTTGAACCTCAGGTATTGAAAGTAGAATCTTTTCGGCTTCGCGACCTATTTTGTCGCTTTCATCCAATGCAATGCCGGGAAGTGTGCTGACATTTACAGTAAAGGAACCTTCATTAAAAGATGGTAAGAAACTGCGTCCTAATGTAAAGAATAATGCTATTGCGATTACAAATAAAGAGCCAACAACTCCTAGTAATATTGATTTGTGATTGATATTCCATGCGAGACCTTTTTTATATCCACTCTTCAATTTTTGTGTAATCCAAGGCTCTTTGTCTAGTTTGTTTGTCGATTTTTTAGAAATTAAAAGATAACTACATAACACCGGAGTTAGAGTTAAGGCCACAATGGTAGAAGCAATTAGTGCCACAATAAATGATATTCCAAGAGGAATAAGCATTCTGCCTTCAATTCCACTTAAGAAGAATAACGGCAAGAAACTTGCTATAATAATTAATGTAGAGTTTAATATTGGCATGCGTACTTCCTTTGATGCCTCATATACTACTGAAATTATAGATTTTCTTTCAGATTCAGGAAGAGCCTTATTCTCACGTAATCGTTTATAAACATTTTCAACATCAACAATTGCGTCATCAACAAGAGATCCGATTGCAATGGCAATCCCTCCAAGGCTCATCGTATTGATGGTAAAGCCCAAAAAGTGGAGGACTATTACTGCAATTATAACCGATAGAGGTAACGCTACAAGAGATATTAGTGTTGTGCGCAGATTCATTAAGAAAAAGAATAGTACAATAACAACAAAAATAGAGCCCTCAATTAGTGATTGTTGTAGATTACTAATTGAATTGTCAATAAAATCACTTTGTTTGAAAATGTTAGTAGATATCTTCATGTCTTTAGGCATATTTTTACCCATAGAAGATAATTCTGCCTCTATTTTTTTAGTGAGATCAATAGTCCCAACGGCAGGTTGTTTAGTGACGGTCATTAAAACCGCCGATTTTGCACGTTCTGAAGCAAGTCCTAAATGTGGCATTTTATTGCCAATAGTTACTGTTGCAATATCCTCAATTAATATAGTTCCATTTTCATCACTACGAACGACTGCTTTTCCTAGGGCATCTATTGATGTAGTGTTTACGTCTCCTTTTATGATATATTCATTTCCGTATTCGTAAAGTACTCCACCGGTAGCATTATTATTAATACCATTAACGCTTTCCATTACCTCACTTAATGAAATGTTATAATGGCGCATACGTTCAGGCATTATTTGAATTTGATACTCTTTTATATCTCCTCCTATTACTGCAACTTGAGAAACTCCACCTATTGAAAGTAAGCGAGGGCGTATTACTCGGTCGGCAAGTGAACGGATATCACTCATTGATGTGGTATCGGCTGTAAGTCCTATAATCATAATTTCGCCAAGGATTGACGATTGTGGGCCTAGGGTAGGCGTTTCCACACCTGGGGGGAGTTGGTCGTTGATTGTAGATAATTTTTCCGATACGATTTGTCGAGCAGTATAAACATCTGTTCCCCAATCAAACTCAACCCATACGATTGAGAACCCAGTCGCTGATGATGAACGCACTCGACGCACATCTGTAGCACCATTTACCGCAGTTTCAATAGGGAAAGAGACAAGTTTTTCCACTTCTTCAGGGGCAAAACCGGGTGCCTCTGTCATTACTACGACAGTTGGTGCATTAAGATCGGGGAAAATATCAACTTCGGTACGAAATAGAACCACAGTACCGGCAACCATCATAACTAACGACAATATTAAAATTGTCAGACGGTTGTTTAATGAAAATCCGATAATTTTGTTCAACATAGGCCTAGAGTTTTAATGATTATGACTATGACCTTCTGGAACTGTGCCACTTGATTCTGCAAGTTTTACAATAACAGCACCTTTTGTTACAACCTCATCCTTTCGACTCAAGCCACTTAATATTTCCACTTCGCTTCCATTAGTGCTACCCAATGTGACGAGTCGTTTTTCATAACACTCATCATCAAGTTTTACATATACATAATGTTTACCTTGTTGCTCGGTAATGCCATCTATAGGTAAGACAATTGCATTCGGTTTAGTGCTGCCTATTAAATATACCTCAACAAAAGCACCGGGTATGGCCGACCCATTATTGTCAAACGAGAAGTGAATGGGTATATAACCCGATTGTTGCGCAGTGGCTGTTGTCGGAGTAGATACCATCTTGCCATTTACTTCATTTAGATGTGTTGCTTGAGTTGCGTATGATGCTTTAAAACTTGCAGTTGTAATAGTGGGAAGATAGTTGAAATATTTTTCAGGAAGATCGGCTCTTAATGTTAGACGAGTGGAGCCTAAAATTGTTGCAATAGGTTGACCTGCTGTAACATATTCTCCTTCTTTGACTAATAATTGAGTGATAGCCCCTGAAGTTGCTGCTTTTGCAATACCTCCCGAAGGAGAGCCGGAATAAGCAGCACGCGCTGCTTCATAGGCTTGTTTTGCTGCATTATATTCTTTAGTTGTTACTAATCCATCTTCATGTAGAGGAGTAAGGCGATCAAGTTCTCTTTTAGTTGCTTCTACTGCAATGCGAGCACCTTCATTGGGATCTCCTCCTGCAATGTTTTTTGATGATATACGAGCTATGTTTGCTCCTTTGTAAACCTTTTTCCCTTCAACTATTCCAGACGAGAATTTTATTATACCGGGAGCAGTTGCAGAAACGATAGATTGGTCACTTGGTGCAGATTCTATTTGTCCCGAAACTTTTATAATGTTGTTAAAATCACGTGGTTTAACCATTTGACTATATACACCAAATTTTTTTGCTTGTTCGGCAGATAATACAATCTCACTGCCATGGTCATTTCCTCCATGACTACTATGATCGTGATGGTGATGGCCTAATCCATCATCTTGAGCCGATGGTGTACAAGCAGTCATGTATATGATTGCAATAGAGCATATAACTATGCTACGACAAATATGTTTCATCATTATGTGAATTTGAGGTTATTAATAAATGTAGAGCCATTTCTGCTAGATATGAGTATTAGTGCAGAAATGATAAAAGAAAGATAGAAGGTTTAGCCGATAGGGGGGGCTCGTAACGACAGTCCACTCGTAACCCCTTCAACAATAGTAGTATTTTTGTCAAATGTGATATAAGTGCAAAATTCCGAATTGTTTAGAATCCTTATCTCGGAATCAGTTATTGATGCGAACAATAATATAGTAGGGGAGTCGTCTATTGTGAGATTTGTCTGTTTAGTCGCTTGATAATCACCCAAGTGGGCCGAACAATTTTCCCCTGTGCCACAATCATGATCATGGTGGTGCTCGCATCCACAACAATTAGAGTGTTTGCTATGTGAATGATTGTGAACATTCCCGTTACAAGTAATAGTCGTAACGGCAAAAATTATATTACCATTTTTATCATGATGATGAAACTGAATGATTGAACTCATCACAATCATTAGTATCACAATAATCGATATGCCTGAAAAACTTCTTTTCATTATGGTAATAATACTATCATTGCAAAGTTACTAATAAAAATTGAAAAATAAATACACATTATTAAATTAAGAAGCATTTCGGTTTTAATTCTAAATTTTTTTATGCTATCTTTGTGTAATCATTAATAATTAAATATAAATTTTTAATACAAGAAACAGACAGTATTTTAACTTAACATATTATTAATCAGCGTTTGCTATTTTATTCGGTATTCCCTGAAACCTGAGAAATTTCAAAACCAATACACGGATAAAGTCGTTAACGTCTGCGCTATGGGCGTGGACGAGACTTATTTGTATTGGTGGGCAATCTCAGGGCCCTGGGAATAGAATAAGAAACTCAGTCCACGTTTCTTTATGTCTTTTTCTATGGCTCTTAGTTTTGCCTGCTAAATATCCGAAGATAAGTAGTCGGCGCATAACCATAGCGCAGTATGGAAAACAAATCCAATTGCGACTTGGTAGGGCAGAGCCTTATCAAGTCGCGTGAGCGTGTATCCCGGCATGGTGAGGTATTTACAGCCTTGCGTGAAGTGAATGCTATGCTCGATTTAGTTAAATCGGAAACCGAACGAATCGAATCGCGTTTCCTTGAGCCGGCATGTGGCAACGGAAACTTTCTAGCCGAAATTCTTCGCCGCAAACTCAATATTCTTTCAACACATTTTTCTCGGTCACGTATCGATTATGAATTTAATGCTATTCTAGCAGTAGGTAGTATTTATGGAATTGAGATACAGATTGATAATGTAGAAGAATGTCGTGAGAGATTGTTGGAGATTTTCAGGGAAGAATATATGCGATTATTTAAGAAGTCGGCATCTGTTGAATTTTTAAAGTCGATTAAATACATTATTGATACAAATATATTGTGGGGTGATGCTCTTACCCTAAAAACTCCCAATGGAGATACTCCAATAACATTTGCTGAGTGGTCGGCGGTAACAGCCGGAAATATAAAACGTAGAGATTTTACACTCGATAATCTATTGCAAAATCAACCAATTGATGAGCCAAATCTTTTCTCCGATCTTGGAGATGAGGCATTTATCCCCACGCCTATACGAGAATATCCTATTACTCACTACCTTAAATTATCAAACCATGAATACACTAACAAATAATTACAACCCCGATGTTCTATCGTGTCTCGCAAATCTTAGTAATGACGAAGTTTTTACTCCTCCGGCTATTGTGAATAAAATGCTCGACATGCTTCCTGCTGAATTGTGGAGTAATAAAGAGGCTAAATTTCTCGACCCGGTGAGCAAAACCGGTGTGTTTCTTCGTGAAATTGCCAAACGATTAATGGCTGGACTTGCAGATGAGATGCCCGATGTGCAACAACGTGCAAATCATATCTTTAAGAATCAATTGTATGGTATTGCAATAACCGAACTAACCTCAATGCTTTCGCGTCGCAGTCTTTATTGCTCAAAACATGCCAATAGTCAATATTCAGTGTGTACTGAATTTGATAATAATCAAGGAAATATAATTTTTAATCCGACTAATCATGAATGGCAAAGTGGTAGATGCCGTTTTTGTGGAGCAAGTGAATCGGTATATAGCCGAGGCGATGAAATGGAAACACACGCATATCAATTTATTCATACTCTTAACCCAAATGAAATTTTTAATATGAAATTTGACGTTATTATTGGAAATCCTCCATATCAATTAAGTGATGGTAGTGGAGCAAGTACTGATGCAGCAATACCTATGTATAACAAATTTATAAATCAAGCAATAGCATTAAATCCCAATTATTTAACGATGATTGTCCCTTCAAAATGGATGGTAGGAGGGAGAGGACTGCAACAATTTAGAGAACAAATGATTTCAGACAAAAGAATTCGTATTTTATGTGATTTTGAAGATTCAAATGAATGTTTCCCTGGGTTACATATTGATGGAGGAGTGTGCTATTTTTTGTGGGATAAAAATTATAATGGAAATGTTAAATATGTATATAATCCAATTAATGGTTTACCAATTACAACAATTAGACCATTAAAAAATCCATATTCTAATATTGTAATTAGGGATTATAGACGTCAATCTATAATAGAAAAAGTTACTAAAGGTAAATCATTAAGTGAAATCGTTTCTCCAAGAAAACCATTTAATGTGAATACAGATTTGTTTAATGCTCCAAATAGATATCCAGAATTAGATCTTAAAAATGTTGAATCAGAGGGATATGTGAAGATTTGGGGCGTTAAAGGGCTAAAAGGTGGTGCAAAACGATTAGCCGGATTTGTTAAGAGAAATTCTATAAGTAAGAATCAAGAATGGATAAGTAAATATAAATTATTTATATCAAAGGCATATTCCTCCGATGCAATTACACCTCCTAAGTTAATTGAGGCGGGACCAGATGAAATTTGCACAGAAACCTTTTTGGTAATAGGTCCTTTTGAAAATAAAGAGAATCAACAAAATTGTTTACAATATACAGAAACGAATTTTTTTAAAATATTATTATATTGGGGGAGAGGAACAATGCAAGTTTCTCAAGAAGTATTTAGATTTGTCCCTATTCAAGATTTTAGCAAGCCATGGACCGATGAGGAGTTATATGCAAAATATGGCTTGACCGATGAAGAGATTAAATTTATTGAAAGTATGATTCGTCCAATGGAATAAAATTATATACTATGGCTCAACAAAATTTTTTCCCTGAGCGTCCGGCATTAAAGCCGATGATTTATGCTTACGAAGATACTAATCCACAGTATCAAGGTTTGTTAAAAGTAGGTTATACAAGTGTAGATGTTGCAACTCGTGTGGCTCAACAATATCCCACATTACGACCCGGTGCATTACCATATCGCATAGTGGTATCGGAGAGTGCAATGCGGCAAGATGGATCATCTTTTCTTGATTATGAAGTTCACCAATATTTGCGACGACGAGGCTTTGCCAATCCGGCAGGGGAGTGGTTTAGATGTTCTGCCCAAGATGTGAAAGCCGCAATCATCGCAGTAACAACTCGCCAAGAGAATGAAGAAAGTCGCACAGCAACATTTTCGATGCGTCCCGAACAAGAGGCTGCAGTAGAGAAGACTGCCGCATATTTTAAAAATTATCCAATAGAAAGTAATGGAAAAACACCTCACTTTTTGTGGAATTGTAAGATGCGTTTTGGTAAAACATTTGCTGCTTATCAGTTAGCAAAAAAGATGGGTTGGCGAAGAATATTGATATTGACCTTTAAGCCGGCTGTGCAGAATGCGTGGGAGGAAGACTTGATGAGCCATGTGGATTTTGCCGGTTGGCAATTTATTTCACGAAATAGTGAATTGTCGATAGAGTCAGCCGATCAATCCCGACCAATTGTTTGTTTTGGTTCTTTTCAAGATTATCTTGGAAAAAATAGTGCAGGAGGTATAAAACCACGTAATGAGTGGGTGCATCTTACAAATTGGGATTGCGTGATTCTTGATGAATATCATTATGGTGCATGGCGAGATAATGCTAAAGAATTGTTTGAAAATGAAGACCGCCGAGAAGTGGAGGCTGCTGAGGGAAAGGCTCGTGAATATTTTGACGAGTCGGTGATGCCTATCACTACAAATGCTTATTTATATTTGTCGGGGACTCCTTTTAGGGCAATAAATTCGGGCGAATTTATTGAGGAAGAGATATATAATTGGACTTACTCGGATGAGCAACGTGCCAAAAACGAGTGGGTAGGGGAGGATAATCCATATCGCTCACTGCCCCAAATGGTTATGCTAACATATCAGATGCCCGATGCCATTCGTCAAGTGGCAATGCAAGGCGAATTTAATGAGTTTGATTTCAAACAATTTTTTGCCACAGTGGGGGAGGGTGATGACGCTCAATTTGTGAATAAAGATGAAGTTCAAAAGTGGTTGAATTTTATTCGTGGCTCATATAATGAAATGGTTGTCAGTGATTTACAATTGAGAAGCGAGCGACCACCGATGCCATTTTCGCATGCTCCGTTGTTACGTTCGTTAACTCATACATTTTGGTTTATGCCCTCAGTTTCATCATGTTTTGCAATGCGAAATTTACTTGCCGAACGACAAAATACATTCTATCATGATTATAAAGTAATTGTAGCAGCAGGCACATCGGCAGGGATTGGCGTTGATGCATTACCTCCGGTACTTAATGCGATGAATAATCCTCTCGAAACAAAAACGATAACCTTGTCATGTGGGAAATTAACAACAGGGGTATCGGTAAAACCATGGAGTGGAATTTTTATGCTTACCAATATTTCAAGTCCCGAAACATATTTCCAAGCGGCATTTAGGGTACAAACGCCATGGGTGGTAAATAATCCTGATGAAGATAATCCGCATCGTCAAGATGTGATGAAGGAGGTGTGTTATGTGTTTGACTTTGCACCCAATCGAGCATTACGATTGATTGCTGATTATAGTTGTCGATTGAATGTAGAAGAATCGAATCCTGAAAAGAAGGTTGAAGAATTTATAAATTTCCTCCCGGTACTTGCTTATGACGGTAGTTACATGAAGCAAATTGATGCCGCCGGAATTCTTGATATTGCGATGAGTGGAACGAGTGCGACATTATTGGCTCGGAGATGGGAGAGCGCTTTATTGGTAAATGTAGATAATGACACTTTAAAACGATTAATGGCAAACGATGATGCTATGCGAGCATTGATGAGTATTGAAGGATTTAGATCTCTAAATCAAGATATAGAAACGATAATCAATAAATCGGAAGCAGTAAAGAATGCAAAAAAGGAAGCCAATGAGCGAGACTTAACTCGAGAGGAGAAAAAAGAATTGACGCAAGAGGAAAAAGAATATAAGTCGTTGCGTAAGAAAATTCAAGAGAAACTTATCAAGTTTGCAACTCGTGTGCCGGTGTTTATGTATCTTACTGATTATCGAGAACGATGTCTTAAAGATGTGATAACTCAACTTGAGCCGGGGTTATTTAAAAAAGTGACGGGATTGTCGGTTCGTGATTTTGATTTGCTTGTGTCGCTAAATGTGTTCAATAGCGCATTGATGAATGATGCTATTTATAAATTCAAACGATATGAAGATGCCAGTCTTGAGTACATCGGTATAAATCGACATGAAGGTGACGCAGTGGGATTGTATGATACCGTTATTTCTAACGATGAATATCAAGGGAATAATTTGTAATTAAAGATAATTCGTAAAATATAAATATTGAGTAGGTATAAAAATAATCCTACTCAATATTTTTTTGATAGTTTCATTATCGCTTACAATCTTACAAATTGAGTTGTATCTTTGACATTATATTATTCTAAAAGAAACAAATTGTATTTCCAAGGATAATTAAAAATTCAATAATTCCTCCCTAAGGAATTATTGAATTTATGAGTATAGTGAAAATTGAAAGACTTTTTGCTCATAATATATATTATGTTAAATAAGGTTTTTAAAGCAATAAATAATTACCCCTATCGAGGATGAAAGTAAAAATAATATTTCATTGGTTTTTCAGAAACTATAATGGATATTTTTATACTTTTTGAAGTTATAATATATTACATCATATATAATATATTTACCATTTTTTATATTACCATAGAATGATATTCAAATTTATCTGATGAAATGTTTATAATCAGATAAATTTGAAATTATCTATTAGTAATGAATTTCTACAGAGTGATTTAATGTGTATTAATAAGTTATTTGAGGCATAATTAGTGCGATTAGATTTTAATATTTAAAACGAATTGATACTATACCTGGAAAAATAAGAAACTGGAGACGAGTTTCTAATTGCAAACAATTTTAATTCGCAGATGAGACTGTTTAAATTACATCTGTAATCTTGCGTTATATCTAATTTTGTAGTGTAAATGTAAATGGATGTGCAAAAGTAATCAAGAATCTCATACTTTAATCACTGGTTTTACGATGTAGAAATGGTAATTTACTCACAAAAACGGTTTACATAGTCCAATTTTTACCATTAAGGTATTTTTACATTAGTATGTAAGTGATATATTTTGAGTGAGTTATACATAAGAAGTTAAAGTAATTAATTAGGAGTTGTGTGACTATCGGGTGTGTATGGGTATTTAATTGATGTAATTATGTATAAATCAACATGTTGTGTGTTATGTATAAAAGTATTTATTTAATTATTTATGAGTTGTTTGCCCCCTACTCTATTGGGTGATTTACGAAGTTAAATAGGTGGATATTCTGATTTTCAGTAATGAAAATTTGCTAAATTAAATAATAGTAATTACATTTGCATATCTAAATAATTACAAAATCAAATTAAAATGGATATTGTAACTCGCTTAAAACAGTTCATGATGGCATTAAATATTGCAAATTCTCAATTTGCAGATACATGTCGTATCCCTCGTCCTACTATATCACAAATACTTAATGGAAGAAATAAAAAGATCAGTGATGAACTTATTAGTAAGATTCATGAGGCATATCCTCAATTGTCTGTAATGTGGTTGATGTTTGGAGAGGGAAGCATGTTAGTTGATTCAAAAATAACAATGTCAGAGCCTAAAATTGGAGACAGTATTGATTTTGGAACTAAAGAGGATGTGAAAAACGAGTCGATTATGCAAGAACTTGATTTTGATAATCCGATAGAGGATCAAAATAGCATGTTATCTAAGTCGGTAAATAGTGTTCAAAAACTGGAATATAAAGAGACCAATCCATCTATGTCTAATGTTATTGCTCAAACAGATCAAATTTCAGTCAAATCAAATGCTAAAAAGGTAATAGAAATAAGGGTATTTTATAATGATAATAGTTATGAAATATTTGTTCCACAGATGAGAAAATGATAATAATCAATAGTGATTATATAACCGAATATTTTGCTTATAATAAGTTGTTTTGATTGTACAGAACAACTTATTTTTATTTACAACTATATGTTACTAAAATAATCAAATCTCTTTATTGATTTATGGATTATAAAAACTATCTTTGTAATAATTTTAGTTATTATGGTTCGCTATCCGATAATAATTGTTCTATTTATAGTGTTGTTATTATATAATAATGCACAATGTGCTATTCTTGATGATAGTACCATTATCGTATTGGCAAAATGGAATAAGCATGAACGGCATTTATTCCGATATTCGGAATTTCAATATGAGGTAAAAAATGGTGATACGATTAAACATGGTGGTTTTAGCCGAGATTTTACTATCGAAGTTGATGATTCTACCGAACATTTATTCTCGTTATGTTATGAGAGAGAGAAATTACCGTTGATTAATGATTCAATAGTTTTAGATGAGAAACCATTACGACTTATGACAAATCGTAATGGGGCACTTATAAAGGTTTTGAATTGGGATTCATATTTGGATTGGCGAAATAATGATGTCGAAAAGACTTCGGATGCGTTATTTCCATTTGTTTCTCTATTGTCGTTTAATGGAAAAAGGCTAAAATTAAATAACCTATATTGTGGGAACTCAAAAGAAGATGGCTCGAATTGGGGATATTCATCTGAAATTGTTTCGGAGTCAAAGATGATGGCTACTCGTGATTTTGAGCAGACTGGAGAATATGAGCTTGTGACGATAAATACTACCACTACTTATCAAAATATTGACCAATCCCCTATCCCTGTATTTGATAATTTTATGCAAATTATTGATAGTGAGAATGGTTGGGCAATTGCAACATACTTCGAGCGTAAAAGATATGAAAATGAGTTTGAGGTAGTGAACGGATGGAACATTAAATTACTTGATTAAATACATAATATACATAAGTTATGAAGAAATATATATTAGACTTAACAATTGTGGAGAATAGGAGGATTCATGAGCTATATACATTGCTCATCTTGACAACCTCCGATGGCTCTATTTTGCCTGAAATGAAGCCTGGACAATTTGTTCAGGTGGCAGTAGATGGCTCTAAAACCACATTTTTGCGTCGTCCTATCTCAATTAATAATGTAGATAGGGAAAATAATCATCTATGGTTATTAGTGAGAAATGCCGGAGAAGGAACACGTGCATTAATGGCATTAAAGCCTGGTGATTTGTTAAATGTGGTGTTGCCTTTGGGTAATTCATTCTCTATGCCTAAAAATCAATCTGATTTGGTGCTTTTAGCCGGTGGCGGTGTTGGCGTTGCTCCAATGTTGTATTGGGGAAAAAGATTAAAAGAGGAGGGTTATATGCCAAAATTCTTAATCGGAGCACGTTCGGCAAAAGATGTGCTTCAACTTGCCGAATTTGAAAAGATTGGGGAGGTGTATGTTTCAACCGAAGATGGTTCTATGGGTGAAAAAGGATTGGTAACAACAAATACGGTTCTTGATACTGATATAAACAAGATATATTGTTGTGGTCCGGCTCCAATGATGAAAGCTATTGCAAATGTTGCAAAAGCAAAATCGATTGATTGCGAGGTGTCGTTGGAAAATATGATGGCTTGTGGACTTGGAGCTTGTCTCTGTTGTGTGGAAAATACGGTAAAAGGAAATGTATGTGTATGCACCGAAGGTCCGGTGTTTAATATAAATGAATTGACATGGTAAATTTAGGTGTAAACATAGGTGGTCTGAATCTTAAAAATCCGGTTTTGACTGCATCGGGAACATTTGGATATGGTGAAGAATTTGCCGATTTTGTAGATTTGAATCGTTTAGGTGGTTTTATCATTAAAGGGACAACCATTAATCATAGAGAAGGGAACCCTTACCCTCGTATGGCAGAAACCCCATCGGGTATGCTTAACGCAGTAGGTTTGCAAAATAAAGGGGTTGATTATTTTATTGAGAATATATATCCTCGCATTAAAGATGTGGATTCACATGTGATTGTGAATGTGTCGGGTGCTACGATTGATGATTATGTTGCAGTGTGTGAAAAATTATCTCCACTTGATAAGATTAATGCGATAGAGGTAAATATATCTTGTCCCAATGTAAAACAAGGTGGCATGGCTTTTGGTACAACCTGTGAGGGCGCTGCACAAGTAGCACGAGCTGTTCGTAATGCTTTTGCAAAGACTGTGATAATTAAGTTGTCGCCAAATGTTACTGATATTACAGAGATAGCTCGTGCAGTAGAAGCCGAGGGGGCTGATGCAGTTTCGTTGATTAATACATTGCTTGGTATGGCAATTGATGTAGAACGCCAACGTCCCTATCTTTCTACGATTACAGGTGGATTGTCGGGTCCGGCTGTGCGTCCTGTGGCAGTGAGAATGGTATGGCAAGTTGCTAAGGCGGTAAATATTCCTGTTATTGGTCTTGGAGGAATAATGAATGGTCGCGATGCTATTGAGTTTATGTTGGCTGGAGCAAGTGCAATACAGGTTGGTACTGCCAATTTTATTGATCCATCGGTAACAATGAAGATTATAGATTATATGGATGAATATTGCCTTCGCCATGGGATAAAGGATATTAATGAGATTATAGGAATGATAAATAACTAGATTGTTATTTTATTATAAAATATCCGGAAGGGCCAGCACTAATAAGTGTAGGCTCTTCGTCATTTTGGAGGTATAAGTCATTCTTTTGAAGGTAGGATGATAACTCGGATAGATTTAAATATTTTGAGTTGATTATCGGTAGCTTAGATATGTGTTTAGGAATTCTATTATTGGCAATTAATATTGCACTAGATATAAATTGCGTTGCTTCGCATTCTTGTTCAAATGGCTTTATTATAATGTCCCCATTTTCATTTATTGACAAGATGCAATTTCTATATATTTTGTTCTGATGTAGAATAAATAATGGTAAAAATGAGCATCGTATTCTCATAGAGATAGATTTTTTGAGCGATTTAAGGTTGGTCTTACCTTGTGTTTAGTGTTTTTGTCAAGGATATTTGATTTTATAGATGCTTCATTTGATTTTTTGTTTGAATGATTAAGGGTGTCTATATCCGTTTTCTCATTTTTATTATTAGATTTATTCTTGTTATATTCAAATTTTCGTTGTGTAGCGCGTTGGCGATATGTGTTTTTGTCGGCACGCAATCTAATTAATGAGATACTATCAATGTATATGATTTCAGACTCTTTGGGTGTTGCATAAATGTATCCGTAAACACGATTGAGTATTTTTGTAGAATCAGAAACAAATTTTAGTTCATTCCAACCTTCATTTGAAAGCGTGGCATTAATAAATTCAGATGTACCATCAGAATAGTCAGCGGCCAACTCCCATTTTAACGGAGAGATATTATTTATTAATTTTAGTCGCCAAGTATAATTATCGCCCTTTTCCCAATGTTGATCTTTAGATCGTGAGAATGTAATATATTGACTAGGAGAGTTATAATTTATTGAATAATGATTTAGATTGCTCCACACATCAACAGAATCGCCTTCAAGTGCGATTTTATCCATTTCATTAGTACCTCCAATATTAGCCGTTTTTTCGTCTAGAATTGCAATTACACGATCATATACCTCAATATATTCTTCAATATTATGCCCATACCAAGCAAATGATGTGTCTAATTGGGATTGAGTCACCCTATGCTTGACGAGAATAGATTGTTTTACTGTTTTTTTTAATGAGTCGTTATAAAATTTTGTTCGTTCTCCATCAACAATACTTTCCCCAATGTGGATGTCAGCGAGTAATTGTGCCATATCTTCTTGAGGCAATACTTCGTTGGGTGTAGATTTGCAACCTATAATAATAGATGCCCCTAACACTATTGATATGATACATTTGCCCATAGTGCTCATTTGTGGGTTAAATATTTTCTTTTGAAGATTCTTCTGTGGGAGATATAGCAAGATATTTGGAGTAGAATATTATAAGAATCAATATGCCTACCGTAATTGCAGCATCGGCAAGATTGAATATCGGTTGGAAGAATGTAAAATGTTCTCCACCAATCCATGGCATCCAATCTGGCCAATTGAAACTAAAGAGAGGAAAATAGAACATATCTACTACCTTTCCATAGAAGAGTGTGGCATATCCTCCTGCTTCGGGCATGAATGTCGCAACTTCGGGAGGAATTGGATTATTAAATATCATACCATAGAATAAACAATCAAAAATGTTTCCTGCTGCACCAGCTGTGATTAATGAGAAACATGCAACATATCCTTTGGGGATATAATCGCGTGAAATTATACGCGATATATAGTAGATGAGTGCAGTAACGGCAATGATACGAAAAAGTGTTAGGAATAACTTGTTTCCTAACTCCATACCAAATGCCATCCCGTTGTTCTCAATAAATACAAGTTGAAACCAATCGGTAATGTGATAACTCTCACCAAGATAGAAGTTAGTCTTGACCCAAATTTTTAATAATTGGTCAAGAATAACAACTCCAATGATGATAAATATTGCTAGATAGCCTTTAGATATTCTCATTTACTTTTTTTGCCTAATTTTTGGTCAATGCCAAGTGTTGCGTGGGGCACTGCGCGCAGACGTTCTTTAGGGATTAATTTACCTGTTTCGCGACAGATGCCATATGTTTTATTCTCGATGCGAATAAGTGCATTTTGTAAGTGCTGAATAAACTTCATTTGGCGTTGGGCAAGATGTCCGGCTTCTTCTTTGCTGAGGGTGCTAGCACCTTCTTCAAGTACTTTGAATGTTGGCGATGTATCAGAAATGTCATTGCCATCGGTATTCATAATATTTGATTTTAACAATTCGTAGTCGGCTTGAGCCTTTTCGAGTTTCTTAAGTATTATTTCCTTAAACTCTTGGAGTTCTTCATCGGAATATCTTGTCTTTTCGCTCATGGTTGTATATTTTAAAGTTAATATTTAATGTTATTATTTAGTGATGCTAACATCAACCTTAATTTCATCAATTTCAAGAGTCTCAACTCCTTCTGCGCCATTAATGTCGCCAATAGTAATATTTGTAGCAAGTACTTGACGAGCAATGTAGTCGCTATATGCATTTATTGCAGCATCAGTGTCGGCATTAGGTGCAAAGACGAGTGAAATTTTGTCAGTAATATCATAATCGCGACTCTTGCGAATATTTTGAACGCGGTTTACGATATCGCGAGCGATACCCTCTTGTTTCAATTCGTCGGTGATTGTTACATCAAGGGCGATAGTGATATTGCCTTCATTAGCAACCAACCAACCGGGGATATCTTCTGAAATAATTTCAACGTCAATAGCTTCAATCACAGCATCATTGCCATCTACATTGAGAGTGATATTGCCATTCTTTTCAAGTGATGCAATATCTTGTTGACTCATTGATGTAATAGCTGCAGCAACTGCCTTCATTTTTTTACCAAATTTTGGACCAAGTTTCTTGAAGTCGGGTTTAACACGTTTTACCAATACACCGGCTTCGTTATCAACAAATTTAAAGTTCTTAACGTTCACTTCGTTGAGAATTAATTCGCTCATAGACTCGATTGCATCACGTTGAGCATCGTCCATCACAGGAATCATCAATGTAGAAAGTGGTTGACGCACCTTGATGTTTACTTTGCGACGAAGTGAAAGAACCATTGAGGTAATCACTTGTGCAATATTCATGCGATTTTCAAGAGCTTTGTCGATAGCTGATTCGTTAACTTCTGGGAACAATGCCAAGTGAACCGAACCGGCACCTGCGAGGTCTTGATATAACTTATCGGCATAGAATGGAGAGATTGGAGCGATAAGTTTAGCGATTGTTTCAAGGCAAGTATATAATGTTTGATATGCCGAGAGTTTGTCTTCATTCATTTCGCCACCCCAGAAACGTTTGCGGTTCAAGCGAACATACCAGTTGCTTAAGTTGTCGTTTACAAAATCATTGATTGCACGAGCTGCCTTTGTTGGTTCGTAATCGTTGAGGGCTTCATCTACATCTTTTACGAGAGTGTTGAGAAGTGAGATAATCCAACGGTCAATCTCAGGACGATTTTCCAATGCCACTTGAGGTTGGCTGTTGTCAAATCCGTCAACATTTGCATAAAGTGCAAAGAATGAATAAGTGTTATATAATGTTGCAAACAATTTGCGGCTCACTTCTTGCACCCCTGCCGGGTCAAATTTCAAGTTATCCCATGGTGATGAGTTTGAAATCATATACCAGCGCACAGGGTCAGAACCATATTTTTCAATTGTTTCAAATGGGTTGACTGCATTGCCAAGACGTTTTGACATCTTGTTGCCATCTTTATCAAGTACAAGCCCATTTGAGATAACGGCTTTATATGCTACCGAGTCAAATACCATTGTGGCAATTGCATGAAGCGTGAAGAACCAACCACGAGTTTGGTCAACCCCCTCAGCAATAAAGTCAGATGGATAAAGTTCACCCGAATCAAGGCCTTCTTTGTTTTCAAATGGATAGTGGATTTGAGCGTAAGGCATTGAGCCTGAGTCAAACCACACATCAATCAAGTCGAGTTCGCGATACATCGCTTTCCCCGATGCCGATACCAATACGATATCATCTACGTATGGGCGGTGAAGGTCAATCTTTTCGTAATTTTCTTTGCTATAGTCACCGGGAACAAATCCTTTTTCTTTATATGGATTTGCTGTCATAATGCCGGCAGCTACCGCTTTTTCTATTTCGTTGTAAAGAGTTTCTACGCTGTCGATACACAATTCCTCTGTACCATCTTCGGTGCGCCAAATTGGGAGTGGAGTACCCCAATAACGGCTACGTGACAAGTTCCAATCTTGAAGATTTTCAAGCCATTTGCCGAAACGACCTGTGCCGGTTGATTGTGGTTTCCATTTGATGGTTTCGTTGAGTTCCATCATCCTCTCGCGAGCGGCAGTTGTTTTGATAAACCAGCTATCGAGAGGATAATAAAGCACAGGTTTGTCAGTTCGCCAGCAGTGAGGATAGTTGTGTACATGCTTTTCAATCTTGAAAGCTACACCCTCTTGCTTCATTTCCATACAGATAACCACGTTGAGGTCTTCGGCTTTTTGAGCAGCTTTCTCATCGAATTTACCTCCGGGGTTATATTGAGGATCATAAGCATTCTTCACATAATCGCCTGCGTGATTTGAATATGCATCAACGCTTACACAAGTGTCGATAAATTCTTGAGCACATTCATCGAGAGTGTAATATTTACCGGTGAGGTCAACCATTGGACGGGTCTCCCCTTTCTTGTTAATCATAAACAATGAAGGGATTTCGGCAGCTTTAGCCACCTTGGCGTCGTCGGCACCAAATGTAGGTGCGATGTGAACGATGCCTGTACCATCTTCGGTAGTTACATAATCACCGGGAATTACGCGGAATGCTTTTTCTTCAAGTTCAACGAATTTATCGTTACCTACGGCAAAACATTTGTCGGGATTTGTTTCGGCATATTCCTTAACGAAAGGAGCTGCGTTAGCATCAACCTTTTCAAGAGGTTTTACCCATGGCATGAGTTGTTTGTATTGCATGCCCACAAGGTCGCTACCCATATAGTTGGCAACGATGCGATAAGGCACTACCTTGTCACCTTGTTTGTATTCTTCCATTGGGAGTTCTGCACCTTCGGCTTTGAGATAAGACTTAACCAAGTCCTTAGCCATCACGATGCTGATTTTCTCGCCATTATAAGGATTGTAGGTTTGCACACACACATATTCAATCTTTGGACCAACACACAATGCAGTGTTTGAAGGCAAAGTCCAAGGAGTAGTAGTCCAAGCCACAAAGTAAGGTTTACCCCACTCTGCCATTTCGGGACGTGGATTAACCATAGCAAACAATGCTGTCACTGTTGTGTCCTTAACATCGCGATAGCAACCGGGTTGGTTCAATTCGTGAGTACTCAATCCGGTACCTGCAGCAGGTGAATATGGTTGGATAGTGTAACCTTTATATAGATAACCTTTGTTGTAAAGTTGGCTCAACAACCACCACACTGATTCGATGTAACGATTGTCGTAAGTGATATATGGGTCGTTCATATCCACCCAATAACCCATAGAGTTGGTCAATGTTTCCCACTCTTTGGTATATTTCATCACCTCTTGACGGCAAGCGGCATTGTAATCGTCAACCGAGATTTTTTTGCCAATATCCTCTTTAGTGATACCGAGGGCTTTTTCCACACCAAGTTCCACAGGGAGCCCGTGAGTGTCCCACCCTGCTTTACGTTTCACATGGAAGCCTTTCATCGTTTTATAACGGCAGAAAATATCTTTGATAGTACGAGCCATCACGTGGTGAATACCGGGCATACCATTTGCAGAGGGTGGTCCTTCGTAAAACACAAATGAAGGATTTCCTTCACGCACTTTCATACTTTCTTCAAACAATCCGTTCTTGTTCCATTGCTCAAGAACCTCTTTATTCACGTTTGATAGGTTAAAACCGTTATATTCGTTGAATTTCTGATCCATTGTTACTATATAGTTACTTTTATTTTAAGGTGCAAATTTACAAAATTCTATGCAGATATAAAAGAAACACAGCAACAATTATTGCCAGTGCGGAATGTGAGGTGCGGAATGAGGAGTTGTTTTAGTCTATTTTGCCGAATAGAATAATGCCAAATTACCGAAAAGGAAGCAAGGGAAATCTGAATTACCGAATAATTTTATGCCATTTTACCGAAAAATATTATTCCAAAATACCGAATATGAGTTTTTTTGATTACCTTTGTAGTAGTAAATGCTTTAATTTATGGATGGTTACAGACATAGAATAATGGATAGCCTGCTTAAAAAGAAATTGCAGGCAAAAGGAGCTGTGCTGATAGAAGGTCCTAAATGGTGCGGTAAGACCACTACTGCAGAGGAAATTGCAGCCAGCAAAATTTTGTTGGCTCGAACAGATGTGAAGAATAATTTCAAGAGTTTATTAGAAATAGATACAGATGCAGCATTGTCAGGAGATACCCCAATGCTTATTGACGAATGGCAGACTGTGCCC